>DAVU01000022.1 GCA_002505695.1 Euryarchaeota archaeon UBA487
CCAGAATTTGTGTTGAACCTATTGGTGTATACAGGAGCAATCGGCGAAGGGGGGCCAATCGTAAAAATCGAGGGCTTGGAGGAGGGAGCGGATAGCTGGTTATTTCCCTTCACCATCGCCCTATTCGCCGGACTAGCGACTGGCATCGGCGGTTTGATAGTCCTGGTTATCAAGGAAATCAGCCGAGAATTGATGGCTTTCATGTTGGGAATGGCGGCTGGTGTGATGCTCCTGATATCCATCCTAGACCTATGGCTAGGACAGGCAAAGGATTTCGGATTCCTGCTGGTATCAATGTCTTTCATAGCAGGGGGGGCAGGAATATACGTCGCCGGATTCTACCTCGGCCGTGAGGACGACCTGTTGGAGATGTCTGAAGAGAGGCGACTCTACAAATCTGGCATACTCACTGCAGTGGCGCTAGGCGTCCACAATTTCCCAGAGGGGCTGGCAATAGGCGTCGCTGTGATGGAATCTGCGCAATACGGGCTCGTAATCATGATTGCCATTGGCCTCCATAACATCCCGGAGGGGATCGCCGTCGCGGCACCAATCAAGGCAGGAAATGGCGGGAGCCTCAAGGCCATGGCAATCGCATTTGCGACGGGCCTCACCGAGCCTTTAGGCGCGTTTTTCGCACTGATCGTTCTTGGCTCTGTTCTGACCCCTCTGATGGTCGCCCTTTCTCTTTCGTTCGTCGGGGGCATAATGGCGGTGGTCAGCCTCAAGGAACTTGTCCCCCAGGCCTACAGCCAGAATAGGACGAATTACATGGTGGTGGGGATGATTTTCGGTGCTGCATTGATGCAAATGTCCCTGCTCCTGCTAGAGTGATTAGAAAGCCGTTCGAAAGGTCTCGGCAAGCGTCATTTCTGGGATCTCGCCTTCTTAACCAGTGCGATTATCCCCATTCTCGCATCCTCGGAAGTGTGCGCCTGATCTTTGAAAGCCAGTCTTATTGGCCTTGGCCCCTGCTCTGTCATTGCCGACATCTCGAACCCATACCTGTCGATACCTGTCATGGTGGCGTCACTCGTGTCCGTGGCTTTCGAGAGTTTCTTGCAACACTCGATCATTGCGTCCCTGTGGTCATCGTTCATGTGTTCTATGATGTCAGCTGCAGCGTTTGCGAGGGGGTCGGGCTCCGCGGCCATCCAATCGTCCCCTCCGATCCATGACATCCTGCCGAATCCACCTATGTACCTGGCTGATTGGACAATCAACTTGTAGAAGTAGAAATCTTTGAAATCCACGTAGAAGGTGGCGTCCGGATGGGAAGCGAGGAAGACCTGTTTGGCACTTTCTCGTTCTTCATCGGACATTCTTTCACAATCTCCGATCAGAGTGGTCCTACCGAGCGCAAGGGGATTCCCCTCCCCTGCTTCCGCGACGAGCAGCGACGATTGTGGGGAATCCTGCAGATTCTTCGTATGCTCGGCCAGCCCGCTGATGAGGAATATCGGATTCCCATCGTGGATGGCATACGTGACGAAGGACCCATATGGATATCCTTCCGGCTCGCTGGATAGCGTGCAGAGCGTGCCAGTCCCTATCTTGCTAACCATGGTCCTTGCATGCTCCGAGTGGCTGGGAGTGGGTATGTTCGGGTCGTAGAGGAGCTCCTGACTACGAGTATCCGATCCCTTAGGGGGCAAGTGCCTTGGAATTCCGCTATCTGTTCCCTTCTCCTCGGACATCTTCTCACTCTCCTGTTGGGATCTGAAACATCAAATCCAGCGTGTCCATGATCCAATCATCTGCGTAGTCGTCATAGTCAGTGTCCAGATCCACGCGGTCCTTTACCCGAGTGCCGCCCTTCTCCTCTATGACCTTGTCCCACTCCTTGCCTGACTCGCAAAACAGCTCGTAGGAGGTATCCCCCAAGGCAAGGACGCTGAAATTGACACCCTTCAACGCCTCTCCACTGAGGCTGCTGACACTGTCATATAGGTCCTGAGCACTGTAAGGCTGCTCGCCGTCACCCCATGTGCTGCAAATGATTAGCAGCCTCTCGTAGTCGGAGATATCCCCGGCCTCGAAGTACTCCATGTCTTCGAGCTTGGCCTCGAAACCCATCTTTGAGGCCATAATCTCGGCGTCCTCTCCCAGTGCCTTTGCGTTCCCTGTCTCTGTTCCGTACAATATCAATATGTTCTTGTCACTCATTTTTCTCACATCCTTTTGGTAATTGGTTTCCCAATGACTACGTTCATACTCCGGTCGTTCGTTGCCTGCGTTATGTCGCATTCAACCCCAAACACCTTCGCAATGTTGCTCCTTGTGATGACATCCTCTGGTGGGCCGTCAGCTAGTATCTCTCCCTCATGCAATAGCATCACCCTATCGGAATAACGCGCAGCGATGTTGATGTCGTGAATTGCGAAAATGGCCGATTTCTCTGACCGGCTATCATTTATGATGTTACGAATGGTGTCCATCGTGAGAAGTTGGGTCCACAGATCTAGGTCACTCGTGGGCTCGTCCAAGAGGTAGATGGATGGGTCCTGAACCACGGCCTTCGCTATCACCACTCGCTGCCTCTCTCCCCCTGAGAGGCGGTCGAATCTTCTGAAGGCCAATTCCTCCAGGCCAAATTGACGAAGTGTCTGGCTAACAACGTCTTTGTCGAGGGGGGATGTCCTCCAAGAGACGTGTGGCCTCCTTCCCAGCATGAGCACGTCAAATACCTCCATGGGGAAACTTGTTCTGACGGTTTGTGGGACATATGAGATCGATTTTGAGAGATCTAACAAGGGCATCTTGGAAACGTCTTTAGACGCGATTGTAACCTTGCCCTCGTTTACTTGGTTTATCCTGTTGAGGCATTTTATCAGGGTTGTCTTACCAGCACCGTTTTTCCCGAGGATTGCAACCATTTCATTGCCACTGACATCGAAATTGATGTTCTTCAGGACCTCATTGGCCCCCCATCTGAAATGCAGATTCTCAACCTTTAGGATGACAGACGAATCCCCGCCCCGAACGAGCTCCCCCGGAGTTTCCATCATACTCCCATGCCTCCCTTGTGCTTCATGAGCAGATACATGAAGATCGGCCCGCCTATCACAGAGAGCATGATCCCCACTGGTATCACAACTGGGGCAAAGAGGGTTCTTCCCACAGTGTCGGCAAACAGCATGAGGAGGGCGCCTGCCACGGCCGAGCAGGGAATCAGTTTCCTGTAATCGTTGCCGATGATCAACCGACTCATGTGTGGAGCGGCAAGGCCCACGAAACCGATAAGGCCAGTGAATGATATTATGATGGAGGTTAGCAACGCAGATAGGATTAGTATGTTCCTCCTAGTGATTCTAGGATCTACTCCTGTCGAAATAGCAAAGTCATCACCGCCCAGCGCCATGGCATTGAGGTCCCAGGCAAAGATGAGCCCCATGGGCAGCAAAGAGAGGACCAAAAATCCGATGATCACCGAGTCGGTTAATGTCGGCCTGGAAAGGCTACCGAAGGACCAATGCGTGAGTTGGGATAACTGGGCGTCAGTCGCGAAGTAGGTCATGGTCGAAACTATCGCACCGGCGATGAAGGTAATCGCAATGCCGACGAGAATGTAGGATTCAGCCGAGACTGATCTCATGCTCCCCAAGCGGATTATCACGCCTACTACTATCAATGAGAACAGGAAGGCGTTTGCGACTATCGCGACCTCGGGTATGAAGGAGAAATCGAGGATGATGGCAAATGCTGCGCCAAGCGCAGCCCCAGATGCGACACCGAGTGTCAATGGAGAAACCAAGGGGTTCCCAAGGCATCCCTGCATTAGGGCACCTGCAGTAGCCAATGCAACCCCACCTACTATCGCCATCAAAACCCGGGGAAACCTCAACCTCCAGATTATGTCGGATTGGAGGCCCGTCGGCTCAGTGAGACCGAAGATGATTTTCATCGTCGGAACCAGTCCTAGGTTATTCGATGATCCAGTCCCAAGTGAGAACAATGCGAAAAACAGGGTCAAAAAAAGAAGTCCTGCCAATAGCCTGATTTGGCGCCCAGTCTTCTCTATGTGGGACTTAGTTATCAGATCCATTGGTGACCTCCCTTATCACGGCGTGCAGACGAATTTCCCGATCCTTTCCACGTTGTGGTATTTCGAGAAATAGCTATCCAAGATTGACTCCGCGTCGACGTCCTCGAACAGGCTAGGATGCATGATTTTGGCTAGGGTTGGCAGGCCGTGTATCATCATCGGACCGGCGAATTCACCAGACATTATCGCCATTCTTCGATTGGTAACGGCATCCATATTTTCAAAACCCGTCCGATCTTCAATGTATCCAAAATGAGTCTCACACCTCCCTTCGTCATCGAACGAATTGAAACCGATGTCGAAGACTATGCCATCGAACATTAGGACATCTGGGTTTTCATCCAATATTGCCTCCATGTCTACGTGCGTAGTGTGACCAGGCAATTCCGAGAATACGTTGTTCCCGCCTGCCAGATGCACCAAGTCGGTCCACTGGGATGTGCCGGTCAACACCACGGGATCCCTCATCAACGATGCGTGATGCTCAATCACCACCGAAGGCCTGTCAGCGTCATCGAGGGTTTCGATGCGGTCGGATACCAGCGACTCCAAGGCCGCGAACTCAGCGAACAACTCTCTAGCCTCTGATTGCTTGCCGAAAATATCCGCCAACACGGCGATCTCCCTCTCCAGTGAGTCGTATTTGTAGAAGTCCAGTGCAACTACGGTGACGCCCACAGGCTCCAGCTTGTCCCGGATAGCGTTGGTGTCGACCATCCCGTTGGTCGCGAAGACGATGTAAACCTCGGGAGTAGTGTCCAGAAGCGACTCGAAATCTATCTCTGAATGAGCGGATTGTTGGACCCTGTCCCTCTTGGATAGTTCTGGCCACATCAAATCGTCGTTGAAATCGCCAGAGACACCTACGACTACGGAGTTGCTGATGCCGAGCATCCTCATAACGGTCGCAGCATAGGTGTTGGTGAGGACTACCCTCTCCGGTGACTTGGGGAAAGTATGCGTCTTATCGTTGGAATCTACAACAGTGATCCCTCCCTCTTCGGTCGTATTCCCAATCCTGTTCGAGACCTCCCATGCGGCACCTCCGGCGATCATAAGGACCGAGACTTGCATTAGGGCCAACCACTTTCTGTCGATCATCTGACGGCCCTCCTCCAGATTGCGGCAGCTGTGAATAGTATCAGGCCCAATGCGATTAGCATGGTTGCGATGGGTGTGGATTCCGTTTGCTGCGTATCGCTCACGGTGATGAATATCGAATCGGAATAATCCGAATTCGTGCCATCGGCCATCGAAGCCATTACCCTGACTCTGTTGATCCCTGGTTGGAGCGAGTCTAGTTGGGCCTCAGTCGAGGGACCTTCATAGGCGATCTCTATGTTGCCAGTCGAGTCAATCACGACCACTGTGTACTGATAGGCGTCCTCGACAGGACCCCACCTCACCATCGTAGGCCCAAAATCAACAGAGAGCGAATCTGTTTCGAACACCGGGGGCTCTAGCACGAATGAGACCTGCAAGCTCACCGAGTTCCCGGCTATCTCAGTTCCTGTTTCCATGACGGCGGTCAAGCCATAGGTGTATGTCCCGTCGGGCCTGTCATTGATCTCAAACGAAGTAGCCCCTCCTGTGTAAATCAACTCTCCATTTTCACGGAGCTCATAGATCTCAGCACCCTGGAAGACCGCCCATTCTACGGTGAAGTCATCATCGGTCAACTTGATGTCCCCCTGCGTTATGAACTGAGGGGTCAGGGGGACTTTGAATGAGGTCAATTCCCATTCTACCATGTCAGAGTGAGAGCCTGGTATCCTGTCGACGACCTTGACCCAGTTCCTGACAGTCTCGTTGTACCACATCTCCCAAGAGATTACACCATCACTTTGATCGGTAATCTCAAGGTATGTGGTTGTGAAGTCACCAGCAATTGTGGTTATCTGCACGCCATGGACTACCCTGACTGTATTTGTGGTATCGTCATAGCCGTTGGGGTGACCTGGCACACCAATTACGTTCGTTCTGTTGAAGTGTAAGAAAAGCTGCTCATCACTCTGCGTAGCGAGTGGGTTCACAGCGTTCCCCTCCGAATCTGTGAACCTCCAACCGAGAAAGCCCTCCTGGTAGTAAGATGATACCAGCGGCGAATCCACCCAATGTGTGTGGACCGTCATTAGGTTGGCAGCATCCACCCATCTGAATGCTTTCTCACCCTCCTCGTACTCCGTGTCTGTGACCCTGAGCAGATAACTATCAACAGGGTTGCCGAATGCGTCCTCCACTGGTTCAGAGCCAATTGTGGTGTAGCTCTTGTTCTGTTGGAAATAGGGCGTGTGAGTCAATGTGTAGTTCCAAACCATTCCTGTGGACCACAAGTCTGAGCTGTCCTGGCCCGGCAGCACTATGACCTTCAACTCCCGGGGATTCGCAATCGATCCGTTGGGGTTAGAGGCCTCTATTGAGAATTGGAAACTTCCCGGGACCTGTGGCAGGAACAAATAGGTGTGGCTGTAGCCCCTGTAGACTAGATCGCCATCCATGTAGAGCGAATAGTAGTCAGTGAAGTTCCCTCCAGACCACTCTATCTGGGTGGGGCCAACAGTTGTTGTGATGATCTGCGTGTTAAATTCTGCGACCTCCGGGATGCTCTTCTCGATCTCAGCAGTCAGGTTGAGCCAGCCCTCGCCAGTAGGAACTTCCAATGTGAGGGGCTCGATTATTTGGTTGCCCCAGTATGAGGCATTGAGGGTCACGCTTGACCCAATCAAGAGATTTTGGAGCAAGTAAAAACCATCGTCGTTCGTTACCGTGTTCGCTTCTCCTACACCCACTACGACATCTGCCAATGCCGCGCCTTCAGAGTCTGTCAGGAACCCAAATATGCTGTTATGGCCATGGTTGAATGTGAAATGATTCGGGGCCGGGTCCGAGGATGATCCAGCCTCCATCCTGAAGTGGACAATCTGCTCTGATTGGTCATCCT
>DAVU01000009.1 GCA_002505695.1 Euryarchaeota archaeon UBA487
CCTTGTCCTTGGCCCTGTCCTTGGCCCTGTCCTTGGCCCTGTCCTTGGCCCTGTCCTTGGCCCTGTCCATCTTCCTCAGAGCCTCCTCCGCCTTGAGTACCTCCGTCGCCGGAGCCGTCTCCTTGGAAGTCTGGATCGTAAGCGTCGGGTATTCCATCGCCATCAGAGTCGCTCATTTCGCCATTAGCGGGATCATTTGGGTATGGATCGCTGCCATCGTCTTGACCATCGCCATCGGTGTCAGCTGCATTAGGGTTGGTTCCTGTGGCGTACTCTTGAGAATTCGTGAGTCCGTCTCCATCTGGGTCCGCATTTGCGTCCGTTGCTGAATTGGGGTTTAGTCCATATCCAACTTCCCACCCGTCCGGCAGTCCATCGCCATCTGAATCGGGGTTGTTCATGTCAGTTCCAGCAGCCTGCTCTTGAGCGTTGGTTAATCCATCGCCATCCCAGTCGGCTCCACCGTCGTTAGGATCCAGAGGATCCGAACCATCAGCAGACACCCCTGCGGCTCCGGCCATCGTCACTAGCAGAAAGGCTGTTAGTATGCTTGCGTTCTTTCTTATCTCCATCATTCATCACTTTCCTATTTTGTGTGTTTTATTGGTTATCCAGGGAACCCGCCGCTCCCTCTTTCCAGCGTTGCTTCGACAGTGTCGATAGCAATGTCTGGGAGGTGATGAGCATTGGAAATGGAAGGAGAGAATGTGCATTGATCGAAGTGAATCGTAAACGTTCAATACAGTGTTTTTCTAAATTTTTAATCTCTCCTCCTATTTTTTCTCATCCGTTTTGGCTGGCATTCTTAGGAGACCCACTGTCTCCTCTAGGGTAAATTTGGTTGTGTTTAGTATATGAATCACTCGGATTTCCGCTTCTTATTTATGGGGTTAATCTTGCAAGGTCTGATCTAAATTTAGTTCGTGTCATAAAGTGCCTCACGGGAGTGATTATGGTGAGAAGTACCAATGCTCCAAGGAACAGAGTCGACCAAGGAGGTATTCCCTGGCCCATGTTGAGGAACAAAGTCCATCCAATGATGATGAGTGCCCAAGGTCGATATCGACGTGAGAATAACGAGAGTCTAGCACTCGCGACCTCATCAGAGTACAATGGTGACTCCTCCCCGGGGGCCATCATATCGTGTTCCAATGCGCATCTGGCACATACTAGGTACCTTGGGCCATTGCCTTTCGCGAATTGGTCGTTGGGGTAGTTTTGAGTGCACATCCGGCAGGTCGGCATCGTGATCGACCCTACCATTACGAGCCTTTTCTTCAACACTGCGGTTAATCGCACAGGGACAGGAAATTTTCTATTATGGCCATTCCATCGGGACTCCCCGCAGATTCTGGGTGGAATTGGACTCCGTGAATTGGGTAGTATCGGTGCCTAGCCCCCATTA
Source organism: Euryarchaeota archaeon UBA487 (assembly GCA_002505695.1). Taxonomy (GTDB): domain Archaea; phylum Thermoplasmatota; class Poseidoniia; order Poseidoniales; family Thalassarchaeaceae; genus MGIIb-N1. Next base: position 1,406 of record DAVU01000009.1, read on the forward strand.
TCAGACCGGTTCCCCCCTCCCATGCGTTGGGAACCATGCTTTCACCTACATCCAAGATTACCAAACTATTGTACCTCATCATGCTATGCCGCTCAGCGAGTTCTGAGAATAGTCCTGTTCCATCGTTCTCTACACTAACTGTGGACCCATGGACGGGACCATTTGGTGACCTAGTTAGGTTTGATCCGTCAGCTAGGCAGATTGCCTGATGTCCAAGACATATCCCGAGAAGTGGTATTTGTCCTTTCCCGGAAATCAATTCTCCGTTGATTCCCATATTGGCTAGTGCAGTGGTCCTGTTGTATGATTCTGGTCTCGAGGGGCCCGGTCCGATGACTATTCCGTCGGGTGAGTGTTTGCCAATAACGTCCGAGACCCATGCGGCTACATCCTCATCTGGGTGTTCACTCCAACCGTTCACGATTATCACTTCGAATCCCAATTTCACTATTGCATCTCTGATATTGTGCGTGAATGAGTCCATATTGTCAATAAGTATGATTTTCTTTTTCCTGGATTTTTCCTTCTTCGAGATATTCGGCCGGATCTCGGATTGTCTGGCCAGTGTTTTGGAACTCATTGATAGGCTCGGCAGGGTGTCATTGGAAATGGATGCTGGGACATTCCACGCGGCCCTCAATACCGCATCTGCCTTCCACTCCGCCTCTTGGGCCTCCAACTCAGGATTCGAGGAGTGAACTATTCCCCCTCCAGCCATTACCCTTCCAGTCCTCACTCCCGCCTTTTCATGAACCTCTAGAGTTCGTATTAGTATGTTCAACTCAACAAGATTGTTGAGCTTGTGGATGTGGCCGATTGATCCGGTCCAAGCGCCTCTCGGCATTCTTTCTAGGTGATTAATTATCGCCATACTCATCACCTTCGGACAGCCAGTTATTGATCCACCAGGGAACAAGGAAGATATTGCTGAAGTCACACAACATGAGGGTTTGAGTTCTCCGCTAACCTCTGATACAAGATGGTGAACATTCGGATGGGATTCAATTCTGAATTCCGCCCATCTCACAGAGCCTGGTATGCAGACTGAGGACAGGTCGTGCCTCTCTAAATCAACAAGCATCATATGTTCAGCAAGGTCCTTTTTTGATTCTATTAGGTCTTCTTTCCCGCGTTGGTCCTCGGTTTCCAAGGCACGCCTTGGAGCTGTGCCTTTGATCGGTGATGTGGTTATTTTTCCATTTCGGAAACTGAGGAGTTGTTCTGGGCTGGCAGATACTATTGTCCAACCCAGATCAGGTGACCTCATCCATGTTGAATATGGAGCTGGGTTTGCCTCGACCAAATTTAGGAAGCAATCCCATGGGTCTTGGTCTAATTCTCCTTTCCAGTTTCTACCATAGTTAACTTGGTAAACATGACCGTCCTTTATCGACTCAATTATATCCATAATTTTTTGCTTGTGGTTTTCTCTATTCTCCGACTCCAATGTGGAGGGGGCATCAAACCGCATTGTTTCAGTGGTGCCCTTTACACACAGGCGGACCTCCTCCGCTGACATGGGAGAGTGTCCCAAAGTGGTTATCGAACTCTCCTTCCTATCATGAATGATCCAACCCTTGGTCCTCCAAAGGACGCCCAGAACTTCATTGTGTTCAGGCGTGTTCCTCATTCGCATTTGACTGGTCCATTGTCCCAAATCATAGCCAAGGACCCCGACAAAACCGCCGGGTGACAAGCCTGAGGATGGATCTACTGATCCCAGTACCTCCAATTCACTTACTGATTGTAGTGCAGCCTCTAGCTTAACATGAGATTCATTACGTGTTGTTGTCCAACCAGAACCCGATCTAACCTGGAATTCTAGAAGTACGGGGGGAGTGAGTCGCAAATCAAGTTCGCCGATCAATGGGTTTCTATCAGTCGGCGCAGTATTATCACGTGGTTGGCGGAAAATCACCCTGAGGTCATCCAACACCGGAATCATGGAGAATCGACTAGTTTTTCCGATTGGACCGCCAGAGTGGAACAAAATCTCATCATTTTCTGTGTGGTCCGCCCTTAGTTCCTCAAGAACATAAAGAAGGGGGTTCAATTCTCCCACATCTTCCATCTTGAAGATGCCAGTGATTGTGTTTTTCGTCACGATAGTCCCTCAATGAAACCCATGTCTTCAATCTCGCAAAGAATATCTTCTAATCCTGCCTCTAGATCAGATCGTAGAGTGGTACCGTCGATAGAGGCGATTCTCCTGATACCGATTCCGGTTCCCACGGCTAAAGCATCTAAGCACACGGATAAATCAGCCATTGTTACCTTCCTTTGATTTATCCTGATTCTTTTTCCAAAATAATGCGCTAAGTTTCCAAGAGTTATGGACTCAACTGCCCCCATCATAGGATCAGGAATCACGAATTCGCCATCACCAAATGCAAATAGCGGAGTAAACGTATCGCCATCAATTATCGAGTCTTGGTCGACAAGCAAAGCGGCGTCGCCACCGTTCATAATTGCATTTTTTCTCGTGTTTGAATAGGCCTCCCAGTCCCCCTGTTTGTATCTGGCTTGATCCTTAATTCCACTTGGTAGGGGTTGGGTGATAAGGTGTATCGAACTCTCATAAGTCTCCAAAGGCCTCGGTATCATGGCTACCTCTCCATCCCGATGAACTTGGATTCTGACTAAGCACGGTAATTCCCTGTTTTGGGATATGATTGAGAGTGATCTCTCAAGATCATCCATATCTATCATCGGGGCAGTATCAAACAAGGCAGCATAGGCACGTTCCAACCTATTGACGTGTGAATCCAGGAACAACGGGCCATTCGGATTCAATCTCAGGGTCGTGAAGACCGGGTCGGATATTTCCACGGTTAACTAGATGCAGTCCCAGCCTTGAAGGCCTCTGTCAAAAGAGGTCGTCGAGGTCCTTTTCTAGGTCATCAAGATAGTCATTTGAAGACAGTTGCTCGGTGGAGTCCGAGATGGTTTTCGTTTCAGTCAGTTTTTTGACAGGGATTTCTCTGTTTTCATCCGCATTCAGATCAGACTGGATCTCATCATCGAACAGCGCGTCTATCTCAACCTCTCTCGTGGAAATCTCCCATAAGTCATCATCCATTCCTCTCCTTGACCTGAAGGTTGCAGCAGCACCTAGGGCGGCGAGTCCGAAGATAATGGTTCCAAGTAGAATATTCAAATCTCCACTGACTAGTCTATCCACCAGAGATGATCCTTCTGATGCCTGGGAATCCAGTGGTCCGGATTGTTCCGTCCATGGCAATACGAGAACTGGGCTCGCTCGATAAGTGAATTTCTCCCCGTCGTACGCGACCACTTCCACATAGTGATTGGTATCCCTATCCAGTGCCTGATCATCAATCAAGTCAAATCCAAACTCGGTGGTTGTCCTATCCAGAGCGATGACGCTTGCATCTCTTACATCATTAAATGGCGTACGAGATGCAAAAACATGGTATCCGATTACTTCTGAATTGTCACTTTCTGCCCAATTCAAAACGATCCTTGATCCGGATGGATTCCAAGCGGCGGTTAGCCCAGATACATCAGGACAAGCGGGACAGGGGTCCAAACCGAGTTCATCAGTCAGCACTATGTCACTGGATTGTAGGTCGGTCGTCCAAGCATTTCCATTTGAGTCTCTGGCAACCACTGCCACGAAATATCTACGATCAGGGGCAAGGTCAGTCTTGCCCTCGATACCAGTAGATAGCTCGACCAAGGCAGGCCCTGACCAATCTCGAGGGAGGGTAAGTGAAGGTTCTAGAGCCTCGAGGTTGGTGAGTAGGAACGGGGAGTCGGGAACCACATAAATCTCGTAGGACGATAGGTCTGCTGATTCGCTGGGATTGAAGAGTACGAACATTCCATCGCCGTGATCTGGGTCCCTATCTGCCAATTCTGGAGCTGGTATTCGGTCTGGCGGCGTTGTGTCCTCAAGGTTCGATTGAGGTAGGACAAGCGCAGTCTCTAGGTTGTCCAGGTGGACATTGCCTACGATGTCGTGTACTGTGACTGCGACGTACAATGGTACCTCTGGGATGATCCTGTTAGTGACGGAGTCTGTAAGCGTGGTACCGTAAAGCGCCTCTGAAATCTCTATCTCTATCTTTGAAGAGCCTCCGATCTGTCTCTGTTGGATGGTCGTTAGACCACATGATTGAGGCTCCTCGGAACAGAAGAACCACATCGAGGAGACGTCCTCTAACGGATGCTCGCTTACCCATATGGTGTAATAGGCGAAATCTGGCGCATCGCTCCTAGTCCAGACCACATCTATCGACGTGCCATCGTCGGATGGGTGGTCAAAAGCGCTGACGTCCTGTAGTCTAGCCGGTTCTGGTCCTTCTTCAGCGAGATTGTCGAATGGCGTTGCGTCATCCGGCAGTACGTTGTTCAGATCGCCATTGCCCCAATCGTCGTACGCCACAACCGCCACCCAGTATCTTACACCATTCTCCAGTAGAGTACCATCTGCGCCACCGATAATGGCGACTGAATTTTCGCAGCCCGAGACGATCTCGGCCACAGGCCATCCTTCGGCACTTGTTGGAGGTGAGAAACCTGATGCTGGCAGAACATGAATGGTGTACATCACGCAATCTTCCTCGCTGTTGGGTGTCCATGTGACTTGCAGGTAGCCACCATCATCGAATGGAAGGTCAGAAGCCTCTACGTTACTCACTCTTGAGGGTGGGATGGAGTCATCGAGGCCTCCGGCTGCGATTACAGGCCCATACAGTGCGGGGTTGTCCCTTTCGTATTGACCCGCCATGTCAACACACGATGCGGCCAGCCAGATTGGAGTAGATTGTGGTACATCTATGATAGTCTGATTACCGAGTGACTGTGCGACGTCAAAGTAGGTGGGAATGACTTCGACATCATTAATCTCCACGGTTGAATACCAAAGTCTGGTGGAGTGCCTATCGATATCTGTGCAAGGCTGCCACTCAACTTGAAGGCTGCCTCCTGAGAATCCGATTGGCTCAGCATACAATGACGATGGTGGCTCGGGCACATTGTCAATGGCCATGGCAGAGCCGTTGTAGACTGACATGGGCCCCAACGAGCCATCTGGGTACCTTATTGCAATGGCTGCATAGTACTCTTCGCCAGATTGTATGGTCTGAATCGTATCGCCGGAATACGCCTCTTCTATTGAGACTCCCAATGTCTGAACGTCTGAGATGGAGGCAATGGGGGTAATTTGTGAGAAATCCCCGGTCTCAACAAAATCGATGCTCCATCCATTCGTGGGGCTCCAGACGAATATGTCATAGGAAATGAAGCTAGGGTCGACTGCCATATCCCAGTTCAGGATCAACCCATCGCCGCCATCCCTGGGTCGATCATCGAAGTAGCTTATCCGTGTTGGGATCTCTTGCCTTGTCCAATCGTAGGTGATCCTCATGTTGATTGATCCAGATTCAGAAGGGGACAATGCGAATTCCCAATTTGCCGAGGATGGTGCGCCCGCGGTGTCCACTGCCATTTGGAGGAGTTGTTGCAGGCCTGTTTGCGTTGATAGGTTCCACGTTCCTGTGTAGTTCAGAATTGACACCTCAGACCATATTGGTTGGGATGAGGTTGAACTCGTGAAGATTGTCGGATGCCAAGAAAACGGTATAGATCCAAAATTCTGTGATTGTAGTTGAAGGGGCGAGTCGGTGATTGGGACGTTGGAAGGAATTGTTATCTTGTTGCCTGGCCTTGCTGCTTCTGTGATGTCTGTGGTCTGACCAAGGAAAGTTAGGTCGAGGTTCTCTGCCCTGGCATATTCATCGACGTAGATTCTCTCCAATGCCCAATAGGGCCTGTAGGCGAGTGTTCCACGATCGGTGGCCAGAACGAGTGTGTCGCCGTACAACGCCATATCGTTAATTGAGGATTCCAAGGCGGAATCATAGCCACGTGATTGATGATCTTGGGAGCCAATGACGTTGAACCCGCTTCCGGCTGCTACCACCCTCGTGCCGTCAGATTGCATGATTGTGATGGGCCATGCTTGTAGTGACCCAGATACAAGCCCGACTTCCATAGAGTATGAACTGAAATTGTAATGATACAGTGGGCCGACGTCAGTGGCAATGTGCACTCCCCATCCATCAGTGGCTATTGCTGTCACACTGTTGCTTGGTAGCATGTCAAGTGGGTAATCCGTGAAGATTTCCTGATCGTCTATTGCCCAAGATGAAACCCATGGTCGCGATGCCCCCACCCCGGGGTGCGATGCGATCAAGACCTTTGGTTGGTGTAACTCTTGGGTAGTTCCATCTGGCAGTGTTATGTTCTTGCTCCTTTCAGGAAGGATCTGGATGTCCGCTATAAACGAGGAAATGAGTCCGTTCGATTGAGTCACCCGGTTACTCACAGAGGCATTTTGTGTTGGGTTCTGTATGAAAGAGAGTCCGCTTGGACTTGAGATGACTACCAAGTTGCTCGTTCGGTTGCTCGATGCAACTTCTATCCGATCAGAATCAGGTGGCAGGCCATCATAGGTTGTGATTGGATCTAACCACTCTTGAGCCGATTCGTCGAATCTTCCGATTCCGACTGGTGTTGTCACCAGAGTGACATTCCCCAGTCTCAAGAAGTCCCCTATGTCGTTTGCGGGTAGCGCTGCCAACAATTCCGCCTCGTTCCATATTCTCGAGGTCGTGTCTAACACTTGAAAGCCCGATGCGGCATCAAAAACACTGGTCAGACCGGCATACAAATTACCGTTTTCCAAGTACATTCCGTCCATTGAGTTGTGAATTGAACCCGGGTGTGTTCGGGTCTGCTTCGTATTTGTGTCGAGAGCAATCATACCTCGATAGGTCGTCGAAATCCACAACGTATTCCCGTCTAAAATAATGTCTTCCACGATATCGTCATTGAAATCGTATGAGTCCAGCCAAGTGAGAGTACCGTTTTGATCGACCATGCCCTCCATGATGGTGCGACCGTATCCTGAGCTGCTCTGCCAATTCCCTTGGTTTGAAGTCCCAACGGCTGCCCAAACATTTGCCCCATTGGAAACAAACTCAACTACATCTCCCGATGGCAGGATGAGAAGTTCATCGAAGCCACCCTCAATCAACCCAGTTGAATCAAGGCGATCGACTCTATTCACCCCTGAGGTTTCACCAGACCTGCCAATGGCGTATGCGAAGTCTGACGAAGGAGGTGCTCTCACTATCGAACTCCCATCCATTCCAACACCGAAAACGGTACCTGTGGAAATTACCATCCCTGAGGTTTCTATTCTTGAAATTCCGCCTTCATCAACGTGGCTGACAAGTAGAATGCCATTGTCGTAAAGGATACCCCCAGGGAATACAGGTTCTGATGATATGCCATTCGATGGAGTGATAGCGGACAGGAGTGTGTCCGTAGAATAGTCAAATCGAGATATGCCGACATTATCGGAATCATAGGCTACATACAACATCGGGTGGCTATCATCACAGGCCAGGGCTCTTGGGTCCGCGTCGTCCAGCCCATTGCCATCCTCCCAGGCATCTATCCACTCACCAGCAATTCCATTTCCGTCTGAATCCGAGTAGTCATATCGAGCTACATAGCCACCTTGCCACCATTGTAGCCTACCGAAAGCGACGTGTACGATACCTTCACAGATTTCAATGTCGGCAGGATAAGCATACCCACCTACGTCTGTGTAGGGTGTGACGTCCCACGAGTCTAATGACTGGTTGTATATCGAGACGTCTATGTTGCCACCCTGGTAAGTGCCGACCCAGAGATCATCACCAACCACTCGCATGGAATAGACACGATCAGCTACATTTGATGGCATTCCAGATCCAGGAGTCCATGGGGTCAAAAATGTGGAATTGTTGGCGTCCCATCTTAGAATTCCGTCCGTAGAACCGAATAGATAGGTCTCCCCAAATGACTCAATGCCTCTGATAGGGCCTGGTACGTCGTCCCATGAATCCAGTAGGGTCATGTCAGTTGCATTGTACCTCCTGAGGATCGAGTCTCCATAGGAGACCCAGAACTCACAATTCCCCGATGCGATTGGAAAGCAGTCTCCAAGAAACTGGGCATTAACTCGCTGGACACTGCCGTAAGATCCAATCGGGTCTTCCCAATTGCCAGATGTGGTGTTCCATCTAGCTATGTCGCCAGGCTCTGCACCGCCCCATCCCTGGACTCCTGCAACGCCCAACCATAAGTTGTCTTGGACCATGTGCATTCCACGGATCTGACCTTGATACCCGAGGGTGTCAGTGGTATCTATTTGTGCAAGGCTAGTATTGTTCTGGATATCTATTCTGGCAATTGAATCACGTGCCTGCCAGGACTGGCTAGGAACTATTTGTTGGTAATATAGGACTCCATCGTGAACGATCACGTCCATGGGGGGTTCATAGGGAAGCGTGGGCCCTCCAGAGTTGGGTCCCAGATTCCAATCAAGGTTGAGTTGCTCGTTGGTAGTGTTTATGTTGACCAAGCCAAAATAACCGCCGGCCCAGATAGTGCCAGGGACTTCGCCTTCTTTGAGGAGAGTTATGAGATCATTATCTATGAGGCCGCTGGTTCCATCCCATGTGGTTAGCCATTCTTGGGTGTTTAGGTCGTATCTCGCAATGCCGATACCTTCAACCCCAAGGTAGACGATGGAATCTATGACAACAATGTCGGTTTGATCAGAATCCGCTGCTGCTGTCCACACGTCAACCACCGTCCCAGTGGATGTGTCTATGATTCCCACCCCTTCTGAGGTTCCAGCGTAGAGTCGGTTTGGTTCAAGTATAGCTACGGTATTAACAAAACGCGAGGGGAGTCCGTCTGCAGAGGACCAACAATCTGGCCCGTTCAGTGACCAATCCCACATGCAAGCCCCTCTGTTCGTGCCCATGTAGATTCCATCGACGTTGCTCGTGGCCTCGAAGAACTGGAAAGGATCATTATTTGGACCAGGTATGCTTGTGGGGAACGATGTCCATGTTGGTTGTAGGTAATCCGCTCCATCCCACATGGCTGCTACGCCTGGGTTCCAGAATGATGGACCCTCGGAAGATATGATTATGTTTCCATTAATATCTGAGTAGATATCGTTTATGTCATTGTCTGGAAGCGTTCCATCAGCCTCATCCCAAACATGCAACACTTCGCCAGTAAAGCGGTCGAGTATAATGAGGCCAAACCCCTTCAGGCCGAGAAGAATCCTATCGTCACCATCCACGTATTCTATTGGAGCCTCGTCTACGTCGTCTATACCCAGCGATCTCCATGACGATAACACCACCCCACTCGAGACTTCGATGCGCATAACACCGGCGTCTGTGGTGCCAATGTAGAGGATGTCTGACCTGTAGGTCATGGAGGTAAATTCTAACGAGTCGAGTCCTGAGTCCTCATCAAAAAACGAATAATCGGCCAAATCGCTTGTGTTCCCTATCGCAATGCCGAATTCAGGCATCATCACGAATACTTTGTCTGTGGAGTCATCATATCCCAAAGTGTCTATTGCCGCGATATCCGATCCGGATACTGTGCCAATGAGTGATCCATCTGTTGGGTCAATCTGGATGATTCCGTGACCCGAAGTTGATGCAATTACCGTTTGATCATCTATCTGAACTATGTCAGTAATTTCCGAATCGATCCCATCGATTGTATAGTCTATTACTCCCAGCCACCTCTTGGATTCTTCGTCAAATCGGTCAACTTCACTTCCAGATGCAAACCAAGCCTGTTTTCCAGATGGGGCATCAATTACCGAAACGACCTGTGGTTCGAGGATTGCTGGCCCGCTGGCTAAAACTAGAGGCTCGATGGCACTCATGTCAACTATCTTGGCAAGGGATCCTGCGCCGTCTGAAGCAGCGATTCCCTGGTTTGAAGACGGCCAAGGAAAGACTTTGTCAAATGCTGTGAGATTGGCCTGATTTGTGGTTATGGCCCCTGTGAAAGCTAGAACGGTCGAATCGTACCTGTGAATTTTTGATGGGGTCACTACATATGCATAATTTTCCAATGTGATTACTTTCAGGACATCATTCGAATCGAGCCAATTTGAAGTTGTCCATGGGCTCAACCATGTGTCAGAAAGGATGTGAAATCGATCTACTCCACCATCTCCTGAAACAAGGATTTGATCATCGAGAATCTCAAATGACGTCACACTGTAAGAAACAATTGATGGAGAAGTTATTGGAGAGAAGAAGCTTGCATTTGAAAATACTAATGTTGAATTAACATCCTCGCTTGTATCAAGCATTACAAATCCAGTTCCAATAGTGCCTGCCAGAAGTTTGTTTCCTGTTAGGTGGATTGAGGATATTATTGGATCATTTGAGCCTGTACACACGTCATGGAAATGATACGATTCAAGCGAAGAGTTTGGATCCCTCCAGAGAATGTGGCAGCCGTTAGATATCCAGGTTCTGTTTTGTGAGTCCAAGAACAAACTTGCGGGCTTGTTTTCCTGCCATTCGAAGGTTCCCGGTCGACCAATAGTGTCGTTCAAAGGATGCGATGATATGTGTTCCAGATTACTCAATCGATAGTAGTGTACAATACCGTCAGTTGACAGCGCGACAAGAAGGTCTTCCGGTTGAATGACTTGTACCTCAGTTGCCGATATGGATTCAACATGCACAATTGGATTTGAGACAGTTTCGTCAATCACAAGTAGATCATCGTCTGCAAGTATGAATGTCCTCCCTGAGGAAGCATCATGACTCAAGTCATGGACAACAAGGTTAGGTGATGATGGCGATAACCTCGGCGAAGCTGGACGCATTGCTTCGATTACCATGTCGGTCAGAACAGCTCCGGTAGGAAGCAACAAACCGGCTTCAGAGTTCGAATATGGGTCCAAGTAGCTGTCAAGAACATCATCGGGCGAGTAGCTTTGTTTGCATCCAAATCCACCAATTCCGGTTCCATCAAAAATTTCCTGATTTGCATCGACCAAGGTAAGTATGGGGTCCTGAGCGCAGATCCCTAGTGAGCCATTGACACCGATCTCAAAGGTCATGTTTTCGATGGATGCTCCGGGAGGGTGCTGTACTATGGTAGTGGACGATCCAGTTGATTCCGAGCCCACGGTCAACCAACCGGTATCTACGCTACCAGATGCTCCCCAATTAGAGTTGCTCGATTGAGATTTCGTGGGCTCCTCTCGGAAATCTACTGTTGTGGACCATGGCATTGACATCATCAACAGCACGATCGCAATCGCATAGACGGAGGAGCCTTTATGCCTCCAAAAGTAGACTTGGGCCCCCCTCATTGAACCAATTGCTTTCATGATCCCATAATTAAGAAGATGTGTTGATGTTCGTTACACGGTGTGTGAACTGATTCCATCGTCTGGATGAATAAAGTATAGGATAGCATCATAGCGATGAAGTCATCGGGTCTTTGACGGTGGGTAGGTATGGCGGACGATCGTTTGCGGAAGGAGGCATTAGATTATCACAAATTTCCAAAGCCCGGGAAGATGGCAACAAAACCGACAAAGCCACACTCCACTGCGCATGAGTTGTCGCTTGCTTACTCCCCCGGAGTAGCATACCCGTGTTTGGAAATTGAAAAAGATCGGGACCTTGCCTTTTCATATACCTCCAAAGGGAACCTGGTAGGTGTGATCAGCAACGGAACTGCAGTCTTGGGACTCGGGGACATCGGAACATTGGCCAGCAAGCCAGTGATGGAAGGTAAGGCACTTCTGTTCAAGTCCTTCGCGGACATTGATGTATTCGACATTGAAGTAGATCGCACAGAAGTAGAGGGCTTTGTTGAAGCAGTAAAGGCAATCTCATCTACATTCGGAGGTATTAATCTCGAAGACATCAAGGCGCCTGAATGCTTTGAGATCGAGAGGCGGCTGAAAGAGGAGCTTGACATTCCGGTTATGCATGATGATCAGCACGGGACTGCTATAATCAGCGGTGCAGCTTTGATCAATGGATTGGATGTTGTTGACAAGAAAATTGGTGAAATAACGGTCGTAATTTCCGGCGCGGGGGCATCTGCGATATCCTGTGCAAGACATTACGTTCGACTTGGAGTGGAAAGAAGTAGAATACTCATGTGTGACTCAAAGGGCCTCCTAACCAAATCGAGGGGTGAAAAAGGTGAGTTGAACCAATACAAAATGGAGTTCGCACAGGATAGGCCGGAGAGTTCTTTGACCGATTCAATGAGAGGAGCTGACGTTTTCCTAGGGTTGTCAAAGGGCGGGATTGTCGATGGGGAAATGGTTGCCTCCATGGCGGACAGGCCGCTGATATTCGCATTAGCCAATCCAGATCCAGAGATCCTTCCGGAAGAAGTCAGAGCTGCCAGAAGCGATGCAGTGATCGCCACAGGAAGGAGCGATTATCCCAATCAGATTAACAATGTCCTTGGTTTCCCCTACATTTTCAGGGGAGCTTTAGATGTCAGGGCGACTAGCATTACTGAGAATATGAAAATGGCGGCTACCATGGCCTTGGCGAGATTGGCAAAGGAAACAGTCCCCGATGACGTGGTAGAGGCCTATGATGGTGTTAGAATACAATATGGGCCTGATTACCTCATCCCAAAACCATTCGATGCCAGAGTTTTGATCTGGGAGGCCTCGGCGGTCGCAGAGGCGGCGGTGAACGAGGGTGTGGCACGAATTGATGCAGAGTCTTTCAATCTGAAAGAATACCGGGAGGAGTTGGAAAGCAGGTTAGGTCTAACACGATCAGTCATGCGATCGGTGATCAACAGAGCGGTTTCCAATCCTCAGAGGATTGTATTCTCTGAGGGCGAAGATCCCACGATAATCAAGGCAGCAGCACATTGTGCTCGGGAAGGGATTTGCAAGCCAATACTACTTGGGCAGGTACGAAGGATCAAAGCCGCGATCAATGACTTAGCACTAGAGTTTGACTGTGAAATAATTGATCCAAGATATGATTCCAGAAGAAGGGGCGTGTATGCTGACGAACTGCATGAAATCCGTGGACGCAGGGGTATCAGTAAACTGGATGCCGTGGAGCTTCTCAAGCAATCGACATGGTTTGCCCCGATGATGGTGAGGAGGGGGGATGCGGACGGTTATCTGGGCGGAGTAAGTCACAATTACCCGGATATCGTCAAGCCTTGCCTGAAGATAATTGGGACCTCGAAGGACGCGCATCGTGTGGTCGGATCATACATGATGACGGTGGGGGGCCAAGTAATGTTCATTGCTGATGCAACAATCAACATACACCCCGATGCTCGAACACTTGCGGAGATTGCCGTAAGGACGGCACGAGTCGCCAGACGATTCGGTGTGAAGCCCCGGGTCGCCATGCTTTCCTTCTCTAATTTTGGTTCTAGTGGGGAGCTCAGGACCACGAGGATAGAGGAGTCCATAACCATGGCAAGAGAGATAGACCCTGACATCATCATTGACGGGCCCATGCAGGCGGACACCGCTTTGGTCCCCGAACAACAGGAAGATTTCCCTTTCATGACGTTCAAAGGGCCGGCGAATGTATTGATCTGTCCAAGCCTGGCATCCGCCAACATAGCCTACAAGCTGTTGCAAAGGTTGGCAGGGGCGGAAATGACCGGGCCGATCCTTGATGGATTGGCGCGGCCGGCTCATGTCCTACAACGTGGTGACAGTGTGAGGGAAGTGGTCCATATGGCTGCTATATGCTCGGTTGACGCACAGAGAATGGCTACTCAGAGGCTTGATTCTCGTGAATCCTAGGTGCGGCAGCTTTCACTTCATCAGAACAACCGTCTGCGAAACTCTCGAAGTTCTCATTGAACATTTGAACAAGCACATTGGCAACGTTGTCATAGCGTTTCACGTCAGACCAAGTTGAACGTGGTTGGAGAATTTCAGATGGTACCCCATCACAAGTCACGGGAATCTTGAATCCGAATCTCTCATCTGTGACATAGACAACGTCATTGAGGTCGCCAGAAAGAGCGGCGTTCAACAAAGCCCGCGTCCAGTTAATCCTGATTCGACTGCTTTCTCCATAACCTCCGGCGATCCATCCTGTGTTGATCAGCCAGCATGATGCATCATGATCTGCGATTTTTTTGCTGAGTAGATTTGCGTATTCGCTAGGGTGACGGGGCATAAACGGAGCTCCGAAGCAAGCTGAGAATGTCGCCATGGGCTCAGTCACTCCAACCTCGGTACCTGCAACTTTAGCGGTGTAACCGGAAATAAAATGATACGCAGCCTGTGCAGGGGAAAGCCTCGATATTGGGGGAAGTACTCCGAAGGCATCGCATGTGAGGAATACGACATTCTTGGGATGTCCTGCTGTTGAGTCCTCTGTTCGATTCTCTATCGAATCTATTGGGTATGAAGCCCTAGTGTTTTGAGTAAGAGTTGAATCATGGAAGTTGGGTATCCCATCCGCATCAAGGATGACATTTTCAAGAATTGTGGATTCCATCTTCGTGGTAGCATAGATGGCAGGCTCGTCTTCCTCAGACAAGCCAATCATCTTGGCATAGCAACCACCCTCGAAATTGAATATTCCCTGATCTGACCATCCGTGTTCGTCATCCCCCACCAATTCTCTTCCCGGATCTGCAGAAAGTGTGGTCTTTCCAGTTCCTGAAAGTCCGAAAAACAAGGCGGATTCGTCACCGGAGGTGTTTGCGGAGCAGTGCATCGGTAAGAGTCCGCGGGAAGGAAGGATATGGTTCATAATCGTAAAAATGGATTTTTTTATCTCTCCAGCATATCTTGTTCCTCCGATCAATACGATTCCCCTTGATAGTGAAATTACCACGAAAACCTCAGAATTGACGCCATATTCTTTTGGATCCACTGTCATTGTCGGTGCGTGTAGTATCGTGAATTCTGGGACATGGGTCGAAAGGGAATCTCGATGAGAACGTATGAACATGTTGTGCATGAAAGCAGAGTGCCAAGCGCTCTCACTCACCAGTCTAACGGGCATAGTATGTGCTGGATCTGCACCACAATGCATGTCCTTGACGAATAATGTGGTAGCGGAGTTCAGGTGCTTTTGTGTGGCCTTGAGTAGGTGATCGAATACCGCTGGTGAGATTGGACGGTTGACTTTACTCCAATGGACGCTTGACGCCAGGCCGGGTTCGTTTACTATGAATCGGTCATTTGGCGATCTTCCGGTGCGATTACCGGTGGTTGCGAGCAACGCACCGTCTGCTGTCCTTGTCGCCTCACCGCTTTCAACTGCAATATCCCTGAGTTCCTTGCCGGTTAAATTCCAGAACACGGAGCCTGTTGGATCCAAGCCGTGCGATCCGAGGGTCGTAGTAAAAACAGTTGCTGAGTTGGACGGCGTCTGCTCACCCATGCACTAACGAATTGAAACCGGAATATGAAAGATTGTGATGACTTTACAATTTGCGATAACAGCGATTCATTCATCTTTATGTACAATCAGGGGTAAATGATGCGGAAGGATGGGGATGCTGTCCTTCGAGAAAAAGAATTTGCTTCCGAGGGGGTGCTCGAACTTCGTAGCGAACTTAATTTTCCTGTCATAAAAAATGTTCACGACGTCCCAGAAAGGGACCATGACGAAGCGATAGGAACCGTGCCCGAGGTCTTCGTTGAGGATAGCAAGGATGTGGGGCCCACGTCCATGAAACCCGTTGAAAAATCAGAACGGAGGGGAAACTGGGTTCTAATTTCGGTAATGGTCGTGGCTTACAGCCTGATGAGTCTGCTCATCGGAGTTGAATTTGAAGCAGAGGTTGCGATACCAATACTCCTTGTTTTGTCTATTTTTGGGCTATTTCTCGGGGAGAGGTGGATAAAGGACCCAGATCTCAATCTGCTAGGTGTCGCTTGGGTCATAATTTCCATGAAGATCCTTTATGGGGCCTCTCTAGAGTTGGATAACTGGAACCTGGGAGGGGTACTGCCTCTCAGCATCGTAGGTGTCGGCGCAACTCTAATTGGTCTGGTTCTATTCAACATCTTCTTGTCCTACAGGTACAACAGCGACGCAATCGCAGCTCAGGCCACGCTAGTCCTGCTGGCTGTGGGATCAACAGCAGGTTCCGTCGCTGGCGAAGACGGTGTTATACTGATGCTGATCGTCTCGGTATTCCTTCTTCACTCGATAGCAATTCACAGATCATCTGGTAATCTCGCTTCGCTCGGCATAGTCTCATCCAACATTTGGTTTGGGATGCATGTCATTACCGGGGGCTTTGACTTGGGCTCATTGACTGTTGTTGGCTTGCAACACCCACTCAAGTTATTCATCGCCATAGCATCGGTCAATGTGGCCAACGCGTATGTGGCAACTAGGTTTGCGAAGTCAAAAAATTGGTTTTCCGAGGCACTGGAAATTCTTGGAGTAGGTAAGCCTGGTCTTTGGGGGGTTTCCGTGGTCCTATCATTGACTGGCGCCTTCCTTACTATTGGGTCACTTCGACAGGACATATCATTCGCCTTTGCGATAATCGTTCTGCTATCGTTGTGTTATTTCCCGTCCTACCTTGTAGTGAGAGGTTCTCCAAAACGTGAAGTTTTCATGACGGCAGGGGGATCGATCATCATTCTTTCAGTTGCTACGATCCTCCTTGAATCAGAGGTCTTCAATACTGTTTTTGATTCTTATTGGGTGTTTTCCATAGGTGGTGGTGCCTCGTTGTTTTACTTGCTCGCAAAACATCAAGGCATAGTAAGTGACACTGTACTCTGGACCGGCTCGATAGGAGTGACATCGCTAGTCCTAGTTATCACCCCACTAGACGAATCGACGGGATATCGTATGTTATTCTTAATCGGTGCTCTCTCGCTGATACACATCGCAGGAGGATTGCTGTCCATCAAGAGGGGGTCTGCCTCCCTGGCAGGCGTGTCAGTTCTGACTCCGTGGTTGTGGCCGACGATCATGGTGGCAATCTACGAAATCATGGAAACTATCTCGCTGCGGGATGGGAATAATGGAACCGTTGGATCCTATTCACTAGAAATTGGTGCGGATGTATTTGTGTTCTACCTCGCTCTGAGTTCAATCTTCGGGGCATGGGTTTGCTCCTCGTTCAAGGAAGCCTCACTGAATGTGTCCTCTGGGTTAGCAGGAACCTCGGAGATGTCTGCGGCGATCAAGCAAACAGAAGTCTTCAATCTCTGGAATCTAGCATTGTGGCTACCTATACTCACCAGTGTTGTCTTATCCCTGAGCGGGCAGATCGACGGGATAGAAACTGCGCTTGTTTTTGGTGTGATCTCGTGTGTACACTCGATTTCTTCCATAAGTGGATTGCGCATCCCATCGACTACTCTGATACCAATCACGGTCGGAGTTGGGGGGGTTATCCTCCAATGGGTTGGTGGTGATGCATCCATCATTATCATCGTTGTTGGAATCTCGTTGTTCCTCCCTCTATTGATTGGAAATTGGAATCCAGAAGAGGATTGGTTGGTAATGGTTGTACAATCTGGACCCGCTTTGACATTATTCCCTGCAGTTGGAGCTGGTTTCAGTTCTACGATACCATGGCTTCCGGATCCCGTGCAATGTGTGGTCGCTATCTTGGGGGCCTCGGTGTTTACAGGGGCCCTGAGAACTGGATTACAACTGAAGATTCTCCCTCTGTCAACAGTCCTAATTTTCCATTCAACTATGGTCTGCGTGCTGTCTATACTGGATGGTAGGAGGGAAATAATATGGGTCTCAGTCGTCCTTTTTGTCTTTACCTCAATGTGGTTTGTAACTAGGGGCGAGATACTTAGAGAGTTGCGTTCATCAACTGAGAAGTCAAGGCGTAGGCACGAGGTGAATGAATTCAAGGAGAAGGGTGACCAGCATAGTGTCCACCTACCTGTTTTGGAGAGAAGCAGAATGATGAGCGGCTCGGGGGATATTGGTGAAGCCTACGTTAACGAGGTTCGACATTATCCTGCCCTAGCGATTGTTGTTATCGTCATTGGTTCAACCGCATTGGGACTCTATTCACTAGTGGTTGGTCCGGAGCCTCTGTTGATTCTAGCAATTGGTGCATTCTTAGCCACTATCGTAGCCTTGGAGGGGTTGAGGTCTCGCCGGATAGAGGTGCGAGTTGCCAGTGCTCTTGGTTCAGATGTGACGCATTCAATTGCAGTAATTGGGGTGTGTTCTGCGGTTGTCTTAGGTCATCTTAACCCAGCATCGTCAGTGAGTGACATACTAGACTTCGGCATGGCTATCGCAATCGTGATTGTTCTAGGTGCAGCAAGTCTGGCGAACGGTGAGAGGGGGATTGAGTCGAAGAGGTCTCTGATTAATTGGATAGTATTCCCGATAGCTGCGACTAGGTTGGCAGGTTTTGCGATGATTGGGTCCCTTCCCGCCCCACTCAGTGTTGATCCCTTCGATGGCTCTCTCATATCTTGGACATATCCTTTCTTATTGCTTGAAACGGTACTACTCCTATCGATTTTGATGGACATGATATTGGACTTCAGAAGTCCAGCAGAGAAGGCCAGAAGTGGAATTAGTGAGGTTGGTTTTGCTTCCTCCGTAGTACTCTTGTCATGGGGCCCAGCTGGCGTTATCGCGGTAATCAGAGGCGTTGCAAGCTCTGTACGTGGGAACAGGGAGAAAGAGGCGGGGATCATATCCCTGCTATTGCCCATATCGTTCATGTCAATTGAACCGATGCTCCCGGCCATAACTTCGATTGGGGATGCCATTGTTGTCCTCGAACTATCGTTATTCTCAGTCATACTATTCTTGGGGGCATTCGTAAATCTAGATAGGTGGAGTGTCGTATCTGTTCAAAATACTCACATATTGCTAGTAGCAGCGTGTTTCTTTATCTTTAATCTCAAAGTTGGGGTAGTCGCCTTGATAGTCATATCCTCCATCACATGGACACAAGGCGTCACTAGGGTTAGGAGGGGTTTGCGTATCACAGGTTTAGTTGACTTTTCAATTGCAGTAATTATCGGAACAATGGTCTGGCTATCTTCGATGAGTGGTACTTGGTTACTGACATTGACAATCTTCCTCTCCGCCGAATTGGCAATAGTTCTGTGGCTCAGCCAGAGGAACATGGATCTGCTCGAAATTGATTGATTAGTAATCACTTCGGGCGAATGTTGATTGCAGCGGATGTCCTCTTAGCCCTGTGACAGGCCCTTGGATCTCGGACACAGCCGAGGAAATCGAGCATCCCACGGTTCCTCTCGGGATCAACAGAATGGCCATACCAAGGGCTGCCATTCTGCTTTCTTTGTCGATGATAGCGCTCATATTCATCTCAACATTGGTTGTCGGATACAGTGCTTGGAAATTTCTCGATATGAATCAAGACGCTTTTGATGCAACTGACAGGTCATTAATTCAGGACCCTGAATCGGAAAGGTGGTATTGGGAGGCGATTCTCCTCTACGATACCTGCGATCCAAGACAAGACGATTGGAGTTGGCCTGAGGCTTTGTCCGAACAAGATGACCTCTTCCTTCTACCGGGAGAAGTGCGCTGTGATTGGGAGCACCAAGGAGCGGGAGATAGGGCCTCATTAGCAATACACAATCGAGGCAGTCAGCCACTCGACCTTGTCCTCGAGATTATCGGGGGCTCGATCGTATTTGGGGAGGGAGGTGAGCCGGATCTTACGATTACTGACTTAGAAGCTAATGACTCCGTAGTGCTGGAGCTTGAGTTGGTTGAGGAAGTCACTGAGCACAATGTCCAGATTATCGTATCTCATCTTCAGGTAATGGAGGCCCAAGTGATTCTGGACTTAACCGTCTATGCGGGCGCACAGCCAAGGGACATTCACGTAGAGGATGGAGACCAAATTGAGGTACATTACAAGGTCTGGGATGCTGACACAGATGAGCAACTGGATGAGGGCGACCTTCTTGTCACAGCGGGAGATGATCCAGCATGGATCGAGGGATTTGGTTGGTCTGCGATAGGGTTGGATATTGACAGCGACAGAGGGCTTCTACCAGGGATAAATTCCGGAACATCTCATGTCACCCTATTGCCACCCTCGCTAGCCTACGGGAATAGCGATAGCGAATTGAAAGATCGATGGCTTCGGTTTGAGCTTGAAATAAACCGTGGGCCGCTTACTTGATACTGGGTTTCGATATGACTTCTGAAACTGGCCACAAATTAGTGGAGTCGCTTGATTTAAGCGTTGATCCGCGTGCAATGAAAAAGGAAATTCGTAGACTTGTGACCCCAAAGTCGGTGTCCGAGTACAGAGCCAAGATATCATCCAGGGCAAATTTGCCAGAGGGGGTTATCCTGGATCCCGCGGCGGGTTCAGGCGGGCAGCTCTTGGCTTACAGCAAGTATCTAGACAGGCCCTGTGCAGCGGTTGAACTGTCCCCCCAGCGTGCTGACTTCTGCGCTTACCAATTCTCGGGAGCCACCAACAATAGCTCGGTTATCACCATTTGTGGGGATGGGACTGACGCGCAGGGAGTCATGTGTATTGTGGAGTCCAAAACCGGACAGACATCGATTTGCATGCTACACGTGGATCCAGCCCGACCGATGGATACTCAAAAGCACGCAGTTTCGGAAATGCAACCCTCTCTGTCGGTGCTATTAGAGTCCTGGTCAAAGTACATCCACGTTGGACCTGATGGGCCTGCAATGGCATTGGATCTGTCCCCTAGGTTGGCCAGGCAGCAAATGTCGGAAATAGAGGGTATAGTGCTAGGTGTTTTCCCTGATACGTCCATGACATGGGAATGGCTCAGCAGGGGTGGAGGGCGAGTTGACAGGCTCTGTCTGCAAACTGGTCCATTGGCGGATATTGGCTCGGCCTCGAGGTCTGTTCGTCTATGGAATGACGGCAGTTTTTCCACATTACATGATAATGGAGAAATCCTTGATGCGTTGGACATGGGTTGGTCTGATCACAAACTATGTTTGAGGGACCTAGTCGCATTGATCGACCCGGTTATACCAAAGTCGGGACTCAGAGGTGTGTTCGAGAAATGTGCAGGATATGCTCGTGGGGAGTTGGTTTGGATCGGGAAATCGGAAAGGAGGCCCGTAGCTCTCCTTCATGAGGAGATCCATTCAGGATCAGAGGTTCGGCCTTTCGTCGTGACCCAGGGGGTGGTGGTCGGAAGGTTGGCATCCAAGTTGGATTTGATGTCCATTGACTCTCTGGCTTCGTTGGCCATGGAGAATAATATAGCAACCATTCAGGTACGTTGTTCTTTGGAACCTCGGCTACATAAACGAATAACAGATAGACTCAAGCAGATATTGGGTCAGGTTCATGGAAGTCCAGGTTTTTTAATCGAGGACGGTGGGTCTGAGGATCTTGTTCTCTGCAAAGAATTGGAAGTTTGAACCTCCGTTCCATTCATAAATGGCGTGCAGGTCGGAGACCCGCTCGAGAGGGCCACTGGACCACCAGTGAACACGGGGGAACCGATACATGGCAAAGATAGACGAGAGCCAACTTGGAGATGACTTCTCCTACATAATCAGAATAGCAGACAGCGACATAGATGGCCTAAAACAGGTGAAACAAGGACTCACCTCGATCAAAGGCATAGGGGAACGCAGTGCCGAGCAAATCTGCAAAATCGCAGGTGTAGACCCTGGGATGCTCTCTGGTCATCTGGGGGACGAGGACCAGAGCAAACTCAGATCTGCCATAGACGAGTTCGCCACTAAGGTCCCATGGTGGATGGTGAACCGTCAGAGAGATCTCCTCACGAATGAGGATGCTCACTTGGTTTCAATGGACGTAAGACTAACCAAAGACGAAGACGTTGCACGGCTTGCCGCAACTAAAAGTTACAGAGGAATACGACACAGATCCGGTCACAAGCTCAGAGGCCAGCGGCTAAGATCAAACGGCAGGCGTGGTGCTACACTCGGCGTTGAGAGGAAGAAGTGAGGTGATCGAGAATGGGACATCCTAAATTTGCACGCCCGAAGACTGACCGCCCTACTCACCCCTGGAAAGAAGCCAGGATAGAAGAGGAGCATCGATTGAAAGAACAATTCGGCCTCAAGAAAGTAGGGGGTATGAAAGAGATATGGAGGGAAAAAACAGCCCTCAGAAGACACAGGAACCAAGCCATGAAACTAATTGGTCGTGTAGATTCAACAGAGGGACACTATGCCCGCGAGAAAGAAGATCTGTTAGTTTCATTGAATAGAAAGGGCCTATTGCACGAGGATTCGACTCTCGATGACGTACTATCTATCACAGTAGAACAGATGCTCTCTAGAAGGTTGCAATCCGTTGTTTACTTCAAGGGCCTCGCTCCATCAATGCGATCAGCAAGGTCACTGATAGTCCATGGCCACATCTCCATCGGAGATCAAAGAATGACCGTCCCTGGCTACAAAATCCTCCGCTCCGAAGAAGAAGAGCTGGGCTACTCCCCGGGTTCACCCTACATAGATCCGCACCATGCATTCAGGAAAGAAATGGAAGAACGGCGGATGCCTGGATCTTCCCCTGACGACCAAGATCAACCCGATGCTGATGCGGAGTTCGTGGAACAGATAAAGGCCGATGCTGAAGAAGCGCCTACGATTGAAGACACCATCCCCAAGGAGGGAGAATAATGGGGAGGAAAGCCGTTCTACATATCTTCACAACATACAACAACGTATTGATGACTGCTACTGACCTGACGGGAGCTGAAACCATCGGAAAGGTATCTGGGGGCATGATCACCAAGAAAGGCAGTGACAAGAGTAGTCAATTCGCTGCGATGAGATCCGCCGAGAGAATGGCTGAATTGCTGTTTGAGAAGGAATTCGACCAGGTCATCGTGAAGTATCGGGGAGCAGGTGGCAACCGATCTCCAAATGCACCTGGTGCTACGGCTGCCATCCGAGCACTAACTCGCGCCGGCGTACAGGTTTCTAGGATCGAAGATGTAACTCCAATTCCCACAGATGGAACAAAAAAGAAAGGGGGGCGGCGTGGTCGTCGAGTTTGAGGTGATTGTATGGTATCAGTGGAAATTATTTCTCAAGAAGATGACATGATGACTGTCCTGTTCAAGGACTCTGACAGGGCACTGTTGAATGCTGTGAGGCGAAATCTCATGGGCCACATACCCAAAATGGCAATTGACACCGTTAGGTTCCAAATGGGGACATACGATCAATGCATCAAATGTGAGCACTTGAATCCAGCAGGCGTAGCACGTAGAACAGCTGGCGGCACAGGATGCTCGAAATGTGATGCCGCTTTCGAAAAGGAAGGTGAAGACTACATCGTATGGGAAACCAACTACGCCATACCCGATGAGATGATTGCTCAAAGGCTTGCCATGATTCCGGTTCCGACCGACACAGAGGCATATTCCTTCGAGGAGAGCTGTCCAGACTGCAAAGATCTGGTTGATGAGGACAGGGGTTGCCCGACTTGTAACATGATCTACACACTTCGGGCCTTTGGGGCCGAGGGCGGAAGGACAATCACTGCTCGTGATCTTACCTTCCTTGGTGACGATTCAGGCAACGTCCCCGAAGCTTACAGAGACATACCGATAACCATACTGCATGAAGGACAGATGATTGAACTCTGGGCTACGGCTAGAATGGGGTATGGTGTTAACCATGCGAAGTGGTCAACAACTGCAGGCGTCACATTTGAGCCCAGGCAGATCGCTTCGATATCCAACGATAAGAGAGCGAAGATCCTTTTCGACATGGGTCTAAGAATCTCAAAGAAAGACTTCAAAGATGGCAAGCTCGAAGACATCGACAAGGTATCTGATCTCAAGAAAGATCTTCACAACGTAGGTGCAGGTACGGGCCTCTCCGATGATTTTGACGATGCGATAACACTCGAGGACGTCAAGGGAGAATACCTGTTGAGTTTCGAGACCGATGGGTCAATGACTCCTGCCGAAGCGCTGAACTCTGCCTTCAACAGACTAGCAGAGCGCTTCAGCGCTATCAAAGAAGACATCGATCACGTCATTGCTTGAAGCACCTGTTCAATTCAAGGACTAGTTCTCGATGAGCAAGGCGATGGGCATACCTGCCATGGGTCATGCGACCTGCGGAGGCCACGTCACGTTGTTGTTCACAGTCGAAGACAGCGAGATAGAGCCATATCTACAAGGTAGCAGAGGTGCTGGGTTGTGTCTTGATACCGGTTGCAAGGTCTCTGTGAGAGGGGTCCATGGACAATGGGGGGTAAATGTCGGCTTCAGAGGGTTTGAGGGATCGGAAGACATCGTGAAGGGGATATTTGACGTAGTATCAGAAGACCTGCCACAGATAAGAAAGATGAAATGGGACGTAGCGGTAAACAACAATCTGCCAACCTCACAAGGTTTTGGAATGTCAGCGGCACTTGCTATTGCAGTCTCAAGGGCTATCCAAAGAGCGGTTGGTGAAGAATACGAGTTGTCCCTTCGAAGGTCCCTGCTACATGCTCACATTGCGGAGCGGCTCAGTTCCTCTGGGCTGGGAGACGTGACAGGCATATCTGCTGGGGGAGTGGAAATTAGGACCTCGCCGGGTGCGCCATTTCACGGAGATGGACTCCAAAAGGGCCCAGGTGTCGCATTGGGTTGGTTCCAGGACATGGAAATGACCCTAGTATGGCCAAAAGAAAAGGGACATCATACTAGTGAATACATTGACGACTTGGGCTGGAAAATGAGCATAAGCGAGTCAGGTCACGCCTCAATGTTATCTTTGGTTGACATGTGGGGACCAACTTGCTGGCCGATGCTCCTCTCTTCTGCACGCTCATTTGTAGAGCAAAGCGGTCTTCTGACTGATGGGGGTCGGGGAGGCCTGCTGGAGGCCGTTAATTCGGTGATAGCGAAAACCGATGAACAGGCTGTTGCATCCCTCTGCCTACTCGGGAACAGCATAGTAATAACGCGCAGTGACTTGATGTCACCCGTCAATCTGGGAATCATTGAAGATGCTCTGTCAGAAACGGATTTACTATTTCGAAGAGTAAAATTGGCTAAATTATCAAGAGTTTGATTCACGATTCTTTTCATGAAAGAAGTCCAATTTAGAGAGGTCCAATGGTGACGAATCAAGGAGAATAGCGCCCTTCAACCTTAATGAATTGCAAAATCCGTGTCGGTAGACAACTGCGCCATAGCCATATTCTGCAACATATCGATCGACTTGTTTTTGTGTCTTTTTCCGTGGAAATCCTAACGCAGCCCCGAAGAAATGTTTGGCATCGATCCATGCACATGGAATCCCATTTATCCTTACATCATCAAGAAGCAGAAGATCCGGAGTAATTACAGCTCGCCCTTCGCTTTTCTTTTGTTCGACCTCCAAGTCGCCTTGCTTTCTGTAGCGCACCCCGAGCTGGGTGAAGTGCGAACACAATATTTCCTCAAAGATCTCGGCAGCGGATTGGGTTTCGCTCTGGTTAACAGAACTGACTCTATCAGCCTCTTCTGCGAGTTGAAACTGCTCGTAGTCCCTTTGTTTTAGTCTTGACTGAGGGGACTTTAGTGATTCCTTGATCTTGTTTTTTGACCATCCTCTCCCGGTCAATATTGCCCGAAATGTATTCACAGGAGGGGCATCGAACCGCTTGGAAAGAGATAGAACGCTTTCCCCTTGATCGTATCTCCGCCTTAGCTCATTGGACCTCCTCATTAATCGGCCATGAGAAAATACGCTCTTTTCTTGATTCAATGCAGCTCTGAGGGAAAGTGCTTGTTCAAGAGTGATGTTCATCCCTTCTATCTGTGTGGCAATCTCGTCGACCCTTTCTTGCGGAAGGTAACCGAATTCTCCTTTGCGAGTGACTATTTCACTTACTTTGTCCTGAACCGATTTTGAAACCCCTTTGACCATCCAATCCAACTCTATCTTCGTCGGGGGTGGTTCGATAGTTTCTGGTATCCCTGTGGGAAGAGGAGATGCACTGAATCTATCCAAAGCCCTCCGTATGGCCTCAGTGTCCTCTCGAGTTGAGTTTCTTCCTCTACTCGGGGTTTTCTGAGCTCGGTCTTTTTTTTCTGAAGAACCTTTCTCACGTATTGTCAACGACTACCCGTGCAGGGCATACTCCATGAACCCAACGTATGAATTCTAGATGCCACCGACTCTAAACCTCCGCTTGGCATATGCGTCATATGCAAAGTCCCTAATTGGCTTGGGCATAAGCAGACCGAGAGAGAGAATTGACCATGGGAACCTCATTTTCATGGCTATCTTCAGAGCAGCAGTTGATTTCGAGAACCAATGACCTCGCTCATCGACTAGGAATACTGAATCCACCCCTTCTAGGTTGTCCGGTTTAGACTCCAGAATTTTCACGCCTTCCTGGGTTTCCTGTCCGACCAATCTGATATTCCCTCTGGATCTTTTGCTGATGAAATTTGCCCATGCCGTGCAAAACTCACAGAAATTATCGTACAGGATGACGCTCATACTTCTCCCTCAGATGAAAGCCAAACCCGGTTCTAATGGTAATGCAAAACCAGCCTTCCCACCGACGTCCTCTCCTGATCCTGCCTCATAAACCTCAACTTGATTTATTCCAAGGCTTGTGGCAATGAACTGACGATTATTCTCGAGTATGTGGATTTCCTTATCAGGTATCGACACCAGTGCCTTTTCCTCATCGCTCCATGTCTGAATCTTACCCCGTTTCTTCTTTGACCCTCTTGTGATTGTGGACCACATCTGCATGACTTGTCCTTTGTTCTCCGATGATGTGAAAAGAGTGTGCGACTTTATGTGGTCCATGCCATGTTCGTGAAAGTTGAAATCCTGTCTGGACAGGGAGACGGCTTCAAAGGCGAGTTCTTGGGCCCATGAGGCTGCTGTTTGTATCACCATGTTCTGAAGTGGTGAGTCCGAATGTTTCTGAGCCAATGTCAATAGATTACGTGATGTGTCAATGACTGATTTGAGATAATTTTCTTCTGCAACTAGTGTCTTATCGTTTAATTTGGCACCAGTTGGATTGAGTTCCTTTGTGGAAAGCATGTCATGACCACCGATTTTCATCCAAAGCTCCTCTGCGATGTGTGGTGTGACAGGCGCGATCATCTGGGCCCACATCGACATGTAACTCAACGCTGAATCTCTATCATCACCGCCTCTCCTGATGTACCATTGCCAATCAGACAGCATCTCGAAATGGCTAATCATCACACCTTCCCTCAGACTTACATTTTCCATTGATGCGATCCATCTGTCCATGTTAATCCTCCCCTTCGCTAGAAGCCAGTCGTCAATCTCCCCCTCTGATTTCTTCATGCTAAGTGATGCCTCAAATGCGTCAATGATGCTTACCAAATGACGATGGTTGGAGTCTATTGCTGTGTCTGACCATTCCATACCTGCCTCTGGATTTGCCCCGAAAAGTATGAACAGGCGTACAGTGTCAGCACCGTATTTCTCCACCATTTCACCGGGGCTGACAGTGTTGCCCAATGATTTGCTCATCTTTGCGGATCTTGTTCCCAAGGTATCACCACAACTTGGGCATGGCTGGCTTTCAAAGTCAACGTGATACTCCGCATTGCACGAGCTGCAGTATGGGGCCGGTGCGTTCAGCATCCCCTGGCAGACTAGTCTACCGAACGGCTCCCCAACAGAGTTCATTTCCATGTCCCGAGTCGCCTTGGTGAAGAATCGCGCGTATAGCAAGTGCATGACAGCGTGCTCAATACCACCAATGTAGAGGTCGACGCCGCCCTCCATCCAATAATCAACTGACTTTCTTGAAAACGGAAGTTCTGAGTTATCAGCATCACAGAATCTCATGAAGTACCAGGAGGAGTCGTAGAACGTATCCATAGTATCTGTCTCGCGTCTGGCTTCATTGCCGCATTCTGGGCACTTCACCTTGCAAAATTTCTCGTGGCTGGCTAGAGGGTTTCCACCCTGGTCTTCTGTGAATGTCAGGTCCAAAGGCAAAGTAACGGGGAGGTCCTCCCTAGGAACCGGAACGGTCCCACATGACTCGCAATGGATCATTGGAATCGGAGTGCCCCAGAATCTCTGCCTGCTCAAAAGCCAATCCCTTAGCCGATATTGTGTCGTCCCGACCCCTGATCCTTCCCGTTCCAACAATGAAATTACTGCAGATTTGGCCTCTTCACCGACCAAGCCGTCCAAACCTGGTTTGGATGAGCCGATCATCGATCCATACCCCGTAAAGGCTGATTTCGGCTCGACAACTTCACACTCATCTGAGTCATTCTGGAGGACAGTTCGTATCTCTAGACCGTACTTTTTGGCGAATTCGAAATCCCTTTCGTCATGCCCGGGGACTGCCATCACAGCTCCTGTTCCATAGCCTGCGACTACGAAGTTCCCAGCATAGATTGGAATCCTCTCTCCATTCATCGGATTCAATGCATATCTGCCAAGAAAAACACCCTTCTTTTCCTTGAGTAAGTTAATTCGCTCAAATTCAGAAAGCTTGGCGCATTCGTCCCGAAGTTCAATCCACCCATGTTCCCAATCAGATCCACCGCAAAGGATTGGGCATAGTTTGTGTTCTGGGGACAGAGTGAGAAAGGTGACTCCAAAGATTGTGTCTGGCCGGGTTGTGAAACAGGCTATCTCCTCGTCACTATTCTCGACTGGAAATCGAATCTCGGCGCCTATGGACCTGCCTATCCAATTCCTCTGCATCGACTTCACGTTTTCTGGGAATACTATCTCATCCAAGGATTCGAGTAGCTCGTCGGAGTACTCGGTCATGCGCAGGAACCATTGAGACATGTCTCGTTGAACCACCTCCAATCCACATCTCCAACATCTGTTGTTCTTGACCTGCTCATTTGCCAGGACTGTGTCGCAATCGACGCACCAATTCACCGGAGCAGACCTCCTCTCGACCAGTCCTTTGTCATGAAAGTCGAGGAACATCGATTGGTTCCATTTGTAGTATCCAACATCCGATGTGGCGAATTGTCGCCCCCAGTCGTAGGAGTACCCCATCCTCCTCTGGTCCGACTTAATGCTGGAAATGTTGCGGGCAGTCACGTCTTCTGGGTGTCCTTGTTCCTTCTTTGCAGCGTTCTCAGCGGGCATTCCAAATGAGTCATAGCCCATCGGATAAAGCACGTTCTTGCCCATCATTCTCTGGAATCTGGCCATCGCGTCCCCGATAGAGTAGTTTCGTACATGACCCATGTGCATGTTACCGGACGGGTAGGGGAACATCTCTAGGCAGTAGAACTTAGGCTTGGTATGGTCAACCTCGGCCTGAAACACGTTTTTGCTGTCCCAGATCTCTTGCCATCGGAGTTCGATTTCAGTATGGTCGTACCTCATCGTATGCCTCCTTCGTGTCTGCGATCACAGGTCACCTCTTTGAGGTGCCGTCGGTACGGAGGGGTCATGTTGGGAGATGGAGAGTTCGACAAGCTGGTGCTAAATGACGGCATAGAGGTCTGGGTGACTCTAATGGGGCCCTACTTGAACATGAACACGGCGTTTATCGATAGGAGTGCGAATGTCGTCGCAATAGTTGATCCATTCGACGCCTCAAGATGGAGAGAAGCGCTTTTCGAGGATGGATTGGAGCCCACCCACCTACTCTACACTCATACCCACAGGGACCATGCGTCAGGCTACCAAGAGATGACCAGATTGTTCCCTAATCTTGAGGTCTGGGGGCATGAGGACGCTCGTGTCCCACACTTGCTAGCCCACCCAGTCTTTGAGAGGGTTGACTTCACCGACTCGTGGGGCCATCCACCGTTTGAGGGGGTTGAATGGAAGGCAGGGGGAGTTAGCCTGACGATCACCCACACCCCGGGTCATGCACCGGGCCACGTCACGATTCATGGGCATGGAGTATTTCACGCGGGTGACCTGCTCTTCACCAACGGGATGGGCAGGGTCGACCTACCTGGATCAGATCCTGAATTGCAATTCAGGAGCATCCGTAAAGGGAAGCAGATACTCGAGACCCTCCCCGGGAATTGGCGGATGATTCCGGGGCATAGATATGATTGGATAGACGGAACCACTCCCGATTGGGTCAGCATCGATGAGGTGCTTCGCCACAACTATGCACTCAAATCGATTGCGAGCCAGTGATCACTCGGTCTTCGATACCTTAACCGCGTTGAGTCCCTTTGGACCCTCTTCGACCTCGAACTCCACGGAGTCTCCATCGCGGATTGTGCCATCTACCTCTGAGATGTGAACAAAGAGGTCGTCCGCCCCCTCTCTTTCGATAAACCCATACCCTTTTTTCTGATTGAACCACTTTACAGTTCCCTGCTCCATGATACGTCCTGAGAATCCCTAGTTATTCATCTTGGCCATCTGAGGATCTCTCAAAAAGTGATTTTGTTTCGTAGCTGCACGTGAATTTATTCAACTCACAAAGAGGTAATTTAATCTTATTAGATGTAACAAGAAGGGGCATGGGGAGGGTCTCAGCGACGGCATTCTCATTGATTCTGCTTTGCTCCATCCTGACCGGTTGCCTGTCAAGCAATGAGGGAAGCCGAAATGATGACCAAGAACAAAAGGATATTGGGAACAATGAATATTACGAGAGTGAAGGCTTTTTTTGTGTGGATCATGGAGGATTAGAGCGATGTTGGCAGCAACACGTACCCGAGGGCTTGGACGCTGATACGCCTGTCCCACTCTTGGTTGACATGCATGGCTATTCTTCAGACTCAACCAACCACAAAAAGCTGTCTTCCTTCGATAAGATAGCTGACGACCACGGTGCCATTGTCGTCTATCCCGATGGTGTCCTTGGACGCAACCTACCGACTGACCTACAGGAAAATCAGGCATGGAACGCTGGATGGTGTTGTGCACACTCTGCGAAAGACCACGTTGACGATGTGGGCTTCATCGAGAGGGTGGTGAACTTTACTTTGGGCATGCACAATGTCGACTCAGATAGGATCTATGCTTCTGGGTGGTCGAACGGATGTGCCATGGCGCAGAGGCTTGCAATGGAGTTGAGCCACACCTTTGCTGCGGTGGGCTGCATGGCATTCTATCTACTGACTGATCCAATTGAGCGCTACTCACCGATTCCGATAATGGAGGTTCACGGATTCTTAGATCAAATTGTTCTGTACGAATCAAGTATCCTCAGCGTCCCATTCAGCGAAAACATGTGGACAGAACCGGAAGCTTACGAGACTGGTGCTATCGAGAACATGGTCGAATGGGCCGAGCACAATGACTGCTCGGGGGATCCCGAAACCTTCGAACTGAATGCACTTTACTCGATACAGGGCTTTGATGAATGCGAAAACAACGCTACTGTCCGATTGATGACTATTTTCGCCGCTCAACACAATCCATATTCCAATGACAATGAGGATGGGACGCTCGTTGGCAGTGCTTTCATCGGAACGCAGGGGCTTGTTGAATCTAGCGAGATTGTATGGGACTTCCTAATCCAACACAACAAGGATTGACCGTCTGTTGGGTCTTTGCAAATTGTGTTGAAGTATACTTAGTTCAGACCGTTCCGTCAAGATATGGCAGGATAGTACAACCAGGTAAAAAACGGTAACAAAAAGGAGCATGATAATCCTAGCAAATTGGCGCATTGTTGTGGGGAATCGGATTATCATGGTAATATTCCTCCGGCAAATCTTCACATAAACATAATACGACGTCCTATTTTGTAAGAAACCTATGAGTAGACTGTCCGTAGGAGATATTATGCCTGTATTTTCCCTACCGGCCTTAGATGGGAGCCAATTCGACCTCTCTGCTGTGAGGGGTAAGAGGGTAATTTTCACTTTCTTCAGATTCTCGAGTTGTCCGTTTTGCAACGTGAGGATAGATCGGATTGTCAAGAGGTGGGATGAGTTTGCAGACGACACGGTAATGGTCGGAGTTTTCGACGCTGACATAGGTGATCTTCGCAAGCGCATGGGAGAACGGGGCATCCCGTTCACAATATTGGCAGATGGGGATTATGAATTGTTTACTCGTCATGGCGTGGAGAAGTCCTTCCTCAGATTCGTGTGGGGAGCCCTCAGATCCCCCCTGACATTCTCACGCGCAATGCTAAAGGGATATTTTCCTGTGACGCTGTCGATCTCAAAGATGTCTACCATCCCGGTGGACATTCTCATTGGGGAAGATGGGAAGATCGTGGAGGCGCATTATTGTCAGGACACAGCCGACCATTTACCGGTGGACAGGCTTATCCGTTTCTCAAAAGGCGAATGATCCTACCCTTTTCGTGTTCTTACCCTAGTCAAGACGTACCAAACTCCGATTATCCCTACGATGAGGATCGTCGAGGCCCCATAGCCCGGATCAGCACCGTTCCAAGTCTGGGGGTCAAACAGGCTCCCATCGCCCCTCGTTGAAACAGCCCAAACACCATAGGAAGAGAGTAATGTCATTGTAGTGATGGTCAATGCTATTGCCGTCTTTGCGTGTCCAGGAATCGTTTTTCCAGTAGCGTAGTACTGAAACAAGGCGGCTCCAAAAAATCGGTTTGTCAGGCTCCACCTGAATAATCTAGGGCTGGATAGGGAGAATAGGAAGGCTGCAGGAACGGCCCATGATACCGTGGGCCAGCCCGGAATCCAGATACCCGCTATGGCAAACACAACGAACATGCTTCCCAAGCCAATGTACAACTTACTCTTGAATGAGGAGTTCTCTACCGAGTATCTGTCGACGATTTCATCGACGGATTGCAGTGGCTCCATGATTGGTCGGGCGTATATTTGATCATAAAATACAATCTATGAACCGTGGATATTTGATGAGTGACCTCCTCGAGCGGACATGGAAGGCTCATTCACCCTGCCACGTGAGGGTTCAACCAGCGATCCCCTGAGAATTGCGGTTTTGATTTCCGGCGGAGGATCGGGCCTTGCGTCCATACTCTCGTATGAATCACTTGGACCCCGATTTTTCCACACTGTTTTGGTCTTGGCCGATTCGGATGAAGCTGGTGGTTTGGACCACGCCAGAAAGGCGGGGATAGATTCTATTGGAATCCCGCTGCCAAGAATAGCAAACAAAAAGGAACAACGTCTGAAACACGAAGACCTAGTTCATGAACAACTAGAGAAGTACGATACAGAACTAATTGCCCTTGCAGGGTACATGAGGATATTTACGCCTGTTTTCGTTGCAAAATGGAAAGGGCGGTTGATCAATATACACCCGTCATTACTTCCAAAATACCCCGGTGCTCACGCTCATCGGGACGCTCTGGCCGATGGGGCAGTTATCTCTGGGTGCACAGTTCATTTTGTGGACGAGGGGGTCGATACTGGTCGAATTATTACACAATCCGAAGTCCCCGTTCTTACGGGCGACAACATTGGTGATCTTCAAAATAGGGTAAAAGCGGCCGAGCACGCATTGTACCCTAAGACCATTGATGCAATCGCCAAGAATCCGGGTTTATTCATAGATCGCCAGGATGGTTGATATTCCCAAGTCCCAGTCCCTCACAATCCACAGCCCTCCACCTCATCCGCTGAATCTGCTGCTTCAAGGGGCCCGCCATGGGACTGAGTACTCCAGATAGTGCATCGACCCTTAACAAAGCGTGCAGGGGGTGAATGATTTCATCTCGGGGGACTACGACATCCACATTGTTGGCCAGATTCATACGTAGGCTTTGGTACAGTTCCTTCCTCAACCATGGTGAATCGATAGGGGAGATTTGGAGTGGCTCGTTGGGATCCAATATATCGTCAGACATACCCTTGAGTAAGGCCTCAATCATCCCAGAATGGGGGACATTGTCTCTACGCCACACCACCCTATGAGCCAATTCCCCAGCACTGGACTTCTGTCTAGATTCCTGAACTTCATCAGAAGCCATTACTAGTATTACAGAATGGCCAGAGTCGATTAGTCTCTCCAAGGTAATTCTGATCAGGGACTTTCCGTCTATTTTGATGAGTGACTTGTCACGACCCATTCTAGACGATCGACCACCTGCAAGAACCAGGGCCTGCATGATCTCACCGAAGCTCGTCAAGCCTCCTGATCGAACGGAGCATCTCATCAATCAGTTCCTTGGCTGTTGACATCAAAACCATCCTGTCCCTTCTCCCATTTGTTTGCTCGAGCCAGTGCATTATCTGAGCGACATCCCGGGCATCCTTGGCAATCGTCCATTCAAGCACCTCCTCTGCAACTGGGTCATCCGAAGGCAGTAATCTGTCTGACACTACTTTACGCCAGTGATAACAGGTGATTAGACTTGATCCCTGTTGAGAATCCGATCTCTTACTCTTATCACTAGTTCTGGGGCCTGTTTGTAATCACTAGCAGCCGTGAGTTCCAATTCTTTGGGTGTTGGGTCTCTTCCTCTCATCTTTGATGCATGGATACAAAGCAAGGACAAGGTTTGCATGACACCACCTTGTTCTAGCCAGGAGCAAAGCCTCCCCTCATCAGGGCACATGCGTCCAGATCTGAGAATTTCCTCGACGCACATTAGCAATCCTTCGATTGGCTCCCTAGGTCGAACGAGGTCCTCCAATATTCGCCAAGGGCTTGTACCCATTCTTGCATGGTCTATGTTTGCCAATAGCAACGCTGCCATCGCCAAATCTTCTCTACCATGTCTGTTCCACAGCAGAGGCAAGATCGATGCAAGTACTTCGGGGGTTTCGGAATTCTTTGTAATAAGCCAAGATGCGATTCTTCTCAGTGAGGCATCCGGCGTCCCTAGGAAAAACGAGTAATCGCCATCAACAGAGAGCCTGTCGGTGCTAGACTTCATTATCAGAGCCGGGACGTTGTATGTGTAAGCTTCCCGGAGTATCCTCGGTAGGGCTCTGACTGACTTTGCCTTCCTATCAGGTATGGATGATAGGTATTCATCCAAGGCCATATCGGAACCTCATTTCCTGATCCTTAGTTTTTGGAGAGGGTCTGAAACGAGTTCTATTGCATCATCGATTGTAGTCCTTAGTTGGGCTGCAACATTGCGATGAACTACTTGTTCCAGATGTCGGTCCACACTCCTCACAAACTCACGATGCTCTGTCTCGTTGATGTCAAACACAGTGCGCATGTAGGACAGCAAGAGAGCTGTTTCGGGTGTGGGCTCGGAAATTGTGCAATAGGCCTCCAGTACTTGGCCATATACCATCAAGGCCTCAGATCTAGATATTTCTCTTCCGGAGTCGCTATCTCTTCCCTCGAGGATGTTGTCATAAATTTTCAATGGTAAACCTTCGGCCAATCTCAAAGCATGCGAAAGACGTGCTAGAATCCTCATTTCTTGATCGTCAAGATGACCATCCTTCATTGCCAGAGTGGTCGCTCCTCGGAAGACCGATGTTGTGTCAATACCACTGTCCACGAGTAGTCAACCGAAGGAGTCAGATATGGATTTGACCCATGGGCGAGTCTGAATTTATTTGGTGATTTTGAAGACTATTTTTGCAAAGTGTTCAAATGCAGGACACAACAGGGCAATATGAACAGATCACTGTCCCACTCGCGGGTGTCCTGCACCCATCCTTGCCAATTATGGCGGCGAAAGGCCGCGAACTCCCGTCTGAGGGAATGGTGATAGTTCGGAGGAAATAACATGTCAAAGAAAGAAGGAAAATATGTCATACACGCGACCATAAGAACAGATGGTACCGTCCAAAGGAAGGACGTTGTCGGGGCCATTTTTGGCCAAACTGAGGGGCTTCTAGGTGAAGAGTTACAACTACGAGACTTGCAGAGGAGCGGTCGAATAGGCCATGTCGATGTTTCACTGAACCAGAGAAAGGGCAGTGTAAATGGGGAGATAACCCTCACCACCTCAATGGATCAGGTCTCCACCTCGGTAATCGGAGCATCGCTCGAAACCATTGACAGAATTGGCCCTTGCAAGGCGTCCATAAGAGTACAAAGGATTGAGAATGTTGTATCTGCGAAGAGAGATGTTGTGATTGATAGGGCCAAGCGCCTATTGATGGATCTAATTGGCTCAGGGGCTGATGAATCCAAAAATATCCTGGATGAGGTAAGGTCTGTTCTGACTGTTGACACTGAAGTAAACCTGAGCGGAATGACTGCTGGGCCTAACGTGAAGAAAAGCGATGGAATAATCATAGTAGAGGGTCGAAATGATGTCAGGAACCTATTGAAGTACGGAATTAAAAATGCGATTGCAATGATGGGCTCTGGCGTCCCAGATGAGTTAATCGAATTGGCATCCACCAAGAAAAACGTCACGGCGTTCCTCGACGGGGACCGTGGAGGTAGCCTCTTGTTGATGGAGCTCTCGGGATCGCTAGAAAAATCCCTGACCCATGTTGCATTTGCACCAAAGAGCCTTGAGGTCGAACATCTGGAAGGTAAAACGATTACCAAGTGCTTAAACCAGAAAGAGGTCGCAGCGAAGGTAGTCCAGAGAATTAGGAAACAAATGGAGAGCGACGACAATGCAACTCTCGGCCATGAGAAAGCCGAAGTCCAAGCACCGGAGGTAATGGCCGGCTGGGGGCAACACCTAGAGGGCCTCAAAAGGAATCAGGCAGTCATCATCCTTGAAGATGGGTCGGGCAGCGATCCTCTTGGCGCAGCCGCTCTTGGGAAAGCTCTAGAAGAAATAGAGGGTGCTGTAGGACTTGTTTTCGCCGGGAAGATGAGTGATCGGATTTTTGATCTCGCCAGCAAAGCGGGTATT
This sequence comes from Euryarchaeota archaeon UBA487, assembly GCA_002505695.1. GTDB lineage: Archaea > Thermoplasmatota > Poseidoniia > Poseidoniales > Thalassarchaeaceae > MGIIb-N1. The sequence continues at coordinate 37,904 of DAVU01000009.1, forward strand.
GACAACGTCCTAGCCAGTACCGTAGGCGATACTGCAAGGAAGGGGAGCGTCTCAGCGTACGCACCCTCAGACCTGTGACCGAAGGTCTGCGTAAGGGGCCCCTAATTGCCACATGGCCGTATGATTAGACAGAAGGCATCAAAGCCTCAACGAATTCAATTGGCTGCATGGTAGAGGCCTCGCGCATAGTCATAGGGGTCTATGCACTGTTGATACTGGCTTATGCCACAGCCTTTTTTCGCCAAAGATACATCAAGCGAAAGGCGCTTGAGATAAAATCAGAGCTTGACACAATGTCCTCCGCATATTACACTGTACACAGAGAATTGACATCAGTGAATGACGGATTGGAATCCGTCATCAGAGAGAGCGATCCTGTGCATGATAGACTTGCAGCCCACTCTGCCATCGACGCCGCAGAGAGAATGTTGAGCAGATTGGGTGGGGAAAGTATCAGTAGGGTTTGTGATCTAATCTCGCATCCAGCGAGATTACTTGCAATGGCCTTGGAGAATGACGAGGCTGATTCGGACGAATCGCTGATAGCCATGGGGAATCTCACTAGAAGGCTTGGAGCGATGTTTGATTCGACTGGTGTAAGGCCTGATGACCTGACTTTAACCTCCTCTCAGTTTGAACGACTGGGCTCATTGTTTGAGGAGCATGATGTGCGAAAACATGCCCGCGATGCTTACGAGGCTTCCCTCAGAGAAGGGCATAGATTCGATTCCATGTCTGGCCTCCTGAGAATTATCAGAGTCACTGGGACAAGGAACGAGTTGATTGAAGCTCTAGAGGCCCACATCGACTCAGAACCCGATGACATGCCAGCGCTGATTGAGCAGCTATCCCTATTGCCTGAGAGTGACTCAAGATCTTCTCGGAATCGAAGGAGATTAGCGTCACTAGATTGGGATGGGGAAATGGAGGTGGAGGTTGTGGGGTCGATTCATAATCTCCGGTCCAGAGCCGTGGGCCCTGATGTTCTGGGCATGTCGCCCGCGGTCAGAGTCAAGCGGGCCCGCAAGAAAATATCAGAAGGGATGTTGGACGAAGGTCTGGAATTGCTAGACGGCATGACTTTGGAAGAGAGGAACGTTGATGAGGTGTTATTCCTTAGGGCTAAAATTGCGCATTTGAAGGGACATTATGACTTGGCGCTCAGGCTGATTAGAGACATAAAATCTGAATCCGATGATTCGATTCTGTTGGAGGTTTCGATAATTGTTTCAATGGGCATGGCAGACTCTGCGATGGCTCACCTCAATTCAAAAGTTGATGTTGTTGGGAGTCCAGCCCTCTACGAAGCCGGAATAAAGTTGTCAATCGCCGTTGATGATCTGAATAACGCCCTAACATTGTTGGACAGGTCAAGAGCATTCACCCCGACAATAGGGCTATTGGAATCTGAAGTATTAGTTTTGATGAATCAGTGCAGGCTGGAGAGAGACAATACTGGATCGGTGCCAGAGAGCCTCATCTCGAGGTTAGAGGACTGCAGCCTACAGATGACGAGTTTCGATAGAGAAGATCATAGAAGCTGGTTGGCTGCCTCCTACTACAACAGGCTTTCTGGTGATCTAGACGAGGCGCGGACGTGCATCGTCAGGGCTAGACGGATCGCGGAGATGGATCCTAGTGTCCTAATTGAAGAGGCGCGTATACTTATCGAAACAATGGATTTCGACGAAGCGCGATCCGTGCTCAGGGAATGTGATAAAGTTCGAGCTGATGAAGTCGAAGTGGAATTTTTGAGTGCATTGGCCTATGCCAGAGAAGGACGAATGGAGGAGGCGGAGAGGAGATTATTAAGCGTGGTCAAGATGGATCCAAGTCACGTTTCGGGTCGTCTGAACCTCACTATGTTGTACCTAGTTCAAGATAAGTACGACTTGGCAGCCCAACATTCAACAGAGGTTGTTAGAACTAGGCCAAACAATCCAATAGCGATAAAACGTAGTGCTGAGGCTATGGTTGGGCTATCATTGTGGGAAGAGGCCATAGATCTACTCGAAGGCGCTATCTCATCTCAAATTGGAGATGTCGATGCAATGGCATTGCTTGCGTCTTGCCTCATAAAAACTGGAAGAGGTGAGCAAGCCGAGGCTCTTCTCAATGAGGCAATCAGACTAGATCCAAGTGATAGCGAATCATGGGCCTGCAGAGCGAGGTTATATCTCGAGTTTAATCGGGTTGGTGAGGCCATGTCTGACTTAGAGAAGGCTTCAGAATGCAATCCAAGGAGATTTGACGTGCTGATGATCCTTGCCGAACTTGAAGAAAAGGCGGGAGATTACAGGGCGGCCTACAAACGATGGCGTCAGGTTCTGGATATCGATCCTAGTGATCAACACGCCAGATCTAGACTGAGATTGATGAAGTCAATGGCAGGGATTCCCGCAGAAAGGGTTCATGTCAGGTGATGCTCTCGGCGGCTCATGCCTTCAAGTCATGGTATCGAGCCAGGGGATAAAGCGCCATCATTCAACCTGCCAAATGCGAATAGGGCCCATGGTGGATCCGTAGTCGGCTCAGATGAAGTGATCGGAGAAGGTGGAGGAGTTGTGATGTTTACTTGCAATCACTGCCCGTACGTTGTGGCATCAGAGGGCAGAATTGAAGCAATGGCGAAGATGGCAAGAGAATTTGGATTAGGATTTGTCGGAATCAATTCAAATGACCCCGAACGGTATGTTTCGGATGATTGGGACCATATGGTTGAGAGGGCCTCGAAGGGGATGTCATATCCCTACTTACATGATTCGACTCAAGAGGTTGCAAGATCGTATGGTGCAGAGCGAACTCCAGAATTTTTTCTTGTTTCTGGAGGTCATGACGTATTATATCGGGGTCGTCTTGATGACTCCCCCAGAGATCCATCCAATGCTACAACATGCGAGCTTGAGGATGCACTAAATCAATATGTCTCAGGGCAGAGAATCCGCGTCCAGAGAACAGAAAGTATTGGATGCTCAGTAAAGTGGAAAGAATGAATGAGGCCCCACCATTTTTCTAGAATTTCTCTAGTGGGAATCAGAGGTTATCAGTACTGCTCAAGTACAAGCTCGGTTCTTGTCGAAATTATGCTTCCCGGGGCACTTAACCAAATTCTGTCCAAGAGTCCGCGCAAAGCCACAGTGTCATCAACATGTGCCAAGACGATAAGATCTGCATCTCCGCTTATTTCGTAAACTGATTCTATACCGTCCCAAGATGCATATTCACCTGCCAAAGTGCCAATCTCAATACCAGGCCCAACACTGAGTCGAACTAACGCAGACAGTCCAATTCCAGTCTCTCTTATGGTATACCCTCTGATAATGCCCTCATCTTCCAGCCTTCTCATTCTGGCCCTGACCGTTCTCTCTGTGACACCGGTTGAGTTGGCGATCTGAACAAATGAGGATCTTCCTTGGTCTCTAAGTACTGATAGTATCGATCTGTCGAGTGAATCTACTTCAGGCATGATATTGCCGTTAATCAGTCACTTTTTATGCCATTGGTTCATGATTACGGAAAAAAAAATGAAAAATATTACATTTTTTGGTAATAATTCACATATTTTATTGCTGGTTGGTTTCAAATCAGTGGATGTTTTTTGATTTAGTGATGCGGGACGCGCCTCAATCCAGCCAAGTTGAAATTCAAGAGTATCTTGATGATATATCATCATTGAAACTCACAAAGGAAAAGTCTGACTGGTACAACATCGATGTCGCAGCGATGCTTAACCACGTAAGTCTCCACGGACATGAAATAAATGAGGTCGATGGCTCTTCCCTACTCTTTCTGGAAAAGAGTGCTGTATTATGTTGCCCCGAAACAGCCGTAATGCACCATTTCCCAAAGAACCTAATCCATTGCTTTGTGGATGACTATCGAAGATTGAGTTCTCAAGATGATGGGGTCCTTTGCAAAGCTGAGTTGTTCTCAATCTCACCATCCCAAGAACAATTATGTTGGGAAAGATGTTGCCGCTCGGAATTGGAGATTCCCATACTACAATCAGCCGTCTCCAAATGGCTTGGTTGGTTGAACACATAATTCTCGGGAAACTTGACAGGGCGTGCCCCCCGGACAGTACCATGCTAGGGCAGATCACCGACATCCTCGCTCGAATGATTCTAGATTCGAGAGGGCGGCCGACGATTGAAGTTGACTGTTTTGTAGATGGAAGGTTCTCTGCTAGGGCGGCAGTTCCCTCTGGGGCTAGCACTGGTTCTCACGAGGCTGTGGAACTGAGAGACGGTGGTCCTATGTGGCTGGGGTCAGGTGTCCAAAGGTCTGTAGATAACGTGAATACAATATTAAAAAATGAGTTAATTGGGATGAGTGTCCATGACCAGACTCTGATTGACGAGCGTCTGATTACGGCAGACGGAACTCCCAACAAAAGCCTACTAGGGGCGAATTCTATTTTGGGTTGCTCCCTGGCAATTCTAAGGGCATCGGCCAAAGAAAATGGGATCCCATTGTGGAAATCCATACCCGGTGAATGGCCAGTCGGTGTAATGCCGGTCCCTTTGATGAACATTCTAAATGGTGGTGCACATGCTGCGACTAACGTAGACGTACAAGAGTTCATGGTGGTTCCATATGGATTCTCAGACTTCACATCAGCCCTTAGGGCTGGGACTGAAACCTATCACGCCCTAAAAAAAACACTCAAGGAGAAGGGGCTGCTATCTGGAATCGGTGATGAAGGGGGTTTCGCCCCCTCCTTGGGACGGAACGAAGAGGGCTTGGAATTGTTGGTAGAAGCCATCGAGAGGGCTGGATACTCAAGTTCAAGTCAAATCGGGATAGCACTGGATGTAGCCGCTACTGAATTCTATGATTCTGGCAAATATTCTTTCGATGGAAAGATGATCGATGGGTCAGAACTTTCCTCGTTGTATTCCTCTTGGATTGAAAAATACCCTATAGTTTCGATAGAAGACCCCTTCTCAGAGGATGATTGGCGGTCCTGGATATCCTTCACGGAGAAAGGTCATGATGTTCTTGTAATCGGAGATGATCTGTATGTGACCAATAAATTGAGGTTGGAGAGGGGTATCATTGACCAAGCCTCCAATTCAATCTTGATCAAGCCCAACCAGATAGGGACTGTATCTGAGACTCTTGAAGTGATGCAGATTGCTAGAGGCGCCGGGTTTGATTGCATCATGTCACATCGTTCAGGTGAAACTTGTGACAGCTCTATATCCGATCTAGCAGTAGGAACAGGATGTGGTTGGATAAAGACAGGTGCTCCGGCTAGATCTGACAGAACTTCGAAATACAATCAACTGATCAGAATTGAAGAACAGGGACTACAATACCGCAGTCGAGTTGTTTGATTAATTTTCTACTATCGATTGTAGAATCAATGGCAAAACTATGGTGGCATCCGACTCTATAACAAATCGAGGGGTCTCAGTGCTTATTTTTCCCCAGCTGATTTTTTCGCTCGGGGGTGCCCCTGAGTAACCCCCATAGGACGGTTTTGATTCTGATATCTGAGCAAACCAAGACCATAATTTCACATTGATTCCGACATCCTGCCTAAGCATCGGAACTACACACATAGGGAAATCCCCGGCGATACCTCCTCCTACCTGTAGAATCCCCGTAGGAGAGTCGTCTTCTCTGTACCAATCCGCTAATGCTTGCATTGAGTGTAACCCACTCAGCACGATGTCTTGAGATGATATCGATAAATCGATCACGCGTGCGACTAGGATGTTTCCCAAAGTGGAGTCCTCCCATCCGGGAGTGAAGATCGGGATGTTAGCGTCCGCTGCAGCCATCAGCCATGAATCATCAGGATCCCCATCGAACTCTAGATCACCATGCATTAAGAGATCATAGATGTACTCGTGAGGGAATCTCCGGTCTCCTGCGGCCTCGGCATCTTTCCATAAAGCCATGATTTTTTCCTCTACGTATCTTATCGCCCGATGTTCTGGTATCGCGACATCTGTGACACGATTGAGACCTCTATTGTGAAAATTGAGATCATCAAGGGGCGTCAATTCCCTCCAATTTGTTATTTTCTCATAATCTGACCTTGCAACTAAATTGAACAGGTCTTCCTCCAGATTAGCCCCCGTACAGCATATCGCATGTATTTTTTGGGCTTTGATCGCAGGTGAGAGTGTCCTGCCAATCTCTGCCGTCGACATGGCACCAGCGAGGGTTATCATCAATCGGCCATCATTATCGAGGAATTCGCGAAGTGATTCTATACATCTCGATAGTTCTCCAGCGTTGAAATGATTGTAGTTCCGTTTGATGAAATCTCTCACGGGATCGCCCTCTTCTTTCAATCAATCACAGCCTCTTCTTCGTTGTTGTGAAGGAACCTATCTACCAACTCCCTCCGCATTTGTTGAAGACCGGGCATATTTATTCTCAGATTTTTTGTTATGAAATCCGCAATGAGATCAGGATTGCCATCACCACAGGTGAATGCATCAATTGCCAACCATCCCTTTTCGTAATAGCAGTGTGCAGTAATGTGGGATTCATCTAAAAGTACAACAGCTGCAAACCCAGGGGGTGAATTCTGACCATCAAACTCCTCCACATGTGAGAAAACGGGCCTGATGTTCGCAACGCTGGCAGATTGGATCATGATTTCTAATATTTTTTCACCATTGTTTGATCCATCATATTGATACCCAATATAGTCGATGTAAACGTGTTTTCCGTGAGCCTTGACCACCCTATCACCACCGAAATCGGGGCTGTATCGGGCGATTTCTCCTTATGAATTATTCTAATTAATATCAGCCTCTATTTTTTGTGTTGTAAAGGAAAATGCCTTCTGGAATTTTAGCTTTGTATTACAGAAGCCATGACCTCAATCTGCTTATTCCTTCTTTGATGTCCTCCTCTGAGGCAGCATAGGATACACGAATGAAACCTTCTCCACCTGTGATGAGCGATGCTGGAATAAGTTGAACGCCAGCTTTCAAGGCTCCATCTGCAAACTGGACATCGGACATTCCTGTCCCTGTCACATCTATGAACAGGTAGAAGGCGCCTTCTGGGTTTACTATTCTCAAGCCCGGTATGTCTTCTAAGCCCTCAACCATCAGATTCCTCCTATGCCTGTATGCATCAGAGAATTGTTCCACATGATCATCGCAATCTAATGCGACCCTGGCTGCCTCCATCATGAATGTGGGTATATGAGAGGCTGAGTTGGCTTGGCATTTTACAGCGGCTCTCACGGCTTGTTGGGGTCCTGCAAGAAAACCCACCCTCATACCTGTCATAGCCCATGTTTTTGACCAACCACTTATGACAATAGTGCGCTCTTTTCCACCTCCCACTGTCGCCGGAGAGACATGCTCGCCTCCATTCCAAATAAGTCTCGAGTATATTTCATCTGAAATTATCCAGAGATCATTTTCAATGGCAATTGATACGATTTCTTCAATCTCCTCCCGTGTGTAGACAGCGCCGGTTGGATTGCAAGGCGAATTCACCATTATCATTCGTGTGCGATCGGTTATAGAGGAACGAATGGCATCAAGGTCTGGATGGAAGTTTTTACGGTCTACGGGAACGTTTACTGGAACTCCTCCTATGATTGAGATCATCGGTTCGTAAGAGGCCCATGATGGTGAAAGTAAGATTGCCTCATCACCGGGATTTAGCACGGTCATGTATGAGTAGAGTAGGGCTTGTTTGGCGCCTGGTGTTATCAGAACATTCTCCGGACTCACGCTTATTTTGCTGGTCTTCATTAAATGGTGTGCAACGGCCTCGCAGAGTGCTGGTGATCCTTGGCCTCTGGTGTATTTCGTCTTGCCATCTAACAACTCGGACACAGCAGTAGAGATAACAGGTTCCGGAGTTGGGAATCCAGGCTCGCCAACGGTCCATCTTATTACTCCATCTGGGGGGGGTTGGAGGTAAGGTGCAAATCCGACGCCGAGGTTATCAAAACGGGTTGCGACCGCAGGCATGTAGGATAGGTTTGGCCTCGTGTCCATGAAGGTATTCTAAGATGCGGTACAAATCGAGACTCGGGAAGCGTTGAAATCGAAATGTTTGGTGGATCCCTCTAGCACGAGTGGCAGAGTAGCTATGCAACGGACTGCAGATCCGTGTACCCGGGTGCAAATCCCGGCTCGTGCTCCACAACCTAATGCATCACTGCGTTCAGGGTAGACAATAGGCCGAGAACAAGTGCGAATTCGATTAATTGTTCAACCGAGCATAGGTCGCTTGTACAATTGCAACCTTGCAGCCGTTCGTATCTATCAAATCAGCCTCAGCCACGCAGAGTGTTCTCCCGATCTTTACCACACGCGCATGACATAACGCATCCGTCAAACATGGCCTCAAGAATCTGATGTTGAAGTCAGTAGTTGCCACTTTCTCTTTTGCTCCTATCTGCGTGAGTATTGCCCAGCATGTGACCGAATCTGCTATAGTTGCCAGGATACCGCCGTGCATGGTTTGGTATATGCCGTCCCACTCAATCTTCCTTGGTACCCTAGCATCGCATTCTCCATGATCTAGGCGCAAGATCTCAAGATCTAGGGTGTGCATCATCGGTACTGAATTGACTCTTGCAATCATAGCCTCAATCTCATCTCTAGTCAAAGTGCTTGTTTCCACCATTCCTATACCTCCGTTTATTTGACAATATCTTTTGGGCTCCAATGCATTTCATAATGCATTCCAATGGGCGCAATCTCGAATAGTTTAGATGTTATTCTGAATCCTTTTCGTCGATACATCGTCATAGCTTTTACTCTAGCATTGCACCATATCCCTGTCCCTAACTCAATAGCATAGTCTTGAAGCATTCCAACGAGATTGGAGCCGATTCCCTTGTTTCTATGATCCGGATCCACTGCCATTCCCCTGATTCTCAGATCGGATTCTTCCCTGGGATCATATTGCAATGTCGCGCAACCCACCATTACCTCATCAATGAACGCTCCGACAAATTTTGTATTTGGATCATCATCGACATCAATGTATCTTGCGGTTTCGCGGGGCATGCCTTCTCTCAGGACTCTATATCTAAGGTCTAAGTGCGCGGTGTCGGGTATGCCAACCCATCGATACGACACGCCCATGATAACTCATTCATCCTCACTCATATCAGGCATGCGGGTGACTGCTCCAGTTAATGCAACTGTTTTCCGGCCGTCTCCTAGTGTATTTAGTAAGAACCAACCGATGTTCAGCAAAGCTGTAGCGATGACCAGTCCGCAAGCAGAGCCTACCACTATATTGCCTTCTGAAGCAGCCAAACCCGCAATCAAACTGAATATCATGACCAGAATAAACCATGCCCTCGATGCTTCACTTGGTGTCTTTCGACCTTTGTGGTCGTGAAGCGGTGCCAACAGATCTCGCATGACGCACAATGTCAAGTCCACCGTATGAATGTCCGTTACGCTTCTTCGACCCCTTATATGATGAAGTAGGGGGGCCACCGGACATCATGAGGCGCGGGGCATCAACATGGTGGCCCTTCTTTGGCATTGGAATCATCATCATGATCGAGGTTCTGTTTGTCGGCTGGGCTCCCTCGGGCCCGTGGGAGGATGAGTCATTTACCCTGGGTGTGTTTGGACTGATTGGCTTATTCAGCCTTTATGTCGGCTGGTTTAGATGGAAATTTAGAACAAATGGGCTGATTCCATGGCTCAGTCTATGGAACGACGTTTCTCGAAGTGGGAAGTTATTGGTAACGTTGGGTGCTGTAATGATTTTTTGTACCTGGTTTGCAGGGGGGTGGCTAGCTATTCCACCAGCAGGGGGACTAATTCTGAATCTGATAGCATCACTGTTGGTACTCCAGGGGACATACGCGATACTCACGACGAGTTTGCTGAATGAGCCCTGATTATCGATTGCCGGGCTTCCAGAATTGCAAGGGATCCGGGTTCCTGCCTTCCATAGCTCTGAAGGCAAGGTGATCAGCTCTTTCATTCCACCTATGCCCTCTGTGTGCTCTGACATGCTCTATTGTGACGGTCCTGTTCAACAGGCATTCTTTCCAGAAGGATCTGATACGACGGACGAGTTCTTTGTTTGCCTTGGGCTTCCAGATGCCAACGGTGAGATTTGACGCATATTCGGAATCTGACCTTATTGTCAGTGCATCCTCTCTCTGATCAATCAATGCCCATCTCAGAGCGTGTCCTATCGCAGTTAATTCGGCGGTGTTATTCGAGCCAACACTCGCACCCATGTATTCTGGGGATTCTGGATCTGTGATGACTCGTCCACTGAACTCCTCTATCACTTCGCCTTGGCCCTTGCCCGTACCTGAGTCTCCTCTGACTATGCAGACACCCCATCCTGCGATCGTTTCCCTACCTACGTTGCGATTATCGCCGCATGATCCATCTACATAGAGGTGGAGGGGGGGCATCGTTCACTCACCAAGCAAGGACCTGTAATCCTCATGGTTAAGCAATCCAGACAAATCCTTTGTGTCCAGCTTAATTCTACATATCCACCCATCTCCATATGGATCATTGTTGATAGTCTCTGGTGCGGCTTCAAGATCTTCATTTACTTCAATTACCTCTCCCGATAAGGGGGCATAAATCTCAGATACTGACTTGACCGATTCGACACTCGCAAAAGGCTCCATGGATTCGACCTTGTCTCCAATCATCGGTAGCTCGACCCAAACTACGTCTGTCAACGCGTCTTGTGCGTAATCGGTTATGCCAATGGTAGCGATCTCGTTCTCGATGTTAACCCACTCGTGTTCAGCAGTATATCTCAGGTCCTCTGGTATGGTTGACATGATTACCACGCGGGAGCAGGCGGAGGGTGAAGGTTTCGCTTCGTCATTTGTCGTCTTGCTCGATGGTCGAAACTTCGAGTTTTGCCCATGCATCTGATATTCTCTCAACATCGTTCGTCTCAATCCTCTCTTGTTCTAGCTCAGTCCACAATTCTTCCTCGGAAAGATCGACAAAAATGTCTGAGATTCTATTCGAGAAAGGAGCTTTTGGTGATTTTTTCAGAAGCCACCATGCATACAGAGAAGAGATAGAAAACAATCCAATTAAGAATTCAACGGCCAAATTAGACCCACAATTTTGTGGCTGGCATTCAGTAATCTGTATCCAGCCCCCACGGAGGCCCAGCGCGAATACCAGGATGAGTGCGATTGTGAACCCCATGAGGACCCTGGAAGCTCGCCTGGCAGGAGTGGCCATATTCTACCGGAGGGGAGGGGAGTACTCAATTGATGAGGTCAATATGTTTCCCTGACCAGCTTATGGACTTTGTATGGCAATAATGCACGATTTACTGGAGTTACCTCTAGTATCCTAGCATCGTCTCTTCTCCTGATGTCCTGTAACAGTGGATGCCTGGACTTCTTGTGAAGTGTTAGAACTGTTGGCATATCAAACTCCAAAGCAGCGCGTACAACTTTTACGAAGGCCTCTGATTCCACTGAGAATTTTCCTATCTCATCTATAACTAGCATCTCACAAGTCTCTATCGTGCGTTCGATGGCTGGCACTGCCACTCTGTCTAATCCAGTGGGGTCGATTCCCAAACCCAGAATCGTAGTTCTTGAGTCAATGTCCCTGTGTGCCATTACTGCGCGATCGCCGGTTATGATGTCAACGCATTCAAAGCCGATTCTGACGCCATCTTCAAGTATTGGCTCAGTCCTCATACCTCCAACGATTGGCATCCCTTGAGATCGATCATTACGCGATCTCCGCTCATCCTTCCTCTCGTTTGTAATCATATCTACAACCTTCTCGAGGACTGCGGATTTACCGGATTTCGGCAAACCTGTTATGCCTATTTTAGGATGTATTCCCATTCTTGATATCTCCTATATCCTCGGCTCTGCTAGGCAGTATGGGTTTACTCCAAGTGGATATAGGTGTTAATATCTTCCATTCTGATTATATCGGAAATTCCATATTCTTGACATTGGATTCCGGTTTCAGTAAAGCCTCTAGCTTCGGTTTAAGCAAAATTGGCCGTATTTGAATTCGATAATTTCCCCCCTCTGGACAAGATGGGCAATTGCCTCTTCTACTTCTTCTTCTTGGAGGTTGGATGGTATCAATTCACTGAGGATGTCGTCCCAGGTTATGAATTCGCTGCCATCGGCGTTGGCTTGTTCTATCATATCCAATATCCTCAGAGAAATCATAGAGAGCATGGGATCATCATCTGTGATTGGGGGAGCGTCATTTGCCGCGGATTCCAATATTTCAGCGACGGTTGGTTGTTGGCTCTTCTTGGCACCATCGTAGACATCGAATAGATTTCTTTGGAGGGGGTCCTGTCTGCTCATTGAATTGGCTTCGTTTAGCCTACCCATGTGTCTGGCAATATCGTCAACCCTCGATAATCTCTGTTCTAATCTGATTTTTTCCCTTCCGAGATGAGAGGCGGCCAAATCTAATTCTTCCGTAGCCCGCCTGTCTAACCATTCTAGCAGACTCCAATTTGGGTTCATCTTCATCATGGTGTCACACAGGGTAGTCACTGAGTCTGGAAGCCCTTTGATGTCCATTGGATTCTTTCTGCCGGTCGATCCGTCCTCACCCATGAAGACCCTACTCCGTCTGGACGTCTATGAACAATGTGCATTATTCGCTAAGTTCTTGTTAGGGGTTGCTTGATGTAGGATTCCATTCTGCGACGTATGATGTCCGCGTATCGCATCGTTGCTCTTCCCGGGGATGGGACAGGTCGAGAAGTGATGACTGAAGCCCTAAAGGTGCTTGATGTCTTCCAGAAAAATGGAAATGTGGAATTCGAAATTAGGGTTATTCCATGCGGCGGGCAACACTACCTAGAAACTGGAGAACAATGGCCAGAGGGGTCTTTCGAGATCTGCAGAGACGAGAGTGATGCAATTCTGCTCGGAGCCATCGGGTGGCCAGAAGCCAGGCTTCCAAACGGGGATGTGGCTGGTGGGGAGGTTATACTAGGCCTGAGATCTGGGCTTGATCTGTATGCTAATGTGAGGCCTGTGAAGCTTTACGACGGGGTTCATCACAAAGTTCACGGTGTCTACAAGGAGATTTGGAGGTCATCATTGGTTGACTTGGTCATGGTCAGGGAGAATACCGAAGGCCTCTATCATTCTCTTTTGAGGAGGATGGCACAATCCGCAGTTGGAAAAAAGGATGAGAAATTGATCATCGAGAAATTCCCTGGCCTAGAAGGGGAGGTTCGGTGGGACCCGAGACCAATCTCAAGGGCTGGTAGTGAGCGTATACACAAGTTTTGTTTCGATCTCGCTGAGCGAAGATCTGCTAAGTTAGGTGTCCCTCAGAGTGTGACCTGCGTTGACAAGTCCAATGTCCTCAGAGGATGCCAGCTCTTTCGATCCATATTTCGTGAAATCGCTGAATCCTACCCTCAAATCGGGGCAAAGGAAGCCTATATTGACGCCTTCACCATGTGGCTGGTAAGGGACCCAGAGGACCTTGACGTTGTCGTACTTCCGAATATGTTCGGCGACATAGCCACTGACTTGGCATCGGTATTGCAAGGTGGTATGGGAATGGCTGCATCAGCGAACCTAGGTGATAAACATATGATGTTCGAACCTGTGCATGGATCGTCACCAAAGCACGCTGGCAAGAACCGAGTGAACCCCATCGCGATGCTGTCATCGCTCCAACTAATGTTGGAGAATCTTTCCCTTCGACATGATGATCCATTGTTGGACAAGTACGGGAATATCCTGCAACAGGCCATATCTCAGCACCTTTCCTCAGAAGGGCCCAAAACCTACGACATCGGAGGGACTGGAACAACCTCGGAAGTCGGTGATGCAATCGCAGACAGGGTCAGAACGCTACTGAAAAACGAAAAGGCCTGAGATCAGGAAGAGAGTAGTTTCGTTGATCTTCCTATCTCATTCAGGGCATCCACCAATGCTGCTCGATTGTCCCAGTCTGAATTGCTGTTCAGAGGGCCTTCAAGTGCCATAATGACCATTCGTTCCATGGCTCGTTTGACTTCATCGACAATCGTAACGGAGGCTGTAGTTGAAGTTCTCGAAAGCGGATTCAAATCTATTACAATAACTTCCTTTCCCATCGATACCAAGGCCTCGCATCTATCCCCATCTTCCAATGGTACCAGGATGACATCTGCTCGGAAAATTCCTTGTGAACTACAAAGTGCTCGAGGCCCTTTCAGGTGTGGTATTTTTGCATCAGGATTTTCTCCGTGTATCTTGACGGATTTCACCATATCCCTCCACCTTTCTGACTCGATTTCATCTGAGGGAGGGTTTTCCATGACATAGTCCTTCATATTGTGGATCTCGGACAATAACAAACGCATTCTATCTTCTGTCCTGTAGAAGATGTTGATCTCAACGCTGCTGTTGGTTAATGCCGCAAGGCAAATGGCTTCTCGGCCTGCGAGCACCGTTGTGTTTCCATTCATTGAAATGACTGGAGATTTCGCTCTGAAAAGGCGGTCCAATGCCTCCATCTCAGCCCTTTTCGCAGAGTCAGTAGTCCTTTCTCCGATTAGATAGTCGAATGCCTCTCCCCTACCATGGGCAATCAGTGCGGAGTCTGCTAGCAGACCAGCTGCTTGGGCATCAACTATTTTCTGTCTGGATAACAAGGATTCCCTTCTGGGATGATCATCAGGGATAGTCACTACGAGGCCTCCATCAGCATCGTCATATCAATCATTTGAGGCTCCATGGTTATGGATCCCGATGACACCACGTCCACACCAGATTGTGCCCAGTCTTGCAGATTTTCCCACCTAACCCTACCTGAGCCTTCCAAAACGAATTCTTGCCTTAGGCCCATATCCTCCAGTTGGTCGGAGAATTTCCTGCAATTCTCAGGCCCTAGATTGTCCATCATCAAAGTTAATTGATGTTTGCTTGAAGGTCCAGTTTGAAGTCCGATCCATGAATTGACCACACTTAACGCCTGGTCCGATGATACGACTTCGATCACAGGAAAATCACTTGCTGTCCTACAGGTTGAAAGGATTTCTTCTAGAGTTAGTTTTGCCAGCGAAAAATCGTTTTCCTTGATCATGAGCCCGTCCGAGCGGTCAAGGCGGTGAGTGAGGCCCCCTCCAATATGAACTGCCCACTTGTCTAAAATTCCCCAGTTCGTTTTTCTGGTTGCTGCAAGAGAAACCCCACCCAATTGTTCCCTCCATTTGGACGTCGTCGAAGCGATTCCACTCAATCTAGTAATCAAATTCATACATATTCTCTCTATCCTTAGAATTTCATTAGAGTTGGCGACTATGGAGACTATCTCCTGTCCTTTCTGAAATCCTTGGCCCTCGGAAAAATTCCATACTGTTGTTGCTCCATTGCAGTGATTTTCAATGAGGTAATCGAGTACTGGCCTTCCTGATATGACGCCGTTTTCCTTGGCGATTATTCTGGAGATTGACCGGCCCGAAGTAATGGCATCTATATTGGATGGGTCATCGGAATACATTGCATTAATCCAGAGCTCCATTGATCTAGTGAACCTATCAGTTGGACCGTCATTCCACAACAAACTCGACCTGTCATGGGGTAATACCATACCATTCGCTCCGCTAGGATCAATTTAACCGTCCCTGATTATTTGCAGAGTTCGGTTCTATCATTCACGCGAGTAGCGGGGTGGCGGCCATCACGGCAATAGCGAAAGAAGCGTATGTGCCGATCAGGAAAGCAAGTATCGTTCCTGTGTTCATAACCTCTTCCATCAGCGTGTGAGATATGAAGCAGTGTTTTTACCATTTATATGTAAATTATGTGAAATTAGCCCTCAATCGTTGAGGAGATCCGCTGCCACGGATGCCGCGCCTAAACAAGCGAGAATATCATCTGCTGTCGCCTTGGCCGAAGAAAGTGAGTTTGATTTTATTGTGATTGTTGCGAGAAAATCGCTTTCGGGTTTGGCGTATTCGATGGTAAAGGAATCAGAATCGTCTGGTTTTACGGATTCGATTGCCCTCATGATCTCACTTTGGTCTCCCCTCCAACTTATCTTGATGACGGATTCCATGGTTCTACGCCATGGCGGGTATTCTTTGATTCATCGGACCTTTTGACCGATGGCCACTTCAACCCCATTACCCTCCGAATGATGTGGCTAGAGAGTTAATACGACTGGAGGGGGTGCACAGATCCTTCGGTCCGACCACAGTTCTCGAAGGGGTAAACGTCCGGATTGAAGAAGGGGACAGGATTGGTATTGTTGGCCACAACGGTGCGGGTAAAACCACTTTGCTACGAACTATTTCTGAACAAGACCAAGATCTCGGTGAGATTTCTTTCGCTCCGGGATTGAGGATTGCTTTCCTTACCCAAGTCAGGGATATTGATGAGGGAGCCACCTTGGAAGAGGAATTGGAACGGAAAGGAAGGCAATTTGAGGAAATAGATGCCGAGTTGGCCGATATCGAGGGGAGAATGGCCGATCCCTCGTTCTACGAGGGTGATTGGCAGGCGGATATCGATCGATATCAAGAGTTGCAGAGTATGAATGCCAAATCAGGTGGGTCGAATGTTGCCAGCAGGGCTCAGGAAATACTTCGAGCCCTTGATCTATCTCAACATCCTATGGACACTCAACTCGAGTTGTTATCGGGTGGTGAAAGGGCAAAGGTAGCCCTTGCTCGACAACTCGTTGGTTTATCAGAAATAGAAGTGTTCTTTTTGGATGAGCCCACGAACCACTTGGATCTGGAAACATTAGATTGGCTTGAGCAGTTCTTATTGGGGTTCGAGGGAGCCATAGTCGTCGTAAGTCATGATAGGTACTTTCTGGATAGGATTTGCAATGCGATACTAGAAGTGCAAGATGCCCATGTGAAAGGCTACATAGGGGACTATTCTTCTTTTTTGAAGCAAAAGGCCCTTTTTCTACAGACCTTGGATGATCGCATCCAAAAAACGCAAAAAGAGCTTCGACGGTTGAAAGGCGCCGTTCAATCTATGAAATCAGCGAACAAATACGACAAGTCGATTTCACAAAAGCATGTGATGATTAATCGAGCTCAGCGTGAATTAAAGTGGCTGAGATCCCTGAAACCCAAATCTCGCAGAGGTCTCAAATTTTCTTTGGAATCCAGTGAGAAATCCAGCCTAGAGGTCCTCGATATAAAGAAAGGAAAATTAACTTTCAGCGAATTGGATCGACCTATTTTTGACTCCGTTGATATTGGTGTTAGAAGAGGTCAGAAAATAGGTGTTGTGGGAGGTAATGGGGCCGGAAAGACCACCCTTCTTAGGACCATAATGGGGGAACTGAAACTCGACGCAGGGGAAATTGATGTCAGGCCAGGGGTTAAGATAGGATACTTTCATCAGGACCACAGATCCTTAAATTTCGACCTCACTCCGATAGAACAAATTAGATTTTTGAAGCCTAGGATGGATTATGGGGACATAAGGGCATTGTTAGGCCAATTTCAATTCACTAAAGATATGGTTGGTACAAAATTAAGCTCATTGAGCGGTGGGGAAAGAGCCCGCATCGCACTACTGAAATTATTACTGGAAGAGAATAATCTTCTACTCCTAGATGAGCCGACTAACCACCTCGACACAGATGCGAAAGAGGCCCTTGAGGAGGCTCTGACTAGATATGATGGGAGTATAATCACAGTTAGCCATGATAGATGGTTTCTCGACAAGATATGCGATACAATCTGGGAGGTTCCAGGGAATGGCAGTGTGGTCGTATGGCCGGGGAATTACAGTCGGTACATGGAGAGGGTTCGTAAACGGAAGAATGTCTAACACGCTTGGTCATTCAAAAAATCAGAACGATCGTTTGAGTTAGATGCCCCAATGTCGGTTGGCATTCGGATCTTCATCTTCATTTCGCAAAGAATCGACCACGACTCTGAGCAGGTAGTAGAAAACTACCGACATAAATGGCAATCCCCAGTCGTCAACTACTGTGGAGACCGAGGGCTGGTAGTTTGGCCACTCCTGAAGGAGGTCGACTGTTGCATTGATGAAAGCATATGCCACTAATCCCAATCCAATCATCAGGATCGACTGGCCGCGAAAAGTCCCTTCTTTCCAACGGAGGACCCCAAGGGAGAGTGAAAAACAGACGCCGGCTATTACAAGCCACTGAAGTGCTTCATCGATCGCTCGGGCCCATATCCATAGGTTTGACCTGCTCCCATATGCTACATTATCTGTAAAGATATCGAAAGCGGCTAGTATACTGAATAATACAGATACCACTGACACCGCCCATAACAGGGAGGAGAATAGTCCTCCTGATGCGCTACTGCGCATGTCATCGAACAGTCTCTCCAGTTGCTGTTCCCAACCAAGTCCTTTCGCCAGTATCCATCCTCCTATTATTAATGGAAGAGATCCGATTAGGATATTGCCATATTTTGGTAAGATCAGACCTAGACCGAGAATAAGGAGGAAAGTGGCTATGGGTACCAGCAATCTAGCTCTCCATCGTGGGTCCTCGATTGCTTTGGCGATGTAATAGTAAGTACTCTCAATTCCCTTTGATTGTCTAACGATGATCTTCTCTATGTGATCGATCCTGACTCTCGATGATATGATGGGTATTGAGGCTTCGTCCTCCGCTCCATCGGTGACAAGGACAGCAGTATCTGGCTGGAAAAGTCGTATGACCTCATCCAATTGGCTTGCTATCGCTCTGTCGCTCCTGGGACCAACACGAACGTCACCGGTAAGAATTGCCACCTCGACCCCATCGCTGGAGTCAGATTTCTCAATGAGCCTGTCATGATGGTGAAGTGCGCCCATGATAGCGTTTGTGTCACTTTCCTCAGGATCAGCGATGCCGAGTCTCAAGGCTGCTGTTAGGGTTGCTTTTCGTCCAATTACTGGCCCTCTGACACCAGCTTTGACCCCTAGGTCATTGTCCCGATCAACTGAGATGACGAGTGTCCTCACCATGGGGGTTCGTTTAGCCCAAGTAGGATCCAAGATTTGAATTGTTTGTTTCAGTGTTAGATAACACGGCGTTCATTTAGTCATAACACTGTTTCTGACTTCGCCCTAGAACGTTGTTTTGCCCTGAGATATTTCAGTGGGTGAGTCAACCATTCCTGATCACACAGCCGATCATCGCCTGGCCCAACTGGACATCTGGCCGCTGCTTTCAATGCGCCACAACCGTGGGGCGTGTATTCACGCTCATACACGTGACCTACTTGATACGACGTTGTCTGTGGGTCGTAATCCGGAGCACCCTCGAAAAAGGAACAGGTCATATCCAAAGGAAGTCCCATGCTTCTGCCCATAGCGGCGACAAACACGCGTCCAACGTGATTTACGTTTACTCCGGAAGCAAGTTCCTCTATTGAGTTTGAAAAGCATGGGGGCCAATCTTCTTTGGTAGCAGATGCGATAGGTACTTCAGACCTGATTTGAGATCCGAAAAGTTCGGATATACGAGTCACTTCTTCGCCTAACCTATCGGCTAATTGTTCGGACATTCTTACCATGCTTTCCCTACTTCTCTCAATCAATTCCTCTCTGATTCTCTCTTTGACCAACCTGGCGACACGTTGAGCGCTGGTGTCACCTGAAGCAGGGTCAAGGGTGACCCAACCATCATTCACCGGTCTGTTCACTAGTCTCCAGTAAGATCCGGATATTCTTGGGCACAACTCAAGAAAGTCACTGAGAGGTACTGAGTATATCATTTGGCCATTTTCAAAGGAGGCTTTCAGTGAGGAAATATAGGTCTTCACTATGGTTTCAAAATATAATTCATCAATCCCTATGTTCTTATCCGCCAAACTTGATTCTCCCTCTGCCCACCTTGATACCAGTCTATCATCAAACGAGGCACAGACCACCAAAAATGCATATTGATAAGCAGCCATGGAGAATAACCTGGAGGCTTCGTTGGCGAGATCCACTGTTCCCATTGGATCGGCTTCTGATTTGTGTACAATTGACTCGACAAGCCTCAATCGGCCCAAAGACCTAGCTTCTTCCAACCAACCTTGTTCGATAATCGCATCGATATCGATTGCATTATCCTCGAACAACTTTCGCATGTGGGATCTGGCTTGAGGTAAGAATGGATATCTTGCCAGAGCACTCTCATTTGTGAGTGTTGGAGGGGTACCCGGCATAGGCATGTTGTATGTTCAGAGCCGGCAGGGTTCTTGAACGCTCACGGCAGCCAAACTTCATGATCGGAGATCGCCATCTAATAATAGATGAGAGATTGATCCAGATTCAAGATGAGATAAGGTCTGAGTTTGGATGGTCGCTTGATAAGGATCTGTACGTTGCGAAATGGCTAGTCAACGAATTGGTCTCCTCTGCATCCCAGAGTCGTTCTCTCGTTGATCTAAACCAAACATGGGATAGCATCAGACAAGAGTTATTGTCGCACTCCGGAAACGTTGCTATCGTAGGGGCAGCGGTTGAGATAGAGGAAATTGAAGATGCAATGAAGCAAGGGTGTAGATTTATCCTCGCGGACGGTTCTGGGGAAATCTTCTCTGACTTGGAAG
Source organism: Euryarchaeota archaeon UBA487 (assembly GCA_002505695.1). Taxonomy (GTDB): domain Archaea; phylum Thermoplasmatota; class Poseidoniia; order Poseidoniales; family Thalassarchaeaceae; genus MGIIb-N1. The sequence goes on from DAVU01000009.1 coordinate 58,385, forward strand.
ATCCGAAGGAAGGTTGGGATTCCGTGATCGGGGTTGTTTCTGACGGTGATGGGGGCACAGGTCTTTCATTATCCATCGAGAACAATATTCCCATGATTATCCATGCGCACGGGGATAATCAGGAGTCGTTGAGGCATCTAATACCAAGAGTGAGTGATCTCCCCATTTCTATCACACATCAAACCCCTTTTTCCATAGATGGCATGGTAAATCCAGGAGGTTTCACCGATGGGGACAGAGCTGTTTGCATTGTCGTATCTATGGGAATCAGCGTGTCAAACATTGTGCTTCTCGGTACTAGGTCCGATGTCGTTGGAAGATTCTCTGGGACCACTGAGCCCAAGAGAAAATTGTTGAAGTTGAGGTGGATGAAGAGGATTCTGGAGGAGTTGGGTTTCTCCGGAATCATATAAAGTCCCCAAGAGTCATTATTGTGACCTTGTCATTCTCTAAGAGAGATTCTACGCTATCTTCCATCCATTTTACTCTCTGTTCTGTGTACAAGTCGATTCCGTACTTCTCGATCACCCTGTTTGTTACGCCGATATACTTCTTGACTGCACCTGGAGACACTGTCAATGTGAGGTTGCCGCCGCAAAATGGGCGGCTGTCATGGTCTGATGAGTTCCCTAAGCGTCGTGTCGCTTCATTCTTCGCTACTTTGGCTATGCATGTTCCGGTCAAGGGAATTCTCCTGTATGATGCATTGCATTTTACGCAACGAATCTTTTGCCTTGTGAAAGCGACTAAATTGCCTCTTATGTCTCTGAGGAAATGGGATTCAATTACTTGTTTAGCCACCCTCTTTACAGAGACCGCTCTAAGTCTTGATGCCAACATGAGTTGCGCGTCCATTTTCATCTCCATGGAAGGCAGTAGCTTGTACTGAGAATTTGATGGTCCCGAGCTCAATCCAGCAGAATCGTGAGTCCAGCCATATCCTCGAACGTCTCCTATGGTCCCAACGCGATTTTCTACTATGTCGATAAATTGCTTTACCCCGGAAGAATGTGGCTGAGATAAAGTCGCTTGGTAGAATTCCAAGGGATACGACCATGAGCAATCAACGTTCAATGCTTCTTTGTCTATCTGGTTCGGAAGCAGACGTGTCGTCAAGACCAGAGGCGCATCCATCTGACCGCCGCGATTAGACGGGAGGATGTCCTTCGAGAAATTCAATAGTCCTTCCAACAACAACATGACACAATCCTCATCGCCATCGCAATTACGTCTCTTTGCAGCATGGAACAGAGGATGTGCATATCCAGCCGAGGCGTCTGTCCATCCGATTATGCGACAGAGTACCCCTCCCGATGTATGTGGTGCGAGCCCTATTCCTAGATGTCCAACAAGATCCTGTTTTGATTCATAGTTAAAGAATGGGTCCATTCCGTAAATCTTTGCCAATTCATCATCAACGAATTTGCAAGTGCTTGATAGATGCAGTTCTGCATTTGAGGAAAGAATGATGTCTTGTGGGAAGATTTCCAATATTTGTTCATCAGATTTCAATTCATTGCCGTCCATGTCCTCTGAATACCCCAACTCCACTAATTTCTTCCACGAAGTGCCTATCTCTAGAGGTCGAAAATGAGTTATTGGAACGTCAATCATATCGAACCTCGATGTTCCATCTTTGTTCACTGATACGTCATGCAACGCCCTTAGGATTCCTTTTTCCAAGGGCTCGGGGGTTTGCAACCTTGATTCAAGTTGTCTTGTTGCTTTGATTGGTCGGGGTAATGAGTTCAGATTGAGGTTTTTTCTAGCGGCCTCTAGAAGGGCTGTGAATTGGATATTTCTTTTCTCCCCGAGTCTTCGATCTGTACTTTTTTTCCTTCTGATTTCCGTTCTTCCATTGCAAGGGGGGGAGCCATCACCATAATCGTGGCGGCAGCGAATTTCGTGCGTGTCCCTTCCGCATTTCGTGCACCGGCGAATGCTAACGTCTACGCTCAGTGCACCCTTACCGATCTGATCTAGCAATCTCTGTGGGCCACCATTATTGCCTATTGGATAAAGAGCGTGTGTGTATTGCTTCATTTCTCTTCTTTCGGCTTTTTCCGGCCTCCCCATTCGTGCGCCGATTCTGGTTGGAACGGCATCCTCCCATCTGTGAGGTGAGACTTCTCTGACGATCCACAGGGATTGTTCCACCTCGTTATCGTCCAGTGTGGACAAGGCCTGTTCAAATTCCTCTTTATTCATCGGCCCTGGGTCATCTATCTCCGCAGCTGCAGCAATTCCGATTGCTTCGGTCTCCTCTACCCCCAGGTTCCTCTGTCTCGCCTTTGTTTCAGCCCTGATTCTTCTTTCAGTCCTAAGTTTTTCAACCTCAGATGACCTTTCGCTTTCTGAGAGCACGATCGACTTTGCCTCATCTATCTGCGTCAGCCTCTGTTCTGTTTTTATCAAGATCTCCGAATTTCCGAGGTTATCATTGTCGATATCGAGGAGTTCACATAATGGTTCCCAGTATCTTTCGATCACAACCTTGTCATTCTCCAATTTATGTTGTAATCCCAGGGACATCAAGGAATATCTTACCACTCCATATTCCTTGATTTTGTTCATATGTTCCTGATTTAAGCCCTCAACAGCCTCTTCTGACTGTTTTAGGGGAATGATTAATTTTCCACTTTGTTTAATTGAACGTTGCATCGCTAGGCACAGTGATGGAATCAAAGCCACAGGTAAATCCGACCACCATAGATTCCACGGGGGCGGGATTGCAGTTCCAAATTTGTCTGAAATCGAAACCACTTGATCCCATGTTAAGTCTAGATTCTTCAACTTCCTGTTCCAATCTCGTTTTCTCGTTTCTCGCTCATGCTCAGGTTCTCCACCCCTCGTAATCGCACCATTGAAAGGAAGGCCTTTTGGAAACAGAGAAGGGTCGGCATTCAGTATCTCAAAGAATGAATCCAGCTTTTCTGGCATATCGATTTTGGAGGCTAGCTCACTGGCCCACCAATCAAGATTATACCCTGATGGCACTAGTTCCTTGTTGTTTTCCAGGAACTCACCGAACCCGATCAAAATTTCTCCAGCGTCCCAGATAACACTGATTTGGCCACTTAATGCATTCCATGAAACTTCATCGTGAACCATGGTGAATGTTCCATCTTCCAGGAGTACGAGCGGACCGTCAATCCCTGAGGTTGGAGTTACTGCACATGCCTTTCCTGGCCGCTCGATCTTCATCTGAGTGCCTACCGACAAGAAGCCGCCCATGGCGTGCATACTTGCAGGATTCAAACCTGCAGCAGCTAGACCTGTTGTCCTACTTCTACCATATCTGAGTCTAAATCCGCCAGGTTTCGAGGGTTCTCCAAAAACAGGTCTACCGGCAATTATGTCCCCCATGTATCGAGAGTCGGGTTTGACTTGCCTCTGCTTTGTTTTCGATTCTGCTTTATTCGCGTCTTTACCCTTTGAGGCCAGGACATCAATGAAGTCCCATCCCTCCACCCCCAACCTATCCGTGTGTTTCTTGATCTTTGGTGCTTTGAGACACAGACCCTCCGCAATAACAAGGAGGACCCCCTGTCTGATTCTTGAACCCTCGATATTAGGCACCTCGCGATACCCTGCTACCTCTATCCTCTCGGTTCCCTCACCATTAACCATCACGGGGCATGCCCGAACGATCATGTCAACCTCCTCGGGGGGTGGCTTGTATTGCAAGCCTCCTCTATAAAGCCCAAATTCTTCTTTCACTCGTTCTACTTCCCCTTCACTTGGCTGGTATCTCTCTATCCCAAGTTCTCGTCGAATCACATCCCCAATTAACACGCCCATGGCCTGTGCCGTACCACCTGCTGCTCTTATAGGACCGCAAAAATCGATAGATAGGAAAGAAGATCCGTCTCCATGATTGTTCAATATTCTTACTTCGCCAATTCCCTCTAATGGTGCGACTAGAACTGCCTCAGTCAGAACCGCTAGACCTACTCTTAGGCCCGTATCTATTGATTTCCGTAAATCACCAGTCAGTTCATGCATCATTTTTGCAGATTCTCTCGCTATAGTAATAGAAGCTGATTCTCGATCCATGGTGTCCAGGAGATCCCTTAATCGATCCTCTATCTGGATTGGGCTGCTATCCTCCTCGGGCCTGAGATACCTCTCTAGTAAACGCACAGTCCTGCTTGCTAGGTCTTTCGCCCTAGGAATCTCCACCTCTGTCTTGAAGTCTATTCCCTTAGATCTCGCCTCATTTGCGATTTTGTATACGAGGTCAGTCTCCGCCTCGATAAGATCAAGGTATGCCGCATATTCGGCTGACAAGCGACCGGTTTCTCTAGTCGGGCCAAATGAATACACCACATCAATCAACCCTGAAGTAAATCACATGCGTGCGAGGCGACCCAATAACATTCGCGATGAATTTGTTGAAACGCGGCCAAGGTTCATTGATTGACGGTCATGTGTAGGTCCCGATGGAATACAACCCAAGTGAGATTAAGTCCCAACTTTCGGCTAGCGTAAAGCGTCTTGCTTACTTGTATTCGCCAGAAGACCAATTCACACTTGCCAGTGGGAGGGAAAGCCCTCATTTTTTCGACATGAAACCAGTAATGATGAATCCTGAATGCGCTCATCTGATAGGTATAATGATCCATCAAATATTGGATGGATTAGGTGAAGTCGATGCTGTAGGAGGCCTAGAGTTGGGTGCTGTCCCCTTAACTGGGATCGTGATCGCAAAGTCAGCAAAGGGGAGCAATCTGAGAGGGTTCGTCGTAAGGAAAGAACCCAAGGGGCGTGGAGGTAGAAAAACGGGGAACCCTCCAGGAATAGAGGGTTCCACTATTCTAGAGGGAGATCGAGTCGTTCTCCTTGAGGATGTCACCACGACAGGAGGTTCTGCAATAAAATGCGCTAACCTGCTCGAGGAAATTGGTTGCAGTGTAATTGGGTGCGTGACCATATTAGACAGGGAGGAAGGAGGTGTTTCTGCTTTCCATGAGAGGGGGATCCCCCTCTTTCCACTCCTAACTAGGTCGGATGTAGCAGGTAATTGAATGACTGAACATATAATTGACCCAAGTGAGCCCTACCATCCAGAGAAACTGAGCAAGAAAGTCCACATTGGTGCTGACTCCTTCTTTCAATTGGATCTGAGGACGGGTGTCATCACTAGATCTGAGGAATTCCCAGAGATGCGCAAGCCCTCATACAAAATTAAAGTCAACTTTGGGCCTGTGATCGGAAATCTTTGGAGTTCAGCCCAAATCACAAATTACTCACTGGCAGAGTTGATTGGTAGAAGAGTAGTTGGGGCGCTGAATCTCGGTGAAAAGAGGCTCCCTACCGGTTTTGTGAGTCAATTCCTTGTTTTGGGTGCGTTAGAGCCCGACGGCACAGTCAGGCTGTTGGAACCTCCTGAAGGGGTGATGCCCGGTTCTTTGATTGCATAGAGTCTTGCGTTACTCTATTGGACTAGTTCCTTGTGGGAAGATACATGCCAACGAGGGTTAGAATGACTACGAGCGCTGGAGACATCGATATTGCACTTTACACAGAAGATTGCCCTGAGACGACAGGGAACTTCCTCAGGTTGGTTGATGATGGATTTTACAACGGGCTGCACTTCCATCGGGTAATCAAGAGCTTCATGATTCAAGGCGGTTGTCCAAGATCAAGAGACCCTTTTGATGGGAGAGCGGGGACAGGTGGCCCGGGATGGAAGATTCCGTGCGAAAAATCAGCCTTGGAAAAGAAACATGACAGACCAGGGCTTTTCTCTATGGCGAACGCAGGGCCCAATACGGGAGGATCTCAATTCTTCCTAACGACGGTCCCAACGCCATGGTTAGACGGTAACCATGCAATTTTCGGGGAGGTTGTTTCAGGCATGGAGAACGTCTACAAAATTGAGAACTGCGAAACTAGACCCGGGGATCGACCTATCGACCCACAGAAGATAGTCAGTGTTAGTCGACTGGATGAATGATATTCTCTCAGTGAGTTCTTTGACTATATTTATTAATAAATAATTAATCCAAGATGCATGGCCAAACACAGAGCGGGTGACCGTCGAATTATCAGTATCAGTATACCTGAAGACCTCGCAGTAAGACTTGACAAAAAAGTTGGAAGAGGGCGCTCAAATGGCAGATCAGCCACCATAACCCGATTGATCGAGAGTGGTCTAAGTGGATCTATACCCAAGCCGGCCACTATTCCGGCGATACCCATCAAGAACCTAGATAATGACGGTTATCGTCATGAAATTGATTCAATCGGCATAGTAGAAGTCCCAAAAAATGCATATTATGGTGCACAGACTGCCAGGTCCCTTGAAAATTTCAATATCGGAAAGGATACCATGCCAAGAGCTATGATAAGGGCCTTTGGGATTCTAAAGAAGGCCACTGCTAAGGCAAATGTCGAATTAGGAAATCTCGAAGCAGACATCGGTTCATTGATATGTGCGGCTAGCGAAGAAGTTGTATCTGGTTCATTAGATGCTCATTTCCCTCTCCGGATTTGGCAAACAGGATCTGGAACTCAGACGAACATGAATGTGAATGAAGTGATATCCAATCGTTCGATTCAGATTGCGGGTGGTATCGTTGGAAGCAAGGAACCAGTGCATCCCAACGACCATGTCAACAGGTCCCAATCCAGCAATGATACATTCCCAACGGCCATGCACATTGCAGCTGCAGAAGAAATGCACCACCATCTCTTGCCATCTGTGAAAAAACTCCGGGATGAGTTAGATCGGAAGCGCGATGAATTCAACGAGATTGTCAAGATAGGTAGGACTCATCTCATGGACGCGGTTCCACTAACATTAGGGCAAGAATTCTCAGGCTACGTGGCTATGTTGGATTCAGATATAATGCGGATTAAACGTGCTCGTGATGGTCTGCTCGCATTGGCAATAGGAGGTACTGCGGTCGGTACTGGCTTGAACACCAAGGTTGGTTTTTCAGAATTGGTTTGTGATTTGATTTCCGAATCCACTGGTTTGGGGTTTTATCCCGTGGAAAACAAATTTTCAGCATTGGCTGGTCATGACGGATTATTGGAAGCATCGAGTTCAATGAGTGGATTGGCAACAAGCCTTCTCAAAATAGCCAATGATATCAGATGGATGGGATCAGGTCCAAGATCTGGATTAGGAGAGCTTGCACTTCCAGAAAATGAACCGGGTTCCAGCATAATGCCTGGAAAGGTGAATCCAACACAAGCCGAGGCAATCACAATGGTCGCTTGCCAAACAATGGGAAACCACACTGCCGTCACGATTGGAGCGAGTCAAGGAAATTTCGAATTGAATGTATACAAGCCGATGATCATCTACAACGTTCTTCATTCCGTTCAATTGTTGTCAGACTCATGTCTATCATTCTCGAAGAGGTGTGTCTCTGGGTTGAAAGCGAACGAGGAAAGGATTTCAGAACTTGTAGGCAGGTCGTTAATGCTGGTGACAGCACTAAATCCGCATGTGGGGTATGATATGGCGGCCAAAATCGCAAAGCATGCACATACGAATGCAACCACACTCCGGGAGGCGGCTGTTGCTATGGGGATAGATGGAGATGATTTTGATGAATGGGTAAAGCCAGAAGAGATGACTAGCCCATCTGAGTGAGTCGCCTTGGCTCGACATTGTAGAAACACATGGATTCACCTCGTTCAGAGGGAAATGATTGATAGTCTGTTGGAGGGGACCACTAGTTGTCCGAATGGACAGGTGGGAGCA
>DAVU01000026.1 GCA_002505695.1 Euryarchaeota archaeon UBA487
GGAGATCAGACTCACCTTCTCGGACGAGGATCTCAAGATCAAGGGGGATGGCTCCCCTGTGACTATCGCTGACATCAGCGCTCACGAGGTCATCATCGAGGCGTTGTCCCTTTTGAGGCCCGAGTGGCCGATCGTCTCCGAGGAGGGCTCCTCTGGCGGCGATCCCCTAGGATCGGACCACTCCTTTCTGGTGGACCCTCTGGATGGCACGAAGGAATTCATCAGGGGCAACGGGATGTATACCGTGAACATAGCTGTAATGGCATTGAGGGGAAATGGTCGTTGGGAACCCGTGCTCGGTGTCGTTCACGCTCCCGAGTTCACGTCTACATGGTTCGGTGGGGCAAGGGTGCCCGCAACCCTCCAGAATGATAACGGCATCCGCAGGATATCCTCTGGAAGCGACCGACCCATCCCTGTTATCGTAGGCAGCGTTTCACACTCCTCTCCCAAGGATCGCGAGTTCGCTAAGTCCATCGGGAGACATGTCTACGAGGGCGTGGGGTCCTCTCTCAAGATCTGCAGGGTCGCCGATGGGTCTGCTGACCTCGCCCCAAGGTTTGGTACAACCTCATGTTGGGACACGGCTGCTGCTCATGCCGTGCTGAACGCGGCGGGAGGCAGCCTCGTCGATCCATCAGGCCAAGAGTTGGATTACGACATCAAGACGGAGATCCTAAACCCGTGGTTCCTAGCTACCTCGGAGGGCCTTGGAATTGACCAGTGGAAGAGCCAACAGGACCCCTAGTCTTCCCAGATCCCCTCTGATACCATGAACTCGTGCACCCTCTCGGATACGTTCCCCCTTGCACCTTTCCGGACCCCGGTCGCAGACACCTCGAACACCTCGGGCGGGATGTCACTGGCCTCGCGCACCTCATATCCGACCTTCCTGCCGTAGGATATCGCCGCGATGTCGGGCATGATCCATGCTTCAACGTCCTCGTCGTGATACCTGTGCTCGATCATCCTCTTCCTCAACTCGGCTGGATAGGGGTCTGAGTCGGTGGTTGGAGTGTCCCTGACCCCAACCACTACCCGGTTGCCTTTGTCCAACTCTTGCTGTATGAGCCACTCATGTCCGACATGGAGTGGTTGCCATCGTCCTGGCAGCAAGACGGCCTTCGGCTTCTCGAAGTAATGGGCGAGTTGGTCAACCATGTCCCCTACCGTTCGACCCTCTCCGCCATTCGACTCCAAGGTGATATGGGCACAATCGGGGAATTCGAACGGATCCGAGACCCCTGTGAAATTCTTTATTTCTCCAGATCGGGCTTTGGCGTAGAGGCCCTTGACGTCACGGTCTTCGCAGACCTCTAACGATGTTGAGACATGGGCCATGATTGAACCCTCTGGGAGAATCTCCAGAATCCTCTCCCTCGTGCTCTCGTACGGCGTTATGAAGGAGCAGATTACAGAGGTGTGCTTGGATATCATATTGGCCATCCTGGCGACTCCTAGGAGGTGACGTTCCCTACCCTCCCGACTGAAGTCGCTATTCTGGAAGAAGTCCCTGATAGTGTCCCCGTCCAGCACTTCACAACCAAAGCGCTTGGAGGCTGCCATCGCGATGGTGGTCTTACCCGCCCCAGACAGGCCGGTCATCCAAATTACCTTGTTGCGCATGTTATTCCCAGCGGACGCTGACAGGTGTCGTATTTGATACCAATGGGCCCCTCACTTCGATTCTAGCATGCTGTTCAGCTGCTTCAAGAGCCCCCTCAGCGTGACTTCACTGATGCCCGAGACCCTGCACACCTCGCTCTGGGTCCTTGGGGAGCCGCTCTTTTGAGATGCGTGGTACAGTAGGACGCCTGCAATGCCAGATGGCTTCTTACCCTGCCATGCATATTGGTCTTGGACCCTGTTCCACAAGGCCCGTACGTCGCCGAGAATGGGGGCAGGTAGCCCCAAGTCGGAATGAAATTTCTCTAGATACTCCTCTGGCCCTGTCACATGGTGGGCTCCAAGGGTCCTCGCGACTAGCCTGATGGTTCGCTTCAACTCCTTCTTCTCCACCTCGCTGGCCATGTCGAACGCCTCTGCGACGTCCTCTATCCTACGTGGTATCCGCGCCTCACGCGCCGCGACGTACACGCAAGCCGCAGAGACGCCCCTGATCGATCTACCAGTCACGAGACCGCTCTCAACAGCCTTTCGATACAGGCCGGCGGCCTGTTGTTGGATCTGGGGAGGAAGGCCACCATGATTTTTGATGAACTGCATGGCCTGGCTTAGATTCCGACTCCTACTATCACGGGTCTTGCTTCTCTGGTCGATGACCTGACGCCGACGCCAGTCCCGTGCCTGCCTCGCGCTCATGCCATGCTTGCCGGCACTAATGTCTCTGCGATCTATTGAGGTATTCAGGCCCTTGTCAGAGAGGTCTATCCGCGTCGGCGCGCCAACTCTGGACCTGTCATCACCGTCCGAGTGGTTGGTCCACTCGGCACCAGGATCGATCATGTTCTGCGCAGCCACGAAACCGCAGGTGCCACAGGTTGTCTCTCCCCGTGTGTCATCGGTTTCCCAGTCCACAGAGCCGCATAGACTGCATGGCCCTGAAACTGACTCAGTGCCTCGTGCACGGCTTGGGCGTGACGCGGGATTGATGTCGACAACCCTCCGACGAGGGAGGCCCTTTTCGGCATTGATCTTTTCAACCATTGGTTGTATAGTAATAGAACTCGCTTATGAAAGTTCGTTCTTGCAGTGCAGCACCATCAGATGAGAACAAAGCCGTCTTCTTGATGTGCCTGCTTGCACGCGTAGTGCTATGGATGCTGTGGGGCCGGTGCGCACGCCCTTGTATGGCGCGCACATGGAGCTGGGGGCTCATATGGTCGATTTCCATGGTCATGAGCTCCCAATCAGATACCAAACCATACAAGGCGAGCATCTCGCTTGTCGTAATGCAGCGGGATTGTTCGATGTATCCCACATGGGTTTCTTCTGCTTCGAGGGGCCTAGGGTAAGGGAGTGGCTCTCATCCGTTTCAACGCAAGATGTGACGAAGTTCGATACGAATAGGTGTGGCTACACCCATTTCCTAGATGCCAGTGGCTACATAATAGATGACATGATTTTTGCAGTGTCCTCGGAGGAGGTCATCTACGGCGTGCCAAATGCATCCATGGTCGATGTGGTGAGGAAATGGCTAATGGAGCAAAACCCAAGCGAGAAGGGAATAACGATCACAGACCTATCCAATCAGACGAGTATCATAGCCCTGCAAGGCCCTCGGGCGCCGGAGATAGCGAAACTAGTTTTTGGTGAGAGGGGATATCCCGGGCGATTCAGGTGTGGTGACATACCTGACAACCCCTCGGGCTTCCAGGGATGGATACAAGGAACAGGATATACGGGCGAGGAAGGTGTCGAGATCTTCATCCCAAACGAGATCGCGACCAACGTCTGGAATGCTCTAATGGAACAGGGCGCTGACCTAGGCGTGACTCCAGTGGGTTTGGGTGCCCGGGACACCCTGAGATTGGAGAAAGGATACCTCCTGTCCGGCCAAGACTTTCTTTGGCCCGGTCTGGGTTATGACCATCAGGGGCCACTTCCCGCAGGATACCTCTCTCGGACTACCCTCGAGACCAACATCCCATTCGGATTGAACCTCGATCACAACTTCATTGGAAAGGATGCCATGATCGGAAGTAGAGACACGAACACGCTTTGGATGGGCTTGATGTGTACGGGCAAAGGCCCATCGCCCAGAACCGGGCATGAGGTCCATTCTTCCCCCGTCGGGGATTCTCTGATAGGATTCGTCACAAGCGGTGCCCCCTCCCCCTCCCTTGGGGTGGGCATTGGAATGGCCTACATGGAAAACGTCATGGAAGGGGATACTGTGTACATAAAGACCAGCCCAAGGAGAATAATTGAAGCCAAGGTAAGGGCCCCACCATTCGTCTGATGCTGGGGTAATTTCTATTTGGGCAAGCATACACCGACCCACGTGGCATCATTCGAGCAGAGGGCCTTCGAGGGCCTAGGAAATGCGCTGAAGGCGATGGGTTACACGGGGGAATCCCTCATGAAGTCCTTTGACATGGATGGAGACTCAGTACTGAATTACGAGGAGTTCAAGGCAGGGATAGCCAAAACCACAGGCCAGAACGCCCCTGACCCGATCATAAGAGCCGTCTTCGGGATGCTCGACAAAGATCGAGACGGGGCGATTACCTACAGCGAGGTCCTGCTCCTCCTCGGCGAGAAGAACCCAGGCCTGAAAGAGGCCTTGGAGACCATAGGCGGCAAGCCTACTGAGATTCAGCCAAAGCCCAAGACGAACCAACAGAAGCCAACGCTGATATTGGACTCAGAATTCCAGGTTGGCGAGAAAATTAGAGTCGGGTTCTCTTACCCTGGAGCAGAGGAAAGGTCTTGGATCGGCCTATATGATCGAGGCTCGAGGGATACGGACTACGTCGATTGGCTATACCTCAACGGCTCTCAAGAACAGAACTACGACATGACCGCCGCTGGTTCACTGGAGTTTGATTTGGACATCCCCCCAGGTGATTACGAAGTCCGATTGTTCGGCGATGGGGGCTATGACAACCTACTCGCATCCGCAAGCACCGTTGTCGTGGCAGTCCCTGAGCCCGAGCCCGAGCCAGAGCCAGAGCCCGAGCCCGAGCCCGAGCCAGAGCCAGAGCCAGAGCCAGAGCCCGATCCTGAGCA
>DAVU01000013.1:0-162 GCA_002505695.1 Euryarchaeota archaeon UBA487
CTGCCTCTTGGCCTCGGCTGCGGCTGCGGCCTCCGCCTCCATGCGCTCTGACTCTAGCCTCTCCTCGTCGAGCCTCTGTTGCTCCTCTGCCCTCTTGGCCTCAAGCTCGGCGTCCAGGGCCTTGAGCCGCTCCTGCGCGGCAGCCTCCTCGGCTGCCCTGGC
>DAVU01000013.1:476-166746 GCA_002505695.1 Euryarchaeota archaeon UBA487
CGGCTGCCCTGGCGGTTTCCCGCTCCCTTTGGAGCGCTGCGGCCTCCGCGGCCTCCGCGGCCTCCGCCTTGATCCTCTCCGCCTCGAGCTTGGCCTGCTCCGCCTCGAGCTTCGCCCTCTCGGCGTCGGCCCTGGCTTGGAGGATCTCGTTCTCAGCCTGTTTCCTTGCTGCAGCCTCCTCTGCGAGCCTTCTCTGCTCCGTCTGCATGGCGACCATGTCCTCCTCGGTCGCCGCGTATCCGGGCTCTGGGTCGACGGTGACTTTCCATAGGAAGTAGACTGAGCCGCTACCCACTCGATACCGGGCCTCGTATGTCGCGCCTGCCCTTGTCGCAACGCGGTCGTGGAACTCGAACCCGAACGTCACCTTGCCACCCGAGTCTGGCACCAGCAGGTCGTTGTCGCTCTCCTGGTGCTCATCGCTGTTAAGGTTGAACCTGAACCCGTTAGTGCCCTCCGCCTTGTCGCTCACGGGCACGAGGTTGTCGGGATCGATCCCGGTCACGGTTATCGTCTCCACTGAGGACGCGCTACCACCGGCTGGGATCCCCTCTGCGGGTTTCAGCACGAAGGGGTCTGATCGCGTGCCGCTGCCCCCGAAGAACCCAGGGGAAGAGGTGGTGTTCTCGGGCTCGGGGCCTGCTAGGTGCGATAGTCCGGTCCTGTCCCTGTTCCTGATGAGGGGTATGAGGGCCAGCAGGAGGATCAGTAGGAGGAGGATGCAACAGAGCCACCAGAAGTCCATGATGCTGCTGAAGCCGACTCCAGAGGGGCTGACGTCCTCGCCGTCGCAGATACCATCCCCGTCCTCGTCTGGCGGGGTGTCGTTCGGGTCGTAGATGTTGGTCGACCCGCATGCGGTCTTGTTCTCGTCCTCGTTCGACCATCCGTCGCCGTCGATGTCCGAGTCGATCTGGTCACAGACCATGTCGCCGTCGATGTCGCTTGGCGTCACGCTCGCATCCAGGGCGTTCCCCCCGCAGATGCCGCTTTCGACCTCGTTGAGCCAGCCGTCGCCGTCGATGTCATCGTCCTGCGTGTCGCAGATCATGTCGAGGTCCATGTCCGCGGGCCTGTCAGAGGCTCGCTTGGGGTTGGATCCGCACAGGATCTCGTCGAGGTCCTCCCATCCATCGCCATCGTCATCGGTGTCCTCGATGAGGGGCGGGGTGCTCGTCGATGAGCCGATGAGCTCGTCTGGCATGCCGTCCCCGTCGGTGTCCCTGTTCGCTGCTGCGTCATCTGGGAATGCGTCGAGGAAGTCGAGGATTCCGTCGTTGTCCCTGTCCTCCTCCTCTGCGTCGCAGAAGCCGTTCTCGTTGGCATCGGGGGGTAGGCTATTGGGGTCTGTTGGGTCGCTGCCGCAGCGCTCCTCACGCTCGTCGGTCTCCCCGTCGCCATCCGTGTCGGAGTCCAGGAAGTCGCAGATGCCATCCCCATCGATGTCCGACGGCCGGCTCTCGAAGAGCACTGGGTCGGTGTTGCAGATGGCCTCGATCTCGTCCTTCCAGCCATCGAGGTCCCTGTCGCCCTCGGTGTCGACGATGACGGAGATCATGAGGGTCGCGGTGTCCGTGCTGGTGCCCGAGATGACCTGGATCGTGTACGGGGTCATGGGCATCGTGGACTCTGGTGTTCCCCAGATGGTTCCGTTCAGCTCCCCGAACGAGAGCCCATCGGGGAGGCTCGGTGAGATGAGCCACAGCTGGACGGGTGCTCCGACCGTCTGGCCAGCGAAGGGCTGCATCTCCTTGCCTTGTACCAGTTGTATGGAGGGTGTTGGGAAGGTTACGCCTATGCCGTCGCTCACCACCGAGAGCGTCACGTCCACCGTCTTCGAGCCGCCGGTGTTGACGGCCGTGACTGTCACTGTGGTCGGGGCTGTGATGAGGTACGGGTTCCCGAATATTGCCCCGGTCATGGGATTGAACGAGAGGTCGAATGGGAGATCGCCATCCAACTGCCAGGAGGACGAGTCGCCCCCGGTGATGGTCGGCAGCACCTCTGCGTAGAGGTCCCTGGGTAGCTCCACCTCGTTAGAGCTGCCGTATTCGAAGTCGGGCTCAGGCTCCGCGATTCGTATCTCTACGTCGGTCGTGCTGCAGACCGGCTTGTAGCCGGGGTACTGCGTGTGCCAGTCGTTGCATGCCTTCAGGACGTATGGCTCTGCGAGAGCGACGAGGTCGTCCCATGGCGCATGGGTGTTGACGGCAGGCGTCCCGGACACCACGCCCGTCGCTTGGTTGATGGTGAGGGCCACAGGCAGCGTAGGCTCCACAATGAACTCCTCCAGCAGCTCTTGGTTTGTGATCTCCAGAGGTCCGAAGTCCTCCATCGGAATGCCCCTGGTTAGCTCCAGGGGGGATGGGTCGAACACGGACACGGCCCCCTCGAAGAGCTCCGTGTTGGTGCCCTTGGCGAACAGCGATGCCTCCCTGACGCAGCCTTGGTCCCTGCCGGAGTCCCCGTTCGAGTTCTTCGTGTACCTGACCTCGAGGGTGTGGTCCCCCTCGGTCACGGTGTAGGTCGACGTGGTCATGCCGCCGTTCCTCGATGCGATGTAGACGCCATCGATCCAGAGCTCCAAGTCGTCCCCAGACATGGAGCTGGTGCCCCAGACGAGACGGAAGTCGGCTTGGGTGCCAATGGGAACGCTCACCGACCGCTCGATGCTGGCTGTGGTGCTGTGGGCACCGACGTTGGTGCTGCATAGGTCGAAGGCGTCGCTGCTCCCATCCAGCGAGGCGTCGGTCGCGAATTGGTAGTGTGGGGACCCGTCCGCATAGGATCCCGTCGTCCAGCCGTTCCTGCCCACGGTGTCGTACATCGCCCCCGGGGCTTGGTCCGCGACGATGATCTGGACGTCGATGGACTTGGTGAACGCCTTGCCGCCGACGACGACCTGTTGGGTGAGCGTCAAGTCCTCGATGTCGCCGACGGAGGCGATGTTAGATGCTGAGATTCTTCCGTCTGAGTTGAACGAGTGCCCGGTCGGCAGGTCCCCTGTGTAGAACCAGGTGGTGAAGGAGCCGGTGGATCCGGGCCTCAGGGTGACTCCTTTGCCAGAGAAGGTGTCGGACGCATCGTGGCTGATGTGGTTGAACATCCTGAAGAAGCCGCCACTCGAGGTCTGTTGGCCATCGCTCAGCGTCGTCGATGCGGTCTGCCTTCCCCACTTCTGGGATTGCGTCTTGCCGATCCATACGGTATCCCCGTTCGGATCGACGTCCAGGTCGTCGACGTACGTGCTGCCCATTGATCCAGCGTACGAGGCTGAGCTGGCTGAGATTCTCCCGAGGTTGTCTATGTGGATCATCCTGAAGGCCCCGAACTCGAGGTGTGGATGGGCATCCAGGACTGAGGGGTTGGTTGTGTATTGCTCCCTCTCGACGAGCAACCTCATCGTCTCGTCCACATCCAGGACGGAGTGGAGCGTTCCACTGTTCGTGTACAGGCCGGCGCCCTCGATGATCCTCGACCACACGACTGAGCCGGTCGCGTCGACCCTGATCGCCGCGAGCCAGCAGTTCCCCTCCGGACTGATCTCTTCGCCCAGGAAGTCGAGAACGGGCACCGTCTCCTGATAGTCGGGTGTGCATGCCCTGTCCGTGAATATCGCGCCCATGTCGCCGTTGTCGTAGGAGACCAAGGACGAGAAGTCCGAGGATGTCCATTGGCCGCTATTGGAGGTTAGAATCGCATCCACCCCATCGATGGTGCTCGAGACCGAGTCAGCCCACATCACCTGCCCGTTGCTCGAGATCCTAGCCATTGCAAGGCCAGTGGTCTGGCTGGCACGAGGCTCGACGACCACGCCGCCGACCGACAGGTTCGAGTGGAATGGGGCAGCGACCGACGCGCTGCCGTCGGGGTGGGCTGTGACGACCGCTCGGGTGTGGCCAGACTCATGGTAGCCATAGGGCCCGAAGGTACTGCTGTGGAAGTGGTAACAGCTGGTCCCATTCAAGGGCTCAAGCCCAACGTTCCATGCTAGGTCCCCACTGGTGGAGAGCCTAATGACACCTACACGGACATGGCTCTCAGTGGCTCCACTGTGAGTCGTGCATGGCGGGGCTGTGTGGAGGGTGTGTCCTGCGAACTGCGTCGTCTTGTCCTCGTACCCCGTTATGACCCCATCATCGTCGTACATTACGTAGGAGAAGGTGATCCCCCCGCTGCCATCGATCGACATCGAGTCGCGTATGTGGGAACGGAGGTAAGTTGGGTGCACGCCATCCACGGGAACGGTACCCCTCCCGCCCGAGATGGCGTTGTGGGTCTGAACCCATATGGGTGCCCCAGTGAGGGGGTCGAGCTTCATGATGGCGAAGCTTTGCATGTTCGAGTCGTAGGTCTCGTACCGCACCCCAAGGTTTTGGGATGGGTCGGTCAAATGGCCGATTCCCACCTTGAGGTCGCCGTTCTTGACGATCGAGACGACAAGGCTGCCGTCTGGGGAGACCTTCATCCCCTGAACGAAGGCATGATAGCTGGACCCGGGGATCTGTCCCATGCTTTCGATTGACGTGCACCAAAGCGTCGTGCCATCAGGGGCCCTCTTCGTGATCTGCCCGAGGGAGCCACAGTTGCTCATGAACCTGTAGCCGGCCTGGTACTTGTTGCCCTCGGAGTCGTACTCGACCTCGCTGACGTCTCGTTTTGCCTCGAGGTCGTTGTAGGACTGTATTGGTTGTCGATCGGCGATCATGGGCGGGGCATCGAGGACCCTGACCTCGATCTGACCGAACCAGACCTCGTTCGAGGAGGTCGTCGTTATGGTGTGGGTGCTCCCTTGGGTGTCGGGGGAGAGCGGCGTGCCTTGGATCGCACCAGTGACCGGGTCGATGTCGAGCCCAGTGGGCAGGGGGGGCGTGATCGATATCGACGTGGGGAGGAGGCCCTCGTAGAGGGGCGTGAAGGTAGACTCGAAGCCCATTTCGAACGTGATGTCAGCGCCATAGTCCAGTATCGCTGCCGATAGCGCGTCGCACGTGCCGTCGGAGTTGCTGTCGGATGGCACGGACGAGGCGTCAAGGGATGGATCGGCGAAGGAGCCATAGTAGATCATGGCTGCGTCACCCGTCGCGTCGTCCACGAGTGCGTAGATCCTCGGGTCGCCTTGGTCATCAAGCGTGATGTCGATGCTCCTCGGATAGCCGTCGTCGTTGTCGAAGTCGTGAACGGCGCTCGTGTACCACGTTCCACCGATGCCCCTCGAGTGCATCAGGTCCTTGTCGGCGAAGTCGTACCATGCAAGGTGGACGTCGTTGGCATCAGAGATGGCCATCGACATCGCACTGCGTGAGTCCACAGTGCCAGTGGCATGGTGAGTCATGGACCATGACCCACCTGCGTTCGTGAAGTGCTTCACGCCGGAGTCCATGATAGCGATGTGGTGGTTGTCGGATTGATCGATGGCATACTGTGCCTGGCGGTATTCGTTTGGGTTGATGTTCGTGGGGAAGGCCAGCGTCGACGTCCATGTGGACGTGTCGGGGTTCCACTGTGAGGCGTACATGCCACGGGTGGCTGGGTCGCCGGTGTCGAGGTAGTAGGCAGACCAGAGGTCACCGGACGAGTCCGTCGCTATCCTGTATCCCCAGCTCGTGGAGGGCAGGGGCAGGGGTATCGTGCCTTCCGCGCCCGACTCGAGGTCGAGCACTTTGAAGGCGAATTGATCAGTGAGATAGGCTGTGCCATCATGGGATATGGCAGCTGAGGCGAAGTACGAAGCTCCGCCATAACCGCTCCTCTCAATGAGCTTCACGGGTGTGAAGGCGCCGCTCGCGTCGAAGTCTATCCTGTGGAGGGCGTCGTTCCCCGCGAGGTACATCTCGTCGCCGTGCTGTAGCGCGCTTGGGTAGTAGTTGGCGGACCAGGCGGGGTCGGTACTGCGCGGGTTGAGGGGGCTGTTCGAGAATGTTGGCTGATCGAAGGTGTAGATCTGCATGGAGTTCTGGTACCTTACCATCTGGAGGGTGCCGTAGTGGTACCCCAGAGCCGCACCGTATAGATCCGCATTGCTGTGGACGTAGGAGGTGTGTGGCTGGAAGTACCGGGCGTTGTTCCTCGTCTCGCAGGCCCACTCGTCCTCGTCAGACCAGCCGTCGCCGTCGTCGTCGAGGTCAAGTGCGTTGCAGAGGCCGTCCCCATCGGGGTCCCCAGGTGTGCGCCGTACATCGAGGGGGTCGGTGCCACATAGGACCTCGTCCAGGTCCGACCAGGAGTCACCGTCGTCGTCCAGGTCCTCCACGAGGGATGACACGCACCCGCCAAGGAGGAAGTCGGGTCTGGTGTCCCCATCGGTGTCGAGGTGCGCGCAGGCATCGAATGGGAAGTCATCCGACTCATCGAGGTACCCATCGTTGTCGTCGTCCGTGTCCCATAGGTCCAGCCAGCCATCGAGGTCGGCGTCCCCGGAGTGGAGGTCCACGTCCACGGGGGTCGGCGAGACAATGTTCGTACTGTCAGACTGGAAGTCCCTGTAAGACCCAAGCCCCCAACAGAGGATCGTTGATGAGGTCGTGATCGCACAACTCCTGAGGTAGCCACTCGACATGGTGAGTGCGCTGTGCGGTGCCCCCAACGCTTGCACGCCATAGAAGACCCGTTGAGTGCTGGATCCGTCGCCTCGCTGATAATTGTCTCCTCGGCCCCAGCAGTATATGTCCCCGCTGGCAGTTATCCCACAACCCGTATGCACGTAGCCGTGGACATCGACGAGGGGGTCGAAGACTGATGCCGGTTCAGTGGATACGGTGTGGGTGATTGACTTGTTTCGCAAATGGACCTCGACCATGGCATCGCCCATCTCGTCGGAGAACCCGTCCCCATCCGAGTCCTGGGCGTTGCCTACGTACTGATCTGCACCAGTAGTCCCGTGATAGCCGTAGTAGTCATTGCCCCAGCAGAGTGTCGTAAGGTCGCTCATGGAGGCGCAGGCATTGGTCTCCGCCAAGAAGAGGGATGTGGCGTGCCTCGAGGTCCCAAGGTCTACGAATGGGAGGTTCTCGCCAGTCTCCCCGCTACCGTCTCCGATGTGATTGGTGGAAGTGCCAAACAAGTAATATGAGCCATGGCCCCAGCACTTTACCTGACCGGTCGTCATGATGACGCAGGTGTTGTAATAGCCAGCCTCGACGTCGAGCGCCTTCATCCCCGGACCTAGGTTCACGGCCTGGGGGGTGTACATATTCTGGGTATGCCCTAGGCCAAGCCTGCCGTATGAGTTGTCGCCCCAGCACTTTAGGGTCCCGTCTTGGAGGACAGCACAGGCATGGTTCTGCCCAGTTGACACGTCGATGGCCGGCTGGCCAAGTGACACGGCCTGGAGCTGGTCGCCCATCTCGTTCGGGTGATCGCCGATGTAGTTGGTGTGACCAAGCCCAAGTTGTCCATAGCCGTTGTAGCCCCAGCACTTCACATCGCCGCCGTCGAGCAGGGCGCAGGTGTAGAGTCTGCCCGCGTCGATCATCGTGGCTGTCCTGTTGC
Source organism: Euryarchaeota archaeon UBA487 (assembly GCA_002505695.1). Taxonomy (GTDB): domain Archaea; phylum Thermoplasmatota; class Poseidoniia; order Poseidoniales; family Thalassarchaeaceae; genus MGIIb-N1. The sequence goes on from DAVU01000013.1 coordinate 7,968, forward strand.
TTCCCAGTTGGACCCAGTCCGCCCGGTCTGGACTTGGATAGAAGTTGGAGGTATGTCCAACCCCGAGTTGTCCGTAGCCATTGTTTCCTGTGCACTTAACTAGGCCCAGCATGGACATGAAGCAGGTGTGGTCCCACCCGACTGCGACCATGGAGGGGGAGGATGGGCCCATCCTCAGCACGTCGGTCTTGAGCGGGACGTTCACAGGCGACCCCACAGAGAACTCGACGAGCCTTCCCTCGGAGTCTGGTCCCGATGTCTGGTCGGGGAGGGCCCCGGACCCCATCTGGCCCGAGGCGGACTCTCCCCAGCAGCCTACCCTTGAGTCGGTGCTGGCGGGGGATGGCCTGAGGACAACGCAGCTGGCGTCGATGCCGACGACGACCTCCATGGGGGTGCCATACCCTATCTGGGCCTCTACGGGGCTCGGAGGGTCAGATGATTGGGGGCCCCCGTCCCCCAGCTCGCCGGAGTCCTCCCGACCCCAGCAGTACACGGATGACTCGACGACGGAGCAGGCATGTTGCTCCCCGACTGAGACTGAGAGGTGCCTGTCGCCGGGGCTGCCCGTGTCGGTGTAGGCACCTCCAATGGCTGCGTCGGACGCCCCAAGGAGCTCCACGCCGTTCATGCCCTTGCCCCAACACACGGTGGCGAGCCCAGTGTCCAGGATTCCACAGGTGACGTCGCCGCCGGCCGATATGGACCTGATGCCGGGTGTCCCCTGGACCTCCGATCCGGGACCCTGGAGCGTCACGTAGACAGGAGTGGTGGAGTTGCCGGTGAGATAGTTGTGGTTGCCCAGCGTCATGGTGTTGGAGCCGCCATTGTAGCCCCAGCAGAGCACCTGCCTCGCGGAGTCGACCGCGCATGTGTGACGGGTGCCGGCGCTGACCTCCTCAATGACCTTCGATCCGGTTGGCATGGTGACGTAGCTTGGTGGGATTGTGGTAGTCGAGGGAGTCCAGGAGTCCTCGGAGAACATCACTGCTCCATTGGAGTCCGTGATTACGACGTTGTCGACGAATCCGGAGTCCTCGTAGTTGTTGGCGCTGCCATCCTTGTAGAACCACCATGAGAGTTGCATGTCGCTCAGGGACGTGATTGAGTGGGTCTGAGTGTTCCATGCTCGATTGTTGCTGTGAACTCGCAGCGATTGCAGGGAGCTTCCCCCGTCAGAGAGTCCGAAGTGGAGTTTGTCACAGCAATTCTCGGCACCGACGTAGTAGTCGTAGCTGACGGTGTATGGAAGCGACCCCACAAATTGGTTGATGGAGGTAGTGATGTAGAAGCCCGATGTGCTTGAGTGTACCCCTTGGTTGGTGGAGGAAAACACATCGCCACGGGTGGAATCCCATCGGGAGTCCGACTCGAATGGGTATTGGAAGTCGCCTTGATCTAACCCGTTTGGCATCCCGGTAATAGTCCCGATCTGTCCTGATGATCCTGTGCCCCAGCATGCCAGCCTGCCGTTTGACAGAGTGGCGCAGGTGTGGGTGTCCCCGGCAGACACGGACAGAGCACGGGTTCCCCCGGGCATCAAGGCCTGCGTGGGGCCCTCTGATGTGGTTGATGTCCCGGTTCCGACCTGACCCTCGATGTTCCTGCCCCAGCACCAGACCTCGCCGTCCGCGCCAACGGCACAGGCGTGATTGTGGCCCGCATCGACCGATATCGGCCGGAAGCTGGTGGGCAGCCCGATGACCTGGCCCGCTATCTGGGCGTTGTTGCCTGTGGTGGGCCTCCCGAGCTGGCCTTGGTCGTTTAGGCCCCAGCAGACGACCTCGTCGCTGGTCGTGATCGCGCAGCCGAATGAGTCCCCCATGGCAAGTATGGAGGATTCCCCAACGGCAGGGAGGTCAACGAGTTCGTCTATCTGATCGCACCTCCCATCCATGTCAAAGTCCGCGGGGACTGACGATGGGTCGGTGGGGTCTGTCCCACACTGGTGCTCGTCGTAGCCCGTGAACCCGTCTTGGTCCGAGTCGAGCTCGAGCCCATTCCCACCGAGGCCCCAGGCGTCGAAGACCCACAGGTCGTCGCTGGCGCCGATATGGGCGGCGACCCACGTCCGACCGTACGGATCCACGGCGAAGGAGGTCCAGTCGGACTCGAAGTTGAAGACTTGGGTGTTGGTCCATGAGCCGTCCATCCTGCTGGACACCACTAGGGAGCTAGCGTCGTTGGCTGCGATGTGAGGGTTCTTGCTGCGATCGACGCCGAGGTGGATGTCCGACCCTGACAGGCCAGTGTCCTCGCTGGTCCAGGATGATGCGGACGCGCAGGACGAGGTGGAGGGGTTGCATGTCGATAGGATGACGTCACCGCTCGCGTTTTCGTAGGCGAGGTAGAGAGTTCCCTCGAAGTCCGAGTCCAACGAGATTCCCCTCTCCGTCGCGCTGGTGGATGAGTCGGAGGTCACCAACGCCGTCTGGACGCCGGTCGCCGTGGTCGTCAGGTACCTCAGTACGTCCCCTGACATGGTCGAGATCGTGAAGGCTATGTGGACCGAGTCAGTGACTTCGTTGTACGTAGTCTCCAGGTTGGTGACCCCGGAGTAGGACTGGTCGAACACCTCGGACCACTGAGAGGCCTGGTGGCACGATGACGGGCACTCCATCGAGGTGACCTTGGAGCCCGTGGACCAGGTGGCCACGAGGCCATCGGGGGTCCAAACCATGTCGACGAGGTTGGCATTTGCGGACTGGGGGAGCTGCGTGGAGACCCATCGTCCCGCGACCTTGGTCGAGAACACGATGTCCTGGCTAGAGGTGTCGTAGGAGGGATCCGTTGCGATGACGTGGACCCTGTCGTCGTTGTCGACGGCCACTGATGTCGAGAGCACGGACGTGGTGTCGGGGATCGGGGTCTCGACGGTCCAGAGCCCATTTGCGAAGATCGCGGCCTTGACGTCGTTGTTCTCTTGGTCTGCGTACGAGACCACGGGGCAGCCATCGGAGAGGAGTTGCATGTCGTTGTCGTCGCCGACGTCGTTCGATGTCTCGTCCACCGTCGACCCTGAGAACGTGGGGTGGAATGGCGGGAAGAGGTAGGCCCTGCATCCGCTTCCCTCGAACGATTCCCAGATCTCGATGTGGGTCTCGGAGGGTGGCATGTCCTGGCTGTCGTCGCCGATGTATTGGGTAGAGCCCACGCCAAGCTGGCCCCGGACGTTAATTCCGAAGCACAGGACCTTCTTGTTCGCATCGATGGCGCAGGTCATCTGGTCTCCGGCGCTCACGGCCAGGATCCCAACACTCCCCAGATTCACGTTCTGAAGGGCAGACCCCATCTCGTTGAGTCCGTCGCCCCTGTTCTGGGTGTCACCATAGCCCAGTTGACCTGCTTGGTTCCCGCCCCAGCACTGGACCCTCCCTGATGAGGTATCGACGACCGCGCAGACGTGGTCCATGCCCGCATCGACGGATAGGGCGTTGTAGCTGAGGTCGACGGTCGTGAGTGAGTCACCCATCTCCCCGGAGCTGTCGCCCTGGTTCGAGGTGGTGCCCATCCCCATCTGGCCCTTGTCGTTCTTGCCCCAGCAAGCGACCTCCGAGTTGTCGAGGAGTGCGCAGGTGAAGCCGTCGCCGGCTGTGATCTGGGTCGCCGTCCTACCGGATGGGAGGGCGACTTGGACGAGGCTGTCCCCCATTTCGGCCGGCTGGTCCCCTATGGTGGTCGTTGACCCGATCCCAAGCTGGCCGTGTGCATTGGACCCCCAGCAGGTCACGGTGCCGTCATCGAACAGGACGCAGGTGTGGTCCCAGCCTAGGGCGAGGTTGGTGGGGGCTGCTGTGGCCGATGAGTGGCTGGCGGCGATAATGGGAAGCCCATCCCCGATCTCGTCGGGCGAGTCCCCGATGAGCGAGGTGTTGCCTGTGCCGAGCTGTCCTTGGCTGTTGGCCCCCCAGCAGGTGATGTCTTGGTTGTCGAGGATGGCGCAGGTATGCCTCTGGCCGGCATCGATGACCAGTATCGTCCTGCCTGTCGGTAGGGGGAGGTAAGGAAGGACATCGCCAGTTTCCTGGTAGCCGTCACCAAACCCATCAACGTCGTTGTAACCTATGCCTATCAGGGTGGTCTCGCCCCAGCATTTCGCCGAGCCGTTCTCGAATAGGGCGCAGGTGTGGCCCTCCCCAAGGGCGATGTCGGTGATGTTCAGGTCCACACCAGTGTCAACGAAGGGTAGGTCCTCCCCCATCTCTCCGTCTTCGTCTCCCATGTCCTGGGTGTTCCCGATACCGAGCTGGCCCATGTCCCCGATTCCCCAGCACTTCATGCGGTCACCGAACCCAATGGGGGTTGTGGCGTCGTGGCCCACGACACAAGTGTGTCCTAGACCGACTTCGAAGGTCGACGCATTGAGATGTCTGTAGGGATTACCATTGTGGACATCTGCGGGTGTTGGTGATTCTGTGAGTTCGGGAGCCGTGTAGCTGCTGAAGTATGTTGATTGTACGAGCATTACCATCAACAACGAGAGTAAAATTGCCTTGCCCTTTCGTTCCGAGCTTCTTGTGTTCCACAAGGTGTTTTTTTTCCTCGACAAGGCGGGGCCTGTTTGCATGCCCCACCAAGGGTGTCCAAAGATATAAACAAAGGAACCATTCATAATAGGGATTGATCTAGTAGTCAGTCGAATATGATGGCGTCGATGGTCTCGATTCTCGGTCTCCTCGGGCTCGTGACGGTAGGCATAGCGACACCGGGGCCGAACAACATGACCTGTTTCATTCACTCTGGCATACATGGATTGAGGAGGACTGTGCCACTGATACTCGGGATGGTAGTCGGGTTCGTCTCGTTGAACATGCTGGTCGTGGTCGTCGTCTTGGAATTTGACTCCGAGCCGGGGCTCAAGGCTGTGATCCACTGGGTCGGAGTGTCCTTCATCATTCTCCTGGGGCTCTTCGTGTCGAGGCTAGCGACCGCCTACGATGTCGATGCAGAGTTGCCTAGGTTAGGGCCCATGGCTGGGTTCTTGATGCAGTGGGTCAACGGGAAGGAGTGGGGTTTCGTGATACTCTATGTGACTCAGTACATCGATCCATTCGGGGGGGACCTCGCTGGAGGGGTCGCTATAGTGGTTTTAGTGACGGCCTATTGCCTCGTTGGGATATCCGCATGGACCCTCTTTGGAAGCCGACTCGAAGGCGCTTTCGGATCGAATCGGTTTAGGGCCATGGCACTGCCCGTGGCAGGGTTTATTCTGGTACTTCTTGGTACGCTGGCTGCTGTTAGGGGGCCATGAGCATTACAGGGTGTCGGACCAGGATGTCATGATGCTCATCTCCCCGCGCTGGAGGTGTTCGGACACCGTGGCCTGTTTGAGGCTCAGGCGATCCGCGATGTCTCTCTGGGTGCAGCGTCTGGGGTACTCGTAATATCCCATGGAGATGGCGGTTTTCACCGTCTCCCTCCTGCGATCAGGGATCTCCTCGACGAAGAACTCGGTCTTCGGGGAGGAGAGCGTGAACAGTATTTTGTTGGTCTTCATAATTTCTCTGGACCTCTTTGCGAGCGTCCTCAGAGTGGGCTGCTCCCCGTACACTGTGACGAGGATTCCGCTACCCTTCTCCCAGTTTGTGGGGCTTATGGGCCAGACATTCTCGAGGCTGCGAAGCATCCTGAAGAAGGGGCCGTGGAGGTTCGCCATGACGATCGAGATCGTCTCTGTGTCCACATTCACCTCTCGGATCTTCATGAGTTGGCTGGCGGGGGAGCCATCACCGAGGCTCTGGAAGTCCTCCAGCGACCGTTCGTGTACCTTCACCAATTCGATCTGCGAGAGGAAGGAGTCCCCATCTGGGATTGAGTTGAGCACCCTGCCAATCGTGAAGAACTCGGTGATTGAGTACTGAGGCGTGTTTGCCCAGTCTGCGTTCTTCATTGATAGGCCTATGGTCCGAAGACTGGTGCCGGCCATCACTTAGCCAAGCGGGGGTTTTGATTTAGAATCATCTATCATGAAAGGGTCATTCTGTGTCAAAAGACTGCAATGCCTTCTCCAAGTCCTTGATACTGGATCTCAAGTCTTCGAGCTCAGACGTTTTCAAGCCGTCTTGGTTCTTCAGGCGAGCCTTCTGCCACTCCAACTCCCGCTCCATCCTCTCTCGCTCCAGAAGAAGCTCTCGGGATTCCTTCCTAGCCCTCATTCGTGCCATGGATTGCGCAGTTGCCTTCTTGTGCTCCCTGCTCTCAGTCGCCCCGCCCGTGAACGGCGATGGCTTCTCCCTCAGTTCGATGCTCGTTGGGAATGGGATTGATATGCCCTCGATGCCGAATCTGTAGTGGACCTCTTGGAGTATGTAGTCCCTGGCCAGTTGCTCATCAGCGTAGTCACCGAGATACCCGAACAATCTGAATATGACGGATGAGTCTGCGAGCTCCCACAAGTGGACTCTAGGTGCTGGGTCATCTAGGACGAAAGGGGACTTCTCGAGGACCTCCAGCAGGACTCCCTTTACGTGCGCGGGGTCCTCGTCGTAGTCGACGCCCACGTCGAGCGTGAGATACAGTCTCCTTGCCATTCCATCTCCGCCACCCCTCGCAAAGTTGGTTATGCTGGATGAGATTAGGGTGTTATTCGGTATGACTACGAGCCTCTCGTCCAGTGTGAGTATCTTTGTCGACAGGATCCCAACTGAGACCACGGTCCCTAGTTGTTCATCCACCTCGATTCTATCGCCCACGTCGAATGGCCTATCCAAGGAGAGGAGGAACGAGTTGACGATGTTGCCCAGGCTCTGTTGGATGGCCAGACCTATGATCAAAGAGAACACTGCGAGTGATGCGAGCACTCCGATGAGCTCAACACCGAATCTGTCCATCGCGAGTTGAAGGCCGAAGAACCAGACCACGGCTCTGCCTATGAATATCAGCAGGGGGTTCCCACCCGAGACAGTCACTGCGGACTTCCTAGTGAATCGGTCAAGGAGGAGTGGTGCGAAGTGCTTGATCACGACGCTGATGAGGCTCGTCGCCAGTATGATGTACGCACCGATGAAATAATCGGACGAATTGGAGTCTACCTCACTGCCCCGGCCATATATCCAAATCAAAGTGAGGTTCAGTGACCCGATAAAATACAGCCCATAGGCTCTGGATTCGGCGGCATTTAGGAGGGCATCGTCCCATGCCTCCTCGGTTCTGAGCACTGCCTCTCTCCACTTGCCGATCAGGAATCTCAGCCCGACATACAATCCCAGAGTGATCATGATCGCAGCGACAAACTGCCAAGTTGTGTCGTTGAGCAACGGCAAGTCTGCTAGGAGGTCTTTCAATGGGTCGGCCATGTTCTCCACCGGGCCCATCATAACATATGATGTTGACCTATCATGAGCGGTGTATCTCAATCTCCTGCCGATAGCTGTGCACATACCTCAGCCACTGAGGGGAGTGCGTCACACAGATCAGGGGCGTAGAGAACCTCCCAGGATAGGAGGTGTTGAGCGACTACCATCCTGATCGCGAAGTCGTCTACACTCCAATCGTTGCCGTAGGAGACGGAAACCTTCGTCGTGACGTTCATGTCTGAGGTATCTCTATTTCCGGGGCTAGCATCGAAATCGACCCCGAGGTCTGCGTGATTCTGAGACACAATGTTTGCGGTCCATGGGCCATTTCCAAGTTCACGTCTTCCACTAACTGGGACGATTACACCACCAGATCGTGACCATTCCAGTGCTACAGACCTCGCTGTCGAGCCGCCGCCCCTGATCATTATGCTGGCCTTGGATGGTTCCAGCCCCATCTCCCTGCAGGCAATGATGAATCCTCTGCCATCTGTGTTTGCAGCTTTGTAGGTGTTGTCCTTCTTCATGATCTGGTTGAAGGATGATGCTGGGTGTGTCTGGTCTACGATCGAGGTGTGTAGCGAGTGTTTGATTGGCGAAGTGCATGATAGCCATATGTCCCCCTCTCTCTCGGAGAGATACCTGAGTAATTCCTCGGCGTTCTCTACGTCTAATGCGATTGTCTCTACTGAGGCCATGCCAAGGGTCTCGCCGACTGTCCTGAAGAGCGCAGGAGTGATGGAGTGATCGATTGGGGATCCTGCGATCCCCCACACCGAAGGGGGCCTCATTGGGGGTCCCACCACCTAGTATCGCATGAAGGTTTCAAGTGGGGTTTGCCGTCGGCCAGACGATGGATTCCGACCTTGAGATTGCGAGGCAAGCCGAATTGTTGCCAATACGAGAAGTTGCAGAATCGATAGGGCTGGACAGGGATGACCTGAGGTTACACGGCCCACACATAGCGAAGGTAAACTGGGCGAGACTGAAGCAAAGCCGGGGGTCCGGCAAAGGGAAGTTGATTCTGGTGACGAGTGTCAACCCGACCCCGTTTGGGGAGGGTAAAACAGTCACGACCATTGGTTTGAATCAGGGACTGAATAGAAGCGGGAAGAAGTCATGTTGCGTGATTCGCGAACCTTCCATGGGCCCTGTTTTCGGGATAAAGGGAGGGGCTGCCGGGGGGGGATATTCCCAAGTATTGCCCATGGAGGACATAAATCTCCACTTTACAGGTGACCTGCATGCTGTTTCAATGGCCCACAATCTCCTGTCTGCCATGCTCGATAACCACCTGAACAAAGGGAATGATCTGAACATAGACACGGACTCGGTCTTCTGGCCCAGAGTCATGGATATGAACGACAGAAGCCTCCGCTCGATAACCATCGGTCAGGGTGCCAAGGTCAATGGCCCAATACGAAGGGACAGGTTCGACATCACTGCTGCGAGTGAGGTGATGGCGATATTGGCTCTTTCCATGGATTACCGTGATCTGCGAGAAAGGTTGGGCCGGATTGTCGTGGCATCTAACATGGATGGCGCGCCCGTAACCGCTGATCAACTGAATGCTGGTGGGGCGATGGCATTGCTACTCAGGGATGCGTTCCTCCCAAACTTGGTCCAGACGCTAGAGGGCGATCCTGCATTCATACACTGTGGGCCGTTTGCCAACATCGCGCATGGTAACTCTTCTGTTATAGCGGACTCCATCGCATTGTCAACATGCGAATACGTTGTCACCGAGGCGGGATTTGGTGCCGACATGGGTGCCGAGAAGGCTCTTCAGATAAAATCAGATTCATCTGGGGTACTTCCAGATTGCATAGTCCTGAACGTGACCGTGCGATCAATGAAACTCCATGGAGGGGCATTTGGAGCCAAAGGGTCTCGGAGGCCTACTAGCGAGGAGCTTGCCACTGAGAACGTAGAGGCAACTTCGATCGGAGCATCAACGAACCTCGCTCGCCACTTGACCAATCTCACGGGCACTGGGATTCCTGTGGTTGTCTCAATCAACAGATTCAGCACAGACACGGACCGCGAGCTCTCCTCAATCAAAGACGTCGCCCTGGCAAGCGGCGCCAGGGAAGTTGTGCTTTTTGAGGGGCATGGGAAGGGTGGCGAAGGCGCGGTTGAATTGGCTAGATCAGTTCTGGAGTCGGTTGAAAGCCATGTCTCCGCAGGAAGGCCCTACAATCCACTGGTCCCACGCGATGCGAGCATTCTAGAAAAAATCTCGACGATTGGGACCGAACTCTATGGGGCTGATTCAGTAAAATTCCCTGAGGAAGTCCTGATGGCCGTGAAGAGGATTGAATCATGGGGTTATGGGGGCCTACCGGTTTGCATGGCGAAGACACAATACTCCTTCTCACACAGGGCAGACTTGCTTGGAGCGCCAACTGGATACGAGCTACCCATACGTGAGGTGAGGTTGAATGCCGGGGCTGGTTTTGTGGTGGTCATATGTGGTTCAATGATGACGATGCCTGGTCTGCCAACGGTACCTGGCGCCGCTGGAATGGACATCGACGAGGAAGGTCAATTGTTCGGAGTCTTCGGCTGAGGTGCTGACATGAGGATAGTGTCCGAGTCAGAAACGGGGATGAGGATCCGAGTGGATGACGAGGATGACCTGTGGACGCTATCCAAGGTTTGCACAGGGGGGGCCGAAGTGGGGATGTTGACCCATAGACGTGACTCTACCACCGGCACTCAAGAAGGCGGAAGGTCAAAACAGGCAGAAAGGAAGCCGATGTGGATAGCCCTGAGGGTTGAGGAAACGAGTTTCCATCCATTCTCAGACAATCTGAGACTTCAGGGCCTGATCGTGGAAGGTCCGGTCGATATTGGGTCCTACCACACCCACACCATTGAAATCGGCTCTGAGATCGAAATTTCCAGAGAGGGGGGGATCGGGCAGCCCGACTTAGACCTGATCAGTTCTGCCGTACGAGAGGGAAGCAGACCGCGGGTCGGCCTAATCGTGGTTGAGAACGACGAGGTCCTTCTGTTTGAGGTCACGAAACACGGTATCAGAGACATATCATCATTCAATATGAGAGGGGGCGGAAAATGGGGGAAGGACTCTTCCGCTGTTAGGTCAGAGTTCTTCGATAGAGTGGCAAAAGAGACCAGTCTGGTCTTCTCCTCGTCAATGCCAGTAATTATCTGCGGGCCGGGAATTGCCAGAGAGGGCTTTGAGTCGTTATTCCGTGTCCTCAGCACATCTGAAAAAATCGTGAACGTGGGCACATCAATTGGCGGTCGGGCCGCGGCAAATGAGGTAATCTCGGACGGTCTAGCCGACAGTGTTCTAGGGGAATATTCGATAATTCATGAAGTTCGGGCGATAGAGGAGGCTCTCAGGAGGGTGTCTACTGACGGAGCAGTCGCATATGGCATAGAAGAAATTCGATCTTCTGCCGAAGAGGGGGCTGTGGATTGTCTCGTTATCGACGCATCACTGATTAGGGATCCCTCACACAAAGATCGATGGAGTGGTATTGTTCGATTGGTCGGGGAAAACGGGGGAGAGGTTATCCAAGCATCCGTTGATCATGATGCAGGCCAACAACTGCTTGGGTTTGGCAGAGCCATCGCATTGCTGAGATGGAGGTTGTAGAATGGAGTCGACTAGGATAAAAATCGTGGGTATGGGATCCAAGGGGGGTATAGCGATGCAGATGGTCGCGGATCTGGATGCGAGCGGCCACGATTGCACTTGGTTCAACGCTGGGGACGAAAATTTCGACCATTCGAAGTTCGATGTTAGGTCCTCATTATCGGGGGCCCACTGGTTGTTGATCGAGGCCTCGTCTTTCGGTAAGTCTGAATCCGCAGCATCTGCGACAGGTGCTGCGATGGTCTTCGCTGAGTTAGAGGGGGCTAAGACGGTGGTCATCGTCGATGAAGGTGAAAATATGGACTCTGATCGAGCATGGGGGTCGATTGTAGAGCGGATCCGTCAAATTGGTTTCATTTCCATGACCTCGGAAGGCAGGTCTTGGATAGCACGGCTAGAGGGGGTGGATGAAAAGAGCATAGGGGATCTGTTGCGCTCCAGAGGCCTTGTTTCGATAGTGGCAATACTTGACGTTCAAAGTGGAAGAATCGAAATCCATCATAGCCTTGGGGTTGAGACAGGGGTCTCTGATTACAGGAGTATGCAGTCACTGGTGGGTAGGATGCTTCTGAAGTTGCCCTCAAGTAGCTACTCAAACGAAGGCATTAGAAGCTCAGCGGGAATATGAATCCTGTACTTCTAGTCCATCATTTTAGAAGTCGGCGTCCCTCCGGGCGACACGGAGGCCATGGGATGCCACTAAGACTAGGACCTGCAGGTGTGCCTCTGTCTTGCAAGGGGCGGACAATAGTAGAGGGCATGGACGACATCACAGTTCTGGGACTCGAGACCATGGAAATCCAGACGGTAAGAACGATTCAGCCTGCCCACTTTGACCAATATTGGCAAGCAGGCATCCTATCATACAAGACCGGCTTCCAAATGAACCTGCACGGACCCTACTACGCAGAGCTCTTGGGGAACACAAGAGAACGAAACCGGACCTTGACGAAATTTGAGGTTGCCCTCCAAGTATCCAAGATCGTGAACGCCAGGCACGTCGTTTTCCATGTTGGCCCGTACGGTGAAGAGGGCCCGGGCAGGGAAGCGAATGAGAAAGTGGCGACGATCTTCGCTGGAATCGTGGATAGAATAAGAGAAATCTGGGGAAGACCGGAAGAAGAGGAGGATTACGCTGCATTCCCATGGGTCCACAGCGAAGAGCCTCCCCTGATCGGAATAGAAACTTCAGGGCGACAGGAGTTGTGGGGCACGGTTGATGAAGTATTGGAGGTTGTAAATCACGTCCCAGGGACGGTTCCGGTCCTGAACATGGCGCACATACACGCCAGAGGGCATGGTTGCATGAGGACCAGTGAAGATTATGCGGAATTATTCGACAAAGTCAGGACCCGACTGGGGGGAAGCAAATTCTACTGCCACTTCGCTGGAGTGGAACATAGAATGGGGAATGCGCTCCATTATACCCAGATAAAGAAATCAGACCTCAAATTCGAGCCGTTTGCCGAGTTCCTCGCTGAGGATGGGGACTGGATGGACTTGACAATAATCTCAGACTCTCCATTGTTGGAACACGATGCCATGTTCATGCAACAACATCATGACAAGGCGAGAGAAAGGCTACTGGAGATCATGGCACGGGACGAGCAGCGTATGAGGGTGATGGCCAGATCAGAGGGGGCTCCCGCCGAGGACGCCCCTGTGCCACAGGAAGTCGCAGAAGCCCCGGCAAAGGATTCACCAAAACCGAAAAAAGCCTCAAGCATGATGTCCTTCGAAGACGATGCAACTGATGATGATGACTTATTCTAACTCGTAGATTCAGCGGACATTGACTGGATGAATTCCTCGATGTCTATTTTTCCATCCCCATCGGCATCGATCTCTTGGAACAATGATTCAACGCGAGAAGATTCTGCCGACGGCTCAAGCACACCAAGCGCCTTGGTGAATTCCTTCAGCGTCAGGTGACTGGAGCCTTGGGGATGGGCGCAGGCATTGAAAACGAGCCATAACTTCTTCACTTCGTATTGTTCCTTGTTGAGCATTTTGGACCTGATGATGCTCCATGGTGTCGGGCCTTCCTCGGCTCGCTTCCTGCCGTATGAGAGGTAGATCATTGTGCCAATCCCAACCGCGGCCGAGGCTCCTATGAGTGCGCTGATACCCATCAAGAGCAAGAGTATCAGCCCTGATATCACTCCGAAAAACTGCATCGCAGGGAACATTGGGCTCTTGAAGGACGGTGTGTACCACGTTTCACCATCTGGTAGCCATCTCAGTACTATCACGGTGGAATTTATCAGCATGAAGATCATGATCTTGAACCCAGAAGCCAGTTTCGCAACGTCCCCTACCGGAATAGTCAGTATGGCAATTGCCATGGCCGCGCCAGTGATGACGATTGCATAGTGGGGAGTCTCGTATTTTGGATTCAGCTCCTCGAAGACCTGAGGGATGAGATTGTCCCTGGACATCGCGAAAATGAATCGAGAGGACCCCAAGACCCCTGATAGTGCCATTCCCGCCATCGAAATAATGGCCACTGCCGCTGCTAAAAGTCCAAGATTCGTTCCCCCTACTTCGACTGCAAATGTGTGGATTGGAGCTTTGTCTGGCTTGTCCGTGCCGATACCGAGCTCGCTTGGTTCCAGCATACCGAGCAGGAAGTAGGACACCAACACATAGATTGCCGTGGCCAAAACCAAAGTCCAAATCATGCTCTTGGGTAAGTTCTCGGATGGGGACTTAATCTCCCCAGCGACTGCGGCGATCTTGGTGACACCAGCGAAGGATAGGAACACGAATGCTGATGCTGTCCCAAGGTTGATCATGCCATTTCTTGAGAAAAGACCGTCCTGTGAGAATGCCTCCGCATCTACTGGTTTCCCCCATTCAAAGGATGGGTCAGCCGCCGCCAGTGCGGTCAGGGCCACGATGAACAGGATTGATATTCCGACTATAGGGATCTGAATCTTCTTTATGCTCTTGACGCCCATTATGTTTACTATTACGATAAGGGAAAGCAGGAAAATCGCAATGACTTTCGATATTGTCTCGGTGAACTCGAATCCAAGTGGCTCTTGAATCGCGTAAATGTAGGCACTGAATCCTATTAGTGCGAATGCGGATTTCAATCCGAAGGAGGCCCAAAGCCCCAGACCCGATATCATACCCATCCAAGCGCCATAAGTCTGGCGGATGTAAACGTAGGAACCCCCCGAGGAGGGCATGGCTGTTCCTAATTCTGCCTTTGAGAGAGCACTCGGGAGGACAACTACCCCGGCGACAATGAATGCTAGCCATAGGCCTGCGCCTGTCCCGCCTTGTTCCGCCAGTGTGTCTGCACCCAGGGCGGGGATGACGAACAGGGTGCTCCCCAGGGTCGCGGATAGGGATATAGCGATCAGTCCGTAAAGACCCAGACTTCTCTCGAGGCTCTCAGAGACATCCAGAGGCATGAAAACCTCTTTTTTTGGATCAAATCCACCATTTGATCCCTTCTCCATGCTGTACGCACCGAGCGCCCATTGTTGAAATTATGCTCAACATCAGCAGGTACCAAAACCCATAACCATACAAGGGACCCCCTGTAGCCTGAATCATGAGCACAGTAGCAAATGACACCGTCGCGAGGGTTTTCTACACTGGCAAGTTCGAAGATGGCGAGATATTCGATACGAATCAAGGTGGTGAGCCCTTGACATTCTTGGTTGGCCACAGAAAGATGATTTCCGGATTTGAAGAGGAGTTAATGGGGGCAGGCATCGGGGACGAGAGGACCTTCAAGCTCGCTCCAGACAGGGCTTACGGAGAGAGGGACGAAAATATGTTCCAAGTGGTTGACAAGAGTGTCTTCGGAACGGAGATGCCCATCGAGGTTGGAATGTCGAGTTATGCTCAAACAGAGGGAGGTGGCATGACAATGTTCACGATCACCAAGATCGAAGGGGATCAAGTGACCGTGGACTTCAACCACGTCATGGCTGGAAAGACACTCGAGTTCTCGGTCGAGGTTGTCGATGTCAGAGAGGCAACGAAGGACGAGGTCGCCCATGGCCATGTTCACGGACCAGGAGGCGTTCAGCATGAGGTTTCGAAGGCAGACTCCTGCGGGCCCGGTTGCGGTTGCAATTGAACAGGTTATTGTCACAGTGCCTTCATTATCTTCGTGCAATTACCTTTAATTCCACGGCAATGGGAGTGGGGAGCGAACCAACCTCGACGGTTGTCCTAGAGCATTGTATCTCGGAAAAATACTCCGCGTACACTTCATTGTAGCCTTTGAAATCTCGCTCCATGTCAACTAGAAATGATGTGCAATCTACTACTTTTTCAAGTGAGGACCCAGCGTCCTGTAAAATCTGCTTTATGTTCTCGATCACGGCTCTAGTCTGCGTCTTTATGTCATAATCCATGGATTGCCCATCAGGCCCCCTCGTGGGGCCTCCGGGTATTTCATCGGTATTTTTCTGCCTGGGCCCCACCCCACTTACGAAAATGAAATCTCCTGACTTGAATGCGTGGGGATAGGAGCCCACGGCCTTCGGTGCATTTTCGGAGTAGATCGGGCCATCCCTCAAACTCAGACTCCCCCTTGGTCGAGGACGTTCCTGTCGCCACGGTAGTATTCCACGTCGTCCTCATCGAATTCCTTGTCACCTATCGAGCCGACGGATGGTGTCAACTGGATAATTGCTCCACCAGACCCGTTGAGTGCCTCATAGGCCAGAACCTCGCCATCGTAGTTGTTATGTTGGCCCATGGTGGAAGCCATCCACCACGCTGGCTTGTAGGCAACCACTTTCTGGACCCTGATCTGACCGTGGATTTCCCTTGATAGTTGGCTGAGATCCTCGAGTCGTCCGTCCTCGAAAAACTCCAGTATTTTCCGATTCCAGTCATCGTCCTTCTGGCTGTGTATTCGGTCTTCGGAAGGATCGATGGGCTCGGTGAACATCCTGTTTGACAAGCTGGATACCACCACAACGACTGCTTTTCTTTTTTCCTCGGTTAGTGCATCGCGGATGGCCTTTCCGAGCACTATGGTCTCGGACCTGTTGGCATACATGTTGCTGGACACGATGGTCGCAGGGATCCTATTCTCTGGGTTCAACAGGGACAGTGCTGTGATGGACCCAGTGTCGATGGGGAAGGCGTCGTAGTTCACCGTTCTGGCTTGGAGCCCCCTCTCCTTTGCCTTCTCGACGCAAGCTCCAGCGAAAACTGAGTCCATCGTGAATGAGTAGGGCATACTACCTAGGTAGTGGAAATCGTCATCGACATGGACCCACTCGGAGTTTGGGTTTGCTTGGAATTGGTGCCCGATGATTGATGGCCATGTTGTGGAGTACACGATAATGAGGTCCGCATCGCTGTTCTCTATCCTTTCCCTGCAGGTATCGAATGCATCACGCAGACGCTGGTATCCTTTGCTCGCTCCCGGCGAGAGGAGCGGATGTGGGTGAGGCGGCACATAGAGGCCGAATTTGATGATGTCATGGTCCATGGTTTCACCCTCACAGCACTATCTCACGCTTGTCGGAGTGGGGGACCCATGCCGCGATGCAATTGCCAGTTCCGATCACTGATTGGTATCCATATATCTCCGCAGGGTACTCCGGCATCCCCATGGCCCCCATCATCCAGACGAGTCCTCCACCCTCAGTCTCTGCAATGGTCTGCTCGGTAAACTCGGGCATTATGTCGATGGCCTCCCTCATCTTGCCCTGTCGGAACAAGTCGATGAGTGCCATGTCCCAGACATATTGGCTGTGGTTGTAGATGTGTTCCTTGCTCATGTCTTCGGGCAGTGGAGATTCTGTCACGAAGTGTCTGTGGGATAGGCTGTGACTACTGACTAACACTACTCTCTTGCCGCTATCCTCTATCGCCGTCCTGCAGGCCTTGCCCAGCGCCAGCGCCTGCTCGATCATGACCTCTGGCGAATAGTAGTGTGTGTTTCGATTGGAGCTGATGGTAATGATTGGCTTATCCCACCTCGGATTCATCATGTGGCAGGAAGTTATGGTCCCATAGTCGACTCTAAAATCTGGGTTCCGCATCATTCTTGTGATCAATCCTGCATCGGAAGCAGCCTTGCACATCGCCTCTGAGAGATCTACATCCACCTCCAGGTCGTAGTTATATCGGAATATGTTTGGGAAGACTGGATCGACGGATTTGGATGAAAAACGTGGTACACCTAGGAAGTGCGTTCCTACGTAGGTCTGCCAGTGGGGCGTGAAGACAACCATCACGTCATAGTCAATAGTCTCAAGCTTTCTAGCCAGGCGATGGTAGCCCCATCTTAGGGTCTCCCACCCTCCTTCTGAAACTGGTTCGTTTTGATCAGGATTCTCTGCATACACGACATGTGGCGGGTGTGGGGCGAGGGCCCCCAGCACTATCTCTCCCTTCGACATGGTGCTGCGAGGGGGTGAAATCTAAAGAAAACCTTCCGGCTGACTTAGTAGGGTTCATTGCCCTCGCCCTAGGCGTGTCTACTAACATGAAATGGGATGAACCCCCCCTTTGGCCAGTGGTGCTCCCACCCCTGTCAGGCTTCTCAGTGGCCCTCCTTGAGGTCTATCTTGAATTGCCGGTACTACTTGGTTGGGGATTACTTATGCCCGTTGTGATCATTGCAATGAGTTCAATTTCCCTTCTTTTGTTGCCAGAAAGATTCGGTTCGAGGCTTGAGTGTGTTATAGGTTTCGTGTTCATGGTTGCCGTGGCAGTTCTCCCTCAGTTGGTGTTCCCGGTTTGGTTCATCATAGTGATCATATTCTGGATGTCCCAGTCCCTTTACATCTGGCGTAGGAACTATCCGAATTTCCGACTAGGCATATGGCTAGGTTCGGGCTCAATGTCTGGCCTGTACCTAGGTAGTCTGGCAGTTTTCAACCTGATGTCCTAGATTGACTCACTTGATCGGATGGCGTTTTATTGAGACTCCTACGATTACAAAAGAGAACATGCTTATCAGGAATCCTGACAATAATAGTCCCTCTGAATCCGGGTATTCGTTGAGTAGGGACACCTCGGCAATGCCGCTCTCCGTCAATGCCGCTTTGAACAAGATTACCTTCCTCTCTGTGATACTTTCCGGAATGTAGTCGAGAGTCCACGTGGAGCCGGGTCGCAACACGGAGTATTCCCCCTTGGGAGTGACGGAATCGAAATCTATGTTTCCCCTGTCTGCGTGTGGTTCTACATCTTCTATGTCAACGAGGAGGGCCTGAACGGATACCTGTCCGAGGTTCTCCACCGTGACAACGACAGGCTGGTTCAGGCTGTGCACCTCGAGGATTTCCAATCTGACATCATCTCCCTCCATCCTAAAGTCGGGATTCGCAGGATTGGTACCCGGCCCCTCAACGGCGCCCATTAAGACAACGGCACCCAAGGCGATACTAACTAGGATAGGCCTCGTATTTTGCCTCACTGCCTTCAGGGCCCCCCTCACCCCCCCTCCCCTCAAGATGGGTTGAATGTAGATGCAGAACCTAGAGCAGATGACCGCCATAATCAATCCAGGGACAACGTCAGTGATCCAATGAATGCCTAGATAGAGTATCGAAAAAAGGTAAATCGCGACATTCGACATTATGAAGATGTCCAAACCTCGATGGCGCCAATCAGAGATATCAATGCCACTTTGTCTGATATGGGCTCTGTGGATCAAGAGGAGCGATATCGGAAGGCCGACATGCAAACTCGGTATTCCATTATCGAGTGGATCGTTGCTCGTGAAGAACTCGATATTCCATCCATCATGATACATCAACGCATCAACACCGGGAATGAAGCTTGATGTCACTTCCACGTTGAAGAATAGATAGAGTGGGACTGCGAGCAGGTATATCACAAAGTAGTTCATGGCTGCCAAGTCTGCGAGATCTGGGTCCTTGGAAAGTATGTAGTGTATCGGAGGATACCATATGATGAACAGGTAGGCGAAGAGGTAGTGGAGGGAGAGTGTCTCCGAGATTAGGTCATTTCTGAATCTACTTTGTATGTGGTAAACCAGGTCCCCCTCAATGGAGTACACAACGTGGGTAAATCCGCCAACCATTGCTTTGAGGGGCTCGTTGTGATAATCCGTGAATGCCTTGAATACGAACATCGCAAGGTATAGTGAAATGTGCCAGATGTATCCTCTGGTCCTAATTTCTGAAATCAGTTCACTCGGAGCCACCCTGTAATCAGGATTCTTCCTAGTCCAAATCATGTGAAGGGGCAGCGTCAATGCTAGAAGCAATCCCATCGAGGTTCCATAGGGTCCAATGGGCCAGTTCACATATGTCGGGAAGGACAAGGGGTCATCAAATAGCCCCCCCTAATCCTGATACACCAACTGCTAATGGGCGTAGTCATGGACCGGC
Source organism: Euryarchaeota archaeon UBA487 (assembly GCA_002505695.1). Taxonomy (GTDB): domain Archaea; phylum Thermoplasmatota; class Poseidoniia; order Poseidoniales; family Thalassarchaeaceae; genus MGIIb-N1. The sequence goes on from DAVU01000013.1 coordinate 27,239, forward strand.
ACGATAGATGGTTGGCCGAGTGTCAGAAAATCGGATTCAAGCCCACCCCAACAAGATACTCCGAGGGCACGATCACCAGTGAGGATGCGGCGGCTCAGATTGGTTGCGATGTGTCTCAGATTGCCAAGTCAATTGTATTCGAGGGGCAAAGGGGCGGAGTAGTGGTGATAACGAGCGGCGCCAACAAAGTTGATAGGAAGCGGAAATTAAGGGATCTTCTTGGTTTCAAACCGAAGATTGCCTCGGCCTCTTACGTTCTACTAGAGACTGGTTTCGAACCTGGTGGAGTTCCACCCTTCGGCCATAGGAACGAGTGTTTGATATTCATTGATCAAGACTTATTTCATTTTGAATTAGTCTGGGGGGCGGCCGGTTCTTCTGACACTGTATTCCCGATTACTCCCAGACATCTGAAGAGATTTTCTGGCGGTACAGTTGCCGATGTGAAGCTGTAGGTGAGCAGATGTTGGCAGGCAGGATAATCGGGGCGACTGCAAAACTGAGGGATGACATGGAGATCTTCGCAGATCGGTTGATGTCAGATGGAATCGTCGATTGTGTATACAATCCGTTGGCCTACGCCTGGGACGTTCATGTGGCGTATCTGGAGAAATCCGCAACAGCCGGGGCTAAGACGATTCTGTTGGGGATGAATCCCGGCCCCCACGGAATGGGCCAGATGGGTATCCCATTTGCCGCCACTACTGTCGTTCGTGATTTGATTGGTATCAAGGGAATCCGTGTGTTTGAGCCGAGGAAGATTCATCCAAGACGCCCTGTAGAGGGGCTAAACTGGCCAAAGGAAGAGGTCAGTGGGACCAGGCTCTGGGGCGCTTTAGAGGAGAAATATGGATTAATCGATAATATATTCAAAAACGTCTTCTTAGTCAACCATTGTCCTCTAATGCTTTTTTCGGGCGAGAGGGCCAGAAACATAACCCCAGACAAAATAGGGGGTCCTGTGACGAGATCTATGTTGGAAAGATGCGATGATTACTTGAGGGAGGTTGTGGACATCATGGGAGCGAAAGTCGTTATCGGAGTTGGAAACTACGCCAAAAATAGGGCTACATCAGCTTTCCACGGAAGCGATGTGAGAATATCTTCCTGTTGGCATCCTTCACCTGCTTCCCCGCTGGCAAATAGGAACGGAGGGGCAGATTGGAGGGCCAATTTCAAGTCCGTCCTTCCAGAGTGATTCCGGAATATGGTTATACGGTGTAGCATACTACACCGGGTGATGACCATCACACTGACGCCCCGGAACTTGCTCAGGAACGCCGAATTGTACGCCAATGAACCAGCCCTCTCTGTAAAGGCAGGAAAGGCCCCTGATGGAAGTTGGGAATGGGACACGAAAACATGGAAGCAGTTCTCAGATGAGGTAGTTTCGGTTTCGAAATCGCTTATCTCAATGGGCTTTGAGAAAGGAGACCGTATGAGCATCTATGCTTACAACCGCCCCGAGTGGTACTCATGTTATGGCGCCACTCAGATGACGAATGGCGTAGGTGTTGGAGTCTATCACACCTGTTCTCCTGAGGAGGTTGAGTGGGTCATCGGAGACTCAGGCTCAAAGGTCGTGATCATTGGCGACAATCCCCAATCGGGAGGGGACCCTGAAAAGACCCCGAGTCGAAGATTCGCCAAGATACTCAAGAACCTCCCAGATGTTGAGTGTGTGGTGATTTTGGATGGAGTTGAGCCGATAGACCATGAAATGGCGATCTCTTGGACTGATTTCCTAGAAATGGGCAAGGACGTTAAGGATTCTGAAGTTCACTCCAGAATCGACGGCATTGAGCCGGACGACCTCGCGGCGCTGATCTACACCTCTGGAACAACTGGAAACCCGAAGGGAGTCATGCTCACTCATGACAACTGGGATGCTGAGCTCTCTGAGGTTGACCGGATAATTACCCTCAACCAAGGTGAGAACTACGTTTCCTGGCTGCCTTTGGCTCACGTCTTCGGTCAATTGGTTGACAATCACTTATGGTGCAGATCAGCCATTCACATGCATGTTGTAGACAATGCTCTCCATGTTGTGGACTACGCAAAAAAGGTGCAGCCACACCTATTCATCGGCGTGCCTAGGATCTACGAGAAAATATACTCCAGCCTCTATTCCAAATTTGGTTCCGGTTTGCTGAAAACCCTCAGCGGCCTACCACTGATTGGAGGCTTATTGAAGGGTAAGGCCAGGGAGGCTGTCGGCATGAGCAATGTGAGGTTCGCAGTTACTGGCGCAGCCCCAATCAACCCAGACATACTCAGATTCTTCCACAAATTCGGAATTCCAGTTTACGAGGGCTATGGTATGACAGAGACCACTGCGGGTGCGACACTTGGACATGGCAGTGCAAACAAGATTGGGAGTGTTGGAAAGGCCTTTGGGGGAACCGAGTTGAAATTGGCAGATGATGGTGAGATCCTTTTCCGAGGTCGCCACATCATGAAGGGCTATTTCCAAAATGAGAAGGCGACGGCCGAAACGATGACGGAAGATGGGTGGCTGATGTCGGGAGACATCGGCAAGATCGATGAGGATGGTTTCGTGTACATCACAGGCCGAAAGAAGGAGATCTACGTCAACTCCGGTGGGAAAAACATAGCTCCTCTTGTAATCGAGGAGACAATGAAATCAATACCAGAGGTATCGCAGTGCTTCCTGGTCGGAGACCAGAGGAAATTCTGCTCTGCGTTGTTGACCCTGGATATCGGAGCCGTGTTGCGAGACCACCACGGGGTGGATGCGCAGAAGGTCCCCAAGGATCCAGCAAAGCAGATTGCGGAGCTCGAGGGCAAGGGATCCAGCGTTGAAAAGGAAGTTGAGAAGCTATATGAGATGATAGACGCCAAGGTGAAAGAACTGAACAATCAGTTCGCACCTCCAGAGCAAGTTCGGAAGTTCACAATTCTTCCAAGAGACTTCTCCGTCGACTATGGTGAGTTGACCCCAACGCTGAAGATTCGCCGAAAGCAGATTCGTGAAAACTGGGCTGACGAAATAGAGAAAATGTACTCTTGAGTGAAGGTGTGGTTTGATTGAGTCCAGAGGCTTGGCTAGCCTTGGCCATGGTTTTCACCCTAGGGGCAATGAGTCCGGGCCCTTCCCTCGCAGTCGTACTCAGAAACACCATTTCAGGTGGGCGCAAGCAAGGCATAGCCACAGGAGTTGGACATGGAATTGGATTTGGGATATACGCTTTTACTGCCGCCTTGGGGCTTGCCACTGCACTGTCTGTTCACTCAGGAGTGGAGGTATTGCTCAAGTGGGGAGGAACCCTGATTTTACTGTGGTTGGGAATTACATTCCTCAGTCATGCATTAAGCGGGACCAAGGACATTGATGGGCCTGTAGAGATTGAGTCCAACGGAGTTACTGGTTTTCTACAGGGGTTCTTCATTGCCATCTTCAATCCGAAGATACTGGCTTGGATGTTGGCCTTGTATTCCCCATTCATAGAGGCTGATGTTGTACTCAGTACCCTCATCGGAATGGGGGTTCTGGGTATGGTCATTGATGGGACCTGGTATGTCTCAGTCGCTTCATTTCTCTCAAAGGGAGACAAGATCAACACTCTACGCAGAAAAGCCCACATTGTCGATGGTGCAATGGGTGTTTTGATGTTCGTCTTTGCCGGTCTGCTGGTAACCGGTACACTATGAGAGAGAAATCAGTCAATCATCCGATGAGGTCATTGCTGGGAGCATCATCGGATTGGTGTGGCGAGTGCGGGCTCAACAAGAGGAGCTGTGAAAAAAAATGGTAGGGACGTGCCTATCAGGGTGATCACTGCGGCTGCCATTTTCGACGGCCATGATGCTGCCATTGGAATATTCAGGAGAATCTTTCAATCAATGGGCTGTGAAGTGATTCACCTTGGCCATGATAGAAGTGCTGAGGACGTAGCCAAGGCTGCCATACAAGAAGACGCGCATCTCATTGCAATCACCTCCTACCAAGGAGGTGCGGTGGAAATGTTCACACACACCAAGAACCTTCTCAATGCTGCTGGCTTTGGTCATGTCGTTCTAGTCGGCGGGGGTGGCGGCACAATACTCCCATCTGAGATAAGGCACCTTCGAGACTCAGGGATCGCGAGAATTTACTCACCGGACGACGGCAGAGAGTTGGGTCTGACCGGCATGGTCCAAGACGCGATCGACCTCGTCTCTGATCTTGATCTAAACTCAGAATCGAGGTTTAGAAACCTAGAACATATTACCTGCGATGACCAAGGAGGGGTATCCAGACTGCTGACTTATGCCGAAAACCATGGATCGAACCTCCATGGTGCCACTGGTGAGGAGAAAGCTGTCTGCCCTGTTATCGGACTCACCGGAACCGGGGGGGCTGGCAAATCGAGCCTCACGGATGAGTTGGTACTCAGAATAATGAGGGACAATCCCGACACCAAAATAGCGCTCTTAGCGACAGACCCCACGAGGAAAAGGACGGGTGGAGCTCTACTTGGTGATAGAATACGGATGAACTCACTGAGAAAGGATGGGACTTTCATGAGGTCGTTTGCCAGCAGGGATAGCGGCAGGGAGCTCTCGAACGCCATAGGTAGGTCCATCGAGGTCTGCAGATCAGTTGGCTTTGACCTACTAATCGTCGAGACTAGTGGCATCGGACAGGGTGACGATGCCATCACAGACATATCGGACGTTTCACTGTATGTGACCACTAGGGAATACGGGGCTCCAAGCCAACTGGAGAAGCTAGCAGCACTGGATTTCGCTGACGTCGTTGTGCTGAACAAGTTTGACCGACCAGGGGCAGAAGACGCCTTGTTGGAAATAAGAAAACAAGTCCGAAGAAATCGAGAATTGTGGGATCATGATGATTCGGATCTACCCGTGATCCCGACAGTGGCTAGTCGATTTGCGGATGCGGGGGTGGACAGGCTCTGGGAAAAGGTTTCTACCCTGATCAACGAGAGATTCTCAACGCAATTCATTGCATCAAAAGCTCGAATGTCCGATGATGGGCTACCTGAGCGGTCCCAGCCGTTGCCCCCATCTCGCCACGGTTATTTATCCGAGGTATCAAAATGCATCAGAGATTATCACGAAAAAACTGAGGCTCAGGCGATTCTTGCAAGCTTAATTCAAGACCTAGAGAACTCCGCTTCAAGGATGAGGGATTCTGGTAAAACGGAGGCGTCTTTGGATCTGCAGGAGGAGGCTGACAGACTCAGGGCAGAATTGGGCCGGGAAGTCATCGATAGTCTAAGCCTGTTGGACCAAATCTCCGAGGATTACTCTTCTGGAAAGACGGATTACCTCGTCAGAGGGAACAAGATAGAGGTCAACACCACCAAGAAGACGCTATCGGGATTGGATCTCCCAAGAGTTGCACTTCCCACAACGTCGGATTGGGGGGATCGCGTCAGGTGGATTCGGTCAGAAAACCTGCCCGGTGCCTTTCCATACACTGCAGGTGTTTTTCCTTTCAAACGCGAGGACGAGCTTCCAGTTCGAATGTTTGCTGGCGAGGGTTCTGCGGAAAGGACCAATGAGAGATACCATTTCTTGGCCAACGATCAACCCTTCAATAGGCTCTCTGTTGCCTTTGATTCACCCAGCCTGTATGGTCATGACCCTGCCACCCAACTAGACATATTCGGGAAAGTCTGTGAATCCGGAGTCTCAATAAGCACCATTGATGAGATGGAAAGATTGTTTGATGGATTCAATCTCTGTGCTCCTGAGACTAGTGTCTCGATGACGATAAATGGGAACTATTGGTGGCATCTGGCAGCCTTCTTCCGTGTCGCTCAACGGCAACAAATCAGGATTTTTACAAAGGAAAACGGAAGAGAACCGAATGCGACCGAGGTTGAGGAAATCAAGGCTTTCACCCTCTCGAACGTAAGAGGTACCGTACAGGCAGACCAACTCAAAGAGGCGATGGGCCAGAACACCCTCGTATTCAACCTAGACACATCTCTCCGAATGATGGGTGATGTTGCTGAATTCTATGTCAACAATGGCATAAGGAATCATTACTTCGTTAGCATATCTGGTTATCACATTGCAGAGGCCGGAGCCAATCCAATTACACAGGCCGCCCTCACGCTGGCTAATGGTCTTACATACGTCGAATTATTCAAGGCAAGAGGTCTTGACCCAGATCAGTTCCTACGAAATTTCTCTTGGTTCTTCTCAAATGGCATGGACCCAGAGTATGTCGTAATTGGCAGGGTCGCGAGACGTATATGGTCTATAGCAATGCGCGAGATGTACAACGTAGGTGAAAGAGGTCAGAAACTCAAGTATCACATCCAGTCCTCAGGAAGGTCACTGCATGCTCAAGAGTACACATGGAACGACTACCGAACTACCCTTCAAGCTCTATATGCATTGGCGGATAACGCAAACTCCCTCCATACCAATAGCCGGGATGAGGCATTCGGGACGCCCACGGAGGGGACTGTCAGAGATGCAGTTGCAATCCAACTCATCCTATCAAAGGAGTATGGATTGCTGCAAAATGAGAATCCGCTGCAAGGGTCACACATAACCACATGGCTAACTGAGAATGTCGAGGCCCAGATACTGAAAATTTTTGAAGAAATGAATCGAAGAGGAGGGGTCTTGGGGTCTCTGGAGGTTAATTATCAGAGGAATCGAATTCAAGATGAGTCGATGGTATACGAACACAGAAAGCATACAGGCGACATCCCAATCGTTGGAGTCAACACATTCCAAGACCCTGATTCCAAGAACCTTTCAGCCGATGAGGCTGACTCTTTCAAGCTTGATGTCACACGATCCGATAGCGATGAGAAGAAAATGGTAATTCTTAGAAACGAGGAATTCAGGGCACGATATGCCAACGAGGCCGAGATGGGAATCGAGCGCCTGAAGAACACAGCAAGAGAAGGAGGGAACCTCTTCGAAGTGATGATGGATATCGTTGAGTATTGTACTGTTGGCCAAGTCACAGAGGCTCTGTTCGAGATCGGTGGCCAATTCAGAAGAAATATGTAGGGCCCTAGATTTTGTTGATATGCCATGTCTTCCGCACTCGTCACTGGAGCATCTAGCGGGATCGGACTAGAGATAGCACGCACATTGGCACCCATGGTAGATAGTCTGATAATCACAGGGAGGCGAGAGGAGCCTCTGAGAGACTTGGAAAAAGAGCTGATTGGAATAGTTGATGTTAAGGTAGTCATAGCCGACCTGTCCACTGAATCAGGAGTGGATTTTTTGATAGAGGAGGCAGGTGATTTGGATATACTGGTCAACAATGCCGGATACGGATTGTATGGTAGGATTGCTGATCAAGATCCCGATAAACTGCTTGGGATCGTCGATGTGAACATACGAGCCTTGACCAAGCTAGGGCACCATCATTCAACCAACATGCGCATGAAGGGGAAGGGCAAGATTCTGAACGTCGCCTCTATCGCAGCATTCCAACCTGGGCCAGGGTTGGCTGTTTATTGTGCCAGCAAAGCGTATGTTCTCTCACTATCTCGTGCCATGAGTGCAGAATTGAAGGGGAGTGGAGTCACAGTCACTGCATTGTGTCCAGGATACGTTGAAACTGGATTTCAATCAACCTCTGGGATGAAGTTGACCGGGGTCGAAATTTGGAGTTCACTTCCCGCGAGAAGTGTTGCGAAGAAGGCTGTTCAAGCTATGATGAAGGGTCGTAGAGAGGTGATTCCGGGTATCATCAACTGGCTCATCCCCATGTTTGCACGCATCTTACCTATTCGAATTCAGTTGATCATAGTCAAAGCCAGCCTAATGATGAGATAGTCAGCGTTGACAAGCCGGACATGAGTATGTAGACCTGCCCGATTGAACGTATCTTTGGACAGTCCCGCTGCAACCCTCATTCAGACATGGCTCTCCCTCTCTCCCGTACACTTGGAATGACAATGGGAAGTAGCCCAAGGCTTCTTCACCGTGGACGCCCCTGTAATCATTCAAAGTGGAGCCTCCGACGTCGATTGCCTCAGAGATGACATCGTGGATAGAGCTCACTAGCCTATGTAGCCTGTTGGTTGGGCCTCGTTCGGAGGCGATGGTTCCTGAGCGTCTGCGCGGAGAAAGTCTAGCCCTGCTCAAAGCTTCACACACGTATATGTTACCGAGTCCTGCGATGATGCCTTGATTCAGGAGTGATGCCTTCAGAGGCGCCTTCCTTCCCACGAAAGATTTGTTCAGTATGTCTGGGGTTAGCATATTCGGCAGAGGATCAGGTCCGAGCTTTTCCAGCATGGGATGAAACCTCTCATTACCTGGGTCTATGACATCAATGAAACCGAATCTGCGGGGATCTGAGTAGACTGCCTCAGTGCCATTCTCAAATTCTAATATGACCCAGTCGTGAGGGCCTTCGCCGGTCCCTATCATCCCCCCGTGTGCGAATCTTCCAGGAGTAGATTTCAAGTCCTCAGAAATTATCGTCCACCTGCCAGACATGCCAAGATGACTGAGAATAATGGTGCCATCATCGAGTTCAATCAGTAGGAATTTGGCCTTTCTCCTGATGGAAATTATAGCCTTTTTTTCTGTCTTGGACTGGATGTCAGTTGGAATGGGGAATCTCAGGTCCTTCCTTTTTGTGATTAATCTCGAGATTCTTTGCCCGAGCAGGGATTCTTCCAGACCACGTCGGACTGTCTCCACCTCGGGTAGCTCGGGCATGGACTCGGGCTGTCAACCAGTTTGAAGAGCCTGTGGGTCATACTTTTCGAGCGACAATTACGATGTGCTGTTCTTCCAACCCCCTCAGATCGATCCTTTCGATTATTTCTAGATGGTCTGCTGAATTAATGATGGATTCAGACTCATCGAAATGTTGCTCGTCTCCCCCGGTTGACCACCTCTCACTGGCGGCTTTGATCGAGATGATTCCAAGGCCTCCTTTTCCCAGTAGATAGCTTGTCGAGTTGATGAAAGACTTCGCCTGATCAGGCATGCTAAGATCTTGAAATAACCAATCCGCCATCCTGGGGAGATAGGGTGCTAGATTGAGGGGGTATCTGGCGTCTCCCAGTATCGGAACAATGCCTGGTCTTGCATGGCATAGAGTCAATAGATCTCGCATCATTCTTGAAGAGATATCCACTGCAAGAATTTTGCCTCCATGATGATTGCCTGCACCACATACGTGATCGTGCAAATGACTCACAGTAGATCCACTGGAAGCACCCAAATATACAACCAAGGATCCTGGATTTGGAATGAGGGTCGAGGGATCCACCTTGGACCTCATGAGCATGGCCGCGACTTTCGATCGGCGGCCATCCCATTTCCTCCACTCAATTCTGCCGTCTCTCTTTCTACGCTCACCCCTTACTGATTTCCCCCGAACGGCATTTCTGGTCCACAGACCACCTTTCTCTTTTCTCACTCCCCATCCCAGTGAAACATGACGGGGCATTTCTGTCACCCTATTTCCTCTTAGGAGGGGATGGGAATTTCTGTTTTATTCCCTCTGACAACCGGTGTATTTCTGCTATTTCTGATTCTGTCCATGGATCTCCATCAAAATGATCCAATCTAGATGCTATACTTGCCTTCCCTGCCAGAAATCTCGCTATTTTCCCTCTCACCCATCGAGGAGATCTGCTAACCTGTGGCATCGAGAAGATGACAGACCCGTGTTTTGGGGGGGGCGCCCCCCGACGGTGGGCGGCCATGGCTGCATGTGCACCAAGAACCTGTATCGACCCTGATGGCATTCTCGCAAGCCTCTCTCTTCCACCTGCAAGGACGCATAACTTTGCAGCCCCTAGCGGGCCCACGAGCTTTGAAAGGCTCGGTAAATATTCACTGGCTATGGTGCGGATCGCTTCCTCGCTGGAAGTCAGGCTGTTCGCTATATCCAGACATCTCTGTCCGATGTCTTGGATGGCTTTCCATTCGACTTCTGAAGGTGAGTGGGGAGGAGGGTTTGTGCCCAACCGATCTGAAGCCTCTCTCAGATCCGTTGAATCTGAGACGGCCCAAGGGATTCTCTCTCTATCCTTGTCTAAATCCAAGGAGGGGAGGAGCAGTCCCACCCATTCGATGCACCTAGCCTCTAGTGTGGTCCATGCTGACCGTAATTCAGACTGTGAAGAGACCAACATATCCAATCTTCGATCGATACTTCCTGCAGCCTCCGCTACGCCCCTCTTTGCCAGTATGTTAGCCGCTGATTCTAGGAGTTGTTGTTCCTCCGTTGTCAAATCAGGCCATTCGGCATGAGTAAGGTGTCCGACTGCGTCCGGAATGGCATCAGAGAACCTTGAACATAGGATTCTGGCCTCTGGACTTAGACGACCTTTCTGTAAGTCCTCCAATCGGCTGGCGACCGACTTGCTTGATCTTGATGATATCCATATGAGCTCGTCGACGATGTTCGAATCGGCGTCGATAACTCTGGACAGCCTCCAGTCATAGATGACGCGCATGTCGTAGCCAGTATGTGGCTTGTCTTGAACAGTATGGGTAAATCCATCCTAGAGATACTGTGAAAAAACGCATATGGCGATTTACCTTAGAATGGGAGGATTGAAAACCTCATGTCAATGAGGGAGAACGTCAAGGTGACGTGATGTTCTGTCCGGAATGTGGTACATTGGGCTTCGTAGATCCAGGTGGCAATATCAGATGTACAAATTACAAGTGTGGATATGAGGGCCCAGTCGGCGGCAAAGACGGTGCCAGCGCAACCGTCATAGGATCAGATGGCCAAGAGATCGATATCGTCAACACAAAGTCCTCAACGAAGTCTACCGATCTGAAGCATCTCACAGAGGTACAAGCCCCGGATATAGCGAGGGGCACCCTCAGAGTCGGAGATTACAGGTGTCCAAAGTGCGACGGAGACAGGATTTTCGTTGAGTTGCAACAAACGAGGTCAAGCGATGAGCCTGAAACGAAAATATGCACCTGTGAAGCCTGTGGCCACCGCTTTAGGGAATACCAATAGTTGGCCTAATCTCACCGAATGATGAATAACCTCCGGGGTTGGAACAACACGAGAATGGTACCATGCTAAGGGTGACTGCAAAGCAACAAGTAATGAGGGAAATCGTGGACCTACTCTCCATATTAGACAATGAGGAAGCAAAGTTTCGTTGGGGTGAAAAGGGTCTCGCTTGCTCATCAGTGGATGTAAGTCATGTCGCAATGTTGGAAATGATGGTAGCAGACGAATGTTTCGAGACTTACGAAGTAGAACCAATGGAAATAGGGATAGATCTCAGGAAACTGGGGGAGGTTCTCGCACTTGCTGGTCCTAATGACCTGATTGAACTTGATTACGATCAAGCTACGAGCTCCATGGTTGTTCATGTCAGTGAGGTTCGACGTACGATAAGGGGGCTGGATGTGTCAATGATCGAGGAGGTCAAGTTGCCAAGCTTGGACTTTGAGGGTATGAAGGTAGTCATCTCGACTGAAAAATTCGCCAGATCTTTCAAGGCGGCCAAACTAGGAGGTGATTTGGTGGACTTGTCAGTAGATGCCAGTCACTTTGCTGTTCGATCGGGTGAACCAACAGGAGAGTCCGTCGAGACTAAATTTGAAGCCGGTGAACTTGGTGAACTTTCAGTGAAGCAGCCTTCGACCTCAACATACTCAATTAGGTTCCCCAATGAACTTGCGAGAAAAATAAATCCCGGTGCGACCGAGACCTTGGATATCCAATTCAAAGCTTCTTATCCGCTGAAAGTCGACTGGGTGAGCAATGGGGGTGGCGCGAAGTGGACCTTCCTGCTGGCGCCTCGGGTCACTAACGATTAGCAAGTTCACTCCAGATTCCACATCCCGTCATTCTCCAGATAGGTTGGTGTGCGAGGGCGCCAAAATATCCCAGTAAACAGCCCCATGAAAACACCTCCAAGAATAAGATTGAGCCAACCCTCTCCGATGTAGCCCTGTGAGGCATTGAAATAAGCCCATACAAACGATGGTATTATTCCAATCAAGGTGCAGATTACAATTTCTTCTAACACAATCCTCCGATTGTCTGCCCTAGCTGGAAGTGAAAGTACGTTATCATCGTAATCCGAAGTTCTCTTGACGAGTCTTCTTGGATAATCTTGGATTGACTCTATAGGCCTCGTCGATTTCCTAGTTCCCCCTTTCTTCCACAATCTTACTCTTCTTGTCCTTATCGCATTTTCTTGTATGAATGGCCTTCCATCACAATGTTTTCCCCAGTAATTCGTCGCAGAGTCGGCAAGTACCTCTATTGTACCAATTTCACCAGTGATTGCTCTAATTGACATCGCGCGTTCCCATTCTGATTCTGAGGCGACATGTGCTTCATCCTGTGCTAGAACCTCTAGGGCTAGGTCTGACTCGACTGGGTATTTGCTAATTTCAAATGGGCTGCTGATAGTGAATATATGTCGTGGACCAAGATTGCCAAATAACACAGATCGATTGTCAGAACCCATCTCCACAGCCCCAGGGGGTATACTTACCCACTCTATCTCTGCCATGTCTATGCTGCCTCGGAGTCCAATTCGCCGGTCTGAATTCTCCATTGCGAAGCATAGACGTTGTCAGCCGCCACCAGTTCTTCGTGCAGGCCCCTCTCCACGATAACTCCGTCTACCATTGCGAGAATCTCATCTGCGTTCCTGATGGTTGCGAGCCTGTGGGCCACCGCTACAGTCATTCTTTTTGAGTCAACCGAGGAGAATAACGAGGACTGTATCCTCTGTTCTGTCTCTGCGTCCAAGGCTGCACTTGCTTCATCCAAGACTAGTAAATCCGGTTTGGTCAATAGGGCTCGAGCTAGGCTTATTCTTGCCTTCTGCCCCCCTGACAGTTTTACTCCCCTGTCTCCCACTTCGGTGTCTATTCCCTCTGGTAGGTTCATTACGAATTCCCTGGCTCCCGCTTCGATTAGAGCGGCATCTATCTCCTCTTCAGTGGCGTCCCTCGCATATGCGATATTGTCCCTTATTGTTCCGAAAAACAAGAATGGGTCCTGAGATACGAACCCGATGCGGCCCCTGATAGAATCGATTTTGAGATTGTTGATATCTATGCCGTTTATCAGGATCCTCCCTGATTGAGGTTCATAGAAACGCTCGATTAATTTCAGGATCGTGCTTTTTCCTGCCCCTGTGTGGCCCATTATCCCCACGAATTCCCCTGGTGTGACCTTGAACGAGATCCCATTGAGAACATTGCCCTCAGACGAGGGGTATTGGAAGGTCACATCCTCGAATGCCAGCGACTCGATGTCCGAATCTAGAGGCACGGCATCCTCGTTGTCGACGATCGAGGGTTCAAGATCCACGATTGCGAACACTCTCTTGGCTGCGGCTTCACCTCTTTGTATCTGGTTTAGGAGGGCTCCGAGAATAAACAGGGGGAACGTCATTCGAGTACTTATCAACAGGAATGTCACATATTCGCCGATTGAGATTTCACCTGATTCCAGAACCCATCCACCAGCAGTCACAATGAGACCAAAAGCCAATCCGGCGACGATGTAAATCCCAGGTATGAAGCGATTCCTGATCAGAGATGCAGATATGGCTTGGTCCCTATACCTCTCAGACTCGCTGTCCACCCGGAGTTTTTCGAAATCTTGGGCATTGTATGCTTGCATGACTGTTATGCCTCCAAGGACATTCTCAAGGATTGATACGATGCTGCCGGTGCTCTCTCGTTGTTTTCTGTATCTTCTCTGAACTCTGGTGGCGAACCACACCACCATCGGGATAATCAGGATTAGAGGACTGAATAACATAAGCGTCAGCTTCACAGACATGAGTGAAAGAAGTATTGCAGCCATCGTGAAGGTTATGATTATCCTGACTATGCTTGTGCTTGAATCCGAAATCACGTCTTCAAGAAGGGAGATATCAGCGGAGAGCACTGACATCAAATTGCCTGTCTGTCTGTCTTCAAAATATGAGGCTTCCATGTCGATGAGGGATCTGGCTGCGTCCATCCTGATGTCATGCTGCGCGTTGTACGAAGTGGCCTGCCAGAGGTAGTTGCTGGTGCCTTGAAAAATGGCGAGGAGGAGGAAGCAGAGGAAGATAATAACTCCAAAACCAAGATATGGTGAGTTTCCGATGTAGCTTTCTAACCAGGCTGGATTGAAAGTTTGAGTTGCGTAGAAATCGGCCGCCCATCCTATCGTGAGGAAAGGAAGAAGGTCCGATGCTCTAGCTCCGGCATTGGCAACTACCCCGCCGAAGGCCAGTTTCTTGTACCTCAAGACATAAGGAAAAATCCGCCATATCTTCTTTCCCACGACTTGACTTTCGTCTATGAGGTCTGAGCTGTCCCTACTGATCCCTTTTCTGGGATCTCCGGATGACTCTCCTTCACCCTGACCATCTGTGGACATACCCCCTGCGGAACACTTGGAGTATGTAGTCTTCAGTACTGAACCAATTGGTGCGCCCGCCGGGATTCGAACCCAGGATATGAGGTTGGAAACCTCAGGTGATAACCAGACTTCACTACAGGCGCTATGCCCGTGGGACACTACTTGGACTCTAAATCGATTCGGTCACATATACCCGTCTTCGTTATGCACCTATTGGTCCTCGGAAGTATGAGACAGATGTATTGGAGACGCAGGATCGGCATCGGGATGTTGGTCGTTTTCCTACCTGTGAATGCACCTCTTTTTCTTCTGGCTGTGGAGGCCATGGACATAACGATCAATAGTCCTGATTGGTTCGTTGGGCTGTCTTTTCTCGTCCTTTTCATCATCGGTGGCATACTTGCCTTCATGCCGAGGATCAGTCTAATGAGGCTGTTTCAAGATGGAACCCATCCATAAGTCCTCTCAACCCAATCAAGATTGACTCTGTGGAGAAGTTCGTCTAATTCTGCCTCTCTTTTTCCTCGCTTCTTCCACTCTTCGCAGAGTTCAATGGTTCTTTTTGGAATTGTTTTGGGTCCTAGTACCGCTCCTGGCCGCTTTGGGTCATCTAGGTAATCAGTTTCCATGCCCCACGGCGCATTGCCCTTCTGCCATGTATCCAGGATATCGCAGATTGATCCTTTTCCCACATTCACCGTACATGAAATTCCATGTCTGAATTTTTCAGAAAGGTTTGCTTTCGCATAATGCCTTACAGTTTTGTCTCTACCGAGACCGGCTTGTCTCCTGATCTCATCTATCGTCCTGTAGGTTTCTGAGGAGTTCTCCTCAACGTGCAATTGAACCGCGGACCCGTCCTCTTTCGCCATTTTCAGAACTTCTACCAATAGCTCATTGGCATGGTTCCACCTCTCCTCGGATATTACGTAATGTGGCCTTCCAACCTCCCCAATCCCAATGGCCTGTCTCTCCTGAGTAAATTCAAGTGCTAGTGAGACTGCCTCTAGATGCAACTCATTGGACCTATCTAAACCGATTTTATCGATCTGACGTTCCCATGAAACGGGGTGTGGGCCCAAAATGACTCCGACGTTGATTCCAGTTTTTTTCCTCACACTCTCAGCCATATCAAGTGTTTTCGAATATGCTGCCCGGTAGTCATCCTTGTTTTCCGGCAATGAATCGAAATTCGGCTTATGGACAAGGATGAGTGATGTCCCGCCCGCAGATTTGAAGGTCCTTGCAGCCTCAACGCCCATGCCCATGTTGTCCAAATGCATGTGATGATCCAAGATAGGGCCGTCCCAATTCCATCCATTCATCATGATTCTCACGCAAGGGCTCCCTCTTGCTCCAGGATCTCTAAATAGGTCTCAATTGCCAGCTCTGCAATTCTTCTGGATCTCATGCCTATGGCGAGTCCCTTTCCACTCGGGAAGATCAGGATGACGCCCCCAAACCTTGTGGCGGCTATCTCCACAGCCCCGATATCTTCGTTGATTGAGGCCTCTGAGAGTCTGGTGGTTGCAACACTGGATATGACGGCCCGCCCACTTGTAAATCTTGCAAGAACTGAGCCAGACTCCATGGATAGTCCCTCTTCAGGTAGACCCAGTTGGAGTAGGGATTCGCGTACGGCCAATTTAGCGACCTCCGCTCTGGCCAGACCATGTACAAGTATGCTGCCTGTTTGCTCGAAAACGAGGGTAGCGGTCGGCTTGGAGCGCTCGATAATGACATTGTCTCCGATTCTTTTTGCACCCAGTAGGGTCATGGCAGCCTCCTGGGTTGGAGGTTCTTTGGCATGGAACCTGAAGTTCTGATCTTCCATCTCGATCTCAAGTCTGTCCCCGATGTCAGTCAAGCGCCCTCCTCCTTACAATCTTCACACTCAGGCCACGTAGATAGTGCCTCCGCGATTTCGTTAAGTCTAGCTTGGTGAATGGGTACTAGAATCTCAGAATCGGACTCTCCTTCCCTCACAGACCTCATGGCACCGCGCAGCCTGGATGCTATCCTGAGATCTCTTTCTTGTGTGAGTTCTTTCGTCCAAGAGCGTTGTTCCTCAGCCCACCAAGCGGCAGCTGAGGCTGCGGCAGCCCCAACTTCGGGATCTATGGCATCATGATGATCGAGTCTTGATATTGATGATGTCCTCAACTTCCTCCATCTTCTGCCTGTGGAGATTAGGCCTAGGAAAGTCGAAGCTTTCGAAGCTTGCTCGGCATGTCTTACCATCAAATCTGCCCAGCCAAGATCGTCGCTTGAGGGTTCTAAGGGGAAGATTTTGGCGCCACCATGATCGTTTAGGAGGCGCATAGGCTCGGGATCCGGTATTCGAACATCATGCAATCCCAACCCCAATAGGTCGGAAAGATATCTCCCAAGGGTTGTTCCAGATGCAGATGCGGCAGCGACGTGGGCCCCTGGATTAGCCTCATTCTCTATTTCTTCCTCTTTCCATCGCCATAAATCCTCAGAGGATGCAAGGAAAGCCAAATTTCTGGGATCTAATTTAGGCCTGAGTTCTACGGGGGACTCCACACAAGGAAGGTGTGGCCATAGTATGTACTTTCCTCCATCCGGATCATAAATTTCGACCGGCGTCCAGACCAGTGTCGATGCGCTCACAACCCTCTGATTCGACATGAAGACATCAATCAAGCGGTTGAAACGTCTACAATTGGCTGATGTGCGGGGTGGATTGAAGTGGCTGGGACCATTGGGTCATTAACATGGACGATCGCGAAAGGAAGGCCCCGATAGTTCAACTCAACGAAGTATTCCCCGGGGACACCAACGCACTGGACACACTTTTTGGGGGTCGATTGATGTCGATAATGGATACAGCGGCTGGTATGGCAGCCAGTAAATTCTGCAGCGAGGACGTTGTGACGATCTCGGTTGATGCGTTGAAGTTTAAGAGACCGGCATACCAGGGTGATGTGATTAGGACGATTGCCCGCGTCGTCTGGACATCCCCAAGAACCATAGGGGTTCATGTGACTTCTTGTAGACTATCTCGGAAGAATTGGACTCCGGAGGAAATTTGCTCCGGCTTCTTCTTCATGGTCGCCGTAGATGATTCTATGAAGCCCACCAAAGTCCCCCAATTTGATCCGGAAGGTGATGAGGAGCAGAGGTTGTACTCTCTTGCAAAAAAGGCTAGAGAAGGTATGAGAATGGATGACAGATAGGCGTAAGTCTTGTGAAATCTAGGTAGGTTGTATTCAATGCCAGTTCTGAACATTGCGATTCTAGGGAGTCAGGAGTTATGTCGATCGATAGGCAAACATACTGACTCAAGAGATGTGGAGTCTTATGTTTTCAAGGAGGGTGCCGGACCGGATCGCAGGATACTTTCCCTTGTTCGCCCCCTCAACTTTCCTGAACGAATCCGACCCCTGCTTTCTGCTTTGAATGTCGCTGATTATGGGATTATCGAAGTCAACTCCATCGACGCGGCGCTAGGAGAATCGATGGTCGCATTTTCTTCATCGGGCATCGAACACGGGGACCTTATCATCAACCCGAAGGATGGGGCTTGGATTGATCCGGATAAAGTAAATCTGGTCAAGGATCAAGCAGGATTGAGGTCATGGAATGTGCATCACCAGATGCCTGATCTGAATGAGTACCGAACAGCCCTATTAGGCCACGTGAAAAGTCAGAATAGCGTGGGTGAGTTATTGGTATCCATAGATCAGCATTTCGTGGTTAAGGGGATAGGTTTAGTCGGGATAGGATATGTGAGGTCAGGTATTTTAGAAAGACATGAAAATGTGAAAATATACCCAAAGAAGGCCAACGGGATTGTAAGATCGCTACAGGTGATGGATGATGATGTGGACAGGGCCTTGACAGGGGACAGGGTCGGTGTTGCACTCAGGGGGGTTAGTGACGACTCACTGGACAAAGGAAGTCAAATCATATCTGAGGGATCAAATCTACTCACCCGGTCAGAGAAAAGTCGCTTGAAAGTAGCGATTTCTGTTTTTCAAAATAAGGCCCCTCAAGCGGGTGATGTCATACACATGTCCTTCGATCTCCAGTTTTTTGTAGGTAGGATAGAGTCTATCGAGGAACATACCATGGTTGTGAACTGGGATCGGCCGATCGATTTGAGAACCACATTTGACAAACCTCCTTTGTTGGTTCAGCTCGATGCCGGCCCGATGAGAATCATTGGGCCAGTTTCTAACATACAAATGGTCTAACCAAATATGTGGTTTGTTTTGGTCTTACATGGCTGTTTTAGCCTAAGAGTATAAATCGTAATGGGACATATGACGTAATGGGATGTACTCAGCCGGGCCACGGGCTCGAGCGGAGGGGAGTGAGTCGGAATGGTTCGACGGACTCTCTCTGGTCGGGCTGTCAAGACACTTTAGGGCAGTTCTAGACCAGCGAAGCCTTCGTTTTGAGGATGCCAGAGGCATGGGAACTGCCATTGAGCTCGGTTCAATTGATAGTCTGAGGCAAACCGACATACAGAAATTTTCGAGAACATGGATAGTCATAGGTCTCGCATTGATAATTTCATCGTTCAGAGTGTTGGTTGAGCCATATTCCTATCTAGCGGGTTTTTCGGGCATTTTTTGTGTCATGGTGTATGTTGGGTACAGATTGCCGATATTGGCAATTGATCACAATAGCGGGACCAGGCACCTAATTTCTGGGACCCAAAGCGAATTGCTATACCTCTATCAGATGTTAAACAGGGTAATGCACGGACATTCAGTCAATGACGCCAGGATAGAGATAAAAAGATCGTGGATGAGGGTTGAAGAGAACAAGATTGCAACTCAGAATTTGCTACCAGAAAACGTCACTGATCCTACAACTGCGCATAGTCAGGGCCTCTCCCAAGTAGCCGACCCGCAGTACCACCCGATCATACGCCATGCGCCAACGGAACCCGAGTTAGAGCCAAAGGGAGGTGTTTTCTCATCGGTATTCGAAGAGCCTGAGATTGAGGAAAAGCTTCCTTTTGATGCCAGCTTCGGATTCTCTGATCAAGAGGATGCTGGTTTGGAGTGGAGCATGTTTGACGATCCAGCCCCCGCCGAAAAATATGTCCAAGAGGCAATCTCAACAGAGCCTTCAGTGATGAATAATTGGGGATTCCAACCCCCAATCAATGAGTCAATTGAACAAACTAGTTCAATGATGATAAAGCGAGCTCACGAAGAATATCGAGGTGTCAAAAACCATGATTTCTCTCTGCCCAATCCAACAGATGCAGCCGTTCGGGAGGAGTGTCGTCCTGGGATAGTCAAACAAGCCCGAGCGAGGCAAGTTATGAATGACGTCGGGAGAGGCAGAAATCTTCCAGCACCCAATCCTGTTTTTCGAGGGCCAAGAGGCAAATCGCTAATCGAGAGGCTCTTGGCACCATCCAAAAAGGAAACCAAGGTAAGAATGAGGGGGAATCGGACCCCTGAATCAGAAACTTTCCCTTCTCCCACAATGAGGTTTTTTTCAACCCAAAGACTCAGGCTCCGAGCTGATCAAGGTCACCAATCGGAGGTCAGGCTAGGAGGGGCATCTAATAGGTCATTTTCTGATACGGTTGGTCGAGTTGCACTAAATAAGATCGTGAACAAAAGGAGGCTCGCATACGATCAGAGTAGAGATCATTCAGAGTTGGAGGTTCCGAGGTTTAGTGAGATGAGGCCGAGTGACTACGGCGGTCAGGAAGCCGGGATACCTGGGGTCAGACACCTCAGATAATTCCAACCATTCTCCTAAACTTGTCCAATCTTGCCCTATATTTGCCTCTTTTCAAGTTGGCAATTGCATCAGTCCCGAATGACTCGATACTAAAAGAGGCAGTTACAGTCGCGTGGACTAATGCTCTCCGTATTGATTCAATATCAGCAATTCTTCCTCTCAGTGGAACCAATTGAGCCAAGAAAGCACCTGCGAATACGTCCCCACAACCAGTTGGATCAACAATCTTGGTGGTCGGATATGCTGGTAGGGTGATTACTCCATCTCGATGGATGCACACGCAACCTGCACTCCCTCGCTTCACGATCAAGCAATCAGGTCCCGGACCAACTAGTCCCCCGCCGTCCAATGACTCTCCGCTCATTATTTTATTAGCAGAGAGCATGTAATTTGAGTCGCTGCCGATTCGGTTGACTTCATCTTCATTGAAAATTGCAATGTCCACCTTCCTCAATGCCTCGGAGAGGCCATGAAAGTCTTCCTCTATCCATAGGGAAAAGGTGTCCAAGGCAGTGACAAGGGCTTCCTGATTTGCATCCAGAACTGAGTTCTGAGACTTTGGGCTAGCACTTGAGCAGAATACGATTTCAGGGTTTTTCCAACCCGATGGAAAATCAGGATTGAAGTCTGAAAGGGAATTCAGCTCGGTTGAAACAGTCTCTGCATGATCCATTGAACCCTCATACCTTCCAGACCATCTGAATGTAGGAAGCACTGATCTCTTCAACCCCCTTAGGTCTAACCCAGATTGTCTCAATTTTCTTTCTGAATCGGGATCGAAGTCTTCTCCCACAATTGAAACAATGCCAACGCTAAGCCTCTGTAGCCCTATGTCTCTTGCATGAAAAGCCGCTGAAAGCCCAGAATAAATAGCAGATCCACCCAGCAGGCCGCTTACCTTCCCAAGAGGTGTCTCGATGTCATCATAACCAGCACTTCCTACGATAACTAACTCCATTCTTTCACCCAAAATTATGATCTTCAAGATAGGAGATGGTCACGTTCTTCTTGAGAAAGTTGGGCTCTTGTAGAATTTTCCTGTGAAGAGGGATCAGAGTATCCACACCATCAAGGACTGTTTCTCTTAGTGCTGCGTCCAATCTCGATATGGCCTCCTCGCGGTCCCTCCCGTGGGAAATGATCTTGGCGAGTAGTGAGTCGAAGCACCTTGGCATAGAGTAACCGGAGCAAGCGTGTGAGTCTACTCTTATTCCTGGTCCAGAAGGAAGTAAGCATTCCCATAACCTGCCGGGTGCAGGAGAGAAATCTGTTGGTTTCTCGGCGTTAACTCTCGCTTGGATCGCATGGCCTGTTAATTGTATTTGATCTTGAGATATTCCAATGCTTTCCCCTGATGCTACCCTTATTCCCAAAGAGACCAGGTCGAATCCAGTCAGTTGCTCAGTCACAGTATGTTCTACCTGTACTCTGGGGTTGACCTCTAAAAAGTAAAATTCTCCGTCTGAGTCTCTGAGAAACTCAAATGTGGCTAGTCCAGAATAACCAACTGTTCTCGCGCCTTCTACGACTTTTTGTCCCATACTGTTTCGAGTATCTTCATCCAGCCATGGTCCCTCTTCCAGAATTTTCTGGTGCCTTCTCTGGATTGAGCAGAATCTTTCCCCGAAATGGACCGCATTTGTTCCATCACCCAGAACCTGAAATTCAATGTGTTGGGCATTTTGAATGTACTTTTCTACGAAGACCCTTCCATCTCCGAACGCCGACTTCGCTCTGCTGGAACATAGACGGAATGCCGAATCAAGGTCATCTGGGCTCACCACGACCTGCATGCCGATGCCGCCGCCCCCAGCTGCCGCTTTTATGATCACAGGATAACCAATCCCCGCCGCAATTAGATTGGCTTCATCTGGGTTTTCAACTGGATGGTCAGAACCTCCAGCGACTGGTAATCCAGCGGAAGCCATGGTGGAACGAGCTTGTATTTTGTCCCCCAGTAATTCCAGCACCTCTGGTGAAGGGCCGATGAATACTATGCCCTCATCTTTCAGCCTACGGGCAAATGCTGAATTTTCTGCTAGGAATCCATATCCCGGGTGCACTGCATCAGCGTTAACGCTCTTCGCGGCTTCCACGATCGCTTCGATGTCGAGATAGCTTTGCAATGGGTCTTTCCTGTAGATTGGGACTGCATAATCAGACAGCCTCACAGGTAGGCTTGCTCTGTCTTCCCTTCCGTGTATAATTGCAACCTCTGTACCCATAGTGCGGAGTGATCTCAAAATTCTGAGGGCAATTTCCCCACGGTTTGCTATGAGGACTCTGGAGAATCCCATCGTCTTGTGCGAGAGGCGCTTTACGTTTGAGTCCATCTGATCTGATGAGTCTCAATACACGTCCCTGAGATATCGCTTTTCTGTTCTCATCATCCTAGTCTCTACGAACTCATGGGCATCTTCTTCGGACATACCACCATGTTCAGCGCAAATGGATATGAGTGTTTTATGCACGTCTTTTGCCATCCTAGACTTGTCGCCACATACGTAGAAGTACGCTCCTCCATCGATCCAATCCCAGATCTCTTTTCCATTCTT
The DNA here is from genome assembly GCA_002505695.1 of Euryarchaeota archaeon UBA487. Taxonomy (GTDB): domain Archaea; phylum Thermoplasmatota; class Poseidoniia; order Poseidoniales; family Thalassarchaeaceae; genus MGIIb-N1. The sequence continues at coordinate 49,859 of DAVU01000013.1, forward strand.
TTTCATCAGGTGTTGGACGTAGACTTTCTCATCCCCATCCCTGGACCAGGCCAAGTCATGTTTAGTCAGAACTCCGCGATTTTTCCAGTCCTCCATTTCGTCCTTGTAGTAGTATTCTCCCTCCTCGGTCCAATCGCCGAAGAACAACCAATTCCTTCCAGTTGCACCATCGAGGTCTCTTTGTTGAAGATAGGCTCGGAAAGGTGCTATTCCAGTACCTGGGCCTACCATGATGACATCTGTTGATTTGTCCTCTGGCAAGACGAATGATCTGGTAGGGGACATAAATATCCCAATGTTAGATTCACCGACGGTGCAACGATCGGCAAGAAAACCCGTCGCGAGCCCAGTTCGATCTCTATCATGATGGCTGTATCTGACAATTCCCACGGTAAGATGCACCGTGCCGGGTTCATGTTCTGGGCTACTGGCGATTGAATAGAGTCTGGGCTTTAGCCTATCCATGCCATCTACAAGTTGTTGTGGTGTTGATATGATGTGGCCAAAGTCATCCATTGCATCTATGTAATCTCGGCTCCAGATGTAATCTTCCATGGCATCATCATCTTCGCTCATGACGTTCCAAAGTTCTGTTGCTGGGTCAGTGGCTTTACCGATCACTTCGTAGTCGTTTGGCAAATCTCCATCTAATCCTGATCCGTTCCACTCAATCAGGACCCTTCCATCGTCGGTTGATGATCTAGTCCTGGATACGATTCTTATCCCTATCTCGACATCAGTGGTTAATCGGCCCCCAAGGTTCCGAACCCACTTCTTTGATAATCTGTGAATCTCATAAGCTGAAGTTAGGGCTTGTTTTAGTTCCATCTCACCGAGATGAGTCTCGACAGTTTCCGTGCCATCAAAGCCAGTCGCTTCCAGAAGTTCATTTACAAGTTCAGGCGGAGATACGGGAATAACCCCCAGTGCATCTCCAGCTTTGTAATCTAGACCCGAGTCCCCCAAATTGAAAACTATGTGTCGAGTTTCCTTACCCGAACCCTCTCCATTCAAAATGAAATTTTGAGTTAGGTTGGAAGTGTATGGATTTTTTGCGCTCCAGTCTGACATCTCGGACATTCCCCTACGAGACTTCTGTGTAAGTGGCCCCTTATCAAAATCGCTGGGTAAAGACAAAAATGTTGAGCGAAGTTGTCAAGCCACCAGACCCCTTCGTGGGTGCATGAGTCGTATCGACTTCATAGGGACCGGGAATGCTTTTGCGCCCCCAGGAAGGCTCCACGCCTGTTTGTGTATCGATCGAAATATCCTTGTGGATCTTCCTCCGACTGTATTGCCTCAACTGAGGTCGATAGGTCTTGATGCTTCAGACATAAACCACGTTTTGATCACGCATTGGCATGGCGATCATACATTCGGAATTCCGTTCTTCATGTTAGATAGGAGATACATTTCAGATCGTTTGAATGAATGTGATTTGACGATATACCTCAGGCCGGGTGGCCAATCCATTTTGACAAATCTCTGCGAGATTGGTTTCCCGGGCGACCTTGGCCAATACGTAAAAAATCAATTCGAGTGGGAAACAAGTGAATCTCTTTCATTGGGAAATAGTGGCTGGGATTTTGCAAGATTCCCTGTTCACCATACCCCAGAAACGGACCCCCATGGGTATGTGTTAACTCATGAGAGTGGTTTCAGATTATTGCATTGCGGCGATTCTGGCCCATGTGATGAAATCGAGAGCCGTGCTCATTCATCTGATGCCATTCTTTTGGAAATGGGAATGCCGGATATCGGGAAATTCCCTTACCACCATACACCGTCAGACATCGCATCATTTAGCAAGAGGCATCCTGAAAAGAAAATTTTGGTAACCCATAGCTTTGCTTCCGGAGTGGATAGGGGTTCTGGCTTCCTGAAACCTAATTTGCCTACCAATGTACATCAACTGGAGGATCGTGACTACATGGTCGTGGATGAGGATGGATCTTTTGAAATGAGGAGGGGTTAAGATCTCAGAAATATCCTCCAGATGTTGTTCGGCTTTCACCCCAAAGAATCCGCGAATCAAGATTTATAGTTTGTAAGAAAAGTGGTAGTATGGCTCAATTTACGAGGTTCATTTATATCAAGAATGCCGCATGAAATCGACCCTTGTTTGGTCAGGTTGAAGGCGACGTTTATTATCAATAAGTCCGTCGCGGGAATCCTGCGCATTTGGGCCGTCGAGGTCTGACAGCGTACATGCCAGTCAGATGGAAAAAAACGAGGTCGAAACGAAAATGAGAGAGAACATCTTCGACTCGTTAATAGAGTCAGATTCACTTTTCGTAGACCGTCAGGCATTCGAACACGGCTTTGAGCCCGACAGTCTTCCACACAGGGAAAAGGAAGTCAGGGGACTCGGAGAAAACTTGGTTGAAGCCTTGAGAGGGCACATACCCTCAAACATGCTTCTCTATGGGGTGCCCGGATCGGGAAAGACGATAGTTACGAAGACCGTCCTCAAACAACTGAAAAGTAAAGGGAAATCAAATGGAACAGCAGTCAAGGCCTACACAATCAACTGCAGGACAGTGGATACAAAATACCGAGTTATCCAAGGCTTAGCAAATCGATTGGAACGTGCTGGAGACATAAAGATTCCATTCACCGGATGGCCCACTGACAAAGTACTGGAAGAGTTTCGAAGAAGGATGGACAGGAGGGGAGGGATACACGTGATAGTGCTGGATGAGATAGATCACCTAGTCTCCAAAGTCGGTGACTCGATAATCTACAGCCTTACGAACTTGAACCTCGAACTTGAGTCCTCGAAGTGCTGCATTATAGGAATTAGCAACGATCTTCATTTCACAAAGATGCTAACACCCCAGGTTGCCTCAAGGCTCGCACAAATCGATCTTGTATTCCATCCGTATGGAGCCAATCAAATCAATGACATATTGCAAGAAAGAGTGCGCCATGGCATTCGTGAAGGCGTCTTAGATCAGAGTGTCGTCGGACTCTGTTCGGCCCTAGCTGCTCAAGAACATGGAGATGCACGAAGAGCCTTAGATTTACTGAGGATTGCTGTCAAGAAAGCACAGCAAATGGGTCATGACCTGGTTGATAGGGGGCACGTCCGTTTAGCCCAGAGCCAACTCGAACATGATCAACTCACACCAGTCTTGCGAACTTTACCGCTACAACAAAAGATACTGTTGTTTTCAATCTGCATAAACGAAGAAAACGGTCTAAAGAATATTTCAACCGGAGAGATCTACAGAACTTACACTGAGGTTTGTATGAGAATAATGATAGAACCACTCACCCCCAGAAGAATCTCCTCTTTATTGAACGAGTTGGACAGCCTTGGTATTATCATCGCTAGAAATGTTAGCAAAGGACGGGGCGGGAGGAGTAAACAGATTAATTCTGCCCTACCTGAATCACTAGATGTTATGGCTGAAATGAGAGACTCTGAACCTATGATTGAGGAAGCGTCCAAATCAAAATACCGACTTCAAAGACCCCTTTGATTATTATCCTCATTCCGGTAACGATTAAACAGAGAGCTTTGGTGGGCGGGACCAATGTCCGAAAGTTCATGGAAGGGTGAAGTCACCAAACCTAGTGGTTTTCTGTCCATCTTTTCCTTCTGTGCAGGGGTATGGCTATCGCTCGTTTCGGTGATAAACATACTAATTGGGGCCTTTGCCCCCGGCCAGAAGATTGAATGGTTGGGTTTCTTTTCAGGTTCGACTCTGGCTGATGCATATTCTGAGCACACCTCAATTTCGTTGAACTCAGGTGACATTGTGGCAATAGCACTATCCATTCTGTTGATATTCCTTGGGACTAAGGGTATTCAATCAACCATCAGCATGGACAGCTTCGTCCAGTCGGTTATTCAAAGGCCAGTGAAAATGATGGATGCGAGTGGGAGCATGAGTCAAATATTATCAAACTGGATGGTTGTGGGTGGCTTTGGGTTGTACATTATCTGGTCAATGATTTACACCACTTGGGTTGATCCTGGAATTTACTCCGTATGCATGGTTATGATAGTGGGAGGGCTTGGTATGGAAGCCCTGTATGATGCGAGTGAATGATGTTCAATCACACGATTGTTCTCGCCATTTGACTGACGATACTCCTGCAGTTTTCCTTCGCCAGTAGATCAGTAACCCTCGCCACGACCCCTTTATTCGGTTGGCCATACAGAACTATCGTTCCAAGGGGCAACATCAAATGTAAGGGAATTGGAGCGAGGTCTTCTTCGCCATCGACAATCACAATACTACTCCTTCCTGACCTAAGATGACTCACCGCGATATCGCAGGCACGAAACAAGTCTGATGTGATTGAACCAGCTGGGTTTCTCACTTCTGTTACCTCGTCAAACCTCGTTCTATCTATTTCATCGGCTAGACTCCAAGGGCTGCGTTTGGTCATCCCATCGACAATCGCGATATCTGGAGTCATTCCAATTTTCAACAAGCCCCATGTAGTGACGTCCCCGACAGAAACAATTGGTTCCCTACCATTCAACTCTCCAAGTGCAGATTTCAATGCCAAGGTCGGATCTTCCTCTGGGCCATGGTAAAGTTTCCCAAACGGGTCTTTTAGTAGAGATTGGACGTCATCTGTCATGAATCTGGTGGATTGTAAAATATCTCTTGTTATGTATCGCATGCCAGTCTGATCAATCAACCCATCTCTTATTTTTGAGCTTGAGATTAGTGCCCCATCTTCGCCTTTCTCATGATCTACGACAATTATATCCAAGGGCTTGATTCCATTTTGGGCGCGAATTGTATTGATTTGTTCGCAACTGTTTGCAGTGTCACTTGTGCAAAAAATAACGTCGGCACGAGGGTGATCGATGGCGGGCCCTATCGGGTCTTCTAGAGTACCAAAGGTCGTTCTACCGAGTTGTTCTTGCGTGAGGCTATCTTTGATTGTGGCTTTCCTTTTGTCCTCTGACCAGCATCTCCAGTCCTTTTCCAGAGCAATTCTGTCACTGGTAATCCAAATCTCCAAAAATTTACAATTTCTTAATGCCTCAGTTATGAGTCGAAAATGGCCGGCATGGACCCGATCAAAGGTGCCACCCATCAGGCCGTGTTGGTACATGACCCCGGCATGGTGGGCACTGAACTTGAGGGCTACGGAAGATGTGCCCCGGGGCGTAACGGACTCCATCATCACGATGGCTCCGGGTCCTGACCCACCCCGGGACGTCTGTAGGAGGATGGGGTTGTCCCATGAGTCATTCCGCAGTCGTCTGGGGACCCATCATCATCCATCCGTACGATTGCTCCGTTGATCATTCCAAAGGTCACAAGGGTCTTCGTCGTCCGGTCACCCTAAACGTGGTACCACGTTTCATTCTAGTCCTCCGGCGTGGGGGCGTCGTCAACGTGGTGTTGCCGTTCGGGCAGTTGTTGGAAAGAGGATGGTGATTATGAAATCATGGAATTATGACCAGGACATTTCATTCCATTGTGCGTGATCTTGTGATCAACAGCCTGGCAGTGATCAGGGGATCGCCTCCTGTTAGGTCAGTATGTGCGATTTCAGGCCATTTGTGAAGAGGTTGGGCTAACCAGCCAACCAATGGATGTGTCCGACCGGTGTAGGGAGGTAGTCCCATTGTAGCATTCCTCATGGACATAATGAGATCATGGATGTTTGCTACACTGGCCTCATCCAAGATTTCTATTCCGGGACCATATCGTATTGACTCTTCTAACGCATTCAAGAAACCATCTGAGGGTCCTGGATGGTTGAGGTCACCGGATCCTGGGAAATGATGTGGTTCCCCACTGGGTCGAAGAGCCAATGCTGCCCATGGGATGCTGCATAGCTCCGCATTATTCCACCATTGTTCGTTTTTCAACATGTTCAACAATATTTGTTCGGCGAGTGGTGCAAACCATTCCATGGGTATTTGCCTAACAATTTTTACCGAAAACGAGGGAGTCAGCCTTCCATTGCCTTCGATCACTCTAACAAACCTTGACCATGTGTGTAAATCCGAGTTGGGTTTGTCCCTCGCTGCAATGTGCACACTGTCAAGTAGAGCTTTTTTCTCTCTTTCTTTTACGATCTTATAGGCCCCAGAAAGAGAGTCAATAGAACGATCTGGAATGTCGGATAACCATGCCGGTATTGCCCAAGACCTCAGGTCCTCTGTCATATCTGGAGATATATCTGCCGCAGAAGCCAAGAGTCGGCTTGCGATCCATATAGCGCCTGATGAAGCGGTTTCTGGTGGGGTCAGGGGCCTAACCTCATATGGAAAATTAGGATTATCTTTAACCATGGTTGAGAATTTTTCTGAAAATAGTGGTAGTTTTCTTTTGTCTGAAATGTTGATGAATTCATGTAACTCTGAGTCTGGAACATCTTCAAACCTGACTAGATCCATCCACTTCTGATCTACTCTTCCTTTGATTCGCTTCCATCTATTCCATCTCATCTTTCTCGGTGTAGCAATGAGGGCAGCTTCTGGATGTTCTGATTCCACCAAATTAGCCCAATAGTCGTCTTGTTCGTTTTTCTCATTTAGTGCAAGTGAGATGTATTCATCCTCCACTTCAGAAACCGTAAGTTCCACCGATAGAGAAGAAGACGAGGGTTCTTTTCTGGGATTGGAATCTACCATAGCGACGCTCAATTTTGTGTCATCGATGCGTATCGGGGTCTCAATACCATTTTGATCGGTATACCTCGCCCAAGGAAGGGGCCTAGTTGTATCAGAGCTAAGTTTGGCGACTCCTTGGGCCTTATACTCATTACTTGAGAAAATAATTCGCCTTTCACTGTTCCTCAATAGCTGTTTGAACATATATTCAGGTATATCATCGCCGACTTCTATCGCAACAGGAATATCCTCATTAGATTGCAAAACCCATTTGATCAGGGCTTTCCTTGCTCTGATTCCGAGATCTTTCGTACTGATTGTCTCAGATGCCGTTTCCTTCTCTTCGAATTGGGAATTCCCCCAATCAGCCCTGAACCTTCTCAGAGTCTCCTCGGGGACTCTCGACCTTCTCCTAAGGAGGATCCTGTCCTTCAACGCTTGTGATCGTCTCCTGAGCTCCGATGGTTTAGTTCTCGGATGGGCCAGTTCTATCCAGCAGTCTAGAACATCCTCTGGTATGCTGGATGGTTTTTTTTTGCTGTCATGGATGCTCGATATCATCAGGTAATCATCCGGTATTGTCCTAGCAATCAACAATTGTCCCATGCGGCCTTCTATGTCAATTATCAGTAGATTTGGGGCGTAAACGGGGCTTACATCTTCATGAAGTGTCCCTATTCTGAGATTAAATCCTGGTTGTGGATGGAATGGATGTTTTACTTCGTTGTATCTTGGTGTGAACCACGTGCCTGGTGCCAGTGATATGGGTCTTTTTTCACCAATCATCCTGGCGTTAAAAACGTAGACTGGGCGATCTCCTTCGGAAAAGGATTCAATGGAATTTGGGTTCAATTGAACGTCTGGCATTTCTGCTATTTTTCCAGTGTGCGGATTAATCCACAGACCATCACGACTTTCTACCTCAGCGAGTATCCATTGGGCCCCCTGATTTCCACTGGAATAATCTCCAGTAGGTTGCCTGTCAGGTATAGCGATCGTTAATTGATTGAATACGACAGTTGATGCCAACACTAGTCGATCTCTATCCTTGGATACTAGACAGATATCGCTTTTTGTCGAGGGGATGGGTAAACAAGACTGGGCTCTATGTATTATGTCCTGTATGACAACATTCCTCCCCGAGGGCGTGAGGTGGATGGACGCTCCCCTTGTACCAGCTGTAGAAGCACTATCAACCAATTTTTCACGCCTGAGCCTCCTCAGTTCTGCCGACACATGCGGCATTCTTAGGTTAGTGAAGCGAGAAATTTCTGCAACCGTCATATCCGACCTGGATAGTGATGAGAGCACTCTCCTCCGATGGAGTCCCCTTATTCTTTGAGGGTCAAATGAGGAGTCGTTATTCGATGATTTATCCAATCTTGACACCCTCTGTCAATTTTAACAGTTCTAATTATACATATCTTATATAAAAATTTTATTTTAGTTATATTTTATTACATATTTCTACTAGAATTCTTCTTTTATAATGTCATCTTTCGGTTTATCTAGTTCTTTTGGTCGTGCAACCTGCAACTTGATGTAACGAAAAAGCGAACTAAATTGAGAAGCGTTATATTTGAGTCAATAGTCCTGTGAACTAACGCCAACGAGGACGAGGCATGGTAACTGCTTATTGAGTTTAAATCAGGCCTTTTCTAAGTCGCGTTGAACATGGAGGTGCGGAAATTGCGAACAACAAGACTCAGAGAAAAAATAAAGAAATTCCTAAATGAAAGAGGACAAGCAAACACAACTGAGATCCTTGAGCATGTGAATTCAACCATGCGCCATGGCACAACTCCACAACAACTGGGCAATGTCCTCTCAAAGGACAAGGATATTCGAAAGATTGCAACGACCAAGCGAGGTGGCGCGCTTTCGGGCAGATACGAAATTTGTGTATGGACCCTACGAGACGACGATCCAGGGCACGGATTCGAAGCTTAGCTGGCATGGGCTATTGACTAGGCCCCTCTTCCCAGCATCCCTCGGAGGCAAGTGAGTTCTCCGCACTTCTTTTGAGTAGTTTCGTTTGGGCGTCCTCAGTTTGTGATCTTGCCCACAGAGAAAGTGCATCTGCCAACAATGCTCTTCCAAAAGAGAAGGTGATTGGCCATGGTGGTTTGTCCGCGATCTGATTTATCCTGTTGAGGTGGTTTGTGGCGTCGTAATCAGACTGGCCTCCCGAAAGGAATGCGATGCCTGCTACATTCTTGGGAACATTTTGTTTGAGTGCATCGCAGGTTAATTTTGCAACTTCATCGGCCAATGCACCAGGTGATTCTTTTCCTGGAAGGACCATATTTGGCTTTAGAATAGTCCCAGATAGCATAACCCCTTGTGTTTGACAATCTGAATAAACGGCTTTCAATACCCTTGATGTGACTTCGAAACATTCCATAATGCTGTGGCCACCATCCATCAACACCTCAGGTTCAATTATGGGCACAAGACCTTGTTCTTGACATATTGAGGCATACCTCGCAAGAGCATGGGAGTTTGTTGATACTGATGCTGCGCTCGGACGGTTTTTGGATATGGAAATGACTGCTCTCCATTTTGCAAACCTTGCACCCATGTTGTAGTATTCCTCACACCTTTCCCTTAGTCCATCCAATCCCTCTGTGACGGTCTCTCCTGTGTGTCCGGCCAATGGTTTTGCACCAGTATCTACTTTTATGCCCGGAAGCATTCCTCTGTCAGTCAAATATCTAGGAATAGGGGTTCCATCATCCATTTTTTGTCTAATTGTTTCATCAAATAGAATTACTCCTGAAATGTATTTTTCTAGCCCGGGCGTAGAAAACATTGCAGTTCTGTAGAGTCTTCTAGACTCCGAATTTGCTTCAATTCCGACTGCTTCAAGTCTTTTTGACATTGTTCCATTGCTTTCATCGGCCGCGAGGATTCCCTTACCTTGGCGAACTAGTGATTTTGCAATTGTTTCTAGAGGGTGGGAGGTCATGTTAACGGTGCTACCACCCGGGGAGGTATGAATGAATGCATCGAATAGGATCTACACATCGAATGTCATTTTTTCTATCCTTGTCGTTGATGTGCTTACGTCGATAACCTCGGAGGTGACCACTATTGACCCATCAGAATTCTTGGTGGGCCCAGGGACTCGACCCCTGCAAACTCCAGACCCTATGTACACCGAGTCTTTGGACGAGCACAACTCATCCCTTTTCCATATGTGTTCCATCTTATCCCCTACCATCTGAATGGCCCTTTTTTTGTGGTCGGGGTTTGTAGTCACCAACCGCCCCTCAAAAAATGCGTTCAAACCGCGCAAAGCGGTTGCGGTTATTACTCCCTCAGGCGCAGCTCCGATACCCATCAACAAGTCGGTGGAGGAGCTGCTGTCTGCCGAATCCAAAGCTGCAGTGATGTCCCCGTCCCCAATCAGTGAAACCTTTGCACCCATGGTTTGTATCTTTGATATGAGATCCTCGTGCCTCGGACGATCCATCACAACGACCTCCAAGTCCGAAATTGGTTTGTTCATTGCGTCCCCAGCAGCCTCAAGATTGTACTCCAAGGTACCCTCGAGGCTAATCTCTCCGATGAGCGCAGTACATCCTGCCAACTTGTCCATGTAGCAGTCAGGCGCATGCAACAACGCGCCTCTGGGTGCGGCTGCTAAAACGGCCATGGCGTTTGGTTTGTTGTAAGCCACATGATTTGTGCATTCCAACGGATCAACCGCAATGTCAATCTTCTCTGCGCGTGGATCATCCCTCAGAGAGCCCAACATCTCCCCAATCCAGAGCATTGGGGCATCGTCCCTCTCTCCCTCTCCAATGGCTACTCTCCCATTGAATGGAATGGAATCAAAAACTGATCTCATTGACTCTACTGCCGCTCCATCTGCGGCTTTTCCATCCCCTTTACCAACCCATTCGTAGGCTGCGAGGGCAGCAGAACTTGTCGCGCGAATGAAATCATTGGTAAGGTCGCGCACAGGCATGGATGTCGGATATGGGCACGAGACATCAATTCTCTGTTGGAATCTTCAATTTTGTAATGACAGCGACGTCGCTAATTCTTGTGTCGGGATATTGCCCGGTTGAGTCCTTCAGTATTGGCTTCAACATGTCCCAAGCGCAAAGTAAAGCTGTCGAAACGCCACATAGGGCCTCCATCTCAACACCTGTCTTTGAGGTTGTGGACACAGTCACAATGCATTTCAGTCCATTTTCGACGTCTTTCCATTCAACCTTGCAACCCTCAATGGGTATAGGATGGCAATGAGGCAGACTCAAAGGGGTTTTTTTTACAGCTAAAATCGCTGCTAACGATGCAGAATTTCTGACATCCCCCTTTTCTGTGGCTCCTTCATGCACCTTCGAAACCACCGTCGGTGACACGCACAATACTCCAGATGCAGAAGCCCGACGAATGATGGTTGATTTTTCAGTGATGTCGACTATCAGGGGGGTTTTCGTCATGGGTACCGCTGAGGCAGGGAGTACTTAGCCGGAAGGGTTCACCCGAGGCCCTCAATCCAATATGAGCCGCTCTGAGTTTTTTCTTTTTTCCAAATGGGTGCTTGACGTTTCAATTCGTCTATAGTCCAACTGCAGCCTGCAAAAGCCTCCGCTCTGTGGGCCGAAGTTGCATGGATGCACACAATAATTTCACCAGGCAACACAGTGCCCTTTCGGTGTGTGATTGATATTGAATGAAGGTTGTATTGATTCAATGCTTCATTGCCAATGTCCGTTAGTACTTGGGGAAGTTTTTCATCCCATGTCTCAAACTCCAAACTCAAAACCTTCTCACTCTCATTCACCGGTCTCACAATCCCAATGAATGATGCGATCGCACCAACACCATCTTTACTCAATTCAGAAAGCAAGCCGATTGTATCGATCGGGCCTTCTGTGACTGAAACCGCTACTGGCACATGCCACCGTAGCAGTTCAGAGGGATAGTGCTTATCTCTACAGGGGAGTTGCAATCGACGTGAGCGAGCGGGTTGACATACTCGGGGCTGGTCTATCTGGGTTGTCTTCTGCCATAATATTGGCAAAGTCAGGAAAAGAAGTCCACGTTCATGAAGTTAGGCAGGATAGCGGGGCAAGATTTGATGGAGACTTTCAAGGAATAGAAAATTGGACATCAGAGATTGATTTCTTCGATGAAATGCGGGAATGGGGGCTTGATCCGAACTCTTTCAAGTCAAATCCATTTGGGGTTGTCGACTTGGTCCATCCGGATGATGTGATTACCAACCCTGTGACAGACGGGGTTGCATTCAGAGTTGTTGAGCGAGGTACGGATAGTCACTGCATAGATCAAGGTTTCAAGAAAATGGCACTTGACGCAGGAGTGAAAATTCACTACGGTGTGAAGGTGGATCCTTCTCAATGTGACATTATTGCGGCTGGACCCAAGGAGTCTAGCGCGGTGGCCTTTGGAGAGATTTTCGAAACCAGTCATCCCAATCATGTGACTTTCCAGTTGAATGACAAATTGGCACCTGGAGCTTACAGCTACATGATCATCATCGACGGAGTGGGATTAATTTGTACTTGCCTGTGGAGAAAACAACGCAAGAGCGGACGTTTCTTGGACGAAACAATAGTCTGGTACGAGAATCACTATGAGTTGGACAGGAAACCCATTAAACGAGTCGGTGGAAAAGGCGATTTTTCACTCCCTGAGAAATACGTCTTTGATGGTCGGTACTATGTCGGTGAGGCTGGTGGACTTCAAGACTTTATGTGGGGATTTGGCATGAGATACGCAATTACCAGCGGGGTTTTGGCGGCAAAGTCTATGCTAGGAGAGGTCAGTTACGAGAAAGAAGTCAGGACGAAATTACTCCCGCTCGTCAAAGTGAGCGCGACGAACCGATTCATAATGAACAGAATGGGAGACAGGGGTTTCAAGGCAGTCGCGAAATACTGGATGAGAGATCAAAAGAAGACCGGTGATGGTTTGGGGTTTATGCGTCTGATCTACAAGCCCGGCATCTTCAGGAGGATGTTGTGGCCATTCGTTCGTTTTGGTATGCTAACCAAGGGAGCAACCTCCGATGGCCGGTCTTATCATAGGATGCCATTTAGGAAGGCACTGAAGAGAGACGATTGGAAGCCAAGCGCAGAGGCCAAACTAGTGGCTTCACAATGGAAAAATATTCAGAGGGCAGGTGGCAAGACCTCCTTCAATTCAAACGATCAGTGATAGTTGGTTCTAAATCAATGGTTCCAGCCATCGCTTGGTTGATATGGGCCATTACCATCGGAGGGTCATGACAGATTGGCCAGAGCTAGTACCAATGAAAAACAAACTCGTCAACTATGGCGTCACGGAGAATGGAATCGCCATTATCGAATTGATCTCAGACTCAGAGGGAGCACCTCTACAGGAAGGAAAGACGCCCGTAAACACCTACACTCGAGAGATGTGGCATGATATAGACGATGCAATTTTGAGCGCAAGATTCGATGATGATGTTAGCGTGATCCTCCTCACTGGCCACGGAGACAAGTTTTTTTCCGCTGGAGCAAGCATAAAGTATCTCAATAAACTGAGTCCAAGATACAAATATTTTTTCTGTCTTCATGCTAATGAAACACTCAGCAGACTGGAACAGACTCCCAAGTTGGTTATCGCTGCTCTCAACGGTCACACCGTGGGCGGTGGGTTGGAAATTGCCATGGCCGCAGACATCCGGATTGCAAGAAAAGGGAATTTCCAAGTCGGACTACCAGAGGTCTCTCTGGGAGTGTTAGCTGGAACTGGAGGTACTGCAAGACTTTCTCGACTGGTTGGTAAGGCAAAGTCAATGGAAATCATGGTCACAGGAAGAAAGTTCCAGTTTGAAGAAGCGAAGGACATGTCACTCGTTCATGACATATACGACAGCATGAGTCTAGATGAATTTCGCCAAGATGTCTTGGACTACGCCGGACAATTCTCACTGCCATTTGCTGCAGCAAAAGCCATTGGCAACATAAAAAGGAGTGTGCAAAGTGGTCTTGAGATTCCATTAGAGTACCATCTTGCACTGGAAAGAGAACTACAATCAGACCTATTCCAGTCAGAAGATGCAAAGGCCGGGATAGCAGCATATGTGGACAAGAAGACACCAAAATTTACTGGAAATTGATTTTTCATATCAGAAGAAGGACCCATGGATCAAGCCCGAACTTGAAATACGACCTAACATTTCAACGGGCTATGAGCAAGACGGATGTAGTCGAGGCATATACCCCGAATTTTGAGGGCTGGGTCAGAGAATTCCATGAATGGCAAACAAGGATAGGATTCGACCCAGCGTGGTTAGGAGACTATCGATTTGAGATCAGGTTCGACTGGGATTCCGCTGGGAAGACCATTGAATTCGGAGATTTCGAAGGAATGCCGAAATGGAGCAGAAGGATGCAAATTCCTCAACAGAACATCCGTGACGCTATAATTAACATGATTAGCGTTCAGGGAGACACAGAATTTGCATCTGTCGAGCAACAGAATCACTTACTTGCCACCGCACCGACAGAATACGACAGAAAATCCGCATTGAGGATAATGTGTGAGGAGCAGCGACATGGATGGCAGATGGCCTACTTATTGTGCACATACTTCGGCGAACAAGGCGTAAGGGAAGCTGCAAAATTGCTTGAGAGGAATGCGCAAGATGGGACTAGGCTCCTTGGTTCTTTCAACGCCCCCATAGATCACTGGCTAGATTTCTTTTGCTTTACTCACTTCATCGACAGGGATGGGAAGTATCAATTGAAAATGCTCTCCACTAGCTCATTTCAGCCTCTATCTGCCTCAATGGGGCCAATGCTGAAAGAGGAGTCTTTCCACCTCGGAACAGGAGCAAATGGGCTAAGGAGGATTGTGAAAGCAGGAGTCATCCCAGTCTCATTCCTACAGAAATACATCAACAAGTGGGTGAGCACGGGACTCGACCTATTTGGCACGGACGAATCCACATCGGCCCAATGGGCGTATGTCTATGGCGTCAAGGGTAGATACGACGAGAGGGAATCCGAGCAAGAGGCTGACCGAGAACACCTGAATGAAGCCAGCAGGGGATTGTATTTCGATGAGCTAAAGGCAGAAATGGTAAGAATAAGCAAAGGTCGAAAAGAAGGCGAACCTGAACTCTACATACCATCTGACAAGTTCAACCGGGGGATAGGAAAATACTCGTCAGAGATGTATACCGTCAAGGGAGAAGAATTTGAGGGGAGTCCGGAAGAATATCGAACCTACCTTTCCGAGGTCTTGCCATCGGATGAAGATGAGCGCAAGCTCATGGAGGAGTACATGGCTCCCGGCGTAGAGTGGATACAATATCGCGAGTGGAAGGGCTGATCCCTTAGCAATAACTGGAGATGATCTGATGCAAACTCATGCGCTATTGAACGTTGATAGGAAATTGCTCGCACCATTTTTCGATAGGGTGCCCGAGTTGTTTGACAAATATCACAACCGTGAAGAAGAGAAACCAGATGTCTACGAGGAGTTGCTGTACAAAATCCACAGACCTCTCACTAGTGAGATGCTGGACATGATCGATGACTGGATGGGCATAGAACATCGTAATCTAAACCAGGATCAGGAATTGATGCTGCGCCTTTTCCTACTCGCAATTAGGTATCCAGACACGCTCCTGCTAGAGAGCCTTGATGACGTCATCACAAATGATGTTCGAAGAATATCAGCGTACCTACACTTCACCAGCCACACTTACACGATTTGGGACCAAGACACGCGATCAGGACTGAAAAAACTAGGATTTGACATCCCTGACACCAAAAAAGCCGACCCCTTCATCTATGGCGCCTACGTAGGTACCATTGAGCTGATTAAAGATCTAGCTCCCTTCACCTGCTTCCTAGAGCACGACGTTCCGAGACAACGGTTGTTTCAGGCTGCAATTGCCCAGTATGGTCGCGAAGCCTGAAGTCCTTTGTTATCCCTGAATGTATCATGAGGGATGAGGGGATAGGGACTGTCGCAGTGATTGGCGCGGGGGCGATGGGTGCTGGAATTGCACAAGTGTTTGCGGAAAAGGGATTTGAAACCCGACTTTTCGATCCGTATCCCGAAAGCCTTGAGCGAGGCATGAATCAGATCAAAGACTTCTGGAAAAAGGGGATAGAACGGGGGAAAACCACCATAGAAGACAAAGAAAATTGGTCCCGAAATCTTAGCTATGAGGGAGAACTAGAGAAAACTACAAGCGATGCAGACTTGATAATCGAGGCCGCTCCTGAGAACCTAGACCTCAAAAAAGGGATATTCTCTGAGCTGGAGAAGATTACAAAACCCGGAGCGATTCTTGCAAGCAACACATCCAGCCTCTCAATAGGGATGCTGGCTGATGGCCTCTCGCAACCTGGGAGGGTGATTGGAATGCATTTTTTCAATCCAGTGCCACTAATGACACTATTAGAGATCGTTCGACATGACAAAAACGACCAACACACAATAGACACTATCCGGAAGATAGGGTCTAAGATCGGTAAGACTACTATTCTAGTGAATGATGTGCCAGGTTTTGCAACAAGTCGACTTGGGGTTGTTCTCGGGAACGAGGCTATTCGTATGCTTGCAGAAGGAGTGGCATCTGCATCAGACATTGACACCGCAATGAGGCTTGGTTACAAGCATCCGATGGGACCTCTCGAATTGTCAGACATGGTTGGACTGGACGTTAGAAGGGATATCCTCAACGGTTTATCCGAGTCACTTGGCGACGAGAGGTATCTCCCTCATCCGCTACTTGAAAAATTAGTCAATGAGGGAAGTCTCGGAAAAAAGACTGGGGTCGGCATTTACCATTGGAAGGACGGTCAAAAGACTGATCGAGAGGACCTTGGGGGGCGATGATGCTGGATTTTTCTGGAATGAAAGTTCTTGTTACGGGTGGTGCCGGGGGGATAGGAACTGAGATATGTCGCCAGTTGCATGCTTTTGGGGCAGAAGTCGTAGTACACTATTACAACTCGAAACTCCAAGCAGAGGAACTTGCAAAGGAGATTGGTGGTATTGCAATTCAAGCCGATTTGACGAACGAAGATGATGCAATCAATCTTTTCAAACAAATTGAGAACTCACACGGGGGCCTGGACTGTTGTGTCGCAAACGCTGGTAAATACCCAACTGAATCGCTACCAGCGTGGGAGATCAGTGGTGATAGGCTGTCGGAGACTCTCGACCTAAATCTCAAAGTTTCTTTCTTCACATCTCGAGAGTTCTTGAGGCGTGCGGTGGAGCGTAGACATGGGTCTCTAGTATTGGTTGGTTCAACAGCTGGTGTCCATGGAGAGCAGGGTCATGCCGACTACGCATGTGCTAAAGGGGCCATCACAAGCGGCTTACTCAAAACTCTGAAAAATGATGTAGCAGGAACTGGAGTTAGAGTCAATGCTGTGGCGCCGGGCTGGACACTAACCGAGTCAAAAATCAATGATGGCTTCGATGAAAGTATATCAAAAACGGCTCTGAAGACCATGTCGATCAAAAAATTGGCGATTCCGAAAGATGTGGCTTCAGCGGTCTCATTCCTACTTCATGACGGATATAGTGGACATATCTCCGGCCAAGTTCTAGAGGTATCAGGCGGTATGGAAGGTAGAATTATTCCAGGGGTTGATGAATGAATTGGCCGAACTATGGATAGAGGTTATTGGCCTGTTTGCAGGCATGATCGGCGTGATCGCATGGATCCCGCAGATAAGGGAGGTTTGGTTTACAGGAAAACATGAGGGCATATCGCTTCCAACCTTCGGTTTGATTGCAACCGCACTCTCTGCTTGGCTGATTTACGGAGTTTTAATCAGATCGCTATCAATTATACTTGCAAATCTCGCTGCGTTGGGATGCATTTCGTTGATAATCCTTGGAGTGATTCGATTGCGAGGGCATGAATGACTCATTTCATAAAATTTGGATCCCTCTTTTCCAGGAAAGACCTTACCCCTTCCTTGAAATCAGTTTCCATTGCCGCCGCAACCATCAGTTGTCTTTCAAATTCAAGTTGGGTTTCAAAAAATGTGGTTGTGGATGCATCGAGAAGTTGTTTCGTACCTCGTCTACTGCTTTCTGACCATGAACCCCATTTCTCTGCGACCTCAATAGATCTTGAGATAAGTTCAGACTCCGGAACTATCTCGTCCAAGGCCCCGTGTTCTAGGGCCTCCTCTGAACTCCAAACCTGATTCTCGAAGAAGAATTCCTTTGATTTCTGAAGCCCAACTAACCTTGGCAGGAGCCATGTTGTGCCCCCATCCGGTGAAAGGCCTAATCGGAAGAACGCGGCGGCAAGTTTGGCTTTGCCATTTGAGATACGATAGTCAGTACTCAATGCAAGCCCCAAACCCCCCCCTGCAGCAGCACCGTTCATCGCACCGACAAACACTGTAGGCGTTCTTCTCATACGCAACAGAAGAGGGTGTAATTGTCCGGTCATCGACTCAACTAACTCCCTGATAACCCCCGCGTCTATAGCTTCGTCAAACTTGTCAACAGGCCCTCCCGCGGAAAAGAACTTGCCAGTTCCAGTTAAGACAACGGCATTTGTATTGGGATCCTCGATCAATCCGTCAATCGTACTTACGACGTCCTCAATGGTCCCCGAGGAAAAGGTGTCTCGCGAAGTTTTCTCGGAGAATGTGACTAAAGCAACATGCGGAGAGGGGTGGTTGACTGAAAGCGCCATGCATCCCCACAGAAGCCTTTGGCTATGAACTCCATGAACGTGATAAGGGAATGTCACCTACGCGAGGTCATGATAACAAGGGATATGCTGTATATCAACGGTTCTTGGACCGCATCCAGCGGTGAATCTGCCCTGCTCGTTGAGAATCCAACCAGTGAGGAAATTATTGGTTCAGTTCCTGACGGGACAATTCAGGACACTGATTTAGCAGTGGAAGCCGCGAAAAATGCATTTGATTCGTGGTCGAAGTCGCCGATTCAAGAAAGAATCAGGATTCTTCATGCATTATCAGAGTCATTCAAGGAGAGGTCAGAGGAACTTGCTGAGATCATTACCTCCGAAGTTGGGACTCCCATAGAATACTCCAGAATCGCGATGGTCGGGACACCGAGGGTGGTTTCGAAAAGCTACGCCAAGTTGCTTGATTCATACAAATGGGAAGAGGAAGTTCGAAATTCAATAATTGTCAAAGAGCCTATCGGGGTATGTGCCTTCATTACCCCATGGAATTTCCCATTGCACCAAATCATTGGAAAGGTGGCTCCGGCAATAGCCGCAGGATGCACGATGATATTGAAACCGTCCAGAGAAGCGCCGATTAATGCATTCATTCTAGCCGATATTCTTCATGAGATAGGGCTTCCAGATGGTGTATTCAATCTCGTAAGTGGTCGAGGATCGACGGTAGGGAGCAGGTTGTCTTCCCATCCCGATGTTGATATGATCTCCTTCACAGGTTCCACATCCGCGGGCATAGCAGTGACTGAGGATGCCGCCAGAACTGTCAAGAGAGTGACTCTGGAGTTGGGGGGAAAAAGTGCAAATGTTGTATTGGAAGATGCTGATGTAATTAGAGCTGCAAAGTCCTCAATCTCCGCATGTTTTGCCAACTCTGGTCAGACATGTTCTGCGCTCACTCGACTTATAGTCCCAGAGTCGAAGATATCAGAGATGATTCCCGTGATTGCAGAAAGGGTGTCGAAATACAAAATAGGAAACCCGATGGATCCTTCAACCCGATGTGGGCCAATGGTTTCTGCGAGCCAGAAAGAGAGTGTCTTAGAATTTGTCCGAGCGGGAATTGAAGAAGGGGCGACCTTAGTCGCTGGCGGGCCGGAAGACGTAGATGGAATCGAGAAAGGACATTTTGTGAGACCAACGGTTTTCAAGGATGTAAAACCAAGTATGAGGATTTGGAAAGAGGAGATTTTTGGTCCTGTTCTCTGCATAACTTCCTACAAAGACGAAGATGAGGCATTGGAACTCGCAAACGACTCAGATTACGGTCTATCTGGAGGTGTATGGTCATCTGATCCGAATAGGGCCCTGCAATTCGCCCGGAAGATGCGAACAGGGCAGGTTAGCATAAACGGAGGTCCTTTCAATGTGAGTGCGCCGTTTGGAGGATACAAGAAATCAGGTAATGGTCGTGAATTGGGCATCTATGGGCTTGAAGAGTTTCTAGAAATTAAATCTATACAGAAACCAATACAATAATTCAACTTGATTCTTCAAAACAGTATGGACACGTTTCTCCCAAGACGTATTTATCAGACATTTGCTCTTTCACTGAAAGTGGCTCCCTGCAACTGAAGCACATCTGAATGTTTGATTCCTCCAGGTTCGCATCCAGAGCAACTCTTTGATCAAACACAAAACAGTCCCCCTCCCAGTGTGAGTCGCCAAAGTCATCAAGATATGCTAGGATGCCTCCCTCCAGCTGGCGTACATCTCGGAAACCAGAGTTTAGCATAACCACAGACGCCTTCTCACACCTAATTCCACCAGTGCAATACATTACTATGGTCTTAGATTTCAAATCATCTGGCAATTTTTTTACAGCCTCAGGAAAATGACGGAATGTGGGTATTCTGAGGTCTAATGCTCCTTTGAATTTACCCACTCTGGTCTCGTACATATTTCTCGTATCCAGGATTACTACGTCTGAGCCATGGTCCAACATATCTTTGAATTCTTTAGTAGTAATGTGAGGGCCTGTGAACTTTAGAGGCTGAATTTCGTCCATCCCGAGTGAGATAATTTCTTTTTTCTTTTTTACCAACATTCTACGAAAAGGCTGGTACTCAGTGTAGCTGAATTTAATTGGTATTTCGCTCAGTCTCGGGTCCTCATTCAACAATGCCAGAAATGTATCGATCGATTCCTGAGAACCAGCCAGAAAAAAATTTATTCCATTCTTGCTCAGTAAAACAGAGCCTTTCAACTCATTTTTTTGGCAATGGGAAAGGATTTTTTTCCTGAGTGAATCTAAACCATGCAGTTCGACGAATTTGTAACCTGCGATGTTAACAACTCGGTTCATGCTTCCAACCCAATGTATCAATTGACTAATCTACATGCCTCCGAATCTGGGTCAGGTTATTTGTTAATCGACCAAGGATGTGAACGCTGACGTACAGGATGGGGGGGCGGATACAGGGTTGCATCGGCTTGGATTCCCTTCTGGAATTTCGACCCAATAGTCAATACCGTCTACTTTTGCTGGGTAGTCAGTCGAGATACTGTGTGCTCCGGAAGTTAGTGCTGCAATTAGCCTAGTAGTATCGTTATTGTCCGCTTCCTCTCCTCCGCTATCCGCCCGTGTTCTCACGATATATCCGCTAGACACTAAATCCTCAATGTCGGAGTGTGAGTTAACAGGGTCTATGAGGGAAAAAAAACCTCTTGCATGATCCGGAGAATCAGCAAGTGAAGTGAACATTGGGAACATTGCACCATTTGGATAGAAATCATCCAGGTATATCTGTCTCATATCACCCGTGGCCAGTAGGATAAAAATCGTCTTCCCCTTTCCACTCTCTATGGTCGGCCAACCCTCAATTCTCAGGGCTTCTCCCAGGTCGGAATAATTGCCTTGGATTTGTTTTGGAGTTATGGTTTTGTTATCTGGCCAAAACTGTGTCAATTCATGTTCAATCTGACCTAAAAGATCAGAAATTTGAATTGTCGCGGTTATTTCTAGACTTTGTTCCAACCAGTCCTTTGGTTCAATCCACACGAATGTAGTATGGTGGGATGGATTGTTTTCAGACCATTCCAAAAGTACCTCCAAACAATTTTCAAATGTAGGGCATGTTGTTCCCGAATCATACTGATTATGGTATACCCTGAGACCGCCTCTGGGGTCCCACCAGACATCTATCTCGAATTGTCTCACTCCCTGTACTGAAGCTTGAACGTCCAGGGTTTCGTGCGTGTACATGTACTCTCTTGTCGGAGAAATGATTGGCTCCACGTGGTACGAATTATGGGTCCCTTTCATCTGTAAATGGTTTATTCGGAGATCTGGATCTGGTATGTTGTGATTCAGATCATCAGCCACAGCATCAGAACCAAAACAGCCAGAGAAAGGGGCAAGCAGCAACATTATCAAAACTGAAAGTATCACTGATTTGGTGTACATCTCATGTTTTCGATCATGGAAGAGTCTCATCTTTCAGTAGCCTCATTTATCCTCAGCACAAGGGAAGATCTGCTGATTAATCACTGAGGGAGCCAGTGTTGACAACAGGGGTTGTGTCAGTTTCAGAGCATAGAACAACCAGCAAGTTGCTAACCATTGTCGCTTTTTTATCCTCATCAAGTTCAATGATCTTTTTTGCACTTAGTTGTTCTAGTGCTAGTTCTACCATCCCGACTGCTCCATCGACAATCTCCCTGCGAGCAGCAACCACCGCGGCCGCCTGTTGTCTGCGAAGCATGGCCTGTGCTATTTCCGTCGAATATGCAAGATAGCTAATCCTAGCCTCCAAAACTTCTATTCCGGCTCTCGCTAGTCTCGCTTCCACGGAAGTCTGGAGCTCCTCAGCGACTGCATCTTGATGGCTGGAGAGAGTTATTCCGCCGATGTCCTTCTCCTCTATCGCGTCATATGGATATTTTGTGGCCATTTCTCTCAGTGCAGCTTCACTTTGTATTTGCACATAGTGGTCATAGTTCTCCACTTCGAATAGCGCCTCGGCGGAATCAAATACCCTCCACACAACAACCGCTGCTATGTCAATTGGGTTTGCATTGACATCATTCACCTTCAGTTTGTTGGATTCAAAGTTATTTATTCGGAGGGATATCCTAGTTTTTGTGTACAAGGGATTCAGGAAGAATTGAAATCCTTCGTCCTTCAATGTGGCCGCGTATTTTCCAAAGAATTGGACCACAACTGACTCATTTGGGTTAATGATGACGTAGCTGTTAAACATTACAAGGAATAGAGGTATAGTGAGAATCAGGATCAATACCGATAGACCCCCTGTTGGAGCAATAAGGATCATCAGCACCAAGTTGGTGACTGCTAACGCCAGATGCAGGATCAGACCCAGAAATCCGTTGATCGCCTTTGCGTTTATATCCTTGAAAGTGGGCTCCAAATCCTTCAAATTAGTTGACATAGGTCTATTTTCCATATACATTGGTGAGAAATATACAATTTAATTCTATCACAGGATCTGGCCGGAAATTCTAGTCAGTGCACAGTATGCGATCCAATCCTAACCAATTGATACGACAATGAATTTCAATCAACGACGAATCTCGCAATTTTTCTTATTTTTACTGCCTATCACAACCACAATGTTACCTACAGAAAGAATGAGATAACCATAGTACTACGAAACGTCATGGAATTAATCTTGGATTCGGCAATAATCGAAGAAGTTGAAGATATTTCGAAGTGGGGTGTTCTCGATGGTGTTACTACGAATCCATCCTTGATTAGGAAATCAGGGAGAGACTTCGAAGATACAATCAGAAAGATAGCTGAAATTTGTCCCGGACCGATCAGTGCGGAGGTCACGTCTCTTACTGCGAATGAGATGATCGAGGAAGGGATGGATCTGAAATCTAGGCTCCCAAAAAATGTCATAATCAAGATCCCCTGCACTCCAGATGGCTTGGCAGCGACAAAAGTCCTGTCTGGAAGAGGCATTCCTGTAAATGTCACCCTCGTCTTCTCCGTATCACAAGCCCTCCTCTCTGCAAAGGCTGGGGCAGCGTATGTCTCCCCATTCCTTGGGAGATTAGACGACATCGGCCAAGACGGACTCGAACTAATCGAGGAAATCAGCCAAGTTTGGAGTGCACAGGGAATAAAAAATTGCAAGATTTTGGCAGCTTCAATTAGATCTAGACGTCACGTAGAGGTTTCGGCAAAGTTGGGAGCGCATGCGGCAACCATCCCATACAACATCTTCACCCAATTAATTCAACACGAGCTCACAGATTCAGGCCTAGACAAATTCATGTCCGACTGGGAGGCTGTGAAATCTGAAGGCAGGGCATGATCAGTAAACGCCAATGTTGCTAAGTTCTCTGTTGATCGACTCCTCAAAATCTTCTGGGGTGCCATCATTCATGATCTTGATGTCTGCAAGATCCATCACCAACTTCAAGCCCCAGCCCCATTCTCTTGACTCCCTTTCCTCAAAACCTCCATCATCTGATCTTGACCTTTCAATTACCCTCTTTTTTCTCATTTCCTCGGATGCGTCTATTGCGATCACCAGCATTCTGGGGTGCGAAGATTGCAACCTTTCCATTTCCTCAATCTGTCGTACTCCGTCTATCACAACATGTGAAACTTGAATTAATTCGTCGACTTGGGGCAAAATCCGTTCCATTATCACCGATGGCCCGAATTCATTCCTAAGGTCCTGTGCCACGAAACTCATGATTTTTGCTTCAGGTTCCATTCCCCTCGATTTTACTTCCTCTCTAACGACATCGCCTAACGTAAGGGCACGCCATCCCTTCTTCTGAAGTATATCGCTGACCTTGCCCTTTCCAGATCCAGGAGGGCCAGCAATTACCAAAACTCGTTTGTCAGACATATCTGCGTTGTATCAGTGATGGCTATTGATTGTCACGCCTCTATCTTCCCTTCCATTTAGGTTTCTTCTTCGAGAGGAAGGCCTCAACTCCAATTGAAGAGTCCTCGGTGTCAAAAAGCGCGACGAATTCCGACCTTTCTGCAAGTATCCCCTGAGTTAGTGGGAGATCCAAGGACGATCTGATTGCCCTCTTCGCTACTTTAACAGTGTATGGAGATTTTTGTGCGATTCTGCTGGCTAGGGAAATAACCTCTTCTCTCAATTTTGTCGATGGATAAACCGAATTGACCAACCCAATTTCTAATGCTCTGGTAGCCGGAACCATCTCCCCGGTAAGAATCATCTCCATTGAGATTCCATATCCTACTAGGTTTGTCAATCGCTGAGTTCCACCGCCACCCGGTATCAATCCAAGATTAATTTCTGGTTGCCCGAAATTTGAGTCCTCGGATGCCATTCGTATGTCGCATGACAGGGCTAATTCAGTTCCGCCACCTAGTGCATACCCATCAATCATCGCAATCGTCGGCTTTGTGAGATTCCAGACTTTTTCCCATGCATTATTTTCGAAGAAAGGCCTCACATCATCCGAGCCCTGTCCCGAGAACTCCGAGATATCTGCTCCAGCTGCGAAAGCCTTGGGCTTCGGTCGTTCATCTCCCGGATCTGATTGTGCTCCGGTGATCACGATAACTCGAACTGAATCGTCAGATTCTGCTTTGTCACATGCTTGTATCAATTCTTTGTGAGTAGCTCTGTTGAGGGCATTCAGCCGATTTGGGCGATTCAGTGTCCAGATTTCTATGCAACCACCTGCTGGATTTGTAGAAACATCAATCCTCTCGACGTTGACGAGATCCTCTGTCATGACCCCCCGTGTACCACCTCACAGTTCAACCTCTCCATTGTTTCAGGATATGGGAGGTGGGGGGGGAGGCAAACCAGATGGGGGGGGTGGTGGAGGAGGATCTGGCTCCGCATCCGAGTCCTCAGAAGCTTCGGAGATTTCCACAACCGAATCTTCATTGTTCATATTGTTGTGCTCGAAAGGTATCTCTCTGTTGACCTTGAGGATTTTCTGGTCATCCAATCTAACAAAAGTCGATCCTATGACACCATTTGAGATACTAGAATAGTCGTAATTCAGTATCTTCAAACCATGATGTGTGTTTTTGACCAGCTCATCGAGTCCTTCTCCATCCTCCCTATCAGCCCATTCCCTGAGTCGCCTAGTTCTCATTGGAGCGAGGGCCTTTCTCCTGTCTCTCTCGATCTTGTCTCTAATTTCGGATCTACGTTCCCTTCTAGTTTCGACAAACAGCTCCACTTCGTCTTCAAATTCGGTCTGAGCATCGCTTGATACTGCATATTTCTCCGCTACCCTAGGGGAGTCGCTAGCCTTGGACTCGCCTTGACTGGGTTGCTCTTTCACAGTAGGTTCGTCAATCTCATTCGACTTATTTTCCATTGGTGTCTTGCTGGTGATGGTCTCCTCCGTCGTGTTGTACGTCATCGAGGAACTTTCCGCCAAAGATGAGACTGGGGCCGGATCTGCTTGATATCGCGAAATTGGGGCGACAATTTGTTGTTTGGGCTTACCGGTGAATAGAAGGATGGACATCAATGAAAGAATTGTAGTGGCGCCTGCTATTCTAGTAATGGGCGTTAGTGACCCCTGTAGGATGAGAAATACAGGCGATCCCAAGAGGAATAATGCCCAGATCAATAGACGGGGGATTGACGCCATGTGCCAACCACGCTGGCAGTAGATATTCAGATTGACGGAACTAATATTGCATCAGACAGGATATTTAGCGCATTTGCTCTGTGCGAAAGCCTCGATTTCTCAAGTTTCGTCATCTCAGAGAAAGTACGGCCATCTCCCTCGATTGGTATGAAAATTGGGTCATATCCAAAACCTTGATCACCTTTAGGTTCAAACGCTATGATTCCCTCACAAAATCCTTCAAAGGACTGGATTTCATTACCGTTCCAGACAGACAAGGAGGCTGTATATCTGGCATTCCTAGTTTCCACTCCATCCATCAGCCTGAGTATTCCATTCGGCCCAATCCTAGAATAGACGTAGGAGGAATAAGGGCCTGGAAAACCGCCGAATTCATCTATCAAGAGACCAGAGTCTTCAACCATTATCCAATCATCATCGAACTCATCTCCAATTTGTTCCAACACTTGTCTAAGTTTTGACGTTGCAACTTCATTGAAGGCATTCATCTGGGGCTCTATAACACGAATTCCAGATTTATGATCGCTGAGTAGTTCTAGCCTTATCCCTCTTGATATCATCAATTCGCTTGCTTCTAGAAATTTGCCTTTGTTCCCGGTGTGAAAGAGAATCCGCTTTGGCGTTGAATCAAGCATGATACCTCACCCTGCCCCTTATTGATTCGAATCGATCTACTACCGATTTACCATCAAAACCATCTGAATCAGGATCTAGAAGATATCCTTGAATGACTTTATTCATGGCCTTTGGTCGATCAGAATGATGTGCTGATAGACATTCATGAAGAGAATGTAAGTCAAGCCCGAAGTGCTCCATTTCTGCCACTAGCCTTCCCAGGCCATAGTCGATCAAAACAACTCCATCCAGGGTGACTATCGCGTTCAGTGTTGTTAAATCACCATGGGATATTCCCTGTGAATGGACAGATCTCAGAGATTTTCCTAGCTCAACCTCCAGATCTCCTTCGGCTCCGTCCATCAAAGCGGATAGTAAGGTCGGGCCTATTACCTCACTCATAATTATCCAGCCCTCTTCTTGATCCATGGACAGGAGTTTGGGGGCTAGAATTCCTCTTTCATTCAAGCGAGCGAGGATCCTAGACTCTGCAAAGATTCTCTGCCTTGACAAAGTTCTATCGAGTTTTGGATGCCTGTATCCCCTGGAAACTCTCTTTTTCAGGATGGCTGGCCTACCGATCCATGATCCAGAAACCACCTCGGCTTCTGCCCCTACATGGATCACGGCGGCCGAGGCCCATGGTGACCAAATCCCGTGCGGCATGACCAAGCCTAGATTAGATGGCTTGAAAGGCATTGCACTCTGGAGTACCACCGTTGAGATGACGATGAGGTTGCCCCCTATCCCTCTGAGGCCTAAAATAAGCGAGGCGTTGGAGATGAATGATGAGGAGCTGACTGCAGAGGCCAATCGGTTGATGTCACGTATAGGTCAGAAAATGAGATGGTCCTATGATGCCTGCAGGACAATTGCACCATTGACTCTCAGAATCAACCAACTCAAAGAACAGAAAGACGTAATCATAATCGCGCACACGTATCAAACACCAGACATAGTTTATGGCGTGGCAGATGCAGTTGGAGACAGCTACACCTTGTCGAAGATAGCAAGAGATGCGCCGCAATCGACAATTCTGTTTTCAAGCGTCCGATTTATGGCAGAGACCGCCAAAATTCTCAGTCCTGAAAAGAGAGTCATCCACCCATCTCCAGAAGCTGGGTGCTCGTTGTCTGAAGGGATTGACGCCTCAGATGTTCAAGCCATGAAAGCCTCCTATCCAGGGGTTCCGGTGGCCTGCTACATCAACACCACGGCAGCAGTCAAGGCTGAGTGTGATGTATGTGTCACTAGTAGCAATTACCTAGCTATCGCGGAGAAACTCCCCGGAGACGAAATCATCTTTGTCCCCGATAGATTGATGGGGCTCCATTTGAAGAAGCATCTCGAGGGTAGGAAGACAGTTTACCTCCATGATGCGGATTGCGAAGTTCACGCTGCATTCTCCTCGGATTCCATTCATCGCCAGAGGAGGGAGGCTGAAAAGAGGGGGTTGCAATTGAAAGTACTCGCCCACCCGGAGTGCGACTCCGAGGTCCTAGAGGCCAGTGACTTCGTTGGAAGTTCAGAAAGGATACTTACAGAGGCAAAGAAGCTAGGGGTCCAAGATGGAATTGCTGTCATGATGATTACGGAATGCGGGACGGCAGAGCGGGCAATAGCAGAATCAGAGGCTCCAATCGAGCTGATGGGGTCCTGCTCTATGTGCAGACACATGAAAAGGACTCACTTGGAAGACATACTACAGGCTATTGAATCCCCCACCAGCGATCAAATTGTCGAGATCGAGGACTCCATTATTCAAAAAGCGAGGGTTTCATTGGATCAGATGTTCGCACTCTCCGATGCTTGATTATTCCTGCTTTCTGTGGCAGTTTGGACTGTCCAGACCATCAGTAGGGGGACCAAAATCACCACAGCAGCTTGGAGCAGGATCCTAGAGTAAGGCTCGAATGTGTCTTCCATGTCGTATATCTCCAGTATAGGATCATCATCACCTGTTGTGACTAGCCAGGCGGCTCCGATGGAAACCACTCTCGGGTCCTGATGGACTGATGCTGACCCTGAGGTAAGACTCACAGGGGGGAGGTTAGGGGTCGAACGGTCAAAAAGATACACATCATTGTACAAATCCAATTCCTCGATCTCAGATGGAGCAAACGCGGTTATCTGCAGATAGACCAATTTCTCAGAGGTCAAGTGGGGGCTCCAAGCATCCCAAGCAGGCTCTGAGATAATCTCCGAGCTCCCCATTATTCTGTCAATCAAAACAATCCTTCTCATCGCTCCAACATCCACAGTCACTGCTATTGAGGGTCCATCTGCCGAAATTTCTGTTATTGATCCATTTCTAGGGTCTAGATCAATCCCTGCCTCTCTCAGCCCCTCCTCCGTTTCCTCGTCCGATGATGCATTGACGAAGTAACTCTGGCGAGTTTCGGTTGATACGGAAAAGATGCTCAATTCTGGTCCATCACCGCGATCCGCCGCCCAAATGATGGAATCCCCTGCGACGGTCAAAGCAGTCACGTTCTGTGCGTCATCTATGATTGTCAGACCACCTCCATATGGATTTCTGACTTCGATGCCATTTGAGTTTAGTAATGCCACATATGAAACCCCATCCAGGGTAGTCCCTATCCCAAGATCGTGGATACTGTAAGACATGTCGTTCCTGACTTCTGGAGAAATCACTCCAGAAGAAGAGTCAATTTCGAACCAATCGTATCTGAATCCGTCGTAGATCACCATCCTCTCCCCAGAGATTTCTATTGATGGGGGTGAAGGCCATGGTGCGCCACCGACCTTGAATGAGGTTGATGTACTGAGGTTCCACGCTATTATTGCTGTATCCTCATCAGCCGTTTCGTTAATTGCGATCATCCATTCTCCTTCGCCGGTAGCCTCTGATGGGACTTCCACGCCTTCCAACGGGAATGACTGATGTGTGGCGTCGTAAACCAGTATTGTGGTTGTTAGGAAGAGAACTGTGACGATTGCGACAGAAGTTTGTTTTCTGGAAGCTTGCCTGTAAGGCTCAACGGTTCTTTGGATAATTCTCCTCATTTTTCTCAATGCCAACCTAGGGTTGTCGACTAACAAAGCAAATCTCCGACCAATCAACCTTTCATCGAAAACTCCCCAAACGCCCTCTCTGGTTTTGTCAGCCAGAAGAACGGCAAAATGGGCTATGATGAGACCTCCCAGCACGTCTGATATCCAGTGGATGCCGAGGTACACTATGCTGAATGCGGTGAGGAAAATGAATGCAAGAAGTGCCATGGAAAACCTGTGCCACCTCCCATCCTCGTCCCACTTCACGAAGGCTAGCCATATTGCGAATGGCATGCCGATGTGCAGGCTGGGCATTCCATTAGTGAACGGATCGATTTGGACAAACCAGTTCCTTATCTCTGGAGTTAAATCATAAGCGAGAGTTTCCATTCCTGGGATTACATCGCCTGTGACTCTGACATTCAAGAATAAGTAAAACGGCAATGCTAGTATGTATACGTAGAACATGGTGAGCGCGATTCTGTCAGCCATGTACCTGTCGTCTGCATATATTGGATAGATGAAGGCTGAGAATATTGCGGTCATGTATCCCATGACATAAAAGTGGGTTAGTACCTCAGTTAGTAGCTCTGATTTGAATCCGGTCTGAACCCATAGTGTCACGTCCCCCTCTATGGCGTATATGTAGGGTGTTATCTCTATCCTCGTGCTGGCCATCAGGGCCCGATCAATCTGATCAAGAGGATCTTTCCACAGGTATACAGAGAAGACAATTAGCATATGGAACCAGTACCTCCTAAACATGTCGACGTACGCACTCCAAGAGTGTCTGACGAATCGAGGCCTAAGGAGTGGCATCAAAGCCACGCTACAGAGAATTGCGGCTGTGACCCATGTCAGATAAATGCCCGTCTGTGCCATAATATGATCCATCCGAGTCGCATACACGTCATGAATGAAACCCATACTACGAGATCATCTGATGTTTACAGCAGTTCTATTTCCAGATTCTACGATATCCATGACCTTGTCAACAACTTGGACGAATGATTTAGCCGTCACTCCATCAGGCTCTGCGACGATCCTATGCACTCCGTCATCGCCTCCTCTCACGATGCCTGGATCAAATGGTATGGATCCGAGATAAGGCACTTCTAGATCTTCCGCGGCCTTTTGTCCGCCTCCTGATTTGAACAAATCTAACACTGTAGCCCATTTGCCATCCTCATCAGTGGATACTTCTATGCTCATTCCACCAGGCCCGTCAATCGTCAGGTCTGACCCTGGGGGCGCGGTTCCAGACAATGAGTATCCACTCATGTTCTCGACAACCCCTATTACTGGAAGTGAAACAGTCTTTGCGAAATTGATCGATTTTCTGCTGTCCAGTAGGGCAACCTCTTGGGGGGTGGTTACTATAACGACACCATCGATCCCAGGGAGGCTCTGCGAGACCGTCAGTGGTTCGTCGCTGGTCCCAGGTGGGAAATCAATTATCAGGGCATCTAGACTACCCCATGCCACGTCTCCGATAAATTGCTGGATAGCTCCCAATTTTATCGGGCCCCTCCAGATCACAGGTTTGTCTGGATCCTCGATAAGGAATGCCATGGATATGATCTTGATGCCCTCAGGCCCTATGGCAGGGAAAATTTGTCCTTCCTCGACGTGTAATTCTGCATCCTCCAATCCCATCATTTTTGGAATATTAGGACCAGTTATGTCAATATCCATAATGCCAACAGACATCCCTCTACGGGCGAGAGTCAGTGCCAGTCCTGCTGAGACTGTGGACTTCCCTACTCCCCCCTTGCCCGAGAGGACCATGATTTTGTGCTTGATGGACTTGTCCATTTGTTCCATGCGCATCTTTCTCCGCATCTGTGCATATGCTTGTTCCATCTGTGCGGTTTGTTCAGATGTAGCAGAATTCTCGTCATCCTTGGGAGGTGAATTTCCAGAGTGGTAGGAAACAGGTCCACTAGCCATGCTGTATGGAATAGCTCCAGATACTTGAAATTGAGTCTAATCGATCAGCAGACTATAGACGTGATGTTCAATAAGTAAACCACAGAATTCACGTCATGAGGATGCTTTTCGTGTGCGTGGGGAACTCTTGCAGAAGTCAAATGGCTGAGTCCATAGCCAATTCACTCGGTCATGATGCGTTTTCAGCCGGAACGGAACCCTCAACTGAGGTCTCAAAAAACGCAATTTTAGTTCTTCAGGAGCAAGGGTATCCAACCCAAGGATTGGCTCCAAAATCCATTGACGATCTTTTCCCAGGAGATTTTGATCTAATTATCAGTATGGGATGTGGAGTCTCTTGCCCCAATGTCCCTATTGACCATGACTGGGGCCTGGATGATCCGGTTGGTGGATCCATTGAAATCTTCAGGCAAACAAGAGACGAGATTTTGAAACTGATTCAGGCAATATAACTGGATTGATTGACCGACGGATAGAAAAGGCGGACTTGCCAGACATCCCTGCTGCGAGCGTAGTGTAGTGGTTATCACCTGGCGTTGCCAACGCTAGAACCCGGGTTCAAATCCCGGCGCTCGCACCATTTTTTCCGATTATTCGTCAGACATGAAGACTCTAATCAGCACGCCCATTCCGGCTATTGCGACAAATGCAGTTGACAGGATGGCAATGATTTGCATGTTTCCGTTAAACCAACTATTCCCAGAAACTGAATTATCCTGTTCTATGGCAAGCTGGTGTGATTGCTCACTCAGAGGGGTCATTGATTGGTATATGTCAAAGGATCTGATTTGTATATCTATCAGCCCGGGCCCGAGACTCGATCTTGCTTCGAAGATTATGGTGTATATTCCGTCTCCGGCATTCCTATCACCATTCTCTCCATCGTCATTAAGTGACAGCCATTTTTCTGAAGACCCAATAGGGGCGAGTCTGCCTATTTTTGCCTGTACTACTGAAACGCCGTCTGGATCGTCAACACCTACCTCAATAATATGTGCCGCAGGGCTTTCATTTGCGGACAATATGATTGATTCCGTCATGATGAAGTTAGTCGATTTCTCATCATATTTGGAGAGTGATATCGGAGTCATTGAAGGAGGTTCATTCAAGATAACGAAGGATAGTTCGCCATTTGGAGATTCTTTGTGGATTGTTCTAGCACCGAAATTATCAACCAAAATTACATTGAACGTTATTTCTCCTGGCCTAACCCCATAAGGCATCATGGTGGTCGCAGTCCAAGATCCGCCCTCCGGCTGCAAGTTTACTTTCTCCCCCCCATAATTCCGAAGGTCGACGAAAATCTCGGAGATACCGTGTTGGTCGAAGGCAGATACTCCAATCGAGAATTGGTCCCCCCTAAACAGTCGATTTGCGCTTCTTTGTAGATCCGAAACCCTCGGACCTGGGTTTGTTAATTCCAGTGAGGATTGCTCAGTTATCGTAACCCATATGTCACTGACGTAAATGGTCACATTGAAATCACCAAAAAACGGGCCATCTGAATTGACCTTCGTCGTCCAAATATCGTCGTGGATTACCTGATCTCCACTCAGTCCGGAGTCGGACAACTCAACCAAGCCGAGTCCTGCTTCAGTTAGATCGAGAATTACATTAGATACATCGGTGTTTGGGTCCTCCACCAAGATTTCGATGTGTGCTTCACCTCCCTCAGACTCCCATATAGCCTCCCTGTAAGAGACTTGAACTACTTGTGGGGGAGTGTTCTCGGCAGCAGTTATGATGGATGGCCTTAGGACTCTGTCAACAATTTGAGACTCAGTGAAAATTGCAGTAGAATTCGAGTCCTCCTCAATCTGTATTTCTCGGGTGCAATTAATTATCAATCCTGCGAGTACCCCCTCGTTCACTGTGCTACCAGAGGATTGCCCGACTCCAGGATAATGACCAATCCATTCCGCTGAATTTACAGAGTGCCCATCAATTTGGTTAATTGAAGACGTGTTAGTAACTGTTATGCTCATTGAGACCCTTCCATTGTTAACGAGATCTATTTCATCACCTACTACCAGAATATCAGGAACAAACCCAGATTCTCTGCTGACATTGGAAGAAAGAACAGGAACAGACTCAGGAGGAATCGGATCGAGAATGACTGGGCTGTCTCTTGGGAACTCATTGTTGATCGAGCCATCGTCTTCAACGAATCTATACCTGATTATCGGAGATTCCCAATCAATATTCGGTGTCATATATTCAAACGTCAAATTGTGATCTGAGTACAGTGACTGGCCAGGTATGGTAACTTGTGATCCAGATACATTGAACCAGTACTCATTCCTGATTACCAGGACATCATGCTCCACGCCCTCTGAGTTCAGTTGTTTGCCACTATCGCTGATCATCCTGACTGAGCCGAATGATCCTGATACAGTTCCAGTGTATATGCCATCCAAAAGTAATGTGTCTTCAACTAATACGCCGTTAATTTGTTCGGTGTGTAGATTGTCTATTGTGCCATTGACCTCTATCTCAACGCCATTTTCATCTTCGATCAGAACATCAAACCTACCATCTCCTCGGAATCTGAGATGCTGTTGAGTCCGAGAGGAGTTCTCCCATGTTTCCCTGAAGATGAACTCATCAAGTTCAAAGTCAATATTGTCTGATCCGAATTCAATCAACGCAGAGGCCATGGCCTCTATCCAGAGGTCTTGCTTCACCCTTTGGCCAGCGATGTCCATGACCTCAAATCGTAATAGTGAAACTTCACCATCTAAATCCAATCTTCCATCTTCATCTGAATTCAAGCTAATTGATCCATTGGCCTCTAGAATTAGATGCTCCGATACGACTCCATTTTCAAGTGAACGAGTGTATGAGGCGTCACTCACAGTTCCATTTACGCTTATTCCATTCAATCCGTCATCTAGAGTCACGAATATAATTCCAGAGCCTCTGAGTTGGAAGTCCTGTCTCAATAGTTCGCTTTCACTCCAAGATTCATTAATCCATGCGTTGGTGATTTCAAGTCCTAGTTCGATGGATCTTCCATCATTTTCGAAGAGGAGCTCTATTGTTCCATTACCCAGTTCATTCGCATTGAGGATTGATTGCTGGCGTTGCTGCCATCCCCTTGCATTCACCTCCAGATAGGCCGCCTCATCGTTGGATTGGAGGGACCAAGAAGTCTCCCTGGTTATCTCGTGGTCTAATGTTGGTTGATTCCAGACGCTTACGTCGAAAGATCTGTTGCAACTGGCTTCGGAGGATTGAACATCGATAACTATTGTATCCCCGAACTTTGGGGCATTTGACATTTGTATGTCTATGGCTCCCCCTGCTACTAGGACGGTATGTGTCCCTATTTGTTGCGAGTTCCCATCAATGTGAGTGGCTGATACATCAACGTTCGTTGGATCCACTGATATGGGAAGAGGGGGTTGAAAGTTAACTCTGTATGAATGGCCTACTATCACTTGATCTTCTTCATCCAACGAAGCGTTCCAATCTGCCGTTATTTCGCAGGCCCTATGTTCATCAAACTCATTGATTTGTCCGTAAGCGGACATCGAAGACAATGAGATCGAAAACGTCAGGAGCGCCAGAAAAAGAGCAAGGAAGGACTTGTTCTTCATGTGGCTTTGGAGAACCAGTGGGTATAACAGGGTGTGGGCTAAATGTCTCAGAAGAGTGGTTCGTCCCAGTCATCCTCTTCGCCGGCCTTCTCACGCCATACTGTTTGGGGGACGTCTTCATATAATCCAGCATATGGGTCCTCTTCCTCCTCGTTTTCATCTCCTCTTCCGACATATTGGCTGGCGTTTGGCTTGAATTTCCAATAGTGGATTCTCCATTCCCTGCCATCCCATAGTGTGGTCTCTTCAGACTCTGTGGTTAGTAAATCATAATCTTGTAGTTGATAGAAAAGGTTCCTGTCATTGGGTTCCAAGGCATTGTCTATGATCCGGTTTGAAAAACCGAAAAAGCCCAAGGCATGCTCGGCAATGGATTCTGCAACACTGACCTCCATGTCAGCGTCAACCCTATTTCGAATGGCCTGTGTCAAATCTTGGAGCTTTAGACCCATTCACACATCGCCCCGCACCCCACCGACAGGGGGGTGATTATTTCAAATTGGTTCGCGCAAGCGTCGAATAGTTCCTCCCCTACGGGCTCGTATGGTCGACACTGATGTATTCGGATTCTTGGGGCTTAGAGAAGACTGGGATGTGCGCCCAGATGTGGCGATTATGCAGATTCCGCTTGAAATGACGGTCAGTTATGGCACCGGTACTTCTGAGGGGCCTTCCTCCACAATCGAGGCTTCTTCACAAGTAGAAACATATTCGACATTCATTGGAGGGGATCTGCCATCTGGAATGGTAATTAGGACCCTGGATCCATGGAGCTACGAAGGACCGTCCTTGGAAGCTCATCTGGATTCGATAGAATCATATGTGATCAATGGGATTTCAGGGGGAGCTTTTCCTCTGCTCTTGGGTGGTGAACATGGGATTCTATTACCGGCAATCAGAGCACTGAAGCAAATTGGGAATTTCCCCATAGAAAATCTCACCTTAGTGCAAGTCGATGCTCATGCAGATCTGAGAGACGAATTGAATGGTGAGAGGTTCAGTCACGGAACAGTGGTCAGGAGATGTCTTGACGAGGGAATAGGAAGAGTGTTGCAAATTGGTGTTCGGGCTTTCTCAAAGGAGGAATGTATCGTGATGGAAAATGATGATAGGATCCGATCTTGGATGGCAAAGGATATCCGAAAGAATAGAGCATTAGAATTGGAAATAACCGATTTTATCTCTGAGATTCAAGGTCCTGTCTGGCTGAGTATCGACATAGATGCTCTTGACCCCAGCATTGTGCCTGCAACTGGAACACCTGTTCCTGGTGGCCTAGATTACTGGTTTGTTAATGATTTAATCGAAAATCTATTTTCTGGAAACGCAAATGTAGTAGGGGCAGATGTCTCAGAAATAGCTCCTGACGATCATGGTGTGACCCAATTCACGGCTGCGTCCATCGCCGCATCAATCTTGGCCGGTGTTTGCTATCGGAATGGAGGTGAATAATTCTTGTTTAAAATCAATATTGAGGTTCCCAATAGCGAGGTATTCCTCGCCCTGAGGAAGAAAGCAGGAATGGGTCCAAGGTCTATCGAAGGTGCCGAAAAAGGGTTAGGTAGGGAGTTGTTTTCAGTACTATTGGAACATGTTCCGACTGGTGAGATCGTTGGAATGGGCCGCATTGTGGGAGATGGAGGGACGGTCTTCCACGTGTGTGACATGGCGGTTTTGCCCGAGTACCAGAGGATGGGCGGTGGAAGTCTGATAATGGCTGAAATTATGAATTTCATAGATCGAGAGGCCCCGTCTGATTCTTATGTGAATCTGATGGCGGATGTCGATGGATTTTATGAAAAATGGGGCTTTGAGAGAACCTCTCCGAGATCCAAAGGGATGGCATTCAAAGTCAAGTGATTTTTATTTTATGTAGTCAATAAATTTTTATTGACTACATTACAGCCTCATACATGCCCAGAGTCCACGCAGAGACTTGCGATTGTGATTGCAAGATGAAGAGATTGTACGTACGAGCAGATGGCGGCAAGGGTTGGAAGAGTGTTGGTTGGATATGCTTGTGTGGGTGTGGTTGCATAAATTTGGACCAAGGGTCTTGGAAATTAATGGAATGTTATAGCAAGGGGAGGTGATTGAGTTGAGCTCGAATGATCTGTCGCTGAGTGTGACCGGGATGACGTGTGCTGCATGTGTTTCCTCTGTGGAGCGTGTTTTGAGCAGCATTGACTTTGTGGAATCCGTTAGCGTGAATCTGCCCTTGGAAAAGGCTGTCATTTCAATCAAAGGAGAGGTGTCTTCGGAGACGGTCGAAAATTGCATTAAAGTGGTCGAGAAGGCCGGTTTTGGAGCCGTCGAGATACTTCCAGCATCCAGAGTCAGGGAAAACAATGAGCTCGAGTTGAAAAGAAAATATCACCAAGTAGTTCTCTCATTTACACTGACCTTGCCCGTGTTTTTTTTGTCAATGGTCGCCCCAGACATGGGTAGAGTTGGATCACTGGACTTACGGCTGTTCTTGGCTATGTTGGCATCCTTGCCGGTTTACTTTGTCTCGGGGGCTACCTTCCACAAAAACGCATGGAAATCGATTTTGAGGGCGTCTGGAAACATGGACGTCCTAATTCACCTTGGGACTTCAGTCGCAATGCTTTGGTCTTGTTCTGTGGTTTTGGGGCCTCTAACACCCATAATTCCTGATTTCATACGCTCAGCAGATCATGTATTCTTTGATGGTGCTGCCTTCATCATCTCTTTCGTACTTCTAGGAAATTTCCTCGAGGGTCGTGCGAAGCTCAAGGCTACGGACGCAGTTCATAACCTAATGAGATTACAACCGACTGAAGTACAGGTCGTCATTGGGGACGAACTGGCACCAATGTCTATTGAAAACGTTGAGAAAGGGTCATTGGTGAAGGTTATCGCAGGCGGGATAATACCCTTGGATGGATTTATTCAACAAGGGTTTGGAAGTATTGATGAGTCCATGATGACAGGCGAATCACTTCCAAGTCACAAGAAAGCTGGAGACGTGGTCTTTGCCGGTACGACTGTTCTAGACACAACAATTGTTGTTCAGACTACTTCTTTGGTGGGCGATACCGCGTTGTCGAATATTATTCGTTTGGTTGACGAGGCCCAGATGGGGAAGGCACCGATTCAAAGGCTCGTTGATAGGGTTGCTAGGATTTTTGTCCCTACAGTATTGGCATTATCTCTCTCGGCGTTCCTGTTTTGGCTGATCATTGGAGATTCGTTTTTGAGAGACGTTGGAGGTGACATGACCTCGAGTGAGATGGCTGTGATGGCCCTTGTTAGTACGTTGGTCATTGCATGTCCCTGTGCATTGGGGCTAGCCACTCCAACGGCACTAGTCGTTGGCACGGGGGTTGGAGCGCGAAATGGCCTCTTAATCAAGGGAATAAAAGCATTAGAGTCGTCCTACAAAAGTGAGATCGTGGTGTTGGACAAAACAGGGACCATCACAGAGGGGAAGCCTCGCGTGATCGAAGTTCGTGAACTTAGTGGGAATCCTGGGGAGGCCCTGCGCGTGGCTGCTGCTCTGGAGAGTGAGTCTAGTCACCCACTTGCCAGTGCTGTAAATGATGCTTGGAAGTCAATGGGTCTTGAGGCTCCAAAAGCTATTGACGTGAAGACGTTGGTTGGTTCAGGATTGACTGGCGAAATAGAGGGCCTTGAGGTTGCGGTAGGGAATCTTGACCTGATTCGGAGCATGACTACGAGCATTCCTCCTGAAGTGGAGGCAGAGATTTCGGAGAAGAGCGCCTCTGGTTCGAACGTGATTCTTGTTTCTAGGGATAGAAATTTGATTGGATGGATAGAAATCCGTGATACAATTCGAAATAACTCGCCATCAGCAATAGCAAGAATGCAGGCCATGGGCGTCGATGTGATCATGTTGACGGGAGATAGGCACGAAGTGGCTCATTTCGTTGCCTCAGAAGTCGGAATAAGGAGAGTCATATCAGGTGTCAAGCCCGAGGAGAAGGCTGAGGCTGTACGCCGACTTCAACTCGAGGGTGTGGTGACAATGATCGGTGATGGAATCAACGATGCTGCTGCATTGACTGTCGCAGACGTAGGTATCGCCATGGGGGCTGGGAGTGAGGTCGCTCTGGATTGTGCAGATATCGTATTAGTTGGTGATGATTTATCCCATGTTTTGTCTGTTATACAATTAAGTCGGGCCACTATGAATAAAATAAGAAGTAATCTTGTTTGGGCATTTCTCTACAACATTCTGGGCATTCCGATGGCAATGGGGGTTGTTTATCCATGGACAGGTTGGCTCCTTCCCCCTGCCTTTGCGGCTGCAGCGATGGCCTTGTCATCCGTTAGCGTAGTGCTAAATTCCCTTCTCTTGACCAGATGGAGGCCCGTGGACTTAGACTCGAGCAACATTAGAAAAGCGAATACCCCTCTCTAAAATTATGACAACAGAGCATGTGATCGAGGTTGTTGGGATGACCTGTGGCGGTTGCTCTGCAAGGCTTGAAAGGGTATTTATGGGGAAATCAGGCATTATCTCTGCTGAAGTGGATCATGAATATGGTCGAGCAATAATTCATGCAGATGACTCAGTGACTATGCGTGATATTATGGAAATTGTGCAATCCACAGGGTTTGACCTCAAGTGACAGAATGAATCGCCCAGCCAGCATCGGGAAAAGGAACCATCGATTGAAAAAGAGTCCTGACCTACAAGAGTCATGAGCGTCAACTGCGGAGACTATGGTGAGATAGGAGATCAGCTACTAATTACTCTTTTTGAAAATCAAAATAGGCTCCCAAACAAAGCCACCGTTGGCCTAAATAGAAGTCAATCAAAGCTAATCAGAGAAGCCATATCCTCGGATAGTTTTGATCAGAAAAAGGGGTCTAGTCTAAACATCTGGACTCCAGAGTGCAGGATCCATCTTCTCAGGTTGGGTCCGAAAGAAGAATTCGATCCTAATTCAGCTAGGACGCTCGGGGCCAGATTTATGTCCTCGATAAGCAAGAAAAATGGTGTCTCTATGACCATCAGGATGTTGACTGGGTGGAGTGTCGACACAATATCTGCATTTGCTGAGGGGATGTTCTTGAGGGATTATGATTTTGTGGAGCATCAAGATGTGGGGCCGGATTACATACCAGACGACTGGAGATTCGAATTCCAAGTTGCAAATAGACACATTCAAGATGTCTCTGAGAAATTGAAACTGTCTCAGGCGATCGTTAGTGGAGTGCATCTCTCCAGAGATTTGGGCAATGAGCCAGCGAATGTCCTTTACCCCATGGAATACGCAAACAGAGCCTTGTCCTGGGCCGAGTCGAAGCCCAATGTCAAGGTCGAGGTTTACGATTGGGATAAACTCGTAGAATTAGGGATGGGTGGACTCATAAACGTAGGCAAAGGAAGCGACAGGAAACCCTGCATGGTCATTTTCACATTGAATCCGGACCAGGACAAGGGTGTTAGGAGACCTTGTGTAGTTGGGAAGGGCATCACTTTTGATACAGGCGGGATCTCCATCAAACCAACCCAAGGCATGTGGGACATGAAGTATGACATGTGTGGTGCAGCCACCGTTTTCGGGCTTATGCAGGCTCTTCATGCCTCTGGGTACAATGGTAGAGTCAATGGAATCGCGTGTTTGGCTGAAAACATGCCCGGATCGGGGTCTTATCGTCCTGGTGATGTTTTCAAGACGTACTCTGGTAAAACCGTCGAGGTCTACAGTACAGACGCAGAGGGAAGAAATGTTCTAGCTGATGGTTTGTGGAAAGCAGGCGAATTTGACCCGGAATACATAGTTGACTTAGCCACACTCACTGGCGCTATTGTTGTCGCGCTAGGGAATCAAATTACGGGAATGTGGAGTAATGACGAACTTCTTGCAGGGAGGTTAGAAAGAACAGCAGAGGCATGTGGAGAACCGATGTGGAGGATGCCACTCAATGACCAGTTCCGGAGATATATGACGGATACACCATTTGCCGACATAAGGAATGGTTCGAGCGGTGGAAGGGCAGGTTCCTCAAATGGAGCAGCTGCATTCCTCGAGTTCTTCGTTCCAACGAGAAACTACGAAGAAGGTGCCGAGAAATTACCATGGGTTCACCTGGACATCGCTGGGACTGCATGGGGCCCAGGCTCCAAGGCTGGGACAGAACGTGAAAACCCCTTCTTCAAACACGGGACCTCGGGAGTCCATGTTAGAACCCTGTATCATCTTATCACTCAAAACCATGAATGATCGGGATGCATAGGTGCCGTTGATCCGATTTGGCAGATTTTTGGGATTGCTCTATACGCTCAAAGCCTCATCGAAAGTACATGCGGCGACATGGAGTGATGGTCCTTGCCATGACTGTCATATTTGTACTATCAGCATCAATCGGAGTTGCTCAAACAGAGTCAAATGAGTCAGATGAAGGAAATTTTGTCATCAATATCGTACTACCAATAGCCCTTGCGTATATCATGTTCTCCCTAGGGATCGGGCTGAAGGTTTCAGATTTTTCTTCCATATTAGATAGTCCGAAAGCATTCGCAGTTGGCTTGACAAATCAGATGGTATTGCTTCCCATAGTCGCATTCACCATTTCACACGGACTCGAGCTGACAGGAGAAATGGCTGTGGGATTGATGATTCTCGCCTGTTGTCCTGGAGGGGTCACATCGAATATTATTTGTAGAATATCGGGAGGGGATACCGCACTGTCTATATCGTATACAGCAGTAGTCAGTTTAGTTTCAGTACTGACATTGCCAATCATTGTTGGGATGTCCATGTCTCATTTCATGGGATCTGATGCTCCAACCATCGGAATATTGAGCCTAGGGCTCACAATGTTTCTACTGACCACAGTTCCAGTCGTCTCCGGGATGATTGTAAGGCACTTTTTGAAGAGTTCTGCAGACAAGATGGAAAAGATTGGCAACAAGATTGCCTCATTGCTGTTTGTTGTAATTGTCTTTGCAGCGATAGCTAGTGAGTTTGATACGCTCCTCGACAACATGTCCTCATTGGGTCCTGCTGTATTTATCTTGAATGTGATGATGCTAGCCATTGGTCTCGGGAGTTCCAACTATTTTGATCTCAATGAGGGGCAATCTCTCACAGTATCGATAGAGAGTGGAATACAAAACGCTACGGTTGGCATTACCATTGGTGGGCTGATCATGGCCCCTGAGGCAGGAGCGTCATTATCATTGCTAAGCCTACCCTCAGGCGTCTATGGGGTGGTGATGTATCTGGTGATCATTCCATTCCTATTATGGAGATCAAACCGCAGCACTAGTTAGTGGACTCGTCGTCATCCACAACCTCAAAATCCGCTTCATAGACGCCTTCATCGTCATCTTTTTGTTGGTCTTCTTGCATATCTTTGGCAGCTGCCTCGTAGAGCTTCACTGACATGGCTTGCATTAATGACTCCAATTCCCCAATCTTAGACTGAACTGCCGCCTCATCTATGTCGTCCGCGTCAATGGGATTACCGTCAATGGTTATCAGTGCTTCAACCTCATCAAGTTTCTCAAGGACCGGCGCGGTATCTGATTCATCGAGTTTATCACCTGCATCTTCTATCGTCTTCCTTGTCTGATAGACAATGCTTTCTGCCTGATTCTTCAACTCCACCCTCGCTTTCCGCTTTCGATCTTCCTCTGCAAATTCCTCGGCTTCAGCGATCTTTGCTTTTATTTCATCTTCACTTAGGGATGTCTGGCTTTCAATCGTTATTTTCTGTTCCTTGCCAGTTCCGAGATCCTTGGCTGACACGTTCACGATTCCATTGGCGTCTATGTCAAAAGTAACCTCGATTTGAGGTATTCCTCTCGGTGCGGGAGGGATTCCGGTGAGGTGGAATTTTCCAAGTGTAATGTTATCCTTGGCAAACTGCCTCTCTCCTTGAAGGACATGGACTTCTACCGCTGGTTGGTTGTCGGCTGCTGTTGAAAATGTCTCGGATCTTTTGCTTGGAATAGTGGTATTCCTCTCAATCATCGTTGTCATAACACCGCCCAAGGTTTCTATTCCCAAGGTGAGAGGTGTGACATCCAAAAGCAGGACATCGGTAACGCCTGAGTCTCCGACAATTATCCCTGCTTGTAATGCGGCTCCCATTGCGACTGCCTCATCCGGGTTAACACCCTTGAATGGAGCCTTACCAACTTCTTTCTCGATTGCTGTTTGGACCGCAGGAACCCTTGTTGATCCACCAACAAGAATAACCTTGTCAACTTCGCCCTTGGACAGGCCGGCGTCTTTCATTGCCCGTCTGGTAGGAGCAAGAGTCTTGGAGATGAGTGGTTCGACTAATTCCTCGAACTTGGACCTTGAAAGGCTCATGTCGAGGTGTTCTGGTTGTCCGTCTCTGCTGGTTATGAATGGCAGGTTTATTTGAGAAGATCCGGAACCGGAAAGTTCGATTTTTGCCTTTTCTGCAGTTTCCCTGAGCCTGCTCATGGCTTGTGCGTCAGAGGATAGATCGATTCCAGTGTCTTTCTTGTATTCCTCGACGATCCAATCAATGATGACCTCATCGAAGTCATCCCCTCCCAGTCGGTTATCGCCTGACGTGGCTTTGACCTCAATTTGAGGTTGGCCGTCGACTTGGTAGATTTCCAGCACGGAAACGTCGAATGTACCTCCGCCCAGGTCATAGACGAGTATTGTCTGATCCTCCTCTTTGTTGACTCCATATGCCAAAGCAGCGGCGGTTGGCTCGTTGATGATCCTTAGAACTTCCAAACCGGCTATTCGGCCAGCGTCCTTGGTTGCTTTCCGTTGGGCGTCTGTAAAGTAAGCTGGACAAGTAATCACTGCTTTTGTGATTTCTTTCCCCAAGTATGCCTCTGCATCTGCTTTCAATTTCTGAAGTATGAAGGCGGACATTTCCTGTGGTGTGTAAGAGGTACCGTCGACATCAGTTGACCAATCAGTACCCATTTCCCTCTTTACGGACATTGTCGTCCTGTCAGAATTGGTGACAGCCTGCCTCTTTGCTGTGATCCCGATGTGTCTTTCTCCGTCCTTACTGAATGCAACAACGCTAGGTGTTGTTCTTGCGCCCTCTGAGTTGGGGATGACCACCGCCTGGCCGCCTTCAAGTGTGGCTACACAGCTGTTTGTTGTGCCTAGATCTATTCCAATAACTGGTGTGCTCATTTTATCATCTCGGTTTTATTCCATCTTCAAGGTCACGTCAAGTATGCCATTGTTCAGGCTCCAATCCTCTATGCGATCAGCCGCGAATGGGATGGAAAAGCCTCTCAGTGGGTTGAGCAGATTGTGCCTTAGCAACTCGATGATGCGGCCACCGTCCGCAAGGCCAAGGTCAATCGAGCCATCGTCCGCTTCTGGAATTGCGCTGATGTCTATGGTCACGTTGGCTAAACCGTCCTCATGGACGAAATCTGATTCCGGTATTTCCACAAGTCTGTTGTCGTCGTTCGCCTCGGCGACGACTTGTACTTCCTCTTTGTCGTCTTTCATTGAATTGGATGACTTGACTGAAACTTCGAAACCCATCTTTGAGAGCATGTCCGCAAAACCGCCGGGACCCGACATCATGGCCTCTATGTTTTTCCTGATTTCCTCTGGGTCTCCGTTGCCATTGAAGGAAATGTCTGTTTTAGATATCGATTTGGCGTCTATGCCCATCCTCTCGAAGTGCTTTTCCAGTTCGCTCATCATATTTTCGAGCATTCTCATGTCAATTGGGAGTCCCATCTGCTCGAAGAC
This sequence comes from Euryarchaeota archaeon UBA487, assembly GCA_002505695.1. Lineage (GTDB taxonomy): Archaea > Thermoplasmatota > Poseidoniia > Poseidoniales > Thalassarchaeaceae > MGIIb-N1. Next base: position 94,631 of record DAVU01000013.1, read on the forward strand.
CCTGGTCATCTCGCGGATCATATCCCTTTCCCAATCATCGTTTTTATCTGTCATGTCATCACTAGTTAACCGCAGGTTGTATAGTGGTCGAGGGGTGTGGTATATGAATCCCCCGGACAAAATGGGCGAGCATTACATTCAATTCTATGAGATCCATTGAAATCACCCACAACCCTCCGGGTGGATGTGACAACAACCGACGATGACCTTACTTTGGAGGATACCGATAGGGTCAGCGGGCGCGCAGCCTTAGTTGGAAATGTGAAAGCTGCGCTCGCAGTTTCTGGTGCAGTACGGTCAACTCTGGGCCCTCGAGGCATGGACAAGATGCTCATCGATGATGATGGGAAAATCATGATCACGAATGATGGGGCCGCTGTCTTAGAGGCGGCAAAAGTAGAACACCCAACCGCTCAATTAGTCATTGAGACAAGTAAAAACCAGGACAAATTGGCCAGGGATGGCACAACAACTACCATAATTATCCTCGCTGAATTGCTTAGGAATGCGTTGGAGCTGACCAGATCGGGTCTTCACCCCACTACGATAATTCAGGGATATCAAAAATCACTTGAAATTTGCAGAAAAGAGCTCTCTTCTCTTGCCAAACCCATAGCCTCAGCCTCGGACCTGAACAAGATAATCGGTACCAGCATTGGAAAGAAAATCAACTCATCAATGCTAGATTTGGTGTCCAAACTCGCAATCGAAGGCTCTGAATCAATAGGAGCTGGGCATGTGGATGATGAGCGGATGCTCGTGAACAGGATATCTATTGAAGAAGGGGCTGTGGGGGATACCGAACTTATTTCCGGTTTCGTGACGCGCAAACAGCGACTGGATCAGTCCATGCCCGGCCGAGGTGAATCGTGCACAATTGCCGTAATCGACGGAGGAATCGAGGTACCTGAGCTCGAATTTGACGCAGAACTGGAAATTTCCTCAATTGGCGTCAAGGACGGCTTTGACCAAAGAAATCGCGAGAAGATCATCAAAATGGTGCGCAAATTGAGTTCACTCGGAGTAGGAATCGTAATCCTCCGCGACGGAGTAGATTACATGGCCCAAAATGCCCTCAGGGAGGCTCGGATTACCTGTTTCAGGAGATTCGACAAGGATGATCTAAATCGCGTGGCTGAACAGACAGGAGCAATCATCTCTAGATCCATACAAGAACTGGAAGTCGATCAACTAGGGTCCTGCACCTCATGGACTCAAAGGAAGGTATCTGGGGTGAATTACCTAACAATACTCTCTGATGTAGGTCGAGGAAAGACGCTTATCGCAAGAGGTTCGTCGGCTGCTCTTCGAGATGAGATCATTCGAACCTTTGATGATGCATTGGGCGTTGCTGTGAGGGTCAGTGGTCCAGCACCAATGCTACCCGGAGGAGGGTCCACATGGAGCTATCTGGCCAATCAACTGAGGAGGAAGTCAACGAAACTCAGTGACAGAGGGCAACTCGCTGTTGAGGGCTACGCAGATGCGTTGGAGACAATTCCTCGAGTGCTTGCAGAGAATTCCGGTCAAGACCCAGTTGACAGGGTACTTCAGCTGTCTGCAGCTCAATCCACTATGGGCCCATGGATGGGATGTGATATCAATAATGGAAGCCTCATTGATTTGTACGATGCAGGAATAGTAGACCTGAGGATGGTTATTGAAAATGGACTATCAGGTGCCACTGAGGGCGCCATATCCGTGCTCAGAATAGATGACCTTCTGTGGGCCAAGGTTGAGCCGGGACAACCGGATTGGAATGAGGAAGAAGTTAGTGACTAAGCGAAGCCCGCTAACATAACATCCACCATTTTTTCCAGATCGTAGGTTGACCTCCATCCCCATTCCTGTTTGGCTGGGGAGTCATCCAGATCCTCCGGCCAAGAGTCTGCAATTTTCTGCCGGTCGTCCGGGACATACCTCATTTCAACCCCTGGTTTTTTTGCTACAATCATGGTAGCCAACTCGATCGCGGAGAATGTCAATCCCCTAACATTGTACCCTGCTCTCCATTGGGATAATCCTTGACTCGGGGCCTCCATCAACATAAGCGTGGCACGAATAGCGTCTTCCATCATCATCATCGGTAGTCTTGTATCTTCCCTTACATAGAACGTATATTCCCCCTTGGCTTGTATCTCGTTGAACACCTCTACGGCATAATCTGTAGTGCCGCCCGTTGGAACTGTCTTCCAAGAGAGGAGTCCAGGATATCTTATGCCCCTGGCATTTACACCATAGTTCTCCCAATACCTTAGCATCATCTCTTCTCCCTTTTTCTTGGTCACACCGTAGATTGTGGTTGGGTTCAGAGAGGAGGCTTGTCTTGCGATTGGCCTTGAATCTGGGCCAAAGACAGCGATGGATGAAGGCGAAAAGACACGACAGCCATATTCTCTTGATGCATCTAATACATTCTGTAGGCCACCTAGATTGACTCTCTCACACAGATCTGGATCCTTTTCCCCATGCGCAGACAATATCGCAGCCAGATTGTAAATCGTTCTGATCGAATAGTGCGATATGATTTGACGCAGGCTATCACGATCAAGGACGTCTAGGTGTAGGAAAGGGGCAGGAAAATCCCCCTGATCTTGGACATCGGTTGCAATGACAGAGTTCTGACCATATACCTCCCTTAGTCTGGAGACCAGGTCCGATCCAATCTGGCCGAGTGCGCCGGTCACCAATATACGATCCCCGGGCGAGTCCGCCATGCCCTACCCAAAACGCAGACGATACTTCAACACCGATCATAGAAGGGTTGAACCATAGCCAAGGTTCATAGGCGAATTGAGAGTGATGTGTACTTCGTTGTTGTCATGAAATATGTGATCGTGACGGGGGGCGTCCTCTCCGGATTAGGAAAAGGAATTACTGCCAGCAGTATTGGAGTACTGATGAAATCTGTGGGACTAAGGGTCACCTCTATCAAAATTGATCCCTACCTCAACAGCGATGCTGGAACCATGTCGCCCTTCGAACATGGAGAGGTGTTTGTACTTGATGACGGAGGGGAGGTTGATCTTGATCTCGGAAATTACGAGAGGTTCCTCGATGTTTCCTTAACAAAGGATCACAACATCACAACTGGTAAGGTCTATTCATCAGTTATCGAGCGGGAAAGAAGGGGAGATTACTTGGGAAAAACAGTCCAAGTCATACCCCACATAACAGACGAAATTCAAGATTGGATTGAGAGAGTGAGTACAATTCCGACAGATGGCGGAAATGAGTCTCCTGATGCTTGTGTAATTGAGTTGGGTGGCACGGTTGGTGATATCGAAAGTTCACCTTTTATTGAGGCTCTGAGGCAGTTTCAATTCAGAGTCGGGAGGCAAAATGTCTGTTTTGTCCATGTGAGTCTAGTGCCTGTCATGGGCCCAGTTGGAGAACAAAAGACCAAGCCAACCCAACATACCGTGAAAGAACTCAGAGGGCTGGGGATAACCCCTGATCTAATCGTCTGCAGGTCCAAAGAACCACTCCAGCAAGAAATAAAACAGAAGCTCGCAGCTTTCTGCCATGTAGAACCTAGGGCAGTAATTTCTGCTCATGATGTCTCAAATTTGTATCAAATACCCATATCATTCGAGAAACAAGGCGTCAGGGCGATGATCGCCGATTGTATCGGTCTAGGTATGTCAGGAGATGATAAATATCTCGAAGATTGGCGAAATATGGCAGATCGCGTAGACGAGTTTCAGGAAGAGGTTCGCATTGCCATGGTTGGGAAATACACTGGACTCTCAGATTCATACCTCAGCGTGATCAAAGCTTTACAACATTCATCCATTGCCGTAAATCGGAGGCTGGTGATTGACTGGATTGAGTCCACTGACCTAGATTCCTCTATCAAGCATACAGATGGGGATGCACACAGAAAAGCATGGGAGACACTAAAGCTAGCTGACGGGATTCTAGTTCCAGGCGGATTTGGGAACAGGGGAGTTGAGGGTAAAATTGAGGCTGCGAGGTACGCAAGGGAGTCGAGGGTTCCTTATCTGGGAATATGCCTTGGACTTCAGATAGCAACTATTGAGTTTTGCCGGAACGAGTTAGGCCTTCGAGGTGCAAACTCGGAAGAGTTCGTTGACAATCCGGATAGTCTTGAGAACAAGGCTGTGGTCTTCATGCCTGAGATTTCCAAAACCCACATGGGTGGAACTATGCGTCTAGGGGCTAAAGTGACACCATTCGTCATTGAGGATTGCAAGATAAAGAGATTGTATGGCAACCCGTCTGAAGTCAGCGAGAGGCACAGACATAGGTATGAGGTGAACCCAGAATTAATCGAAGAAATTGAAGCGAAGGGCATGATATACGTTGGAAAAGACGAGACTGGACAGAGATGTGAGATAATGGAACTCAAGGACCACCCGTATTACGTTGGAACCCAATACCACCCCGAATTCAAATCTCGGCCCGGTCGTCCAAGTCCCCCATTCCTCGGGCTATTGAAAGCCGCAGTGGGAGAGGTTTTGTGATCAATCTACTGATATCGGTAAAATCCTCGTAGTCCTGTAACCCTGTAAAACTTTGAGATACTTCATTGCTGAGTAGTGTGAGTCTAGGGCGTCATCACCTGTTTCAATTCTCAAAGTTCTAATTGACAACAATTTGGATGGTGTACACACTCCAAGAACAGAGTCAGGGCCAGCCAATCGTAAAACTGCAGGTGATATTTGCAAATTCCCCCTACCAATCAGAAACCCTTGGCCGCCCATCGGAGACAAGAGTACCGTAACCCCTCCATTATGACCTTCCAACAGTTCCAGTAAACCTCCTTCGTCTAGGTCTTTGCCGGCTTGGATTTTCCCAATCGATGCGTCTATACCCAACAAAGTCGGATCTAAACCACAAATTCCCCCAATCCTCGTTAACGTTCCTCCTGAACCCCAGATGATGAGATTTTCATCGGTCATCAGTACCTCTGAGACGTGCTCTGCGAGTCCTTCGATAACTTCGTCCTCAGACGCTGATTCGACCATCTCCTTAGCACCTTGCATCCATCTTGGGCTTGAGGGAGTCATTGCTTCTGCGTATAGGCGAACAGACCACTCCCCTTTTCTATACAGTTCCTCATCAAGGTCCAGCACCTCAGTTGAAGCGATCAATAAATCTCCATTCAACCAACTTTGGACCACCTCCGCAGCACCTTTAGGTGAGCTTGCAAAACAGCCAGAGTACATCTTAACACCGCAGGGTATTCCGACAACGGGTGTGTTTGCAGCGGAATTCTGATCCAGTGCTTTGACTATGTCTCTGGTTGTTCCATCACCGCCGGCGTACAGAATTAAGTCAACGTCATTTCTCACCAAAACCGAGACGAGGTCAGTTGTATTTTCTTTGGATGTCTCACCAAAGGTCTCGTGAACTACCGAAAAATCAACTCCGAGGGAAGGGTCGAGCCATTCGGATCCCATTCTCCCCCTGGACATTAACAAACGCACTTCATGAGTTTTCAGATGCTCGCCTAGGAGAGACAATGTCTTCATTGCCCTGGGCCCTGCGCGATCTTCGGCACCAGCATTCCTCGCTTTCTCCGCAAGACCGTCAGACCCTTTGAGCCCTAAACGCCCTCCCAATCCTGCGTCTGGATTGACAATTACGCCGATCCGGACCATGTTTCCTCCAAGGCTGATGTTTTCTTATGGATATGTATTGTCAATCGACCAAAATGACTGAGAGTGTCCGAAAATTAGCCAGATCGTTATATCCACGGAGTTCATAACTGGAACCCTCACGTTCGTGAATAGGTAATGTCATGGGGATGTTGAAGATCAGTCTTCCTGATGGCTTACTGCATGAATATGCCTCAGGAATCACCGTAGGAGAAATTGTGAGGAATGCCTACGGGAAGAAATCAGGCGCAGTAGCCGCGTTGGTTAGTGGTGAAGAGAGGGATTTCTCATACGTATTGGAGCAGGACTGCGATATTGAGCCCATTTTAGGGGAAACTGAGGCTGGAAGATACATTCTTCGACACTCCTGCGCTCATCTCTTGGCTCAAGCAGTGGTGGAGATTTACCCCGAAGCCCAACCCACTATTGGACCTCCGATTGAAAATGGATTTTATTATGACTTCAAGATGGACCCTGTTGGAGACGAAGATCTCAAGAAAATCGAGAAGAAGATGCATGAACATATCAGGGCTAACCACACATTGACTCGTGAAGAGCACGATAACGAAACTCTTCGAGGCATGTTTGCTAAGAATCCATTCAAGATAGAGATAATGAATGACAAAATAGGAATGGATGTCGGGTCATCCGCGTATCGTCAAGGCAACTTTGTTGATCTCTGTCTCGGCCCCCATGTTCCCTCAACTTCTTACTTGAGATGGTTCAAGCTGACAGGCACCAGTCAGGCATATTGGAAAGGTGACAGCTCAAATGAGTCGCTGGTAAGGATCTATGGGATGTGCTTCTACTCAAAGGATGAACTAAGGGAAAGGGAGCGTCAGATTGAGGAGGCGAAAAAGAGGGACCACAAAAAAATAGGTAAAGAGATGGAACTCTACATGATTGACGAAATGATCGGGAAAGGGCTCCCAGTCTGGTTGCCAAATGGTGAGATTCTAAAATCTGAGATCGAACGATTCGCAATAGAGACAGAGGAACATTATGGGTATCAACGTGTGACTACTCCTGTCCTAGCCAAGAGGCAACTTTTCGAGGCCAGTGGCCACCTTCCACACTATGCAGATGGTATGTACCCCCCCATGGAAATGGATGACGGTACATACTATCTCAAGGCAATGAATTGTCCGATGCATCATCTAGTTTATGCTAACAAAAAGAGATCGTACAGAGATCTGCCTTTGAGGATAGCCGAGTACGGAACTGTTTACAGGAATGAGTTGTCAGGTACTTTGGCGGGACTCCTGAGAGTTAGAATGTTGTCGATGAATGATGCCCACATTTACTGCACGATAGACCAGGTCGCACAAGAGGTGGGGTCGAACGTGAAGATGGTACAGGATTATTATGCCGCATTCGGTTTCGAGGACTATTCGTTCAGGCTATCGCTGTGGGACCCCGAGAGGACGGAGAAATACATTGATCAGCCAGAGAACTGGAAAAAATCTGAAGACAGGCTGAGGCAGATAATGGATGATCTCGGTGTGGTTTACACCGAGTCCGTCGGTGAGGCGGCATTCTACGGGCCAAAAGTCGATATTCAATTCAAAACTGCATTGGGACGCGAGGAGTCTATGTCGACCATACAACTTGATTTTGCTGCGAAGGAGAGATTTGGGCTCTCATACATGGATGAAAATGGCAACCAAAACGATGAGGTTCTGGTGATTCATCGAGCCCCATTGTCTACCCATGAAAGATTTGTTGCCTTTTTGACAGAACATTGGATGGGTAATTTTCCCACTTGGATTTCACCCACTCAGGTGCAAATCATCACCATTTCAGAGCGTCATGCCGATTATGCTGGAGAGGTTGCAAGCAGATTGAGAGAGCACAAAGTGAGAGTCGAAGTCGATGATTCTGACAGTACTATTGGCCGAAAAATAAGGACACACCGGAAGATGCGGCCAGCCTACATGTTGATCATTGGCGATGGTGAAGCAGCCGATGGAACCGTCTCAATAAGGGCTAGGAACGGTGATCAACGCAACGGAGTGCCTTTAGAGGACTTCATAGCAGGTGTGACAAAAGAAATAAAAAACAGAAGTAGTAAATTAAGTCTGGTCTAGGGGTCGATGAAAAATTTCGAAGTTATCAATAACGGTGGATTAAATGAGTTCCAATGCGAATGACCCCCGTCCTGCAGAAGGATGGAGGGAAAGGATACATGAAGTTATTTTTGAGGCTGACACCCGTAAAGGTAGAGTATTCGACGTAGTGTTGATGGTATCCATCGTTCTCTCAGTTATCACGGTAAGTCTCGAGAGTGTCGACTCTATAAATTCCAAATACGGCAGGGAATTACGAATAGCAGAGTGGGGATTTACGCTCCTTTTCACGCTTGAATATATCCTCAGACTCGTGTCCGTTAGGAGACCCCATCGATATGCCTTCTCGGCTTATGGACTGATTGATTTCGTTGCGATAATGCCCACCTACCTAAGTTTCATTGTCCCGAACTCATCATCCTTCCTTGTCCTCCGCTCGTTAAGATTGCTGAGGGCATTCAGAGTGCTGAAATTAACGAGGTACTTTGGCGAGGCATCTGCTCTGAAGAGGGCACTTCTTCAATCTAGGATGAGGATTGTTGTATTTCTGTTTGCAGTGTTCATCATATGCATAGTCAGTGGTGCTCTTCTGTACTTTGTAGAGGGTGAGAGCAATGATGGATTTACATCAATACCCCAGGGGGTTTACTGGGCAATTGTGACGCTCACGAGCACAGGATACGGAGACACGGTCCCAATTACTCCAATCGGGAAGGCCATATCTGTGTTCATTATGATGATGGGGTACAGTTTGATCATCGTACCCACGGGCATAATCTCAACTGCCCTTATGCACCCTGAGCCAATAAGCACACAATCCTGCCCCTCTTGTTCATTGGGAAATCACGACTATGGTGCAAAGTACTGCAAACATTGCGGTAGCCTACTGTAATCTGGACGTATTTTTGCGACAAATACCCGCTCTGTTGAAATTATCATCAAGGGTCGGGTAGTTCATGATCATCTCAAGGACCCCGGTCAGGGTCTCTTTCTGTGGAGGGGGTACAGACTTGGATAGCTTCGCGAAAAAGGTAGAAGGAGGTGGCATGGTCATCTCTGTCGCGATAGCCAAATACATCCATGTAACCGTGAATGATCGCTTCGATAGCAAGATAAGGCTATCTTACTCGAAGTTAGAAACCACCAATTCCGTCGAAGAGATTGAACATGACTTGGTGAGGGAGGCCTTGAAGGCTACGGGAGTATCTAACGGCGTAGAGATAACCACAATTGCAGACATACCATCAAGGGGAACTGGATTGGGGTCCTCGTCAGCCGTGACGGTCGGCGTATTGAACGCGTTGTACAAACACATCGGTAGGGATGTGAGCCCAGGACATCTGGCAGAGGGGGCTTGTGAGATTGAGATCGATAAGTTAGGAGAGCCAATTGGTAGACAGGATCAATACGCTGCTGCATTCGGTGGCATGAATCGAATCTCATTCAATCCAGACGGTGTCCAAGTAAGCCCTATCACCCTCTCACGAGACCTAGTGGAACGGATGGAGCGTGAATTTAGCCTAGTATACACGAACAACACCAGAAGTGCTTCCGCAGTTCTATCTGAGCCCCCACTGGATCATGAAGACAGGATTGCACGATTGAGAGCGATTCGTGATCAAGCCGCCGAGGCAGAGAAACTAATCAGATCTGGCGATTTGAAATCTCTAGGGGCTTTATTACACGAGACTTGGAATGTGAAACGAGGCCTATCCCCCAGCGTTTCCAACGATAATTTGGACACACTTTATGCCCGATTGATCGACCTTGGCGCAAATGGTGGAAAACTTCTCGGTGCGGGAGGAGGAGGATTTTTTTTGATACATGGAGACCCAGACCTCCGATCAAGGCTGGTTGATGATCTTCCCCCTGAGAACAGAGTGATACCACTGAAGTTAGACCACGATGGGTCAAGGATCATCCATCCGTCGTAGCCCTTGATTCCTTAATCGCTTCCTTGATTATGTGATTGACAATTAGTTGGATGTCCTCGATCCTTTCCATCGAAGTTGTAGGTGCGATCAAGCATACATCCACAATGGATGGTAATTTGCCTCCATTGCCCCCGTTATAATCACCAGTGACAGCAGCGGTCTTGCATCCTTTGTCTTTCGCGAATTGCAGGCCCCTCAATACATTCTCACTGCTTCCTGAGCCGCTGAATCCTATCACAAGGTCGCCAGGTCTCAGAAATGTCTCGAGTTGGCCAACAAAAACGTCATCATAAGATACATCATTCGCGAAAGCCGTGAGCGAAGCCACATTGTCTACGTGACATAGGGTCCTCACGCGTAGTTCCTTTGACCAATCTCCCGCACTGTGGGAGGGTGTTGCAGCACTGCCTCCATTTCCGATGAAGTGTATTGTAGCGTCATTCCTGATTGCACTAACCACCTCTCCGTGTAATTTTTCCAATTCTTCGATGGGCATCTCTGAGAGGGTCCTTCTCAGATCCTCGATGTAGGCCTCAGCAAAAAGTTGGAAGTCGAAGGTCACGTCTCACCCACCACGTCCTTGTTTTTTGAGTTCATCTGTCGTCATCACACCAGCCTCCTTAGGGACTCAATCCCCTCGTCGGCTTCCCCCATCTCTGATCTGGACTGTTGATATGCTCCTCTTTCGAAGTTCGATCTGGCATCTAGCATTTTCTTTTCCACCATTATTCTTGTTGGATCATCTAGGCCGACAGAGTTGTTTGCGTCCAGCACCTTTCTTGTCTTTCTCCATTCCTCCTCCAAGAATAATATGAGTTCCTCAGTATCTTTTTTCATGCTTTGCAATTTGTCGAGTTCCGTGAGAACCTCCTTCAGAATTGAGTCCGCCTGAATCCAGGAGCCTGATTTTGAGTATGCCAATGCCTGCTCAACTTTCTCGGACAGTCTTTCTTTGTGGTATTCCGGGATTCTTTTTTCTATGGTGGACCTCTGCCTCATCGATTGAGTGAACGACCTTTTGGACTCTCTCCTGAGGGAAAGATTCCTTTCAATTGAGTCCAGTGCTCCCATGGCGACAGAAAGTTCTCCCCTGATTATCATGTCATCTATTGATTCGAGCTTCTCCGCCAACTCTGGAACTATGTCCGCATGATCGGAATCCAGCTCCCTAGCGACATCCTGCCGCTTGCGTTTGACTCTGGACATTGCATCTTCTATGGATTGCATCTGCTCTGGTAGGGTATTCAAGACTCTGAGTGCCTCGTCGGGCCTGTGGCTATCCATAGCCTCCTTTGCAATCTGAATCAATCTCTGGATTGTCTCACTTTGAGTGGATTCATGTGCATTTGCATCGGATTCAGCCTTGGATATGGCGTCGGATGCCGATTCCCAGTAATCACATATTCTGGTGGCTGAGATCTGGGCAGACCTGTAATGAGACTCGGCCCTTCTGAAGGAGCCCAATGAACGCTCGTTATCCCCGTCTTTCAGTAGTCTGGAAGGTTCATGCACTACGGGTGCAATCTCCATCGCCCTCTCGACAAGAGGTTCCACAGCCTTGCGAAGTTCTAACACATCCTCGTCCATAGCGAGAGCCGTATCTATTGCCATCCTGACGGATTCCAGCCTTTTGGACCCCAAATGAGTATTATTCCATCCTTCTTCTCTTGCTAGATTCAACAGAGAGGATGCATGATCGAGTCTGATACCTCGTTCGTTGATCTCCAGAATCTCCATCTCAAACGCGTCGACTTCTCTCATCAACTCCTTTCTTCCACGGACCATTGGATTTTGGCGCAACAAGTCGTATCCCAGAATAATAATCATAATTGTTGTAGATACGGCAACTAACTCGTGGTTGGATGTTCTGGTGATCATTAATGCCACCGATGAGGATAATCCGAATGCGCCCAATATTCCACGATATCTCCTGCCTAGGCTAGAGTCGGAATATGCCCTTCTGCTGTGCTCATGAAGAAGCGCGCCGACCATTAGGAAGATTCCAGCTGAAGCAATTTGGTCGAATCCTGGGCCAGAAGTAACAGCGAGGGCGACCATTACAGGCCATGTTATGGATGATATCGAAGCGACTCTGGTGAGGTTCTTGTCTTCCTCAGAGGCTAAGTCCGAGATAACAAAGGCCATCAGGAAAATCAAGGTGACCTCAATGAGGCTCTCTGATGTCCAGCCCTTATTGGATACCCCTTCGGTGATCCTGTATGCCCCAATTGAGATTATCACTAGTGAGGTGACTGTTGTCAGCCTGTTCACATTCCTCCGCTGTCGTGCGACCCCTTTGTCGGCATAATCTAGGGGCAGCATGGGCTTCGGAGACCATTTACCCCCAAGAAATACGTGGTGGTTCGTTCATTCACTGATCTGGTTTCCCCATCTCCATATCGCCATGGAGGATGCTGAAATTATGAACGCGGCTACCAACAGAGGAGGGAGCCATGTAGGTGCTCTTTGTTTGACTATGACTTTACCACTGAGGTCAACACTCTCCTCAACACCGGCTTGAGCGTCATTCCATATCAGAGCTAGCTGCAGTTCGCCGGCGCTAGTGGGCGTCACTTCCAAGTAGACAATCGTCTGGCCAGGTCCAGTCAGGGAAGCAGGCGGTATGAATGCCTCTGGGGAACAAATGTCTCCACTGCAGAGTTTAGCAAATCCGGTACCAGAACCATAGTTCGTCATTGAAGATGAAATGATCAGGGCATTGTCCACAATTGTTCGTCCGGAAACCTCGATCCCGGGTTCTTGAAGGAGAATAATGCCCTCGCCGGGGTATACTTGCAACGGAAGTTCCATGATAGATATGTGGCCCTTTGGATCCATCGCCTGAATCGAAATCATATGCTCTCCCGTGGTCAATTCCCCAATTTCCAAAATTCCATTGAACGTGTTGTAAGTTAGATTGTCTATCACAGGGAGTCCGTCTACATCCACTGTCCATTTCGTCTCATCAAGGGCGTCCAACCTGTCATACGATTGATTCAATACGAGTACTACCTCCTCGCCTGTCATTATACTGGACCCCACGTCTAGCTCGTTCCCATCATGGGTAATTGAGGGCACTATGATTGGTCCTTTATCATCGATTATAGTGATCGTGTAATTTGATTCGTTCCTGTTCCCCGCAGAGTCCTGGGCAATTATTGATAGGAAATATTCGGTTGGTTTCCTTTCTATCAGCCTGTCGTTCGGTTCCCTGTGAGGCCCATTTGCAGAATCCCCATGGTAAAACGCTTCAGTCATTTCCATTGTATCGAATCCTGTTTTCAACAAGCCTCCGCTTCGATTAGAGGAAATGGTAATTGTGACAGGATCGTTATTTCCATCGATTGCTGATACCATTGCTCTGACTACGCTTCCAGAGGGAGAAGAGAAGTCAAAGGCTTCTAATCCCACCTCGTTCCATATCCCCGTTCCAGCAGAAAGTTGGAAAGAGATCGACAAGGAAGGTGGTTCGTCATCTATCATCAGAGATTGAGACCATGAACTGCTTGAATTGTGCCTGTCCGTACATGTCATGGAAACGTGTATTGAGTCCCCGTGATACAAATCGTATTCACTCAGGGCTAGAGATATCTCATTTCCATTCAGGTCGTCCATTTCAAAACTTCCAGAAACCGACCATGACGGGATGGGCTCGATCAGGCCATTGTCTGTACACATTCCTGTGAATCTCAACTGAGACGTCGAGGTCGCCGTTGCAGAGCCTCCGCCGTCCCTTAGTGCGGATGCTATCGGAGGTTCGTTAACTCCCAGCGAAATTCGGATATCAGAAGAAGCTGCGACGAGTGATCTGTCGATGGTGAAGCCATCGTCATTGGTAGTAATTACAGCAGACTGGGCACTGAATCTATATTCCCATGTGCCAGGTAACACAACCCTCAAAGGCACCTCCTCGACGATGGATCCCGTCCTCGGGATGTCCAATAATCGTATTTGTCTCTCATCACCGAAGCCAGTCAGGTTGGCCAGCTCAGACCACCCCCAAGGGAGGGCGTCCTCGATAGGGCCAATCCCGATTCCGATTGGTGTGAATTCAATCTGATTCGTTGCGAAAAATGGGGTCTGATCAAATGAGCAACATCCTCCTTCGTCTCCGTTTGTCCAACTTCTATTTTCCTCAAGACTTAGCGAGAATTTATCCGACTCCAAGGCGGAGATAACCCCATCACCGTTGCCAATGTGAGTATCCACTTGATACCTCAGTCCTCTATCCATGTCAGGGAGGAAGTCCACGCCAATCATGTTCGGGACCTGGATATTCAATTCCCATGTGGCCGAGATGGTCTGGGATTGACCTATGTTGTGGAGGCTCAAAGTAGCATCACCGTTGATATGTTCAGTTTGGGATACCTCAGAAGCGAGGGAGTTGGCTGATGATAGGCACAACAGCAATGAAAATGTCAGGACGAGAGAGCCGACCTTGATCGCGTCCATGTGGCACTCTTGAAGTGACTAGGCTTCAACCCAGCGGGTTCTCGTCTGCGACCTTGATGGGTCTGAGAACCGAGTATAAGGCAAATACTGCCCATATGGCACCAAGTATTGCAAATGGCCATTCCCCAGTCACGCCAGCCCTAATAGTGAGCATCGTTTCACCTATTCCCATTGAGTAGAGGTACAACAATGACCTGCTGGATAGTAGTCCCCGTGTCTCGAAAACAAACGCTGCAAGCACCAAAATCATACCCAGATAAGCACCAATCATTGTGATTTCCATGCCTTCCTCATGTTGGTGGGGCCCATCAATAATGCCCGGAACCTTTGCAGAATGGGTAAAAGAGTAGATGCAATAACATCCTCCGACAAGCATGACAGTTTGGGTTGTAGATTCGAATGCGTTTATTCACCTAGGTGCCATCGCCTCAGAAGATGCGATCACATCGTTCAAGACTTCTCTCTCGAAACACGGAGGGATGATTCACGTCACATCCGGAGTCCATGATGAGGTGAAGACCGTTAGATTCAGGTCTTGGAGGGAAAGGCCCAGAGTCCTAGACAAACTGAGTGATATTCTTCAAACTACGGCAATATCTGAAGGGGAAATTCGTGGTCTCGCCAATGCAATTGGAGAAAGGGCGGCACCCCAAGACGTGGATGTTTCCTTAATGGTCCTTGCAGCGAAAAAGCATAACTCCGGGATGGATGTGGTCTTGGTCTCGGACGATTACAAGATGACTACTACTAGGGAAAAGGCTGGCTTAGGCTACAGGACCTGTCCTCCATCGACCTTCATTCAGGACTTATCCAATGATGTGACAGGAAAGCATGCCAGTAAATTGAGGAGTCTGGCGAGGAGAATAAGAGCTGCAGAGATGCGATATGCAATCAGCAGGGCGGGAGAATACGATATCCAAGGGAAATTGACCTGGCTTGTCGAAAGTCTACTTTCAGCAAGACCTCCGATACCTCAACAAAATGAGGGGGAGATGCACAATGAGATAGAAGCCTCAATCAGAGCTCTGACAAGACACGTTGCAGGAGAGAGTGTGAAAAAGTCAAATCTCAGGAAGTTAGGGGCACTTCCTGAGGTCTGCGGGCCGATTGGAGAAATTGACGATCACTTGGAATCCTTGTCAGGGGCTGAAGGTGATCCGGCGCATCTGTATCTCTCAGGGCTAAAGGTACTACAAAGTGTTCTAGAAAGAGTTGGAGCAGGCCTTTCGCCCCTGAATGACGAGCTTTGCATGATCGCTCACAGAGTCATGGCTGGCCCTGTTTCTAGGTTAGAGTCGGTATTGGGGTTATTGGCAGGATCACTGGGTAGAGAGCATGCCTCCAGCCTTCACATGGCAAGGGCCCTCAGTCAATCGACCCTGTCCGATGATTCAAAGGCTGAGGTGATGATTATGCACCATTTGGGCTTGATGGCAATCGCGTCAGAGGATCCATTACGCGCATCATTTCTCTTTGAGAATGCGGCCGAACAGTCATCCTTCTCAAACAACACACGGCTAGCTAATCTCGTTGCCGCAGGAATCTCTCGACATCTGGCGGGTGAGGATGAGGTCGCAAAATCGTTAATCAGTAATGCATCTATTATCGTAAATGAAGACAAGGAATCTGCTATTGATCCCCTATTGGAGTTAGCAAGGTCCCTAATGGGCATAGACAGGCCTTGGCTTGCTTTGGAGGTCTTTGATGAAGCACTGGAGTGCGCTGTGGAATCCGAGTCAAACACTGAGGTCGAGAGGATAACCAATCTACTGACATTGGTCAATGTAGCAGCCGTGGGAGAGGAAGATGAAAAAAGAAAACAGACAAGGGAACTTTTAGATGGATTAAACAAGATTCATTCCGAGTCTAAAAAGGAAATGCGTGTCGTGAACAAAGAGATAGATCAGTTAGTTGAATCACAACTATCACCAATCAACGAAACATGGAGGGACTGGAGAGAGTCATCTGAGTTGATCGCCGATCATGAGTCACTGGTCGTAGTAAGGGTCGTGAAGACTGATGAAGGTGTTCTGGCGGTCACTCACCATCCTGAACTTGGTGGGCTTGGGTTATGGTTACCAGGTGAGTCTCCTGAGTTAGCCCCTGGGTTGGCGCTGTCTATCACTGGGACTAGAATCAAACTCGCAGAGGCCAGCAAAGACCTTGTAGATTCCCAAAACGTCCGGGGGGTAATCGCAGTTGAGAGCCCAGAGGCACTCGTGGTATCGATAATCCCTCTTAGCGATGGAGCCTATCCATCAGGTTGAGGGAAAATCGATACCACGGTTGTTGTATCAATAGTTCCTTCTGGATGCTATCATTGCTGCCCCAATCATTGCCACAAAGACTGTCGCGCCCAAGAACCCTGGTACGCTCTCCGCCTCTGGCTCTGCTGAGGGTTCTGGTGGTGCGACGCCAGTGCCCACAGTCACTACTCCGACCATGTCCATGGAAACGTGGGGCTCGCAGATGTAGTGGAAAGTACCGTCCTGATCGAATGTGATCCTGAAGTCTTCCGTCACCTCTGGTTGGCCGCTGTATTGACCACCTGTCTTTCGAGTTGTGTCCCCCATTGAGTCTATCTCGGCAACATTGTGGCCCATCGACTCCTCGTTCCATATCCAACAAACGGTTTCCCCAACCTCGATAGAAAGATCGGGGTTGTCATAGGCAAATCCTGTATCATCTATGCCAATTACATAGTCACATCCCTCTGGAACGATTGGCTCATCCGCTGGGGGCATCAGGACCTTGTCGATGACGTGTATGACTCCGTTCGAGGCTGGGACGTCTGCGAGTGTGACATTGGCATCGTTGACCTTGACTCCCTCTCCGACAGAGAAGGTCAGGTCGTCGCCGTTGTAGGCGGCCACTGTCATGCCATCCGTCAAGGCGGAGGAGTTCACGGATCCGACAACGACGTGGTAGGTGAGTATGTCGGTGAGTGTCGCCTTGCCGTCCTCGGTGTCGAGGGAGGCCAAGTCTATCCCGGCCTCAGCGAAGGCAGCGTCGGTGGGCGCGAAGACGGTGAACGGGCCTGCCCCCTGCAGGGTGGCGACCAGCTCTGCTTGGGCCAGGGCGGCGACCAGTGAGTTGTGTATGGTGGTCGCCTGTGCGGTCATGGCGATGTCCACTGCGGGGACCCATGCGTACGCCTCGCACACCGTCTGGTTAACGGTGGGGTCAGCGACATGGCTGACCATGTTGTAGCATCCCGTGAAGGTCATCCCGTTGAAGTCGGCGTCGACGTAGTAGGCGTAGGCCATGCACTCGGCGAAGGATGCGCCAGCTGAGATGGTGTGTGTGGCCATGTTGTAGCAGATCTCTCCGTCTTCTTCAGAAGCGTCTTGGTTTTCTTGTCCGTACGCTGTCGGTGATAGTAGTAGGAATCCAGTGATAATCATCGCTATTGCTCTGTTTGTCATGGCCGACCTCCACACAGGGACTTTATTGAAGGGCTGTATTTTCCAAGGACATTGTTGCTGGCCAGAACGCTTGGTTAAAAGAACGCATGAATTGTGATGGGTCAGGGATGGTGCAAGTGGATCAGTTTGGGGCTTTCCTTGCATCTAGAAGATCGACGCGCGATTATCTCCCTGATCCCGTCCCGGATGAGATTATCAATGACATTATCAGAGATGGTTTGACTGCACCAAGTTGGAGCAACACGAGGCCGTTCATGGTGGCGGTTGCAACCGGCGAAGTTAGAGATCGGCTATCAGAGGAATTCTTGAGAAGATGGGATGCGGTCAAAAATTTCCGGGGATCGAGCATCAGGGGAAAAATTGGCTCAGTTCTTCGGAGGTACGGTTTCCCCACGAGCAATTGGCTGGTCGTGAGAAAATACCACAAGGACTTGCTTCCTAGGTCCCAGAGAATTGGGAAGGATCTGTATTCTCACCTTGGTATCGACAGGGATGATAGGGAATCAAGAAACAAATTCTGGTCCCGCAACTACGAGTTTTTCGGGGCCCCCGTTGAGTTGTTTGTATTCACTCACAAAAGTCTGGGAAAATTCGCAGCCTCTGATGCAGGTTTATTCATGCAGAATCTAATTCTATCGGCGCATTCGAAGGGGCTGGGCACCTGTGCCCAAGGTGCTGTGGCTGTTTGGGAGGATGCAGTGAGAAAGGAGTTTGATATAAGCAAGAACTACTCGCTTCTGTGTGGGGTATGCGTTGGATACCCCAGCGAGAGTTCAATCAATGGTTTCGCAGCGAACAGGATAGCACCATCGGAGATAATCCCTCCTTTACGCCGAAACTAATGATTCAAGTACTGCATTATTTTCATTATCACCATGAAAAGAAAGTACTTTGTGAAATTCGTCTCAGAGCCAATGAACGACGTGATGAAGACAATTGTCGGGATCGCGTGTACCGCTAGAGCGATCGATGATGGTCACGATGTGGCTGTTTTCTTCGCTGCGGCGGGCACTAGGCTGCTAGACCCATCCTACATCAGCCAACTTAATGAGGAGATGGGGAAAGGGTCCAACGTCGTTTCTCAAATGATGGCATCCATCATTAAGAATGCCATATTGTATTGTTCCTTTGCATCGGTCAAAGCCACCCTCGGAGTCAATGAGGGAGACGGCGGTCTGATTGTGGAAGATGATGGCATAAAATGGAGCGGCCCTCCTGGCGTCATCGAATTAAGTTCGGAATCAGATGTCCAGCTTGTTTACTAGTGGTCCCTGAATCCTACATGCAACCACCAAGAAGTATTGCTTTGCGTTGAAATAGGGGTAGGGGGTCACACAAAGCATGGCAAACATGCAGACGACTTTCATCATGATCAAACCAGACGGTGTCCAAAGAGGCCTTGTAGCCGACATAATTGGAAGGTTCGAAACCAAGGGACTGAGACTAGCGGGTCTGAGGCAAGTCATACCGAGTTTGGAGTTGGCTGAAAGCCATTATGCTGTACACAAAGAGCGTCCCTTCTACGGAGGCCTAATCGATTTCATCACATCTGGCCCGGTTGTAGCGATGGCCTGGACTGGTGTGGATGCCATAAACGTCGCAAGAAACATCATCGGACCTACCGATGGTCGTGTGGCGGCACCGGGCACGATTCGTGGGGATTTCGCGATGGACATAGGACACAACGTCATCCACGGCTCTGATGGGGAGGAAACCGCCCAGTTCGAATTGGGCCTTTGGTTCCCCGATGGCCTTGTCGATTGGATTCGTGATGAAGAGACCCACATCTACGAGTGATGCGAATAGTAAACGAGGAAATATCATGGGGCGTCGATGCAATGGAACAAAGACAACCCATAGTTGCAGTGCTTGGTCATGTTGACCATGGTAAAACCAGTCTACTAGATCACATCAGGTCGCTTGGGACTCAGCGTCAGGCATCGGTGATGGACAGAGAAGCTGGTGGCATCACCCAACACATCGGGGCTACAGAAGTCCCTTCTGTTTTACTAAATGATCTCTGTGGACCTCTCTTGGGGGGGAAATCCTTCGATTCTCCCGGGTTGTTGTTTATTGACACTCCGGGCCATCACTCCTTCTCAACTCTGAGGAGTCGTGGGGGTTCTCTTGCCGACATTGCTATACTAGTCGTGGACCTACGTGAAGGTTTGAGGCCCCAGACAATTGAGAGCATAAGAATTCTGAAGAATAGCAAGACTCCCTTCGTCGTCGCTGGGAATAAGGTGGACAGGATACATGGGTGGAAGTGCACTAGGGGTCGTCCAATGGCCATGTCATTGAGGAGTCAAACCAAAGAGGCAATGGGTTTCTTGGATCAAGCCCATTGGAGCCTTGTTGGCGGTTTTGGCGAGCAGGGATTCAACCTAGAAAGATATGATCGTATCCGTGACTTCACCAAGGAGATCGCTCTTGTACCAGTATCGGCAAAGGAGGGCGAAGGCATCCAAGACCTCTTGGCGGTAGTCATTGGATTAGCAGAAAGATACCTTACAGACCAATTAGCGGACATAAGCGGGGCAGGAGAAGGAACTGTCTTGGAAATGAAAGAGGAACGGGGTCTCGGTAAAACCCTTGACGTCATTTTGCACCGTGGCTCCATTTCCAAGGGTGATGAAATTGTTCTGGTGACCACTGATGGTGGTACAACCACCACCGTCAGAGGCCTATTCAAACCACGGGGAATGTCCGAAATGAGAGATGCAGGGGATAGGTGGAACGACACTGAAACTGCAAGAGCGGCATCCGGTCTCAAGCTGTCAGCACCAGATTTGGATGGAGTTTTAGCTGGAACAACCCTGAGGGTAGTTAGAACCCCATCTGAACGAGAAGAAGCCTTATCCAAGGCCTCAAATGAGTCTCGACTGAGCATAGATCTTAGCGAGGAAGGAATTTGCATCAAAGCCGATACGGTGGGTGGTTTGGAGGCCCTAGCGGCTGAACTCAAAGTGGTGGGGGTCCCAATAAGATCGGCAACTATCGGTAAAGTCAACAGAAAGGATGTAAGGGGAGCCGATGCATCAAAAGACCCATTTCACAGGCTAATACTTGGTTTCTCTACATCTGTGCTCCCCGATGCGCAAGCGGAGATAAACAAGAGTGAGAATGGCCTGAAGGTTATCTGCTCCGAGATAATTTACCATATCCTCGAAGAGCGGGAGGAGTGGATGGTAAAGAGGAAGGAAGAGTTGGATTCCGAATCGAGGGAACAAATAGTATATCCAGGGAGGCTTCTCTTCCTCCCCGATCACACCTTCAGGATCAGCAAGCCCGCCGTAATCGGTGTTCGAATTCTCGGAGGTAGGATCCACATAGGTCAAAGGCTGCTAAAGGATGGAGTTGTGGTTGGTCAGATTAAATCGATACGGAAAGGCGAGGAGACGAAGAAAGAGGCGATACAAGGGGATGAGGTCGCCATAGCCATAGATGGAGTAACAGTTGGAAGACAAATAGATGAACAGGATGTTTTACTCGTCGACGTTCCCGAGAAACACGCCAAACGACTTGCAAAAATGAGTTTGACCGCCTCGGAAAAGGAAATTCTGGAGGAGCTGTTGCAGATCCACCGTCGCGATGACCACTTCTGGGGTCGATGATAAATTCCACTTCCAAGGCCCCCCAACCCTTTAATGCGCATCGACCCAGACGGGTGCAGGTTATAGCATGGCGATGGCAGCAAGCGACCCAAATTCAAGGGAACTCATTCAGACTGTATCGATGATATCAAACAACCTGATGGGAGAGGTCTCTAAGGTAATAATCGGCAAGGAAGAAAATCTCCGAAAAATTGCCGTCGGGGTACTCTCAAATGGAAATATGCTGCTAGAGGATTTCCCAGGTCTCGCCAAGACGTTAATGGCGAATACTTTCGCGACGGCCCTAGGATGCAAATTTAAGCGTGTACAATTCACACCCGATCTGCTTCCAGCTGATATCATGGGCACTTACATGTATGATCAACAAGCAGGTGAATTCAAACTAAGGCCAGGCCCCCTTTTCACTAACGTCCTGTTAGCAGACGAGATCAACCGCGCGCCCCCAAAAACTCAGGCTGCGTTGTTGGAGGCCATGGAAGAGAAGCAGGTCACCATAGAAGGAATAACTCACAAGCTACCTGCCCCATTCATAACAATCGCCACGCAAAATCCCATTGAGCAAGAAGGGACATATCCCTTGCCTGAGGCGCAAATGGATAGATTCCTGATGAAGATGTCCATGGGATACCCGGATCGACAGGAGGAGAAGTCAATTTTGCAACGTAGAAAATTGAGGGGCAAAGATGGACACGATGTCGAGACGATAACAAGCCCAAAGAAGGTAGTAGCAATGCAGAAGGCGCTGGAGACCGTTCATGTTGACGCCGCTATTTTGACCTACATTGTTGAGCTTGTCCATCGAACCAGAGAGGATCACAGAGTAGTCACAGGAGCCTCTCCAAGGGCAAGTCAGTCGCTGTTCAAGACTGCGCGTGCGAGTGCTGCCATAGACGGTAGGGATTACGTAATTCCAGACGACGTCAAGCGTGTTGCTCTTGATGTTGTCAGTCACAGAATAGTTTTGAAGCCCGAGTCGAAAATCAGAGGGATCACAGGAGAACACATTGTCAGAAAGGTAATCTCAGAAGTCCCAGTACCAGTTGTTCAATGAGCAAATACAATTCACCTGCGGCAACTGCGAAGCAACGTGAGTCGTGCGATTGTGCTGGCAGTAGTCAATCACAAGGGCGGTTGTGGCAAAACCACGACTGTTACAAATCTAGGTGCAGCGTTATCCCTCGGATCGGAAGATAGGGGCATAAAACCGAGGAAAGTCCTGATCGTTGACCTCGATCCTAGAGGGAATGTCGCCACTACCTTCGGAGTGGACAAGAATGCATTGGGGCCGACAATGAATGGCCTCTTCCAAGCCGTCATCGACGGGTCAAGAATTGACATCAATCCGTTCGTCATTCCTCCTGAACAATTAACAAGATGGATGAGGAAGGCATGGAAGAGGCAATTTCCAAACCGGTCCAGAGGGCCTCCTGTAAGTCACAAGGTTGACTCATTGTCGTTGCTTCCCGCTGATCTTGATCTTTCTGGCATTGAAATAGAGCTTGCCATGAGGATTGGAAGAGAGCATAGATTGAGGATAGCCTTGGAGGGTGCAATGGAACAGTTTGACTTGATAATTATTGACACTCCAGCATCATTGGGGCTTTTGACAGTGAATGCCCTGACTGCTGCAGATTGGCTCTTAATCCCGATCCAAGCCGAATTCTATGCATTGGAAAGTATGGGACAGTTACTTGACACCCTACGGAAAGTTCAGTCAAGAGTTAACCCCTCATTGAAGTTGCTAGGTATTTCGATGACAATGGTTCAGACGGGTTCCAATCTAGGAAAAATGGTTGGTGATTCTGCATTACGCCATTTTGGCGAGAGGATATTGAGGACCTCCATCCCAAGAAGTGTCTCTATAGCCGAGGCCCCACTATCGGGAGGGCCAATTGCCTTGACTACGAGTCCAATTGAGCGCCACCCTGGAAGCCTTGCCTACTGGGATCTTGCTTCAGATGTTAACTCAAGGTTTGAGTTAGCTTACAGTTAATGACAGATACATCATTGATTGAATCTTGAAATGGTATCATCCACGATTCTATCCCACTCTGACAAGGCAGTACTTACCAATTCATCGACGTCCAGATCTTGATTTTCATTGTTCTTTATACGATTTAATTTGTTTTTGAGATCTAGGATCTGACTGGATCGACTCGCCTGGATTTTTCTCTCGACTTCCGCCCATCGAGCGAGTAAAGTCTCTCTCTTCCTCATTTCCGCTATTCTATCCATTGATTCCTTCTCGGCAGAGTACCAGGCCAACAGATCTTGATCAATCTCCAAAATGGCCATTGCTTCGATTTCGTTCATCTCTTTTTTGATGTTTGTCTCGATTTCCAAGGTGGCTCTACGTCTCTCCTCCTCAATGCGATCGCTGATCTCAATTTCTTTTCTTCTTCGGTACAGGCTTAGGCGTTCCCTCATTTCAGTCTGAAGTTCGGCTTTCCTAGCCTCAAGCTTCATTTTCGATGCTTTTGAATAGGCATCTGACAATTCAAGCTCTAGTCTTCTATCCAATCTTTCGATCTCAGAGTCATACTCGAGTTTGACACGCATTTCCAGAGAAGACAAGCGGTGCCTGAACTCCTCCTCTATTTCCGCAGAAACCCTCTTCTTGACCTCGGAGGAGAGAATGTCGACCCTTTTCCTTCTCTCCAGATCAATCCGGTCACGAATTCGTCTCTCCTCGATAGCGAGTCTTGACTCCATTTCGAGTTTCTGATGTCTCTCTTCCGCCGATCTGACTCTGCTCTCAAGCTCAGAAATTTCAATCTCATTGAGATCGAGCATTCTGTCACTGAGCCTGCGAAGATTATCCTCCAGTCTTTCATTGTGTGCATTTTCAATTACTTTACGGGCATCATTAATTCTCGCTGCTGCATCTGAAAGGGCATAGTCGGTTCCCTGCCCTATTGGTGGACTTTCGGGGTTTATTAGGTTCCCACCAATTGAACGGTATTTCTTTTCATTCAACAGATCTATCCTTTGCCTTCTGAGCGAGGAGAGCTCTTCTAGGTCATCTTCGATAGATCCGACATCTTCCATACCGACACGTCCGGGAGCCTTCCGTGTGGGTTATTGGTCTTCAATTTCCCTGAGGTTTTAGAATGTGACAGAAAACTCGCTCTCACAAGCTGGACAGGCTATAGTCCTCGATCCTGGCCTTGGCTTCAACCTCAACATCCGGTCGCAGGAAGGGCATCCAATCTCAACTTTGACTACCTTCGGTGTTATACGAAAAGGGGCTCTGCAGGAACCACAAATTAACTCGATTGGTCTCTCCTCTGAGCCTGCGACTACAAGTGTCTTGCAAGAGGGGCAGGGGAGTCTCTCTTCTCTCAAGTCTGTGATTGTCCTTTCATGAGTGACTCTGCATATTGCCCCACATAACAAGCAAGTTATTTCGCCCAATCCCAATGGAAGCATGCCTTCACAATGAGCGCACCTTGCGATTGGTGGCGCAACCTTGGATTCAATCTCAACTAACCCTTCCACGTGAATCCACCAATGTCCTCATTCATGAAGTGGTCGCAGGTTTGTTATTGTTTGAGAGCATTATCTTGAATGATTCTGCGATGTCAGACCGGAGGTGAGCATAAACGATCTTCACGACTTCGAGCGGAGATTCACCCGAGTCCTTGACGAGCATCCCATTCAGAATCACGATGAAGACTGAGGCCTCATGTAAGGCTATTCCGATTGCGATGCTCGAGTTTACCTCGAAAATCGTAGTAAGTACTAGAATTGCCGTGACAATCATAGAGATAGCGATGTTCACTGAGACTCGGAGCCTGGTCCTCTTTGAGATCTGGACCAGTTTTGCAATTGTATTGGGATCTTGGCCTGGGATCAGCACATCCGCAGCTTCCAGATTTATTTGCTCGCCGGAACCCATGGCAATTCCAACAGTTGCTGCCGCCAAAGCACCGGAGTCGTTGAATCCATCTCCGGCCATAATGGTGGACCTGGCTGCAGTTAGATCCCGCACTATCTGCGCTTTACCTTCCGGTGTGACGTCGCCCCTACACTTAGAAGGCGAAATTCCGATAGAGTCTGCGAACTTTTCAACTGCGGATTGTTGGTCACCCGATAGTATCTGTATCTCCATTTTATTTTCCCTCAAAGATCGGATAAGATTCGAAGCTCCCTTCCTGATATCATCATTTCTGAAAGTAAAGAGTGCAACCACCCGGCCGTCGATTCCGAGAAAGCAGGATCCCATTCCATTTTCGGCGTGTTCATGTGAGAGGGTCTTGAGTCTCTTGTTCTGTCTGAAACCCTTCGATATGACCCAAGAATAGGATCCCAACACGACGTTCTTCCCTTGGGTTGTGCCACTTACCCCAGCTTCACCATCTGTGATCGATCTGACATGGGCGCTCTCCACAGATAATCTCCCAGCTTCTGAGATTATGGTTTCTGCATATGGGTGATTGCTTTTTTTCTCTAGGCCAGAAGCAACAGACAGAGCATAATCATGTTCTATGCCCCGGATAGTATCTATGGAGTGTATAGTCGGCCTCCCAGAAGTGAGCGTTCCCGTTTTGTCCAATAGTACCAAGTCGGCACTGGCAATGTTCTCGATTATGTCCCCTCCTCTGGCCACAACCCCTGCTGCCGACGAGGCTGATAGCGCAGTCGCATGAGGAACAGGGGCTGCCAACAACAAAGCGCATGGACAGGAGACGACCCATAGGATCAATGTCGCAACCATGTTTCCAGAGTAAAGCCCATAGGCGATCGAAGAAATTAGCACGAATGGGACCCAAACAGCGGTGAACTGTTCTATGATCGACTGAGTTTTAGATGGCGTCTCCTTGTATCTTCTTACTAGCTCAATCAATGAATATAGTCTGGTATTCTTCCCAATGTCATCTGCCCTGATTATTACAGGTCCACGAACCAGAGTCAGACCTGCCTCAACTTGGTCTCCTAATTTCACTGGAATAGGTATTGGTTCTCCGGTCAGTGGGGCCCTGTTGATTAGGCCATTGCCTTCGAGAATTATTCCGTCAACTGGAATCACCTCTCCTGATCGGATCTCAACGCGATCCCCCTGTATGACCCCGTCAATGGGTGTCATTCCATCTCCAAAGTCAATCTTCTCAATGACTTTTCCTTTATCATCTGAGACGACTCTCGCTGATGTTGGCAACCTGTCAAGCCCTCCCTGCATCGCATTTCTTGCTTCTGAAAGGGTTCTCTCCTCAATGTAGGATGCCAGAGCGACTAGACCCGTGACGATGACCGACTCAAACCATTCTCCTAACAAAAAAGCCCCGAGCACTGCGAGGGAAGTTAACAATTGGAAGCCAAAAACTAAGTTGAAAAGGCTGGAAATTGCTGATCTGAACATCTGTTGACCTGTGAACAAGACCACAATTGTAGTGAAGATAGCAGGAATTATATTATTCACTTCAGCTGCATCCATTACCAACAGAATTGCCAATGCAGGTATCGTCATCACCGCAGAGATTAGTTGCTTCTGATCATCTCGGAGTCTGATTTTTTGAGATGGCCTAGTTTTTACATGTCCCCCGAGCAGGGAGTTGAGCCTAGATCCTGAATAGTTCCTCACCCTGGTCTCCTTGATAGGAGATCTTTGTAATTCAAGCACGGCATTCTCTGTCCTCACACCAAGTATCCCAGGCAGCTCAAGTATCCGACTCTCTAGCTTGTGTCTATCTATGCCCAATTCAGCCGCCGCTATGGTGGGAACGACGCCAATCGCCTCTTCCCACTCAATATCGGGGGGGTGGCCCAGACCTGACAGGACTGAGTTCACCCTAGAAGTTCTCCCTAGTGAAACATCTAATTTGACTCTGACCCTTCCTTCAGTGGCCGATACGATAGCCTCTTTCACTCCTGGAACCCGACGAACCACGGTCGTTGCTTTCATAGCGCAGTCAGGACAGTCTAAGCCTCGCAATCCCCACTCAAATTCGATTACGCCATGAGGTGAAAGTTCAGGGTCTTCATCAACATGCCCTGAATTTGATGGGAACTTGATGGCCTCGACATTTGAGATCTGAAAATCGGCTGGCATGAAGGGGAACTTGGGGGGGCCGACCCGACCCCCGCCCTCGTCCTCGGTGCCCATGATAACCCAATTTTGCCCGTAGAACTTCAAACTGCGGATTACAGGGAGGGTCATGACGAAACAAAATGGGAATGATCTGCTCACCCCGAGTATCGAAGACATAGACATGATAGTGTTCGATGTTGATGGTACCCTGATGGACAGGGATGGAATGCCGCCGGGAATGGTCGGGTTGATGAAGGAAACGGAGAGTCGCGGCGTTACTATCTCGCTGGCGTCAGGGAGGACATTGCCAAATCTGACTCCAATACACCAGGCGCTAGGACTCTCCGGGTTCATTATCGCTGAAAATGGTGGTGTCTTATGGGATGGGCCAAAAGGCCAAAAAATTGAGTTAAGAGCAAATGGGGATCGTTGCAGAGAGTCCATCGAATGGATTGCAACTCAGATGCCAGAGATTGACCCATCAGGGATAGAGTCCAATAGGTGGAGGGAAACTGAATGGTGTATATCAGGACCTCATGACATCAATGCAATCCGAGAACTGTTGGAATTCTCCAAATGGTCCGACCTTAGAGTGGTTGGGACAGGTTTTGCAATCCATGTGACTGAAAGGGGAATAAACAAAAAAACAGCGCTTGAGATCATGCTCCCACGGAGAAATGTCAACCCGAAAAGGGTCCTCTCTTGCGGGGATGGCCTAAACGATGTTCCTATGTTTGAGTTGACGGGGTACTCAATCGCAGTTGATGACAAGTACGACAGGGTTTGCTCAGCGGCCATGTCCCACACGACCAGGATGGGGCCGAGAGGAGTGATTGAGATTCTGACGAGGTTGAATGCAAAGTAGTCAATTTTTCATTGAAACAGCCTTTTGACCACGTTAGTTGCGTAAGAGCCGGATGGCAGATCGAATGACAGAGTACATTTCCATCTTTTATGCTTGCTTGAGCCGTTTAGGTCATCGAGGATGGGTACTGAGGCTTCAAGATCTGTCGGGAAGACGACAGTATTTCTTTCATGATTTGACATCTTTATTCCAAGGGATTTCACCATCTGGTGTCCTTCTCGGCTTATACTGGTGATTCGCTCTTGCATTGAGGGGTGCATATGTCCTATCCTTGTCTCATCCAACGTTGGCATTTCCAGAACTTGGGGGATGGTATTCAGTGTCTGAGCTATGTTTTCAATGAGGGACCGCTTTGCTCTACCTCTCCTTCCGACAGGGGCCCTAGGGTACAAAAGTGGGCCTCCAACACCAATTTCGATACATCTGAGTAGATGATCTGGGTAAGAGCTGAGTATGATGTCACGTAGAACGCCATTCCAAATTTCCGACTGCCAAGCAGAAATCCAAAGTCCTCTGAGGCTTCTCGGGACTGCAGAGTACGCTGCAATCATTGCTTCATGAGGAGTGTTTGATTTGTCTTTCCAGGCTCTCAATATTTCTTTGAATGGCTTGTACTGAATTGATTCCAATTCCAACTCATCTAGGTTCGACCACAGAAGTCTTAACCTTTTTTTGTCTCTTCTCCTACTGGATCTGTCCGAGGGCTGTGGACTGGTGAGGTGTAATCTCATGGCACCTTCAAGATCCCCAGAAATTAGCATTTGGCCAGGTAGGAAGCCCCCGGATGCCGATCCAAATCTCTGGGAGTCGAACCAATTGGGTATCCCCACCGATTTTACCTGCGCGATTCTGCTGGGCAGCAATTGTACATCGCGATGAACGATGTCCCTTACCGTGATTGTAAATCGATTCCCCCTGTGATCTCCGGATTTCAATGGGCGTTCTGCACCTCCGAAAGGTGTCATAGACCATCCACTTCCATGGACCTTATTTTTTGGCGCGTAATTCCTCGGGATTGTGATCAACTGAGATGTCACAGACCTTTTGTCTTTCAAACCAGAAATGCCCCACGAGGATACGGGTATACCAATTTTTTTGGATATCACAGACAGTAGCGCCTGTGTTTCCCATCCAGTTTTAGTTAATTCAAAGACTGCGAAAGGGAGCTTCGTGTCATCCTCGGTGATTAGTCCTGGGTGTGGTGGTTGTTCTTCCACCTGAAATTCTTCTGGCGTAGTGCGGATCTTTACCATTATCTGGCTCCATAGTTAACGCTCTAGTGCTTCGATCATGCCTTGAATGTCTTGGTTCTGAGGCTTGTTTCTGTGATTTCTGGAACTCATAACCGAAGAGGCCAGCAATCCGGTGATTAGGATTGAGCCCATCGAGACAGTGGCCATCAAAACACCCTCATCAAATGTCCTGGTTGAGTCGAAGGGGTACGCGTCGCTCGAATCCAACACTCCATCATTATCGTCATCCGAATCCTCATTGTCACCTACACCATCCATGTCAAAATCAGATGTCTCAAAGGGGTCGAGTGGGAATGCATCCTCCGAGTCAATTACACCATCACCATCATCATCATCGTCAATTACATTGCAGATCTGATCTGAATCCGTATCCACGGGCGTGCTGGAGGCATCTGTGGAGGACGTGCCGCAGGTGATCTCTTCTTGGTCGAGCCATCCATCCCCGTCGTCGTCTGCATCCTGGTCGTCGCTTACTCCATCGGAATCTGTGTCTCTTTGTTGGGCAGCGCACCCTGATGAGTCAACGGAGTCCATCAAAGAAGTCGTTGTTGGACATGCATCGTTTGAGTCTGTGACCCCGTCGTCGTCGTCATCAGTGTCTGCGTTGTCCCCAATTCCATCGAGGTCAAAGTCCGATGATTCATTTGAGTTCAACGGGAAGGCGTCATCATCGTCCAAGGTTCCGTCTCCGTCGTCATCAGTGTCTGCGTTGTTTCCCAGACCATCTCCATCAGTGTCAATTGACTCTGCCGGGCTTTTCGGGAAGGCGTCTTGTTCATCTGGTACTCCGTCCCCGTCATCGTCTGAATCTGAGTTATCACCGACCCCATCCGAATCGGTGTCTATGGTCTCCAGAGAGTCCAGGGGGAAGGCGTCCTGTAGGTCTTGTACCCCATCTCCATCATCGTCCGAGTCCGCGTTGTTGCCGAGCCCGTCCGAGTCAGTGTCGAGTGTTTCGGAAGAGTCCAGTGGGAAGGCATCCTCATCGTCAAGAACGCCGTCATCGTCATCGTCAGAATCCGCGTTGTCGCCTATTCCGTCCGAGTCATAGTCAGCCCACTCTGAGGAGTTCAACGGGAACAGATCGAGGGAGTCGCTCACACCATCTCCATCATCGTCCGAGTCCGCGTTGTTGCCGAGCCCGTCCGAGTCCGTGTCGAGTGTTTCGGAAGAGTCCAGTGGGAAGGCATCCTCATCGTCAAGAACGCCGTCATCGTCATCGTCAGAGTCCGCGTTGTCGCCTATTCCGTCCGAGTCCGTGTCTGTGGTTTCGAGGGGATTGTCTGGGAATGCGTCATTCAGATCGAGTACGCCATCACCATCATCGTCGGAGTCTTCGTTCGAACCGATTCCGTCCCCATCAAGATCGTCCCATTCAGCTGGATTGAGAGGGAAGGCATCGGCGGTATCATTGAATCCGTCGTTGTCGTCATCCAGATCCAGATTATTGCCAATTCCATCCGAGTCTGTATCGACCCATTCTGTACTGTTGAATGGGAATGAGTCTTCTGTGTCTGGATAGCCATCATTATCATCATCTGGATCTATGACGTCGCAGACTGAGTCCTGGTCGAAATCCGATGGGACTGATGTGTTGTTCATTGGGTCAGTTCCACACTGTGACTCAATGATGTCGATCCACCCATCGTTGTCATCATCGTAGTCCGAATTGTCCCCGAGTCCATCCCCATCCCAATCGGAGGACTCCGTATCATCGAGTGGGAAGTGGTCGTAGTCATCCAAAACACCGTCATTATCATCGTCATGATCTCGGTGTGTCCCGAAATCGGTTATTTCGGGATTCGTCATGTATAGACTCGTTGGCAATACGATATCATCTATCCATGCAGCATCCAGCCCGTTTGAAACGGTGACGTCCTTGTTGTAGGTCCACCTGAGGGTATGGGTACCTTGTGTAAGCATGAAAGAGTGATTCGTCCAATCGATATCCCCTGACCACGATTCAACTTGGGTTCCGTCGATGTAGAATTCCAAGAAGTCATAGTTGGATTCAGAGTCTACTTTGAATGCAAAGCTGCCTGCCGCGCCTTCCGTAGCTATTACCAGGGAAATCGATGACATTGAACTGTCACTGATTGACCCGGACCTCAGGGAATAGCTCCCAGAGTTGGAAGTCAAGTTTTGATTATACCATGGAGTGCCGGTGCCAAGATCCCACTGGAATGTCGAATTCAGATTCGGATCTTCGAAATCATCTGTCTGGAAGTTGCAACACACAGGCTTGTATGTTTCGTCCGCCTTTCCATCTCCATCTGTATCCTGCCATGCTTGGTCGTCCAGTGGGAAGGCGTCCATATTGTCTTCTACTCCATCGCCGTCATCATCCATGTCTATGTCATCGCACATACCATCTGAGTCAGTATCTGCAATAGGTATGCTGAGTGGATTATACGGATCAGTCCCACAAATCAATTCGGACACATTCGACCAAGTGTCACCGTCTATGTCGTCATCCATGGCATCGCAGGTCCCATCGTTGTCAGAGTCAAGCGGCGTCGAATTAGGATCGTTGAGTAGTGAGCCGCAAAGGTTCTCCTCTTCATCAGACCAACCATCCCCATCGGCGTCCGCATCTGTTCCGTGGATTACAAGTTGCCAATCATTCACAGTGCCATTTGAGGACGTTGGATTGACATCGATGACTTCCACAGTCCATGTCCCGGAACTTATCTCGTCGAAATGGTGCATGCTTACCATTTTGTGATATCTCATGTTCCCATAGTCAGCAGGGTTGGTGTCTGCAAGTATCGATGTGTATCCACTTGGGGAGGTCAGGGTAATTATGAGGTCCCCAGGATCGTCGTGGTCAATGTCCATGTACAACTCTACACTTTCTATGCTGACCATATCGGTGACTGTGTGCGAGAATGACAAGGGAGATCCGGTTGAAGGTATATTGACGGAGGGGGTGTATAAGGGGGAGGACACATTGACCTCGGATCCTAAGTGAGTCCAGTTCTCAGCTAGATTCACAGCGGCCGTGGCGTCTACCATTCCAAATCCGTAATAATGGCTGACCGGTAGTCCGGCTCCGTTTACAGACCAGTTTTCATGATTGATGTCGTTTGGTGTCGAGGAGTGTACCAATATTGCTTGCACATCTCGCCAGGTTAACGTTGGGTCTGCCTCCAAGATCAAAGCGGTCAGACCAGCAACCTTCGGTCCTGATGATGAAGTACCTCCAAAGTCGTCAGTATAGTTCGTTGTACTGTATCCCACACTTCCAGTCCTATCGGCAGTGGTTATACCCAATGGACCGCCATTTGATGGGCCCACTACCAATACCGGTGCGCCTATGCTTGAATACCAGGATTGTTCACCGTTGTATGTTATAGCTCCAATTGCGATTGTATACCTTGAATTCTGATATCCTTTTTGATTCACGTTTTCATCCGTTGTATACTCATTCCCTGCTGAGAATGTGAAAATATTTCCTAGAGATGATCTCCCTTCGTATACCCCTGACTCCAACATGGCTGTTTGACTGGGGCCTAGACCTACAAAACCAGCACCGCCATAGCCCCACGAATTGTGATAGATGTCGATGTCCTGATTGAAATCTGACAATGCCGGGATTGAATTGCCGCCACAAAGAAACCTAGCATGATTATGGTTAGCACCCCATGCTACACCGGCTATTCCTATGCCATTATTTCCTACTCCTGCTGCCACACCAGAAACAGCGGTGCCATGGTTGTCACTCGCCTCCACCGGATTCGGATCTGGGTCGTTATCACAATAGTCATAGGATGTAGTTGAGTCATAAGTTGCTTGAAGATCCTCATGTGTGGTATCCATTCCATCGTCGACAACCCTAATCAGAACGCCAGACCCATTGTACCTATCCCAAGCCCCTGTTATGTTCAAGTCAACGCCGGGCACGGAGTTGTGTTGTCCAGTGTTGATCAGGTGCCATTGATCGGGTATCATTGGATCATTTGGGACCCCCATAGGAACGGGCTCGAGGAAATCATACAACGGTGAATATAACTCGATTTCACCATTTCTTTGTAGTGTTTCAAGCTCTCTTTCATCAACAAATCCCTCGGGAATTACGTAAACGTCCTCAAGGAATGCATCAGGGATCACGGACTCGGAGGGGATGGTTTTCGACAACGATTTGGGATTTGTCGTCACGATGGTCCATCCAATATGTTCAACCTCGGTGCCCATATGTTCGAGGGAGGCCCTCTCTCGCGCAAAGGACCATTGCAATTCAGTGGAAAGAGCATCAATAATCGGTGTGGAGTGGTCGAAAAGCGAGTTTTTTTCCTCAGTTTCTTCGTTTGAACTAATCTGAGCATGTGCAGCCGGTGCGATTATACTCGAAATCATCAGCAAGACAAGGAGGCTGGACAAGGCACTTCGGGTCTTCATAGTTCCAATGACTGACTTCAATGATTTAATTGGTGTTCTTATTTGATAGCAAGTCGGGCGATTAGTGACCGGAAATAACACCGATGTGGTGCAGGCGGCAGGATTCGAACCTGCGAAGCACTATGCAGCGGATCTTGAGCCCGCCCCCTTTGACCACTCGGGTACACCTGCATCCCTAGGAGGGCTGTTGCATTATTTAGTTCGACGGAAGAGGGAAATTACAACGGGGCATTCAAGGAATCATTCAAGGAATCATTCAAGGATCGCTTACTCAAGCGCGACACTATGAGCAAGTTGGAGAAGGGCGAGGAACACAACTTGACTCCAGGTGAACTCGATAGGATTGAGAAGGCAATCTTTGAGATAGCACGCCAACAGAGGGGAAAATTAGTCCCGGTCACATTGCCATTCCCTGATTTTTGGAGCCGTGTTGGACAATTGATAATTCATCTCGAGCAGGATATAGACAATATGCGTCGAGAAGGTGCAGGGAGCGCCCGTCTGTCAACCGCTACAAGAAGGCTATCAAACATCAGGACGCAGTTGCGAAATTTGGCCAATTTAAGATTGAGCGCACTCACCAGCAATGCAGTGGTGGATTCGTTGTTGGGTCAGGGTAAGGATGGGTTTAGCAAAACAGGCAAATCAATAGACTGGTCGAAGATGGATGTAAAGGAGAGGATTTTTCACTCTGAGGTCTCAATCGCCGTCGACAAATTTCGACGAGTCGTTTCATGGAATTTACTCATGGGCATAGAGGAAAAGATCGGGAGTAATCCCGTTGGTGTTCCTGAACTGGCTGTTTTTGACGACGTTGAATCAGGGGAATTAGCACCGTTGCCTGATCCCATTAGAAAAAGTTTCGATAGTTGGGATGATCCTGACATGGACGAGGAGGATAGGATTAGGGCGATAGATGCAGGATATTTTGAGGCTCCTGCTCCACCTACGCCTGTTGCAAACGAACCACAATTGGTACGAGTTAGAATAATTGAGAGCAGTGAGGACCCTATCATCGATGAAGATGGACGAGAAATTAGTATAATCAAGGGTGAGTTCTGCGAGTGCTCGCAGAAGATGAGCGAGACTCTGATCTCAATAGGCTTGGCAGAACCTGTTGACCCTTAAACGAGGAATGACCAAATGCCTCTGAGTCGGATAGGTGTCCATGTCGAGTGATGGTTCCGTAAGCATGGAAATGATTCAACGCCTGAGAGAAGGATTTTCTCAAGACCCAACAAATAAGATCCTACAGAACGCACTGAGTAACGGACACTTGATCGACGTCGCATTGGACAGGGATATCGTCCAGAGTACAGACTCCTCTTTCAGCAAGAAATTGGATAGTTGGACTGCAACAAATCAAAGATCAAGTGGAAGATGTTGGCTTTTTGCTGCTTTGAACCTCTTCAGACCCGGAGCAATGGAAATGATGAACATGAAGGATTTTGAATTCAGCCAAGCACACATACATTTCTGGGATAAGTTCGAGCGGTCCAATTGCTTTCTCGAATCTATGATTGAAATGGGGAATAGGGACATTGGGGATCGTACCGTCCACTTTCTTTTGAGCGATCCTATCGGAGATGGAGGTCAGTGGAATATGGCCATGAATTTGATTCGTAAGCATGGATTAGTTCCAAAGTCAGCATTCCCTGAATCCAAATCTAGTAGTGCCACCAGGTGGATGAATGCGAGCCTGAAGGATCTCCTGCGATCCTCCGCCTGCGAGCTAAGAGGTATGATCTCTAACGATGTCGGCCTTGAGGAGGTCCGAGCTAGGAAAACAGAGATGGTTGGGAATGTATGGAGATTATTGTGTATGCACCTCGGGACGCCGCCTGAGAGATTTAGCTGGCAGTGGAGAGACAAGGATGACGTTTTCCACAGAAAAGGAGAAATGACTCCATTGGAGTTTTCCTCGCAGTTCGTCAGCGTTGAATGGGATGACTATGTGTGCCTTGTTCACGACCCTAGAAATGACATGTACAAGACCTATACCGTGGACAGATTGCAAAACGTAGCCGGCGGGCCACCTGTGGTGTACCTGAATGTCCCAATTGAGGAAATGAAGAGGATCACGATGGAGATAATCGAAGATGGGGTCCCTGTTTGGATGGGTTGTGATGTTGGGAAACAAATGCACAGGAAGCGGGGCTTATGGGATTCAAATTTGTATGACCTGCAAGGGTTGTATGGATTCGAGTATGGTATGAGTAAGCGTGATCGACTAATTCATGGTCAGACTGTGATGACGCACGCAATGCTGTTCACTGGGGTTGACGTGGTCGATGGGTCCCCACGAAGGTGGAGAGTAGAGAACTCATGGGGGACAAAGGAAAGCGGGGACAAGGGATTCTTCACGATGAATGATAACTGGTTCGATGATTACATGTTTGAGATTGCCTCACCCACTTCAAAACTATCTGAGGAGATGAGAAAAGGGCTCGAAACAAGTGCAACTATGCTACCAGCGTGGGACCCCATGGGATCACTAGCCAGGAGAGGGGGCTTATTCAGGCAATCAAGCGAGATTTCGCAGTGAGAGTTCTATTGTGACAGAGTCTGGTATGGGGATTCTTAGGACCTGCCTAAGAGCAGTTTCATCTTTCGCGGTGTTCGTGACTAGTTCCAAGAGTCTCTTGTGTATCCGCATCTCCCAATGGTCGTAGGTCTCAGAACCTTCTCCCGAGGGGGCTTTCCTGCAGGGAACGACCAACTTTCGTGTTGGTAGTGGGATAGGTCCTCTGAGCTTGACGCCGGATTCATCGGATATCCTCTTTATCTGAGTGCAGACAGTGTCCACGTCCTCGTGATTTTCCCCGGTCAACTTGATAGTGGTGACGACTGGCATCCAGTAATCACCTCAGTTCCCAGTTTCAAGCCTTCTTCTCAATCTTGGCGCATACGCCAGCCGCTACGGTCTTACCCATGTCGCGTATGGCGAATCTTGATAGTTCTGGGAACGCATCTTGTTGCTCTATTGCCATTGGCTTCGTAGGTTGGAACCTTACTAAGGCGGCATCGCCAGACTTCAGGAAGGCAGGGGTCTCCCCCGTCTTCAGATTCTTTACGAGTTCGACGAACCTGACCGCTACTTGCGCGGTGTGTGCGTGGAAGACGGGCGTGTACCCCACACCTACAGCCTTTGGTATGTCCATTATCTGTATGTTGCCCAAGAAGGTCTCGTCGTGTCTGACGAAGGTAGGGGGATTATCTTGGTATCCTGCGATGTCCCCCCTTCGGATGTCTGTGACTGCTAGACCCCTAACGTTGAATCCTACGTTGTCTCCAGGCTCGGCTCTGTCGACCTGTGTGTGGTGCATCTCGATGCTCTTCACTTCAGCAGATTTCTGACTTGGGTTGAATACTACCGTCTTTCCTGGGTTCAAAACCCCGGTCTCTATCTTTCCAACTGGGACTGTTCCTATTCCGCCGATCTTGTAGACGTCTTGGATGGGCAGCCTTAGTGGACGGTCCGTTGGCTTAGGTGGCATTGTGATCGCGTCGATGGCCTCGAAGAGCGTTGGGCCTTTGTACCACGACATGTTGTCACTCTTGTTGTATATGTTCTCGCCATTCTGTGATGAGCCTGCGATGAAGTTTACATCGTTGGGCTTGAAGCCTGCCATCTTGAGCAGATTGGAGACCTCGGTCTTTACTTCGTTGTACTTTGATTCTTGGTAATCGACCCCGCTGATGTCCATCTTGTTGATGTTCACTATCAGTTGTGTGACACCGAGGACTCTCGCTAGGAAAGCGTGTTCCTTGGTCTGTGCGTTCACACCGTCGTTGGCAGCAACGACAAGAACTGCGGCATCTGCCTGGCTTGTGCCTGTGATCATATTCTTCACGAAGTCTCTGTGCCCGGGTGCATCAATGACGGTGAAGTAGTAGTTAGGGGTGTAGAACTCCTTGTGGGCTACGTCGATGGTGATTCCGCGCTCTCTCTCTTCTTTCAGGCCATCCATGACATATGCCAATCCGAAGCCAGCTTTCCCCGACTCGCTCGCGAGCTTCTCATTCTTGTCGATCACGTGCTGTTCAATATGACCGCTGTCTAATAGCAGTCTTCCGACAGTCGTTGACTTTCCGTGGTCGACGTGACCAATGAATACGATATTTAGATGCGGCTTGCTTTTATCTTCCCACTGTGAACCCATGTTGTACACCTCTAGGTGAGCCGGCGACTTGAGGTGTGTATTTGAACCTCACCCCCCAGAGCAAATACAAAACAACGCCAATTTGGTACCTGAAAGTAGCCGGAACTACCTATATTGGAGTTCAATTATCAACGAGTTTATCTTGGTGTTATGACTTTCATCATTGGTCAAATCGACGGACCAAGTATCGGCTTGAAATGCCCGTATTGTTGAGCCGCTGACGACCTGCCAAACGCAGTACTCGTCGGACTGGCAGTCTCCTGCATCGCGATTTTCGTTCTCGATCTGGGTGGTGTTGGATACTTCTTTTTCTTGGGTAGTGGTGTTGTACAGGAACAGATCGAGTTTGTTGGCTGTGGTTGCACCGCCGGTGAAAATTGGCTGGTCATCGTCTTCTTGTGGATATTCTAATTTCACCCTAAGGTACCGAATTCTGTCTTTCCCATCTGCCTCGTATGTGACTGGGAATTCCCATGCCATTTCTACGGGATCATTAATGCTAGCGTCAATGATAAAGTCCTTCCACTCACCTCTGTAGTTGACATAGATCATCATCTCGTCACTGTCGGTAAGGCCGTTGCTCGAGGTCACTGTCAATTTCACCTCAAAGGCGCCACCTGTTTTTTCGAATGAAATTGACTGGCCTGTCGCGTCGTTGTCGTTGTCCGTTATACCATCGCCATCTGAGTCGTCCGTGGTGTCCAGATCCCACTCCCATTTGTCGATGTAATCAATCCCGCCCGCATCAGATGAGGAACCGTCGACTTCTACGGTGGTGGTGAAGTCGACTGACCTATCTCCCTCGTCCTTGTCTTCGTCACAGACCCAGATCAGGACAAAGTCTCCATTCGGGGGTTCCTCCCCGTCACAATCATCCATTTTATCCCCGGATATCAGGGCAGTTGGCTTCTTTGCAGTGGATTCAATTACTGTAATGTTCTTTGTCAGTGTAGTTTCGTAGTTCCCATCGGCTACGGTTAGGGCGATGCTGAAAGTGCCCGTCGATGTGTAAGCATGGCTTGTTGTAAGTCCCGTGCCTACATTTCCATCCCCGAAGTTCCAAGTAAATGTCAGGGAGTCCCCGTCTGGATCTGAGCTTCCCGCCGCACTGAATGTCACAGTGTCCCCTTCTCGTACTGTTCCTGAGGGATCTATGTTCATTTGAGCTGTTGGCGCATCATTCAATCCGAGGGTGGCTAGGCAGCCCCCTGTAGCGGAGACTGCCATTATCAGCGCCACAATTGTGGCCCTCAGCACTGCGACCATGCTCTGTCTCCAGAAGTGGTTGGAAATGAATCCTGCGATTCTATGTTTCTAGAAATCAAAGAGGGATTGTTGCCGAGAACCCTGGATTAGGTCGCGTTCGCTCCAATTAAATGCCTCAGTGATCCTGCCAAGGGCTGTTGCCAACCTTCTAGCATAGTAATCTGGGTCGTATTCTGGAGGATCGTCCCCGAGTTCTTCAGTGAGCCACGCTTTGACCTGCATTGGGGACGACTTCGCATTCGTGACCACATACCCGACCTTCATCCCGGGGGTAAAGCCCAGACCACGCTCAATCCTTTGTTTTGCGGCCCTCACATAGGGTAAACCATCAGGATTTGAGTAAACCGAAAAATCGACCGAGCCGTCTTTCCTTATCTTGCCCTTGCAAGAACGGCTGATTACGAGGTCTGCGACATCGACTCTACCCATCTTCACGTCTTCTATTGTTTTCCTAGTTCGATCGACTGCAAATTCCTCCTTCCCCTCAAGTATTTTCTCGAATAACATGGTCATGGTTGAGGTTAGAAGTTTGAAAGAATCCGTCCTCCGAACCTCATAGCCGCGTATTAACATCTCTTCCCTCGGCCATACAACTCTCCCAACATACCTTTTCTTAGCGCCATGCGAAAAGAATGCTGACATAGCAGTCTCAAACTCCAGCTCTGCCCCCTCTTTGGAATATTTCGATGCGAGTCTTCTGCCAAAACTTATGGTATCATTCCGTGCCCTTTCCCAATTTTTCAGATCGGGGTCGTTTTCCATCGGCTTGCTTATCGGCGAATCCTCCACGTCCATTGTCTTGACGAAAATGGAGTCCGTATCTGAGTAAACCACATCGTATCCGTCGTCCCCCAAGTCAGCGATGATTGACTTGATGTTGTATCTGGCCCACTCCGTTATGCTTGCTCCGATGTCTTTGTGCGTGAAGCGATAGAACGAGCTTGCAAACACCCCATAAAACGAGTTCATAAGGATCTTGACTGCGAATTGTAGCTTGTCATTCAGGAAGGCAGATTGTTCATCCCCGCTGGATCTTGCCTGTTTCGATGAATTCTT
The DNA here is from genome assembly GCA_002505695.1 of Euryarchaeota archaeon UBA487. Lineage (GTDB taxonomy): Archaea > Thermoplasmatota > Poseidoniia > Poseidoniales > Thalassarchaeaceae > MGIIb-N1. The sequence continues at coordinate 134,775 of DAVU01000013.1, forward strand.
GTAATCATCCCTCTGTTTCATCAGGTCTGAAAGTAGTCTTGGGACCAACCCCCTTCTAACGCCGACTGATCGATATCTTGTCCCTGTTGAAGGTGAGACCATGTCATCGTTCAATGACTTACCATCCTCGACGAGTGTGGTTGAACAGATGTTGTTGGCTATCATTATGGATGGGTACATTGATTTGAAATCCAGGACCGCGATCCACGATCTCAGTCCCGGCTCCACCTCATGAACATAACCTCCTGCGATTTGCTCCCCCCTGCGAATCTGACGAGTGGTCGGCACTGCCACATTTTCTCTATCTGCTAATCTGATCACAAGTGAGTCTATCCACTGACTGGTCGTCTCGGTGGCAGCCGTTGAGAAACTGGTTTTGGCAACCGAAGCAAGTGCCTCTTTTTCTTGGACCGATTGAAGGTGACTGAGTATGTCAAGAGGCAAGTAAGTGTCTCTCAAACAATATCGGATGACCTCCATGGGTCTTTTTGCCCACTCCTCGTCCATTCTGCTTGCATCCACATCCAATTTCTTCATTTCTTCGTTGTCTGGCCAGATTAGGGCCGTCACGAATCGTAGCGATTCCCGTTCGGGCCTGAGTGTCTGTCGGGCTTGCCACCATGCATCCATTGGAACTCTTCCCGCAATACTCCATGTTCGGTTTTGGCCACGATTGGGAATGGTTCTTCTTGAGTTCTCATTTAATGGGACTCGACCCCAACCAAAAAGTTCCGGTCTTTCCCCCTTTCCAACGAGGTGTTCGGTTCTCTCGAGAATTCTTGGGAGGTCGAAGTTATCTATGTTGTATCCAGTGATCACATCGGGATCTTGTTCTCTCACCAATCTACAAATTGGTTTCAGGATGTCTTCGATCTCATTTCCATGAAAAGTGTGCTCTGCACGGGCTCCATCTCTCTCCACGACCACGGCAGCGCACAGAATCCTGTTTGTGGAGATGCTTGTTTCCAAGTCTATGGAAAGGGTGACCATTGGTGCTTGGAAAGGCTCACATGAGCTTAGATCATCGATTTCTGCCTCGATTATCATATCCACTGGATAGAGGCCCCGACCACCAACTGATAGGATGGCTTCCTCTGCATCACGATCATCTTTGTACGGGGATGTAGCGCCCTCCGGTGCTCTGTCTCCGCAGAACATTATTTTGCCTTTCACAGATATGTGAGGGCCAAGATCCAAATCATACATCAGGCGTTTGTGGAATTGTATATCGGCGCTTGTCACCGTCCACTCAGCTCTAAGTTGGTCACGAAGTCTCGCTACTACAGTCGTATCCCTAACCATCACTCTCCAATGTGGTTTCTCTCCCCGGGAGGTCCATTTGATGACAGGAGGGAGGATTTCCGTGACACTGGAGAGATTCAGGACATCTTGAATGTCAGTCTGAGAGCCCTCTCTGCCTCCCTTCTTGGGGGAGATCTCAATGTAAGGCCGCATCCCATTGACGAGAACAAGTGCTGAGTGTCCGTTTTTCGATCGGCACCACAGCTCAACAACAGTGTTGGAGTCTCCCCACGATCGATTGTCGGCGGAAATAATGCACAACTCATCCTCCCAGAGGCCTGCGACCATGCCCCCTTGAAGAGGGGCTATTGATTCAATTCTTGTCGTGCGAGTTTTTCCCATGATTAGCCGGAAGCGTTGAATGCCTCCTTGCTTGGAGTACCAATATGGCAGCGGCGGGGAGGGGGCATCCTCCCATCGATTGGGACTCATTGACGTTCTCTTTTACGGAAACTGATCGTATGTTTGTGGCCAATGGCTCATGGGAAGATGGATGGTCAGAAGGAGGCATGGTTGATTTCCAGCCTCTTTCCCTGTCTCCGGCAGCATGTGTGCTGAACTATGGACAGGGATTGTTCGAGGGGATGAAAGCCAGAAGGACGCCTGATGGGAGAATAACACTTTTCAGACCCGAGATGAATGCCAGAAGGGCTGCTGAAGGTGCAAAAAGATTGGTTATGCCAGAGATCTCGGAATCAATGTTCATTGAGGCTGTCAAGAAAGTTGCAGAAGAGAACAAAAGATGGGTTCCCCCACATGGAAAAGGGGAGTTGTACCTAAGGCCAATTCTATTTGGTAGCAGTGCACGACTCGGGGTATCTCCAGCAGAAGAGTACATGTTCGTTGTCTTTGCAGTACCCGTGGGGCCTTACTTCAAGGGTGGAATGACCCCAATTTCACTCAGAGTATCTCAAAATCATCATCGTGCTGCGCCCGGAGGATCGGGTGGTGTCAAGGCAATAGGGAATTATGCCCCCGGGATGATGCCCTCCAAAAGGGCGAAATCGGAAGGCTACAGCGAGATAATTTACCTTGATGCAGTCGAACATAATTACGTTGAGGAAGTTGGAGCGGCTAATTTCTTCTGTGTGAAGGATGGTACTATTTACACTCCTGAACTTACCGGGACGATCCTTCCTGGAATTACTCGGCTATCGATCATCGAGCTTGCCAGATCAATGGGGTTGACTGTGGTGGAAGAAAAGGTTGGCATCGATTTCGCACTGGGCTGTGATGAGGCCTTCTGCGCTGGTACTGCAGCCGTTATTTCCCCCATTGGATCGATACAACACGGGGAAATCGAGGAAGATTTTGGAGGGGTAGGTGACATCACGCTCGCGCTTTATGAACGACTCACCGGAATAATGGGCGGAGCTCTAGAAGACTCATTTAGTTGGACCGTTGAAGTCTAATTTTTATTTTCGACCAAACTTCTTCTTCCTTTGGTTTGATGGCCTTCGTGATGGGGATTTCCTTTGTTTAGCCTTCCTTGCTCCGTCTCTACCAGATGATCTTTTTGGCTGTTTTATTTTGATGTCCTTGTCTTCAGTTTCCAGATTCTTCAAAGATTCTCCAATCACGCGCAAGACCTGTTCCTTTGTCTCCGATTTTGTAGATTCCAGTGCGTCTTTTGTCGAAATAATCAATCTGCCTTCCTTTGAGTAGGGTCTCATCGGGTGGCTGGCATCTTGATCTCTCCTCATTTTGGTTATACCTGATGCCCTAGCTGCCAATGCGATCTGATCCAAGTTTGGGCGGGCAACACTAGCGGACTTTGGAACTCTTCTGCCGGACTTACGAGTAGCTCTCCGGTCAAAGTATCCGGTCCAGAGTGTCATTCGTGATGGGTCGCCGGCCATAGTTGTCAACCCCACTGAGGCTGTTGTATTGAGTTCTTCGTGAATGGCTAGTTGACAAGTATGCCACTCACGACACCGTCCATCCCGGGTCGACTAGTTATCCTGACGAGTCCCAATTCAGTCTCTGCGATTGCACCTTTGGTGATTATATTTCGCCGGACGTAGTTAGGATCTGCTGAATTCTCTACTATATTTGAAATCTTTACTCTCTTGGTAATGCCTTCGGACGGGATGTTCACATTGATATGGGATGCGTTCATGACTCGGACTGTTTGATGTCCAGCATGTTTCCTGTACAACTTGTTTTGATTGGAATCGGCTACGAAAGCGAATTGTTTCTCACTGGAGATCTCCTTCTTCCGCTTGCCGCGATATCGGATGGGGCGCTTGAGGCGTCCTCCAGTGGGCTTCCTCCTTGACATCCCGTGCCACTTGGCCATGTGTCTGGCCGACCAACCCTCCTTATTTCAATAGATTGGATGAAACAGCCTCGATAAATCGCCGAGATATTCATTCTCTCCCTTACTTTCGCGAGTGCATGAGTGTCAAGCGCCTGAGAAGAAGAACCCCCCTCAGATTCAAACAAATAAGAGCAATTTCAGACCAGGTTGAGAGTCGTATTGGGGTATCGTTGGGCCTATCCAGCTCTTTCCTTGAGGAGGCCCACTTTGAGGGGACTGATCTGATACTCGTCGATAGGGTGCCAAAACTCATGTGTTTGTCTAATGACAGCACAAAGATATGGTTCCCAACATTGAGGGGTCTCCTCGATTGGGAGGTGAAGTGCCATTGGGCTGAGGTTGATCACGGTGCGATCCCTTTTCTCATGAACGGTGCGGATTGCATGGCTGCGGGCATTCAGGAGTCAGACAGCAAAATAGGGGTTGGGGCACCGATGTGGATCAGGGATGAGGTTCATGGTAGACCCCTAGCGATTGGATGGTCCCTCATGGACGGGGATTCAATGCGCCAATCGAGTAAGGGTAAGGCTGCTCTAACTGTACATTGGGTAGGAGATGAGCTATGGAGTCTTGACTCTCAGTGAACTTTCGATCAATGAAACGTTCAATTCAAAGCATTGAATGGACCCATCCAGACATGCGCGGTTTGGTTCTCTTCGTTTTGGTTTGCATCGTTTCGCCGGTTTCGGCTGAACAGGGGGGAATTAACCAGCAAACTGACCTCTCCGAGACCTCCATTGTGGCACTGGATTATCCAAATGAGGTCAATGTGACGAGAATTGATGGGGGGGAAATGGGAATACAAGTCCAAATCGACCCTTCGAAGAATGTCAGTAATGTAAGCTGGGTGACGCAGATTTGCATAAACAGTGGTGTTTGCTACCCTCCTGTTTACAATCTGCTTACCGAATACAACGGAAGTTGGAGCGGTTCAATCGAAGTACAGAATCAGGCGTCATATGTTAACTGGAGATTCGATCTTTCTCACGAAAACGACACGGAGGTTGTCAGGGTCCCAGAAATGGGCTTTGGTTGGAAAGTTTGGTCTACATGTTGGTTTGATGGGGAAAATTGGGGAGGAGAGGATTTTCAAGCTATTGGGGAAGGGTGTTTATCGCCTGACCTCAGTAATTCATCAAAAGATGCTTCATCAACAAACAACCCTCTGAGTTTCCCGAGTCCTGTCCTTGTTCTTGCCGCGCTTTCAGTGGCAGCGTTATCATACAGAAGGAATTGATGCATGTCTGAGACCGAAAGCGATCAAGAGGGCTTCATAGAGATGAGCTTCGAAGAAGTTTCTGCTGTTGAGATGCTGGAAAGGGCGAATGAATACTTCGATCTCATGAGCAATAGAAGGACTACTCGCCATTTTTCGAGAAAAGAAGTGAGTCGGGACCTTATCGAGCTTGCTATCAAAACAGCCGGAACGGCTCCTTCTGGAGCTCATCTTCAGCCATGGACATTTGTTGCGATATCAGATTTCGAACTCAAAAGTAGAATTAGGAAAGCCGCCGAGGAAGAGGAGAGGAAATTCTACGAGGAGAGAGTACCCGATGATTGGGCCGAAGTGCTTAGGCCCTTGGGGACTGATCACGTAAAGGAACACCTAACTGATGCGCCATGGGTCGTTGTGCTGTTCAGACATAGCAAGAGACTCAAAAAGAATGGTGATTTTGCGCCTACTTACTATTCGCAGGAGTCTTGTGGGATCGCCGCGGGTATGTTCATTTCAGCGATTCACAACATGGGCCTCACTACTCTCACCCATACTCCATCTCCGATGGGCTTTCTACGTGAGTTGCTCAATAGGCCCGAATATGAACATCCCATGATTGTGATGCCGGTCGGTTACCCAGCGAAAGACGCCAGAGTACCTGATATTCTACGGAAAAAATTGGAAGAAATATCATACTTTCACTCACACTGATCCTTTGTGAATTTTTGTCTCCTTCGGAGCTAGCCTTCTAGTTTGTGAAATTGTTAGGATTATACCAGACGATATGATGAGAAAGCAGCCAACAAGATCTCTGGAATCGAGATTTTCCCCAAAGACAACGTAGCCATACATCGTAGCGACAATCACAGTCAGATAGGAAAAAGCGCTTATCCAAGCGGCATTTGCCTTGTGAAAAGCAAATGTAAGGCCCACCTGGCCTGCCCCCGCGCCCACTCCGATGCCAATCAAAGACATCGTCAAGACTGGTTCTGATAGCAACGATGGGAGGTTCGGTGCCGCGGGAATGAGAGTAAACGCCACTGAGAAAGCTGCAAACCAAAAGACGATGCTCAATGCATGTTCTGTAGTTCTGAGTTTCCTAACGTAGAGGTATGCAATTGCAGCGAAGAATCCTGATCCTAGAGCCAGAATAGCATTGAATTCTACGCTCTTGAGATCTGGAGAAACAATCATTGCTATACCAATGAATGACAAAGTCGCCATGGCCAAGACTATTGGTTGCACTTTTTCGGATAGAAACGCACCAGATAGCAGTGCTACAAAGAGTGGGTTCGTGTATTGCAGCGTCACTGCCTGGCCAATGGGGATCAACCCTAATGCAGAAAAATAGAGTATCATCGCGATTAGTCCAGTTAAACATCTTAGCAGCATTGACCTCTGATCAATTACCGTGAGATTAACGCCCCTCTGTTTGCATATTGAGTATATGACCACACCAATTACGATCGATCTCACGAAGACCATGGTCCAGACGTCTGCATCTGGAGAGGTCCATTTTACTAGGGCATTCATGGAACCGAACGAGAAACTTGCGAATAGCATCCATGCTACTGCTGTTTTGGGAGAGTCGTCACTCATCGGGAGTCTATCCCCCACCTTTTCTCGAGTTCCAATACTACAGAGAGATAATCCCTTCCGCCATGGCTTTCCGGGTCATGGAGGTGTATGGGAACTCCATGAGCTGGTGCCTCAGCCAGTCTGACATTTCTTCTGATAGGTGGATCGACAATGAGGTTTCCGTAGGCTTCCCTCAATTCATTTGCAACTTGTACGTTCAGATGTATTCGGCTATTGTGCATGGTTAGGAGTATCCCGTCGACCCCGAGGTTGGCGGAAAACAAATTCCTAACCTCTCGAATTGTTCCTGCTAGCATGGCAAGGCCTTCGAGGGCGAAATATTCTGTTTGGACTGGAACAATCAAACCATGACTCGCCACAAGTGCATTTATTGTCACAATTCCGAGTGATGGTGGCGTATCAATCAGGATCAAATCGTAATAAGGCAAAAGTGGCTCTATTGCCTCGATAAGACGTCTTTCCCTCCCTAACTGTCTCAACAATTCATTGTCCAAACCGACCAATGATCTGTCACCCACAATCATGTGTACTCCCTCAACTGCTGTCTGATGTCTTGATTCGACGGCTCTCTCTGGCGCGAGGATCAGATCTCTGGTCGTGGCCTTCACTAGCCTCTTATCCACGCCCAGACCCGTGGCGCAGTTCCCCTGAGCATCAGCATCTATGACCAGGACGCGATGTCCTCTCAATCCCAGTTGGGCTGCGATATTGATGACGGTAGTCGTTTTTCCAACGCCCCCCTTTTGGTTGGTAACGGTCACGATCCTTGCACGGCCCTTGTCTGATGGGGTTCCACGGGGCAGTGATAGTGGATTGGGGTTGGATTGTTCCTTCCGATCCACTGGATGATCTTGCTTTTCCTGTTCGACGAAGTCAACATCGATGATCTGTTCATCATGGACTGTGGCTCGCTCTACACTCACGAATATTTGTGTGACTAGTTGCAATTCAAGATACCGCCATTCACATGCGACCAATCCACGATTGGCTGCGATGATCATCAATCCGAGGCTGTTGAGATTTGTATCCACCCACCGACTCTCGCCGTCGTGGCGTCCATGACTGCGTTGAAACTGTAGTCTCTATTTGATTGGCTCCATTCACTAGAGGCCACGACTGTGACAATCCCGGTGGATAAGTCGCTTGACAGAAGATCTGAGAGATCATCTGCCTCTCCTGAGAGTACCCTGTAGCCCAGCATATTTGTCTTGGCAGCGTTCTCTTCGAACAGGACTTGCTCTACCTGCGAATAACGTCCTTGAGCTAACAGCCTATTTCCAAGGTAATCTAGTGTCAAGGTTGACGGAACAGAAGTTTTGTCCCATGAAACTTCTCCTTCTTGATATTGCCCAGATTCTATGATCGAGCATTCTTGCCCCTCCATCGAAAGATGGATCCAACCAGAGCTATCCTGGGTATCGACCCACGAGAGATTCCACTTCATATCCCCCAGTAGATGATTTGCCTTCCAGAAATAACCCCCTGAATCCACGGCGATAGAGGCGTCACTTGTGGGGTAGGTTGCCGTCATGCAGGCCACAGTTTCCTCGATGTTCAATCTTGAGTCGGATTCGTCCGGCATGTGCGAAGCCCAATCCCTTTTCCCTGCACTGGTCGGCCTATCATCCCCGGGGGATGGTTTTGAATCGTACTCATCATACCAATTCACAGCGGTATTGCCCTTTTTCGCACTAGTGACAGTCATGTCCATCCTTATGTCCAATCTACCCTCTGGCAAAGTGGCGTCGCTGATCGCACTTGCAAATACATTGCAGTCTGATTTCGAGAGTGACTTGTCAAGCCGTATGTTAGCAGTTTGTTGCACGGGCCAAGGAATTTGGGGGTTGACGAGGATATCCAGTGTGATATATCCTAGACAATGCTCTATTTCTTTGTGAGAAATTGATATTGGATAGACATACCCATGAATTGGATCGTTTCTTTCTTGTTTAACGCTCCATTCCCAAGTTGAGCCTTCATCCGATACAGCCCCTTCCTCAAGCACCTCATTTTCAAAGAAATCCTGTAGATCCATGGGCAGAAGGGGCACGGATAACAGCGGTGCTATAGCGCCGAGCCCAGGAAGTAGGCTCGATCCGAACGTGGTGGCTTCCAATTCCGTTGATTCACCATCTGAATCTGAAAAGGAGGCTGTGGTTTCAGTTCTAATTACGGACTTATCTGAGATGTGCCGGTATGAATCTGTCTGCATCAGAATCTGATTATCGGGGTAAGACCAACCTGCATTACTACATTCTACTCCATTGTCCCTCCATGTTTTACCCTGTAGATCGACTTTTAGATCGTGATTCACCACCTGTTTTACTGCCAAGCTGGCCCGTCCATAAGCATCATTCACACTAAAGGCCCCCCTGTGGTCTAAATCACTGGGAAAAATTGTGTCCTGATCGGAACCCTCTTCGACGCTAATAGAGCCCGTTCCAGAAATCTCAACATCGACTTCTGAACATACTTGGTCGAACGAGCTGGGCGACAGGGAGTCACGCACAATGCTAACCATGTCGTCCCCTTCAACACTTATGGTAGATTGTTGGATTGAGAATTGTATAGAATCTCCATATCTTACTGGCTGGACAGTGAATGACGAGTCTCTTTGAAGAACAATCCACAAACTTGCGCTCAATAACAACGCCATGGTTAATCCCGCAGCCAATTGCATTCTTGTGATGGTCAGCCTATTCCCAATTTTGTTATTGGTTTCGGATGATTCGCTGGGTTTTCTGGACGCACTGGTCCTGATCTTATCTTCTTCTGGTTTCTCACTGTATTCCTGTGTTTTGTTTTCAACTAATTCATGGATGGGTTTCTCTTCCTCAGTATCGTCATCTAACAATAGGATTTCAAATTCCGATTCATCGGATTTTACCTCAGTGTCTTCTACTATTTCAGCATCCATGATCTCATGTGTTTTTGTTTCAGTCTTCTTCTCTTTAGTTGATTTGTCATGGCGATCGAGAAGTGCGTCTATGGCCTGATCCATGCTGGGTACTGATTCTTCTTTTCTGGCTGGTTCTGAGGCCTCCATGATTCTATTGATAAGCTCTGACTTGCTTCCTGAGACACGTAGACCCATTCCTTTGCACATGATTTTCAATTCAGAGGCTTTCATGTCGTTGAGTGCCTCATGATCCATACGCGCAACCCCTCTGATGGGGGCAACTGGTGTCAGGATGTTTTGAATGCCTCCCTGAATTGATTGTCTCGAACAATTACTTGGGAGGGTTGACAGGCAGACACAACAGTATCAAATGTGAAGCATCGTGGGATGTATGTGGACCCGCGTTTAGTGATTCTGTCTCGTGGGCCAGGCCTGTATTCAACCATGCGTCTGACTGAGGAAAGTCAGCGATACGGTTTCATTACACGAGTGATAGATCCAATGAGCATAAGCACGGCTGTGGACGACGATGGTGCCAGGATATACCACCAGGGCTGGCCAATTCAGACTGATGCGGTGATACCTCGTATCGGATTCTCCATAACAAGGCCTGGTTCCGGCATTGTTAGACAGTTTGAGAGGATGGGGGCAATAGTTCACAATACCGCGGATGCGATTCTCCTCAGCAGGGATAAAATTGCAGCGACGCAGGTCATGGCAGAATCTGGGTTGCCTGTTCCAAAAACCATCAGTGTAGCCTCCATGGATGGCTGCATGCAAGCCCTGCGAACTATAGGGAGCTACCCGCTTGTTATCAAAGCAAGCGAGGGCACACAGGGAGCTAGCGTTTTTTTGCTGGATGACGAGGCAAGAGCAATTTCATTGCTGGCCCAAATGTTTCAGAGGGGTATGCGCCCTTTGATACAGGAATACATCGAAGAATCCCATGGGAGAGATATCAGAGTCATAGTCGTAATGGGGAGGGTTGTAGCGAGTATGGAGAGAAAGGCTCGTGGTACTGAATTCAGATCCAACTTCCACCTTGGGGGATCTGTCGAGGCAATCAAGTTGACTCCGGATCAAGAAAGCGTTGCTATCAGAGCTGCAAATGAGCTTGGACTGGATGTGGCGGGTGTCGATATGTTGGACTCTGCTTCTGGACCTCTCGTGCTTGAAGCGAATTCAAGTCCCGGACTGGAGGGAATTGAGCGTGCGACCGGAATTAACGTCGCAGCAAGGATAGTATCCAGCCTCAGAGCGAGAGTCAGAGAAAGGATCGAGGAAGGCGATATGCCTCCAAATCAGGATGTTCCTCATGGCTCCTCGATTGAGAACCATTTGGATTCCAATGAGGCGTCGGGCTAGCTTTATCTCAAGATCAATCAGTTGGATCAATTGGGAAATTAGGCAAGTATTCAAGATGTAGTGGTCACTTTCCCAACTGTCTCGCGAGGGACAGGGATGCACGCACCGCCGGTGCCGATGAGGTCACTGATATGGAAATTTTCGAAGCCGATGGCTCCATCAATCCCAAACAGATTAGACTTGATGTTCAAAACAAAGCTCTGCCGAACCGCCTACACAGACTTAGGAAACTACCTTGGTTTGAGTGTTGGCTCTCGCAATTAAGGTCGGAGAAGAAAAGTTCTCACACAATCAGGGCTTACGAGCGGGCTGCTAAGGGAATTTCAGAAATTGTTTTGCCGGGAGAAGAGTCGTCTTTGCGAAGAAATTTTTTGAAATTGAGCGTCGAAGAGGCTCATAACTTACTGGATCCTGACACAGGGAGAATTGATTCTTGGATATCGACACTTGATGCCCTCAGTCCTTCAAGTGTGAACGCAAGAATGGCAGCCGCTACTCACTTGTTGAGATGGTTTGGCCACACAATGCCGGAGTGGATCAGGAGGCCAAACAGGCGAAGACCCCTTCCAAAAACCCTCAACAAAAGAGAAATTTCGAGGTTTAAATTGACCGTCTCAGAATTCAAGGATCCGATTGTGAGGCCCCTGACCACAATGATGTTGGAAACTGGTGTGAGAGTCTCTGAAATTTGTAACATGGATGTTGATGACGTTGATCTGGATGACCTCTCTGCGTTGATCCTAGGCGGCAAAGGCGAGAAGGACCGAACAGTATTATTCACTGATTTGACTGCAGAGGGGATCCAAGAATGGATGGTCGAAAGGGGGATGCGCGCTGAGAAACAAGTCAAAGAGGAGCGGCAAGCGCTATTTTTAACAAAAAATGGACATAGGATAACGCCGCGTTGGGTCCAGAAACTGATGGATAGAATTGCCGACAGGGCCGGAATTAAGCGATCTCGATTAACACCGCATACACTGAGGCACACTTTCGCCTCCGGATTACTCGAAAGGGGCGCTGATCTAGTGACAATCCAGAGATTGCTCGGTCACGCCAGCATAGCAACTACCAGGGTCTACCTTGAGATAAGTGACCAGACGCTGAGGGAAATTTACAAGAGAGCCCAGATGCCAATGCCAAAGATCAGTAACCCATCACCTGATTCTGATCTTCAGGGAACATTACACGGTGTGTTTCCTTCATCTTCTTGATGGATTTTTCTTGGATTTCCTCTTTTCCAGTTTGTCAATGCCTTGCCAGGACCTGTCTGCCTTGACCTTTTGACCGGCATGCCCCTCCAAAGGACAGTGCTTCCCACTTCTACATCTACTGCAATTATCCCTGGGTGGTTTGTCGACCTTCTTTGTTAAGCGGCCGTACTTCCTTCTTGGCACACTATGAGGTAGTCATGGCGGCTGATAGCCTTGTTGGAATAAAAAACCTCAATCCCAATAGTGTGCTCAGGTTGTACATGGCATCTAACGAGAAGGTTGCCATCCGTCTTTTTGCCCAAGTTTGGGCCCCGAGACCGATGATGGGTATTGACGATGACAATATCGTAAGAACAACCGTCCGTCCAAACACTAAAAGGAAAATCATACTAGGTGATGTTGCTCAGGCATTTCTGAGAGCCTTTGGGCCCTCAGACCCTCCAAAATTAGTGGGAGATTTAGGGTTTGACGAACAGAAATGGGAAATCACCGCGTTCGCATTCGAGACGGAATTATCCATAATTTCTAGGCCATACTGGGGATTTGGCGTTTTCACAAAATGCTTCCTCAATGAAATCAAATTGATTGGGAAGAGGGAGATCATTGACAGAACTGTATATGACTCTCTTTCCTTCCTTGGGAGGAATCCGTGGGAGCCTGTGTGGATTCGCAGGTTCGAGCGCAACATAGGGATGGGAGTCAAGGAACAGGCAAAGATCTGGAAAAACAGTCAACTCAGGGCTGAGACGGTAATGAGAGAAATCCTGAGAGAGGTAATTTCAATCTCTAAGGGAACGGTAGGACCGGACTTCGATGGATGCGCAGTCGATTTGGAGATGGCGAGAGTCGCTCTTGATGATCGGAACAGCCATGCTTTCGAAAGGGCAATATCAAGAGTTTCAGGGCTTTTGAATATCAAGGCCGATGATCCGTGGGGAGAATTGAATGGTAATGACGGGTCAGAAGTGGTTGATCTCACAAAAGATTGAGTCCTCAGCTGAACATCCATTGAATGACGCCGTGTTGGGCCAGATAAATGATAATTGAAAATACGATGCAGGCTCCGTAAACAGCGCTTTTTGGGATTTGAATAGCATCTTCAGATTCTTCATCGAAATATCGAATGAGACCGGCGGCCTGCTGGATCCCGCTGTTTTTCTCCTTCTTGGCCACGCTCGTGGGACCATGGGGGCATATTTGAATGAAGCCCAAGGCTAATTGTAATGTTCTATGGGTCTAGTGTCTCGATCAGAACACAGCCACCCTCTATCTCTGTGACGGTTCTTGCAACCCCAACAGCAGCGTCGATACCGGACGTCATGACCAATTCTCGTCGTCCGAGAGTAGGGTTATCGAGTATGATTCGATGAGACAGTGTGCTCAGCATGGATTTATCCACGACTTGCCATATCCACTCATGTTCAGTGACAGTTATTATGGCCTCGACTGGTAGTAAATCAGTTTGGAGATGGGATGCTTTCTTTGCCCTCTGAACTAGCTCTTCGAGTTTTTTTCTCCCTTTGACTGGGGTCGTACGGACCCGTCTTCGACTGTTTCTGAGTATTCTCCTGCTCTCGCTCCGATTGTGCACGCATCCCATCCTGCGACCGCAGTCGCGGTGGAAAGTCAATTTTTTCACACTTAACCGTTATTGGGAAATAGCAGCCGAAGGCGTCGATTTTGTAAGTGCAAGTCGAGTGCTGACGATGTGGCTCATGGGACTTCCGGCCCAAATGCAGAAAATTATGATGCGGAATGGCGAACTCAAGCTGACAATAGTTTGTTGAGGCGGGCTGTGGAGAATTGGATACCTGATGCATCTCATTGGTTTGATAATGCATTTGCAAGATTACCAGAGACAATCAGAGTCAACCCTCTCAGAATAGACTCTGATGCTGTCGAGGATTGGACTAAATCGATCGGTGGTATCCACAACAAGTGGTACTCTGGGCCAGGGTCCTCGTGGACACTGCCCTTCGATCGTGGTGGAGCTTCCGGTGATGTGAGAAGGACGTTGATCGCACTACATGAAACAGGACGAATCACACGTCAGGAATCTGTCTCAATGATGCCAGTGAATGTTCTGAAGCCCATTCCGGGTGAGGTGATTTTGGACCTTTGTGCGAGTCCCGGATCAAAAACCACCCAGATTGCGGAGTTCCTCGCTGCTGATGGTTTGGTGGTCGCAAATGAAAGGTCGAGAAAGAGGTGCAATCTCTTGACCGCAAACCTCCAGAGACACCGCTCAAATTGCGTGATCGTTGTAAATCATGATGGTCGTCATATTCCAAGGATGTCTGGAGATATTGGTTACGATGCAATACTGGTAGATGCACCGTGCACAGGGTCAGGCACCACTAGGAAAAATCCAGAAGTGTGGAGGCAATGGCGACCAAGTGGGGGATTGGGTCTACAAGGAATGCAAGTAGGCTTGCTGAGTAGAGCTGTCGACTTACTTCGGCCGGGTGGGAGGATAGTATATTCTACTTGTTCGTTGGACCCGGTTGAGAATGAGGAGGTAATCTGTCGAGTACTGCGAACGAGAGACGATGTCGAATTGGAAGAAATAGAGGACTCCCTGCGTGGAGTAGAAACTCAGGATGGACTTGTCTCATGGTCTAGCACCGATGATCAACTGAATCCCAAATCAGACTCAAATATGTGGCTCGAGGACATGGATGTCTCGGTTTTGAAAAGGTGTAAACGAGTAAGTGGGCACAAGATGAACGCTGGCGGTTTCTTCTTGGCATTACTTCGAAAGAATGGAAATCTAGATTCCAAAAAGATGAGCATTAATCTTGAGTCGAGGAGTCCGGAGGATGGTCTCCAAGCGAGTCGGCCGGTTGACACACAGGAGGCTGACTGGTTCTCGAGGGGATTCGGGGGCTCTAGTCCAAGCCTGTGGATGCGCGGTAAAAGGATCTCGATCGGTACAACGAGGATGCTGAAAGCTTGGATTGAGCCGACACTCGTCTCTGGTGGTAAAGCGAGAGTCGCCGGCAGGAGATGGAGACCACTCAAGGTTGTACAAGTGGGATGCGATGTTTCAGAGTACAGGTCCAATCGTCCATCAAGAATCGTGGAGAGTGGTGTGGGGTTCTCGAGAGAAATTGCACCAGAAAGAATACTCGAAATGAGCGATTCACAAATAACTGAATTGCTAAACGGTGGGGCCATTGACCTAGATTCTGTTGTGATGGGTGACAATCCTGTATCTGGGGGTTGGCTCGCACATTATGACAAGAATTTCGACCCATTGCCAATCTGGATCGGTGGAAAAATTACCGTGATGGCTTCCGAACACGAAAGAACAAGCAGATTAGAACTTATGAGGCATGCATCAAACGAACAATGATCCGGGAATAGGTTCATTTTCCGAGCCCTCCTAGGTTATCTATGGAATTAGACCGCACAGACAGGGATATTATCAGAAGCCTTGAACGAGACGCGCGAATGTCTCTCAGATCTGTCGCGGAGGAGATTGGTGTATCCCTTGGTACAGTTAGCAATCGATTGAAGAGGCTTGAGGATACAGGAGTGATAAAGGGCTACAGAGTTGAGATTGACCCTGATAAAGTCGGATGGGGCTTGACCGTCGTAGTGGGTTTGAGGATAGAGAAGGGCAGGTTATTGGAGCTGCAGAGACTGATAGCCAAGGATTCGCGTGTCTTGGGTGTGTATGACGTCACCGGCGAATTTGATTCGATGATACTTGCAAGAGCCAAAGATAGATCAGATTTGGACGATCTTTCAAAAACTGTGTTATCCATGGATGGGATCATGCGGTCAGTCACTCACTTCGTACTCAACACCGTGAAAGAAAGGCCGACATCAGTGCCCTAGATATCTGTTCGATGTCCCAAGGGAAAGAGGTGGTCCCTGATCATTGGATTGAGCGCGCCTGCATGGGAATGCAAAGATTCCACGGTTCTACCCTCTGGCTTCATGTTCTTTACCAAACTGTGCCAAAGACTCTCGTCTACTTTCATATCCAATGCATTCAGCCTCTTTCTCAATCTAGATTGCAATCTACCTCCTGTTCGATCCCAATCCATAAGCAGAATCACACTTGGACCTTTATCAACGGTGTTTCTTGTACCATAACTCTCATACAGATATGCTACGATCTTAGATTGATCCCAACCTCGGTTCAGAATCTCTATCTCTCCGGAGAAACCGAATTCCCTTAATGCTGAGGCATCTCTTTTGCCCTCTACGAGAACAGGGCATCCCGAGCCTTTGAGTTCAATGGGTCGATTCCTGGCAATAGCCTCAGCGAAATCCTTCGAAACTCTGGAGAATCGCTCGACACTATCGGCTCGGATGGATGTAGGACGGGTTGGAGGTAGTTGATCTGAATTTTCAAAATTCATCCTAAATTCCCTCCGCTAGATCCAAAAAATTAACCATTTATGACCAAATTGTAGGTCTATATCTGACACAGCGGCCCACTCAGACCCTTCACATCTAGAATAGTACTACACACCTACGGTCCTTGCCCTTATTAGGGGTCGTTTGTTCCCACCATCAGGGATCGGATGGCAGGCATTACCCCACTGTTCGATAACCTATGGAATGAGTACATTCTTTGGTCATTCTTGGTTGGAGGTTTTACCTTCATCTGGCTTTACCATCACTCACTGTGGTATAGAAGCGACGAAGACGAAGAATGGGATAATAAGGATGCCATTGAGGTAGGGGTTTTTCCAAAAGAATACGACAATTTCAAACTTGAAGTCACTTGGACAGTAATCCCATTCCTACTCATAGTATATCTGGCCCTGATATCATGGGGGCCACTTGATGCAGTGTGGGACTCAACTGAAGCAGGGGGCTATGGAGACGAGTGTGCAGATGGAGAATACTCGAATCTAACATGGTCCCAGAATGATGGAAGATACATAGCAGAATGTTATCATGTGATATACATCGAAGCTTATCAATGGGGCTGGAATTTCGATTGCCTAACCCTATCAGTCCCTGATCTTTGCGAAGTTGGAACTGCAATCGTGGATGGCACGCCTGCGGCGAGCCTCTCGTTGAAACAAGGAGAGGTGTATCTTGCAGTGATGGGATCAGCAGACGTGACTCATGCTCCGTGGTTTGTCTCATGGGGTGTCAAAGAAGACGTTCTTTATTCGCAGGGGGCTGTTGATCGCAACGGGGACGGCCTAAGCGACAATCTCATGTTGACTCAGAATGGAGAGTATGACCTATCTGCCCCATTGGGGGAATTAGGTCTCACCTCAGTCTGGCTACCAGCAGATAACGTCGAGGACTTCCTTCTACTTTGCACCGAATATTGTGGGGATAACCACGCATACATGGTGGCTTTGATCAACGTACACAGTTGAGGTTTTCAAAATGAGGAAAGGAAATTTGAGCAGGGCAATGATGGCCCTCTCTTTGGTAATTGGAGTCTTACTGTTGGCGCCCTTGGCCTCATCGCTTCCAACTGGCATTGGGGGATCATCAATTCAAACGGCTGGATGTAATTGCCACAATTCTGTGGCGGATTCATCAGTGGCTGCTAATATCGAAGGATTTCCAGAGGAATACAACGCATCCGAGACCTATGAGCTCACAATTTCATTCGATGGTGGGCCCTCACAACCAGGAAACATCAACCTAGGAGGGTTCAACCTTTGGGCATCTGAGGGCGTTTTCACACCTACAGACGGCTTAACTTCTCTTTGGGCAGGCTCCGTTAATGAGGTCGTCCACACCGAGGCCGGGAATGACTACACATCTTGGGTCGTGGATTGGACCGCCCCCGAGAGTGGAAAGGAAGTTGACTTCATTCTGCATGTAAACTCGGTCAACGGAGACGGCCTTCAGACTGGACAACTTGACCAATGGAATCGAGGTACATTCACCATACAGTCGTCATTCGGATTGGTGGGTGAAGTGATCCCCGAGGCTCCTGAGCCGTTTGTGGTCCTGGCCACGCTCATTCTCATCTCATTGGCTCTGATCGCCGTCACAATCCTCTATGGATTCTATCGCTCAGACCCGGATGGCTTCAGTTGGGACACATTCTCCCCTTGGATCTCTGATTGGCTAACAACAACAGACCACAAGAAAATCGGGACGCTATACTTCCTAGCAGGCCTGTTCTTCCTGGGGATAGGTGGAATCATGGCATTATTCATCAGAGTGCAGCTGGCAACTCCAGGAAACGATTTCCTAACTCAAGATCAGTACAACCAGTTTTTCACTCTACATGGAACTACGATGATATTCCTAGCAGCCATGCCATTGATCAACGGCTTTGCGAACTGGATGGTCCCACTTCAGATTGGAGCTCCGGACCTAGCAATGCCGAGATTGAACGCAATGTCATTCTGGCTACAACCAGTGGGGGCCCTATTGATCTTCACAGGAGTATTTTCGGGCCAAGGTGCGGACACGGGTTGGACAGGATATGCCCCTTACGTGGTTGACATGGTCAATGGCCATGACGGCAACACATTCTGGGCAGCAGGTCAGATAATGCTCGTTGCTTCCTCTACCCTTACTGGAATCAACTTCCTAACGACCATAGCCGTGATGAGGGCGGAAGGAATGGGTTGGATGCAAATGCCGTTGTTCACTTGGTCCATACTAATTGCAAACCTGATGCTCTTCCTATCAATACCAGCATTCGGAGTAGGGCTGATCCAAGTCTATCTAGACCGAGTCATTGGCACTGCCTTCTACGATGTCGGTGCAGGGGGGGATCCGTTATTGTGGAGCCATCTATTCTGGTATTTCGGCCATCCCGAGGTCTATGTGGTCATCGTACCTGCATTCGGAGTAATCTCTGAGGTTCTGGCCACTTCGTCAAGGAGATCCATCTTTGGATACAAATCGATGGTCTTCGCTCTGGCAGGCATTGGCGTGGTGGCATTCATTGTTTACGGGCACCACATGTTTACCTCCGGCATGTCGCCAGTTCTGAGGTTCGTCACCATGGTAACCACCATGCTGGTAGCCGTCCCCACCGGCATCAAGATATTCAATTGGCTGAAAACTATGCATGGGGGTTCCCTCGTCTATAGGACTCATACACTTTGGGCCTTGGGCTTCCTGGTCACTTTCACTTTAGGTGGCATCTCAGGAATGTTCTTCCCGTCAATTGCCATGGACACGCACCTGCATGAGAGTTATTTCGTGGTGGCTCACTTCCATTACGTACTGGTTGGGGGTACTGTCTTCGGTTTCTTCGCAGCCATATACTACTGGTACCCCAAGATGACTGGAAGAATGATGGATGAGCGCCTGGGCACACTACACTTCCTCACCGCATTCATTTCCTACAACGGGGTTTTCTGGCCAATGCACAGACTCGGGGTATGGGGCATGGCAAGGAGGCATCATACATATTTCATCAGCACGGATGATTTCGCAAACCTACCTCCGGAGGCCGCAGATTGGAATCTGTTCATTTCAGTGTCCGCGTTTTTGTTCTTCTTGTCTAATTTCATCATGGTTGCTAACATGGTGATATCATACCTCCGGGGTGCCAAGGCCCCTGCCGACCCCTGGGGTGGCTGGTCCTTCGAGTGGATGACAGCGTCCCCGCCCCCAACTCCCTCTTTTGGGAGATATGTGGATGGTGAGTGGTATGACCTTCCTGTGTTGAGGGACGCAAATGAACATGTGACGACCGAGCCAGGAATGTTCACGCGCTGGTTTAGTCGCCTAATGGTGCCAGATGACAGCAATGAGGAGGTGAGTCACTGAGCGACGAGCACCATGACCACCATCCCAGCCCATGGGGACCCCATGATTGGAGTCACGGGGCTCCGCACAACTCATACGCGCCGATTGTGATGAGCATTGGAATAGGATTGTTCCTATTCGTATTCGCAGGCATGTTTGACTATGATCTGGAGCTATCGGAGCATGTTTACACCGGTGAAGGGCTGATATGGATGTTCGTCGCTATCATCATAACTAGCATAGGGATGTTCGTCTTCTGGCGGCAGGATCTTTCATTCGATGGAACATACGAACCACTTGCCACTGGTTCCCCGTTCAGGAATATCCAGATACGAAAGGTTGGGATGTTCGTATTCCTAATGTCTGAAATGATGGTTTTCACATCGTTGTTCAGCACTTACATGAGGTATCGGCTTGGCCTTAGAAGATGCGACGATGTTTTTGCAGACGGTCTCTTCGATCCCGTCACGAATCCAACTGGCTGGCAGGAGGCCGTTCCTGTGACCTGCTTTGAGCCAGCGAGCCACCTGATTGCGTCAAGCTGGTGGCATCTCGCACCCGGTGCTGTGAACACTTTCGCCTTGATCATATCATCATTTACAATTGTCCAAGCGCTAAGATACGCGAAGAAAACAGACATAGACGAGGAGCTGAGAAGAAGGAGAGTAACTATGTTCCTTGGAACTACCTGGGTACTTGCCATACTCTTCCTAACCCTGAAGATGGTAGAATGGTTTGTCGGCTTCTACATTCCAGATCTCGGTTTCATACACGAGCATGAGATCAAATCTCTGGTGGCGGAAGGTTATACCATCGGAGCAGACCACTATCAACACCATTCCTACGTAGATGAGGCAACAGGCGCTCACATGACTGCAAACATTAGGGTGTCTGCATCGACATTCTACGTCACGACAGGTACTCATGGTGCCCACGTGGCAGGAGGGATAATCGGGCTTACCTACATGACCTACAAGGCTTGGAGGGGGGGCTACACCCCAACAAATGCCGTCTCTATCGAGTACTTCGGCCTTTACTGGCACTTCGTTGATCTGGTATGGGTCATTGTCTTCCCGTTCTTCTATCTGTACTGAGGTGAAATTAATGGCAAATTACAAAATTCTTGGAAGAGATCCATACTGGATGAATTTCTATGGTCTGATGATACTCACTGCTATCGAGGTGGGTGCTGTTGGCGCTGACATGAGTTCAACCGCTGAGGCCCTCAATATGTCAGAAGATGGGATCACCCTCTGGATCCTGACAATCATTGCAATACCGAAGTTCTTCATGATAGCCGCAATTTTCATGCATTTGTATGGCGATCCCGATTCAGGCATTCTGACGATGACCGCGTTGTTTCCGGCCTTCTTCATAATCATCATGATACTCTTCATTGGTCTTACTCATCCAGACGCAGCTACAGGTCTACCAGCTTGGTGTAGACCAGGGACATGGGGCCTCTGAGACCTGTAAGGTTCATTCGTCGAGTATGCTTCCGAGGGACTGCTGCAGACGTCGCATAGCCTGGTATTGCGCCGGATTTGAAATCCGGTGTCCCTTGGACTCGGGAGTTCGAATCTCTCCGTCTGCGCCATTACAAATTAGGAGCGGTGGGGCCTCCTCGTACTAGGAGTTGATTTTTCTTGAATTCAAATTTGACGGGAGTCGTCATAGAGATCTCTCCGTCCAAACTAATGAACAAAGGGGGGTCATGGCCATGTTCTTCTGTTGGATCTCCATGCCTGTCAAGAGCCTTGATCTCGAATGTTCCGCAAGGCTCCATTGTTATCTTGTTCCACTTACCGACGTGCTTCCCCTTCTCTAAAGGCCCCATAACCCTAAGCATCTGACCTTTTGAAAGGCCGAAGCCGAGTACGATGCTTGCACTATCTCGAAATGGGTGCATCCCTGGTGCAACCTTGTACCCTCCGCCGAAGGTCTCTGCTTGCATCATCGCAAATAAGCCGGTCAAGTCCACCTTTCTTCCAGGGTTATCATTTACTTTGATCCAAGCCATCTGACTCTTCCATCCAAGTATTGCCCTAATCGCCAAGAAGGTGTACTTCTTTTGTCCGCTAATCCATGAAAAATGGCCTTCATCCTTCATTCTGTTTATCGAAGATGTGACACCCCCATCACATTCCAAAAAGGCCCATCTGACAATATTCCCTGACCTAGATGGCTTGCCAGTCACATCATAATGCTTGGGGGGTGGTATGTCAGGATGCTCTGGAGCTCTGAGGCCTTCGACTCTGATTGCTCCGACGGAATAGTCACGGCCAGTCTTTAGCAACGCCGCCGCACCTGGTAGATCATCTAATGGAATGCCTATCGCCCGGGCGAAGTCGTCACCGTTGCCCATGGGGATTATGCCCATCCTCTTACTAGATCCCCTCAATCCGTTTGCAACTTCATGTACAGTCCCGTCACCGCCGACTGCGACAATCAAATCATGTTTGGATTCCCGGAGATTCGAGGCGATTTCTATAGCATGTCCCCTTCCCTCTGTCAGGTTTACTTCAAATTCAATTCCCAGTGACTCTAATTCATTCTGAACCTTCATGAGATTTTTTCCTAATTTCCCGTCTCTGGCGTGGGGATTCACTATGCAGGCTACATGCATCGGTGGTCCCACGTGAGCATGAAGACTTCAAGGCCTCGATGCGAGAAGTGATGTGTGTGAACCGATTGGACATTGCATGGGCGAGGAGGATTTCATGCAGAGAGCCATTGAAATCGCCGAGAGGGGGAGGGGGAAAGTTCAGCCAAACCCCTTGGTAGGTTGCGTCCTAGTTCGTGATGGGAAGATAATCGCAGAAGGATGGCATGGCAACATCGGGGGATTTCATGCAGAACAGGCTGCTATAGCAGATGCAGAGGAGCGGGGCATCGCCACCAGTGGATCGACCGCATATGTGACTCTGGAGCCTTGCAACCATCATGGTAGGACGCCGCCTTGTACAGAGGCACTGCTATGGGCTGGAGTTGACCGTGTGGTTGTTGGTGCACTTGACCCAAATCCTACCGTCAGAGGAGGGGGAATGTCGGCTCTAAGAGATGTTGGAGTTCATGTTGAAAATGGCCTGTTGGAGAAGGAATGTAAAGACCAGATGAGGGAATTTATTCACTGGTGTGAACATAGGAAACCATTCGTCACACTAAAGGCCGCAATCGATGCTCGAGGAAGGGTTGATTCTGATAGAAACAAACCATCAATGCGTTTTACTTCCCCGTCGTCCATTGAGAAATCGCATTTGTTGAGATCAGAAAACATGGGGATCCTTGTGGGAGTTGACACTGTAATCAGAGATGACCCGGTGCTTACTGCCAGGAATGTCGGTGCCCAGATTCAGCCAACTCGAATAGTGATTGACCCGTTGGGAAGAATGCCCGAGGATTGTAAGCTTCTGAATGATGGGGCGACGAAGACTATGGTAATCCACTCGAAAAAGGTGGAAATGAATGACCTTGATCATGTCGAGAGGTACGTAATCCCCTCAGTGAATGATGATATCGATGTGAATAGAATTCTACAACTTATTGGGGATCTTGGCATACAATCGATTATCGTCGAGGGGGGCCCAACGACTTGGAAGAAATTCATACAACATGACGCCGTTGATGCCGCCATTCTGATTCAAAGCCCGAAGGATCTACAGAGTGGGGAAGTCAATGTCTTTGGAGAGGGTGATTTACTCAATGTGAACCTAGTAATGTCCTCGCATGAAATGAGTGGCCCTGATAAAATCACATATTGGTCCCGGACTCTGTGACCAACTCAGCCTCATATGATTTGGGTCCTCGACTGAGGATCAGAAATGAGCCGGCTACGCCCACGATCAGTAGGATAATCACTACAGCGACTATTAATGTCAAAATTCCGATACCTGATTCAGAAAGGAATGTGCTTTCTTTGTTGTATTCCGGAACGAGGCTCTCGTCATAGACTGGTCTTAGCATTACGAGGTCATTGGCAGAGGAGGGGTCATAGAGATCGGAGGGCGGTGCTGGATCTAGATCGGAGTATCCATCATTCCGTAGGGGAACCTCCACGAGAATATCCGAGGTCACATCCAAAGTGAGTAGAACATCTACGGTATACGGGACCCTCGGCTCTAAGAACTCTGATCCTGACAATATCGAGTTGAATGGCAGAGATATCGCAGTTCCCGTGACGTCGAACTCTGTCCATTTACCCCAATGCTCCTGACTGACGTCCAGTTGTATGAAGATCGTGTCCCCCACTACTGTACCCTGGCCTTGAGCGTCGTCATTACCATCCGAACCAAGGTCCACATTAGGCCTGATTTGTGCGACCTGGGCTGTATTGGAATCCCATCCAAGCGAGCTGAATGATATCTGCATCTCAAATGTTCCATTAGGGACCCAGACGTGATGCCTGTCATCCGTGGAATAGGTCCCGAAGGTACTAGTCGGGCCGTTGTTGAAATGGCTCCACTCTCCTTTCCAAGCATGTCTTAGCTGATCGGTCCTCAGGGGTATCTCCCTGGTATCCATTATATCCTCATAGTGTGCAAATGCATCCCAGACAGTTGCTCCTGGATTGTCCACGAAACCATCCTCATCAGGATCCCTCATAATCTGCAATGTTCGTGCGAGGGCCAGGGCCTTGTCTGTGTCCACCAAGCCGTGCCCAACCCTCCAGTCGTGACACATCCCAGTATTTGATGAAAGGTAGCACTCTTCTGGTATGTTGTCGCATGGATCATCTTCATTCCCATCCTCGCATGAGTTCTTCACAATTTCATAGTTAGAAGTTAGTTCAAGTATCAACTCCACCTCATGTACCCGTGATTCATTCCTCTGGTTCCAATCCTCAAATTGAAGGCCTTTCGGACTGGCATCAAAGTACTGACTCTGACCTTCATCATGATCCTCGATCTGATACTCTGCTACTCCGAGTGACGGTGCTGCAGCAATGAGTAAAGTCGCGATCCCGCCTATGTGGGGGGTTGCCATGCTAGTTCCAGAGATTGCCATGTAGTACAAGTCCCCTTGTGCGGTGGTTGATGCATCGATTGCAGTGCCTCTGGGAGCAGTGGCCCAAATGTTCCTGCCCGGGGCCCCGAGATCAGGCCACGTATGTTGCTGAGTCGACCAACCTCTACTTGAGAAGGAGGTTACGGCTCCCCCATCGTGTGTCAAGGCGGCAATTGAAATTGCACTTGGGGTATTAGCATAGACGTTGGTTCTGAGATCATCTTCACCCTCTTCTCCACTGCCCCCCGAGTTTGAAGCTGCGAAAATGACTGCAACTCCATTGTCATAAGTGAGCATGTCGGTAAGTAGGGTCACAGCGTTGTTTGGATTGTAGTCGCCATTGGTACCCCATGAATTTGATACCACCCTGATGTTGTATTCGTTCAAGCCCGGTCTACTGTGCTGATAGGTCCACTCTAATCCTTCGACTGCAGCAAAAATAGATGCTCCGTCACCCGTTCCTAATGCGACTATAGATGCACCTTTGGCCGTGCCCAAGTGCCTTCCGGCGGAGGCGTCGCCATTCCCTGCGATGGTTCCCCCGACATGAGTCCCATGGCCCGAGGATGTATCGGAATTGCAATTTGGTGCGTCGACCCATGCTAGTCCCGTCCATTTCGCCGACCAAATCAATTTCTCTCCGGACCATGGCTCGCCGCAATCAAAGTCTGGGTGTTCGCCATCGATTCCCGTATCCAAGTCTACAGCAGTTGCACCTTTTCCGTCGTACTCTGTGAACGACAAGTCAGATTCTGTCTTAATGACTCCATCTGTTCCAATGATGACCCTGTGCCAAGCCATGCTCGCATTAACGACGTGAATTGTTTCATGCATCATTGACTCTACATCATTTTGATCACCTGGTAAGAAAAAGTATTGAAGGGGTATGTTCAGTTCCATATGTTCAACAAAACTGAATTTTGATATCTTTGCAACCGAAGATGGAGAGGCGGAAATTAGTCCGCCGTCCAAGACTGAGAGCTTACCTAATACTTCTGCTCCCTTAGATTCCAAGGCCTGCCATAGTCTAGAAGACGCCGGTCCATTGAATTGGACAATGACCTCGATATCTCCGGTTTCTGATAGCTCCTCAATGAGTTCTTTCGACATCTTTGTCTCGTCTGCAGAGGTTTGATTCGCGGTCACAGAGGTGGAGAGTACAGTGAGGGTCAATAGTACGACGAGCGATAAAGAGACTCCTCGCATGCAATCTCGTCCCAGAGGTCTTTATTCAAGACTACTGAAGCCTGCCTGTTTGATTACGAGTGTATGGATTATGGCGGGCCGTGCAGGATTCGAACCCACGTCTCCGGCTCCGAAGGCCGGAAGGATATCCAGACTACCCTAACAGCCCTAGGCAGTGTTCTCTCGAGGTTTGCCCTATGAATGCCTCGCTAATTTTCATCAAATTTCCCCCTCGTTCTGATGACAATTCTCACCAAGGATGAATGAACTCGGGTTGGAATGGCCATCTCGATTTCCCAACCCATATCAAAGAGCATTTCGTGCACGTCACCCCAAGACCTTCCCATCACCTCAGCATTATTGTCGATTTCCAAATTGTCCAGAATGTCAAGATCTGAAGAAGGTAAAATCGTGACGATGACCCCCTCGGGATCGATCTCTTTGGCTGACTCACACGCCGATCTAAGTACATCAAACGCACTCTCAGACGTCTTCGAGTTTCTAGCATATGGTGGATCGAAGATGAATGCCGTGTTCGACTGAGATCCCCACGTCTCAAATAATTTCGACACATCGGAGGTCTCGAATGGATGGTTTGGAGATTCCTGCCCGTAAGCGTACCCAAAATTTTTCTTTGCTCCCTCTACCATAATCGGGTCCACATCGCTGGATAATGCGGTTATCCCTCGAAATCTGGCTTGGAGGGATATGCACCCTGTTCCACAGAATGGATCGATTATCTGATCTGGCGGGTTCCTATCTTGATATGCCAATGATATCAACAAACTTGCAAGCTTCGGGTCCAAAGTAACTGGTTTGAAGAAAGGCATAGAGGTCATCGCCTTCTTCAAGTATGGTCTTTCATAGGTCTCATCAATTCCAATGACCATCAGGGGGTATGAATCCATGGAATCCATGTGTTGTGGTCTGTCTGGAGCACCTGCCATAATCACCCTGATTGTTGTCTCTGGATTCACCAAGTCCACAGAATGGCCAAGTCGGAAAAAATGACCTCCGACTAGATGTTCGACATTCCTTTTTGATAGAGCAGGTAAACCAATACCAAGTTTTGAGGCTCTGACGGCAAACGTCCCTTGGATATTCAATCCTGAGCCCCATTCGTCGAGAAAGGCCTGAATCTCTGCCTCATCCATGGGTAGGATGGCTGCGTCTCGAAGTAAAAATGTGGATTCAGAGCACCATGATTGATCCTTACCCCAGTCCTCAAGTTCTAGTATCCTGGGATGCAGGGGTGTGAATGGACCGTGTATTCTACTCACTTCCTCTCTGAACATCCTTGGATGCCAGCCGGTGCCTGTAATCATCCAAGTCATAACGCCCGGGAGGCATTCTGGCCTTCAACCCTAAAGGCGAGTGTGCATTCGGTAGAAACGGTTTTCGCACATGGGATGCAATTTGAGAGATCTTGTGGTTCCCCATCCAATAGATCTGTCTGATTTGAGGGGGGAACGCGTTGCTGTCGATGTTTTCCTGAATGCCTACCAATTTCTTACCAGCCTAACCGGCCCTGATGGAAGGCCCCTATCACACGATGGTCGAGTGACGGCTCATCTCTATGGTTTCCTAGATCGTGCTTCTTCCCTGATTGCACATGGAATTGACCCAGTTTTCATTTTCGACGGGAGGCCCCATGATCTGAAGCGGGAGACTCTGAAAGATAGAAGGGACAGGAAGAACGTAGCAAGGAGAAAGTGGGAGGCGGCAGTAGAGGTAAATGACATGGCTAGTGCTAAGAAATTAGGACCACAGATTGCAGAATATACACCCAACATGGTTGAGGACACAAAGCGCTTGTTTGACTTGATGGGTGTGACGTGGGTGGATGCACCGATGGAAGCTGAAGGTGCGGCAGCGGTATTATGTGGTCGAGGTGAGGTCTCAGCAGTCGCTAGTCAAGACTGGGACACACTATTGTATGGTTCTCCTACGATGATCAGGAATCTCACAGCCCATGGGACACGTAAGTTTGGAAGGGTGCTGAGTGCCGAACGCATTGAGTTGGATGAAACACTGGAGACATTGGGAATAGACATGCATCAATTCGTCGACTTGGGAATAATGATCGGAACTGATTTTCACCCTGGTTTCAGGGGTGTGGGTCCAAAGACAGGTCTCAAATTGATTCGAAATTTCCAGACTCTCGAAAAAGTTGCGGAACACAAGGAAATTGAAGTTCCCTCGGACATCGACCTGATCAGGGAGTTGTTTCACAATCACCCAAGCGTAGAGGGTATGATCCCGGACCACACTCGGGGCCAAGAGGAGGGGATCGTCGCCATGCTACGAGGCGAACTTGGTTTTGGTGAGAACAGGGTAAAAATCGCTATTGAGAGATTGGCTTCAGCCAACAGACTACGTTCTTCAAGCAAGCCCACCCTATTCGATTTCTAGGGGATCATATGGTTAGGAAAATAGATCTTGGCGGACATGATAGATCGCATATATCGCTATCTCTCGTCTTCTTGGTACTTTTGGGTTCCACTCTGTTCTATGTCCTGAACATACAATACAACTCTCCGTCTTTGCAGGATATCCACGGGAATGGGGGGATGGAATCTTGGCTGAAATCGACGTTTAGACTTTGTAGTGCCTACCTTGCATTCCATACTGTTGTATTTTGGATGGTTTTCAATCCTGAGCCGGCAACCATGGTGGTACTTTTCAGGAAAGAGTTGGAAGTCAGGGAACATGATGCAACCGGAATTGAAAAAATTGGTACATTTAGCGCATGGACATTGATTGTCTTTGGGTCGAGTATGTTGTTGAATGGGACCTTATCCCTCTCTATTGCACTTGGATATGAAATCCCCAATTTTCTCTTGCTGATTGGTGCATCGCTCTTTGCATCTGGTTTTGGTGCCGCGTGTATCACATCAGTGGTGGTGCGACACCTGATAATCCCAATGAAGATAAGAAACGGGCACGACTTACATCACCTGTTCAAGCCACATGAGCAAGTAATGCACAATTTAGTTCTGATTCTTTTTTCCCTCGATCTACTATACGGTGGGACTTGGATAAGTTGGCCTTCTTTATCCCTCACCTTGATTTTGGGATCATTGTATGTCGCCTTTGCAGAGCTTTCGTCGCGAAGAGATCATGGTTACTACGTGTATGAGTTCCTCGATCCGAGGCCCAAATTATCCCCATTCATCTTCTTTGGTTTGATGATTGCATGCATAGCATCGTTGTTTTTCGGATACCTAATTACGACGCTCAAG
The DNA here is from genome assembly GCA_002505695.1 of Euryarchaeota archaeon UBA487. Classification (GTDB taxonomy): domain Archaea; phylum Thermoplasmatota; class Poseidoniia; order Poseidoniales; family Thalassarchaeaceae; genus MGIIb-N1. The sequence goes on from DAVU01000013.1 coordinate 163,822, forward strand.
GAAGAGCGAAGCGTCATCGCATCCTCACTTCTCCTCCTGTTTGTTTTTCTTTCAGTGAGGTTCAATGCCTCAGTCAATGAGAACTAAGCCATGGGAACTGTAAGTATCGTATCAGGACCTCTTTCGATGATGGGAGCCTCGAACACCGAAAGAGAGGGTAGAATGTGAACTGTGCATGCATTACCACAAGCAGGAGCGAGGTAATCCTCTCCTTGGTCGCTGAAAATGAATCTAAGCCCATGTCCCGCTGGTAAGATGGCATCTATCGCTTGAAATTCCATCATCATGGTGATCTCTTGGCCAGGAATAACGGTCTGAGGATCATAGCCTCCGGCATGGTACCTAACATCCATCGTTGCATGGCCAATACGCATTCCAGTTTCAGCGTCTTGCATCTCAATGAACACCTGTCCCCCGTCAAAAGTAGGAACAGCAGATAGATGGAGGGTGGGCAATCCAGAGATATGGATGCTCCTTTCGGGGTTTATGTGCGAGCAATCAACAATGACCGTCTGACCCCCTCCAACTACTGGAAGCCCACCTCCAACGAATACGCCATCATTTTCACAGTCGTCTAAATTCAAAGTGAAAGGCTGTCTGTCTTTGGGGGGCCAGGTATCCTCGATTCGCCATTGGCCGTCATTTCTCTGTATCTGTGCGTCAAGGGAGGGCTTCGGCCCCCGTCCTTGTAGGTAATACTCGAACCACTCAAACAGGTCCTGGCCCCAATCCCACCTTGTCATGTTCTCCAGTGCCTCGAATCCGTATCCGGGATCAACAGTCTGGTGGCTGTTTACTTGATCTGGATAGTGGTGTCCCCACTGACCTAAGATCCCTCTCACATCAAAGCCAGCGTCGACGTATGCCTGATACCAATTCGTGCCCGGTGGTCCTCCGAACACTTGATGTGGGTCAACATTCCAATCCTGCATGCCCTGAACCCAGTATATGCTGCCATTCCAGTTATCGAAGGCTTTGTCTATGTGGCTCCTCTCATCGTAGTAGTTCTGCATGTATGGGTCCATTTCGCCCCCTATGTATGTGACCGGTCCTGCAAACAGTCCCTCTACTATGTCCGGACAAATGTTGTCGAAGTCATCTTGATCATAATCCACTGTGCTAGAGAAGTAGTTCATGTGCATGATTTGGGACCGTGCTTCGGCACTCCCGTTCTTGTACAAAAGCGGGTGGAGAGCAGTGGTTCCCGACATTGGAACGATTGTTTTGAGGTAATCGCTCCCCATCGCTGCAGCCTCCCATTGTGTGGCCCCCTCGTAGGATTTTCCATACAACCCAACATTTCCGTTGCTCCAATTCTGAGTCCCCAACCACTCGACGGCTGCATGGATACCTAGTCCCTCCCCAGCGCCCCGGTAATCAAAACATCCACTGCTTTCCTCAGTGCCAAAGACCGCTACTTGAGCAAATGCATATCCGTGGGGTAGAAAGTTATCGAAAATGAACTCACCCCGTGCTGCACCTATCACGTTGGTCGGAGTGGACTCAGACCCTTGGGGTCCGTAAGAAAAGTAGGGCGAGATCACGGCTATGACGGGTACCTTGTCCCCCTCAATGGTGTTGTTGGGCAACCAATATGAAAGATGTACCTCGGAGGACTCCGGCCCTGATTCCCAAACCCCTGAGGTGTCAACAGTAATTCTGGCTTCTTGAACTTCCATGGCTGAGTATGGTCCCACTTCCAAGCTCATGCTGTAGGAACCTTCTGTTTTCCAATCAAGAGTATGCCTTTCCCAGATCGAGGGGTACAAAGTATCCTCTACATCTTCCTCGGGATCGGTTCCCTCCCAGAACATACATCCAGAGAAGCTGAAGACGACAAGCATCACCATTACAGATCCGGTGAAGGTTCGCTTCGCCATTGTTTCCCGGACAAGGCGCTTCCATCTGAAGCCTACGGAATATTCGAATGGTTGAACTCACGTTCTCCTAGGTTTGGAAGCAACTTCCCAGGACCTCTCGAAAGAGGTCCTGAGAAGCGCGTTTTGTCTCGGTTCAGACTACGTCTGGGTTGTTTTCGAGTTCGTCGGGGATTCCGTCTCCGTCGTCGTCATCGTCCAGATGGTCATCTATACCGTCGTTGTCATGGTCGAACTGACCTGTCAGGTCGGATCCATCGTACATCTCGAACCAATCGGATAGTCCGTCGTTGTCATCATCGGTGTCGATTAGGTCTGACAGGCCGTCGTTGTCGTGATCGTACCTGTAGAAGCTCCAGGCCCCGCCTTGTTCGTCCACGTCCAGAATGCCATCGTTGTCATCATCATCATCGAGTGCATCGTCGATACCGTCGTTGTCGTGGTCTCTGGGCATGTCATCAGCATAGTTCATCAGACCGTCGTTGTCAATGTCGATGTCGACGCAGTCGTATATTCCATCGTTGTCGTGATCATAGATGTCCGTGATTGGGTTGCCATCTTCGACTTCTGTGCGGTCGTCCAAACCGTCTCCATCATCGTCGTCATCCTCTTGGTCATCTATTCCATCGTTGTCATGATCCTGGGGATCCGTGTCTATCACATCAGGTATGCAATCGTTGTCATCATCGGTGTCGACATCGTCTGGAATCCCATCTCCATCATTGTCGTTGTCGCCGTTATTGTCTTGGTTGTCAAGCTGTTGTCCCTGTTGTTGATCTGAGCAGCACCCTTGCTGGCCCTGTTCAGATTGGGTCCCACCTTGTTGTTGTTGGTTCTGGCCATTCTGGTTGTTACCATTCTGATCTTGGCTTTGTTGATCGCCTTGCTGGCCACCCTGTTGACCTCCGCTCTGTTGCTGGCCCTGGCCATTGTCCTGTTGGTTGGATTGTGAGCCGTCTTGGCCGTTGTTGCCTTGTTGGCCATCCTGTCCGCTTTGAGAACCTTGGCCGCCTTCCTGTCCTTGTTGGCCCTGGCCCTGTCCTTGGCC
>DAVU01000001.1 GCA_002505695.1 Euryarchaeota archaeon UBA487
CCACTGCAGCGGTTGAACAGTTGCTGATGACCGTCTTGTCGGGTGTTCACTTCGGTGTCTCCATGGCCTCCTTCACGTATGGAGCCCCAACAGATGCCGAGGCGGACAGACGTTGCGGGCATGACGGTAGCCAATGGGCAATCCCGGCTTCGAACAACACGGTGAATTACCCATCTGCCAATGAGTCATCCATGGCTGCAACAATCTTGCTTACGTCCCCTCGTAAGTGATCTATTGGAACCCTACCGTGCATAAGCGATATGAAGACAATCGCGATAGCGACTCCATGGTATTCAGGTCATCCCGCAGGATAGACTTCCCCATGGTTGATCTTGCTGGCATAGTTTACTACCCAAGGTATTGGGATCTAGCGCACGTATTCTTCGAGGAAATCTGGGAGTCGTTGTGCGGGGTCAGCTATCCTGCCGTACTCAAGGAGAAACGGTTGGCACTGCCCTTGGTACACAGCGAAGCCACATTTCACAAACCCATGATCTATGGTGATGTCGCTCATTGTGAGATATCCGTCATCAAAATGGGAAAAACGTCGATATCTTGGCGATTTAAGATCCATAATCAGTTGAATGAGCTATGCTGGAGTGCGGTACAAACTACCGTATGTACAAGTATGGATTCTATTGGTGAGAAATTGGACATCCCAATGTGGGTTAGAGAAGGCTTGGACTGCATTTTGGAATGAAATCAGGGTTTAGGCCATTTCTTCCCAAGCGCCTTCCTCAGTGAATCGTCCATTTTCGCGTCCCACCAATTCGCATCCCTCCAAATTGCATACCGTCCACGTATGCCCCTTAGGTCTGCTCCATCCATTTTAGCGCCCTGCATGTTGGACAGGCTTAACTTAGCCTTGACGAATCGGGCATCTCTCATGTCAGATCCGTCCAACGCAGCTTTCATCAAATTCGCATGCTTGAAGGAAGCTCCTCGCATGTCTGCACCTGATAAATCAGCTCCTTCGAGATCTGACCCATCAAAAATCGCCCGACGTAGGTCTGCTCCAGACAGATTTGCCCCTCTAAGGTCTGCCCTTACATGGGAAGTATACGACCAATCCTTCCGCTCATTCTCTTGGTTTTCTCTCACGCTGATAGCCTCTCTAGATGTTCGAACCCTGCGCTTGTGAGTATCACATGTCGGTTTTTGTCCTTGCCCGGTGGATAGGTCAACAACGGGGTCTTATCATCACCGCCTCCTCCCTCGACCATTCTGTTAATGTACAGAGATATATTCCATTTCTCTATGTCTTCCTCTGTCCATTTTCCAGTCGAAGATAATAATTTCTTGAGTACCCTTGGTGGGGAGTCGTCTTCCATCTCTACATTTCGAAGATAGTAGATCGCCGCTAGAATGAGGTCAGATGTCCTGTGAAGACCACAATTATCAATCATCCTTGCAAGATCGGCTCCCTTCTTCGATGGGAGTTTGTCATACAGCATGCTCGCGTCTTGACTTGCCCTCGATACCAGTGTGATGGATGACTTCCAATCATCTTCATCCTTGATGCTCTGCCACCGGTCGTTCACCTCCCTGATGCTTCCACTGAGTGATACCTCTACATCACCGATCTGTAGGTATAGTCGAGCTTCGTCAACCTCATCGTTCATAGTGGTGGCTTGATCGGGCATCATGTTAATTGTTTGTGCCCGCAAATTGCAAAAGCGACCGACTCCAAACGACCGTTGATTTGAAGATGAAGCAACTACTCCAATGAACATGGCAGACGCAACCGGAGAAGGCTATCCTCTGGTCCTACAAAGCGGCGCTGACCCCTCGACTCTCGGCGGCGTCGCCGTGTGCGGACTGACGACAGTCGGATCAGTGGGCGTTATCGCAGCCTCCCACCTCATTGCCTCACTGGGATTGAAGCCCATGGGGACCGTCTTACACCCTGAATTCCCTGCAGTTGCTCTAATTCAGGAATCAGTTCCAAAACATCCTGTGAGGGTGTATCAAGGCGAGGAAATGGGTGTATTCATCTCCGAGATTCAATTCCCTCAAGCAAGCGATTTTCAATTCGGAAATACTGTATTGGAGTGGTTCCAAAAAGGAGGCTTTGACAAATTGGTCATCATTGACGGTCTTGTGAGTGAGGATCTTGGCCTCAAAGAAGATGGAGATATTTGGGGCGTGGCATCTCTCCAGAGCGGTCGAGATGCTTTGGACACAGTGGATATCCAGCGAATCCAGCAAGGCATTGTGACGGGTGTCTCTGGATTCCTGTTGGCAGAGGGCGAGAGACAAGGATTGGACATTACGGTCCTCCTCGCAGAATGTAATCCAGTCTATCCAGATGCTAGAGCAGCTCTGATTGCCGTCGAATCACTCTGTGATTTGATGGATATCGAAATACCCGTCCAAACCTTGTTAGATGAAGCCAGGGAAATTGAGAACCGTGTCAGGGAAGCGTTCGAGAGGGCTCAATCATCTGCATTGCCAGCGCCAAGAGATGACCCAGACGATGATGAGATAAGCATGGTGTACTGATTTCTGGTCAGTAGAACGGATTAGCACCTGCCGCGTGGTCCGTCGCATCAATCACTTCGATTATCTCGGGGACGTTCTCCATGATCATTACCTCTACGCCCTGCTTAAGGGTGACGTCAGCCATCCCACAGCCCTGACATCCACCGCCAAACGCGATGATCGCCTTTCCATCGTCAACGCCAACCAGGTCCACATGCCCGCCATGTGACGCTACAGCGGGATTCACATTTTTGTCGATTACTTCGGCTACTTTCTTTGACAGATCGTCCAACCAGAGTGGGTTGGGATTGTCAAAGCTAAAACCCCCTCCCATGAGAGTCTCCTTGAAATCCAGCGTCGCACCATCGAGATACTTGGCGCTTCTAGACGCTATATTGACTTGGAATCCCCTGATTTCTTGGGTCACGTCATCCTCTTTCGATTCCTCGTTGCTGACGAATTGAAGGTCATACTGAAAGCCCTTGGGGCCACGTCCCACGATCTCTATTCTCAGAGCCATGGCTACTCCCTCCTCAGCCTGAGCGGAGTAGTGCAATAGCATCTCATGTGCCCTGTCGGTGATCGTAAGCATTGGACATGGCAAGAGGCAGGGAGCCTTGAACCTACTTCTAACCCGGAAGCCTAATTCTGAGTGATCGATTGGGTTGGTCGAAATGGTCACACTCCTAGACAAATTGGGCCGCCCCTTGCGGGACCTGAGGATCTCTGTCACGGACAGGTGTAATTTCAGATGCACTTACTGCATGCCAAAAGAGGTATTCGGCAAAGACTTCCCATATCTTGAGAAGAATCACATAATGACTTTTGAAGAAATTGACAGGATTGTCGGCATATTCACTAGGCTTGGCGTAACCAAGGTTCGACTCACAGGGGGTGAACCACTATTGAGAAAGAACCTGCCCGAATTAGTCTCCAACCTTTCGATGAGGGAAGTTGAACTCGCAATGACCACAAACGGGGTATTGTTGCCGCGATACGCACCAGCTCTGTCAGCTGCTGGTTTGGACCGGGTCACAGTAAGTCTGGATGCCATCGATGAAGGCACGTTCGCCTCGATTACCGATTCGGGTCACACGGTGGCCGCAGTCTTAGCGGGCATAGAGGCCGCAGAGTCAGTAGGACTTGGACCGATAAAAATCAACACTGTCGTGAAACGGAATGTAAATGAGAATGAGATGCTGGATCTGATCGCCAGGTTCTCAGACAGGGATATTGCTGTGAGGTTCATCGAATACATGGACGTGGGAAGCACGAACGGTTGGAAAATGGATGATGTGGTCCCGGCACAGGAGATCCGTCAGATCGTCGGCGCGTCAAAGGCCATCAAGCCGAATAACGCCAATGATGTCGCCAAAATGTACAGATTGGAGAACGGAGGTGAAGTAGGTATAATTTCCAGCGTCACTGAGCCATTCTGCGGTAATTGCTCCAGAGCGAGAATATCTGCTGATGGGCGGTTATTCCTTTGCTTGTTCTCGAACAAGGGTTTGGATCTCTTGAGTCCGATGAGGAAAGGCCTGAGTGACGAGTACCTAGAGGAGGAGATATCGCGCTTCTGGAGATCCAGGAGCGATCGCTACTCCGAGATAAGGACAGACTCGCACAAGGACAGGAACAGAATTGAGATGTCCTACATAGGCGGATGATATTGGTCAGACTCTATTCTTATAGAGGTCGACGACTGAATTCCATGGAGCATCGGTCCTGAAAGAAGGCTCTCCATAGTGCGAGACCTCCGCTGAATGACCCATTGATTTGAGCCCTTCCGCCATCTTAAACGGGCTCGGGGGACCACCTCCGCCCAAGAATCCTGGAAGCGAGTCAGTCACGACCAAGTGAGTGCCATGGATGGCATTCGCTTCCTTTGCGATATTCCTGACTGATTGCCTAGCGTACTTCTGTTCGTTCGTGTCGAGCGCTGAATCTCCGGATCCGCATATCAGTGAAGCCGCTTCACCGGACAAGGATCTCATCAGTTCAGCGTCCCCCATGATCCCAGTCCATAGCGGCCCCGAAACATTGGATCTGTCGGAGGGGCTTGCACTCAACGGCAGCATGACGTGCATTGGGGTACTCCCTGCATCATGGGGTGGCAGCAGACCAGCCCCTATCGCCAATTCAACGTCCCTCTGAGAGGGGTTCGCAACTCTCCATCCGATGGAATCTTGGTAAGCGTTAGCCCCTATCTTTGATCTATCCACGAGAACTGTGACCCTCAAGTGATGCGAATCCCAAACGGATAGTAGGGGAGTGATCACCCGATCGTGTCGCGCCGCTGCAACTGCAGCTGCTGCGAGTAAAACCCTAAGGCCACTGTCGTGCTTCAGAGGATCTAGTCGCACTTGAGCGCCGTACCTCCTTTTCAGCGGTCCCCTAGATGATCCGCTTAATGCGGCCGTGTCCGTTGCACTAATCGAAACTACAGATCTCCGTGCGGTTGCTTGCATCGCTAGGTCCAGAAAGGGCATTGGAGATCCATAGGGATCTATGTCAATCCAATGCCAGCCTTGGGAAAGGAGCTCCTTCCTTGCATCCCCCCGAATAACAGATACATTGTGCCCAAGGGGGTCGTGGCGCAGATTTGAACGAGCCCACTCAAGTGCGTTTTCATTCATGTCACACATTTTCACTCTCAACCTGGATGCGATATCCCCGGGCAGCTCATTCAACCACCGCCTGGTTCTTATTCCTGTTGCGCACATCGAATCGATAGTCTGAATCTTCTGAACCCCCCTAAGTGAAGAATTGGCCAGATGTTTGAGCATCAATACACTACGGGTTCTGTTACCTGACATAGCCGGGTTGAGAAAACCATCCCCCTCCTTGCCCGCAGGACCCCTTCTGCCACGATCAACGGCGATGGGAACTCTGTGTTCTGTAGATCCCTCAAGATAAGGCACCCCCGGCCATCCATGTGGGTCCATGCGTGCACGCGGGGCTAGGGATTCATGGATTGCTCGCTCAATCAGTATTGGTCATAGACCAGGTTGAGGGGAGTGTGAACAACTCCGCTTCCATGGCTGACCTTTCCGATGATCTTGGTGCCGGGGATCCTTTCTGAGGCCCATTTCTCTATCCCTATGGCCACTGATGGATCCACCACAAGTACCATTCCCATGCCCATATTGAATACTCGATGCATCTCCCAATCAGAAACCTGCCCTTCTGATGCGATCCACTCGAATTCAGGTTGAGGGTCGAGGGGATCTGCGATCAAGAACTGAACAGATTGATTCAGCCTCAGGAGATTGGAAAGCCCCCCTCCGGTTATGTGTGCGATTCCATGTATGCTCTCTCTTTTACAAATCGCCATGTCAGAGAATAGAAGCTCTACGATCGGATCGACGTAGATTCTTGTTGGATTCAACAAGACGCTTCCAAGATCCCCATGGTCAAACTCAACGGAACGGGACTCGTGCTCAGGGGAGAATGGACATGGTTCGGTCAGACTCATACCCGACTTGCTGACAACTTTTCGAACCAGAGAAAAGCCATTAGAATGAATACCACTACTTGGGAATCCTATCAGAACGTCATCTGGGCGAATATCACTTCCAGCTATCGCCTTTCCAGACGGAAGCCATCCGAGTGCGGTCCCCGAGAGGTCCAACTCAGTCACGATCCCGGGCAGAGTTGCAGTCTCTCCTCCCGCCAGGGTGACATTTGCACGCATGCAAGCCTCGGAAAGAGACTCCCCAATCCGGCTATGTGCATCGTTCGATGGTGTAGGGACGGCGATGTAATCCACAAATGCCAACGGTTCAGCGCCGACGCACAAGAGATCGTTGACATTCATCGCCACGCAATCCATCCCAACGCCCTCATAACGGGACAATGAATTTGCTATCTGTAATTTCGACCCTACACCATCAGTCGCAAGTGCAAGCCAATTCGAGCCAAACTCGATAAGTCCACCGAAACCACCTTGCAATTCAACCGGGGCACCCTTTGTTCCTTTTTTTCTAGTAGAGTTAGCGAGGCTGCTGATTAGAGATGCGACCGCGGATGATTCAGCATCAATGTCCACTCCTGCACCAGAATAGGTCATTCCACCCTCTTCGGTCATGATTCCCCCCAGAGTGGCAGGTTATTGATACCATCTCTGCGTGTTGAGCGATCAATATATAGTTGCAAAATTGGGGCGAAAATTCGAGTGGAAAATTATTATATTTCGTGAAATTCAACAAAATACCCAGAATAAATACGGGGAGAGGAACTAAATAGAGACTATTAACTCAGATATATGCTAGGAGCGTGGATACGCTATGAAAACAATGAAGTTAATTGCAACAATGATGACACTGAGCATGCTTGCAGCAGCCTTTGCTGGATGCCTCGGTGGAGATGATGATGAAGACGAAAAGACGACTGTGAAGATCGGTTTCCTCAACCCGATCACTGGACCACTGGAGCCGAATGCTCCCGTGTTCACGTGGAGCGCGAACGAGGCAATCAATGATCTGAATGCCATGTACGCTGACTACAACTTCGAGTTGATAGAGCAGGACTCCGGATGCGACGGTGCCGTGGCTGGCCCCGCTGCTCAGACCTTGGTCGACTCCGGTGTCTACGCTGTCGTGGGCGCGGCTTGCTCCGGTGCCTCTATGGCTGCCAACGGCGTACTGTCCGCTGCTGGGATCCCAATGATCTCCTACGCGAGCACCAACCCAGGTCTATCGGACGCATCTGCATACCCGATGTTCTACAGGAACGTGCCAAGCGATGCAATCCAGGGCCCAGCAGGCGCTGACATGATGACAGACGCTGGCGTCGCAGACGGCGCTCTTGCAGTCTTCGGCATGACCAACGACTACGGCGCCGGTCTCGCTGACGCTGTTGTCGACGCATGGGGATCGGACAAGCTATGTGACGTCGGTCGCTACGACTACGCTGAGACGGATACTGACTTCTCGGCAATCGCCGACCAGATGGCTGCCTCCACAACCTGCACAGCTGTTTACCTATCATCCTACATCGCTGACGCGGCCCTGATCATCGAGGCTCTCAACGATGCAGGATGGTCCGGGCACATCTTCGGCGGGGACGGCCCTGCTGGCGAGGGAATGTACGATGAGATGGAGGACGACTCCCTACTCAACGGCATGACCGTGACCCAGCCACGCGCTGGATCGAGCTTCGGCGACTTCAGCGAGCGCTATGACGCAAACGCGCCATCCGGCGGCATCAAGGCATACGACCTGACCACCTACGATGGTGTCATGATGGTCGGCATGGCTGCTGTGAACCACAACGGCGTGTCAGCTGACGAAGGAATCAAGGCTACCGGTAGCGGATACGAGGGCGCCTCTGGCGTCATCAACTTCCTCGACAACGGTGACATTGGCGGCAACGGATACGACATATGCTCGTACGACGGCGTCGACCAATACACCTGCTCGAAGTACTGGACAGCCGAGGGCGGCGTCGCAACCGCCTGAGTCTAAGATCGATAAGATCAGGGAATTACGCAACGCGCCGTGGTGGGCAATCCTGCCTACCACGGCGCTTCACCTTACCCTTCTAGCCGGAGTGCCGGCTCCATTCCACAGAAGCCAGATATCGGGGACGAAGCATGAAGCCACTCGAAAATTTTCGGAGTCGGTGGGGTCAACTTGAGAGATGGAAGCGCCGGTTGTTGGTCTCAGCATTCTTCTTCATGGAGTCCACGGTTGGATTGCTGCTACAGTTCGGAGTACTGAACGGCATCGATTTCCTGTTATTCGACAACTTGCCGACAGACCTCGTTTGGCTACTCCAGACCTTTACCCTCATCTGCGTCGGATTCGGGCTGGTCAAGATCGCATTCGATGACCTCAATCCAGGCTGGGTGCGCTCCTGTGTGATTGCTACGTCCCCCATTCTTCTTTTCCTGTACGTCATTATGTCTCTCCACATCCTCTTGTTGGGGTTGGAAACATCCGCAACGGTATTGATCGACGTAGCATCGTTGGGGACGAATACCCTGACCTGGTCCTCGACCTACCTCTCAATCGCAGTCGGGCTTACCCTGACCTACAGCGTCCAGAGGTACGGGAACTTTGCCCAATCTGAGTTCTTCATGATAGGAATGTACGTCGGCGTGGCCTTGATGTGGACAGATTGGCTGTTTCCCCTGAATGAGATACCCTCAGATGGCCACCTTTCGTGGACCCTCTTCTTATGGATGCTCTTTGGGGCATTCATCCTAACCGGTATAGCCGGCGTCATAATCGATCGGCTTGTCTACAAGGGCTTCAGGGACAGGAAAGCATCCCCAGACGTCATGATGATCGCCTCCCTTGGAGTCGCATTAGTCCTCAGGGCACTCACGTATCTCAGATTTGGCGGCTCCACCCAGAGATTCGTCCCAGATGCGGATTGGATGAGAGGAAGCCAATCATTCGAGTTTCCAACGGTACTCACTCGCTTCAACCTCGGCAAGAGGGACCTTGAGCTAGATGAGGTCTACACCTCGATTGACTGCACTGAGTTGGACTCCATACCAGCAGTCGACATCATCACCTCCACATGCGAGGGGGCAGCCCAGACCACGAACTACGCCTACAACAACGCATTCCTACCGATTGTCAGCTTCGCAACGGTGTTCATCCTCCTCGCCATCCTAACGAGGACCCGACTCGGCAGGAGGATGAGGGCAGTCGCGGATAACCCAGAACTTGCAGCCAGCAGTGGAATTAACGTTGAGAGAGTCCACATGACGAGCTCCTTCCTTTCCGCGGGCATATCCGGTGTTGGAGGCGGCATTTTTGGCATAACCCTGCTCTTCAAACCCATCACGGCATTCTCCCTACTACTCCCCTCTTTCGCAGTCATAGTGCTCGGGACAATCGGATCCCTACCGGGTGCGATAGCCGCCGCGGTCATTATCGGGTTCGTTCGGGCAGTTTCAGGACCGGTCTTGATCGGTATAGGGAACCCAATCGGACGGTCTGGATACAGCGCTTTGGCCGAAGTGATGCCTTACGCAATCATAATTGCGATACTCCTCATAGTTCCAAAGGGAATTGGCGATGCATATGACCGTTGGAAAATAGAGCGCCTCCGTGACAGAGCCAAGTCCACGAAGCCCCCAGATCACCGCCTTTCAGCAACCCTGGGAGCCCTACTTGGCCCCTTAGGAGCACACCATTTCCACCAGCGTAGAGCCGGCCGTGGATTCAGCACACTTTTGGTGACATCCTCTGCCTTCTTCATCGGTAAGGCAACATCATTCATCCGAGATCATTCCTACCCATCTGGCTCAGTGGTTGCCCCCGATAGCGTGGATCCGGGGATAGCGGCCCAATGGGCTTCTCTCATTGAGACTGAGCAATCAGTGATATCCATGATGGGGGCGATGGGCGACATACTCTGGCCTTGGGTCCCACTGTTGGTTTGGGCATTCTGTCTGTATGAGTCCTACTTGATCTTCAATAAACGATACAGAGACCCCATTCAGTCACTCAAGTCGAGGTACCACTCATTACTCTCCAGCACATCCAGCTCGAGAGCGACATCCCGTGAAAAAGCCGACTTGCATACATTGAGGGATAGGATCGAATCACTCAGAACTAACCTCGATTACAGGCTAACGATTGGGACAACGTCCATCGGAGCTTGGATGAGAGAGGGATCAGCGTCAGCTATGGAGAGAGTCGGGATTACAGAGGAGCGGAGAACCGAGTCTGGATCGAAATCTGCCTTCAGGTTAATGATGGCGGTGCTCCTGCTCTTCGTGGTCTGGCTACCCGTGGATCCAGCCTCCAACTTCATGTTCGCCAAGACTCTCCAGGTGTCCAACTTGGCTACCTTCCTCTCAATCTACCTCATACTGTCTCTCTCGCTCAACTTGTCGACTGGGTACACAGGGCTCTTGAACTTCGGTGTGATTTTCTTCGCGTCCATTGGGGCCATCGGAGTTGGAGTACTCACTGCCCCGAGCAATGTGGCAGGGTATGGCTGGCCAATCATCCCGGCCTTGATATTCAGTATGATCGTGGCGGCCATATCTGGTTGGCTACTGGCTCTCCCAACGGCTCGGTTGAGGGGTGATTACTTCGCCGTTATCACGATATCCCTGGGCGAGGTTGTCAGAATTCTCCTATCGGGGGAGCCTCTTCTGAAGACCGGCACCACTCAGGGCGCCATAGGGGTTCAGAGATATCCCCAGCCCCTCGAGCAATGGTGGTTCTGCGGCCGAGGTAGCAAATTAGACTCCAACGGCATCGAGCTCTCTCCCTTTGCATGCAAGAACGATGAGACCATTGACAGCGTCGCCAGGACGATCGGCGAGATTCTCAACTTCGGCCAGCCTGCCCCCTACTACCTCCTCCTGGCGATCATGGGCCTGATCTGCGTCGGAATCGTTTGGCGAACGCTCTCGATGTTGTACTCTTCACCGTGGGGCAGGATCCTCCGATCGATAAGGGAGGATGAGGACGTCGCACAGCACCACGGGCACGATGTCATGACCCACAAAGCCTCGGCACTCGCCGTCTCCGCTGCAATCGCAGCATTCGGTGGAGCATTGTTCGCGTGGTACCTGGGCTCCCTGCAACCCTCATTCATGCAACCCTCGAGAACGACATTCCTGGTCTGGGCAGCCTTCGTCATCGGAGGGGCGGGGAACAATAGGGGCATGCTCGTTGGAGCGATGATCATCACCTTGAATGAGTTCGTCATCAACAGGCTTGTAGCAGCCCAATCAAGCTCGAGCCAACCGCTTCATGAACTCGCTGTATCCATCGACATCGTTTTCGCATGGCTCGTCTCAGAACCATTCCAAGTTGCCCTGCTCATGCTGACTATATCCGTCATCGGGTATCTCTTCAAGAGAAATGCCATTGCTGAGTCGTCTGCATGGATGGGTTCAGTGTTCTTGCTGATGGTTTGGCTGCTTCACCAGCGATCCATCGACGAGGTCTTCAGAGGTGACATACAGGTTAACCTCGCCTACGTCAAGGTGTTGATCATCGGACTAATCATCGTGATATCCCTGAAGTTCAACGAGAGGGGCCTCCTCCCAGAGGTGCCCTATCGGCCTGAGAGGCCAAGTGGAGGTGATCCTTCGTGAAAACACCCGCCCTGCGTGTCGATGGCCTCAGAAAGGAGTTCGGTGGACTCGTTGCCGTGAAGGATGTCTCTTTTGACGTTCAGGAAGGCGAATTCATCGGCCTTATCGGCCCAAACGGATGTGGAAAATCTACAACCTTCAATTGCATCTCCGGACTACTAGAGCAGACCGAGGGCAGGGTCGAGGTCTTTGGGACCGATGTATCGGAGATGCGACCGGACCAGATCCAGAACCTCGGAATGACCAGGACCTTCCAACATACCAGGCTATGGCGCGAAATGACCGTCATTGAGAACCTACTAGTCCCCCCAAGGAACCAGTTCTCACCGAGTTTCCTCGACGTAGTGAGGTCAGGTCGCTCACATCCATCCGAGGTCGACAGGCTCGAGAGGGCGTTCCAGGTGCTCGACCAACTCGAGGTACCTCACATGGCGCACAATCTTGCCAGCGAGCTCTCGGGCGGCCAAAGTAAACTCGTCGACATCGGACGATCAATGATGGGGGAACCACGGCTCTTACTCCTCGACGAGCCTGTCGCAGGGGTGGCAGGGCCGCTGGCGATGAAGATATTCTCGAATTTGCGAAACATTGTCTCGGAGACTGGAATCTCAGTACTGATTATTGAGCACAACATGGATTTCATCCTGAGACAAGGCGTCGATAGGATAGTCGTCATGAACGAGGGCGAGATCCTTATGGTTGGGACCCCGGATGAAGTAAGGTCGAACAGAGCGGTCATAGAGGCATATCTAGGATCAGATGGCCAAGGCGGGGGTGTCAAGAATTGACGCGCGTATTGGATGTCAAGGGCCTCACCGGCGGTTACGGATCTGTCCAGATCCTGTATGGCATCGACATGCACATCAATGAGGGCGAGTTCGTCACGATAATCGGCCCAAATGGTTGTGGGAAGTCCACGTTCATCAAAGCCATATTCGGCATTGCCGATTACTATGAGGGACAGGTAAGCTACAGGGAGAGGAGAATCTCTGGGATGCGGACCGATCAGTTAGTTAATCTGGGCATCGCATACGTTCCTCAGGTAAACAACGTCTTCCCATCGCTCTCCGTTGAAGAGAATCTCCAGATGGGGGGAAACTCACTATCTGGGAACATCCTCTCACAGCGCATCGAGCGAGCCCTAGACATGTTCCCGGACCTCCGATCGAGGGAACACGACTTGGCAGCATCCCTCTCAGGGGGCGAACGCCAGATGCTAGCAATCTCACGGGCCCTCATTTCAGATCCAAACTTCCTGCTGTTGGACGAGCCCACGGCTGCACTCTCGCCGTTGTACCAGCAACAAATCATAGAGAGGATTGACGCTCTCAGGGAACAGGGCATAACCGTACTCATCGTCGAGCAGAACGCGAGATTGAGTCTTGCAAGATCCGATAGAGGCTATATCATGTCCAATGGAAAGGTCGTCCACACAGGGGATGCAAAGGACATCCTGTCCGACCCGGAGATTGGAAAGTATTTCCTAGGCACCCATGACGATTAGTCAGTCAACTACCATGGAAACAACATCCCGCAGCAACTCTAGACTCTCCCCCAACCTATGCCCATCGTCGACCTCTACGATTTCGACGAGTGGTGAGGATCTCATGAACACCCTAGAGCTTTCAATCGGCACCACATCATCTCGGAGTCCATGTAATATGACCGTCCTATGACTCAATTCAGGCCAACCCAAACGACGAGCATCCTCCATAAATGACCATGGAATTGGTACGTCTTCGTCCCACCCTGGCGGAATGAAGGTCTTGACCCCGGCTTTCTTCCACTCCTCCAATTCAGAATCACCAATTTGCCTCGATAGGGTATCATATACTCCAAAAGCAGGTGCTAAGAGGACCACTCGCAGATCTTCTGAATACCCCCTTACCGCATTTGCAATCGCAAGCCCACCGAACGAGGATCCCATCAGCACATCAAAGGGACCATCATTGTCGATGGCCTCCCTCACAGTCTTGACTTGGGATGACAACTCCCACCCGTTTCGCCTCATCTCCAGACTGATCACTTCCCAACCCAGTTCGTTTTGCATATATTGTGGCTTTGTACCGCCTGGGAAGCTCCAAAGCCCATGACAAAACAACACGCGCAAGTTTCGACCCCCCTATCGCCGATCGAATTCAAGCCCGAGGAGCTCGACCCCCTCCAACGGGCAACGCGTCATTGAAGCATGCTCCATCACCCTAATGTGGATCTCTGCAACAACATGGACTGTCGACTGAAACATATGCCCGGCATGAACATTATTGTCATCGTCCGACCAACAACAGTGTATGTGGGTGAACGCCTCCCCAGATTGCTTCCTAGCCACATTCCCGGATAAGCTAACTAATTCGGAAGGCCGATCCAACATTCGTCTCTGGTACACCCCATCCTCATCCATGAATCCATACAAGTTGTCCCGGGTTCGGCCTATACCGCTAGTGATGGCCGCAGCATCGAAGCCAAGATCGTCTGCAAGCATTTTCAAGGCCGCATGTATCTCTTCGCCGGGATCGAGCCTAACGAACAGATCACTATCAGAGCGAGTGTAGTCCACGACATAACGAGCATGATCAAGTCCCTCAAGTTTCCCCACTCGGAGAACGAGTAAAAATCCTGCAAAAGAAGACAAAGCCAATTTGAGTGAATGCATGCTTTTCCACCGGAAACAAAGGGGTGTAGGAACCCATCCGGTTTCTTCATAGGCCTCCAGCGCCGGGGACGAAAGACCGACTGAGGAAACCACATGACCTTGCTAGCCCCTGATGCAAAGCCCAGATGGAGGTCTTTCCTCGAGGACGTAGTTTCAGACGAAGTCCAGAGGATAGTCTCCGGTCAAACCAATCACTTGGAGCTTAAATTCCACCAAATACAAGCCTTCGACCCTGATTTTGCGGACATCCTACTCCTTCAACCTGATCATATACTCAGGGAGGGTTCGAACGCCCTGAGGACTTATTGCATGGAAATGGGCTCCCAGCAACAAACCGATCCATTCATCCGAGTCAGCAACCTTCCCCTTGACAGTAGGAGGGTGTTGAGGAACGTTGGCCATGCAGACGTTCAGAGGCTAATCAGCTCTGAGGTTATTGCCACCAAGGTCAGTGAAATCAAACCACGCATCAATCGGGCTGTATTCCAATGCTCATGCGATTATGAAACCGAGATCATGCAAAGGGATCACACCGAATTGGAGGAGCCACTTCAATGTGGCGGATGTGGTGAAAGGAAGGGCCGTGTGAAATTCACACTCGTTAAGGAAAAATGCTCCTTGGTAGACAATCAAAAGATAGAGATCCAGGAGATTCCTGAACGAGTGCCCAGTGGGGCCCAACCTAGCAGTGGTATGGTGATTTTGGAGGGCGATCTGGTAAACAGGGTCCTCCCTGGAACAAGAATAATCGCAAACATGGTTCCTCAGATGCACTCTGAGAGGAAAGGAACACGGAAAACTCCCCTGTTTGAGATATTTTACAACATGGTAAGCATGGAGACCGAGACCGAACCTTTCACCGAGATCAACATAGACCAAGAGGACATCGAGAAGATACTGAAACTCGTTAATGACCATCCAGAGCCAGAACTCCTCAAACTTGTGACCTCTTCGATTGCACCCTCCATATTCGCGACTCCCGGCCTCTATCAAGTTAAGAGATCACTCGCACTACAGTTGTTCGGCGGCGTGTCCAGAATCTCACCTGATGGAACACGCACCAGGGGGGATATCCACATTCTCCTGATGGGAGATCCGGGTGTGGCAAAGTCCCAATTGTTGACTTACATGTCCAACCTATCACCTCGAGGAAAGTTTGCCTCCGGAGGCTCAGTCACATCAGCTGGACTTACTGCAGCTGCGGTAAAAGATGGGTTTTCGGATGGGAGATTTGCATTGGAGGCGGGCGTTCTACCCCTTTCAGACCGAGGATTAGCCGCGATCGACGAGTTTGATAAAATAGGGAAACAAGAGAGAAGCGCGATACACCCTGCAATGGAACAACAAAAAGTAAGAGTAGCAAAAGGAGGGATCACTGCCACTCTCAACTCTCGTTGTGCGGTTTTGGCCGCTGCCAACCCAAAAAGCGGACGATTCGAGTACAGAGGGGGCAATGCAAGCATAATGCAATCGTTCGCCGAGACAGATCTTGAGGCACCGCTAGCGTCTAGGTTCGATCTAATCTGGCTGTTGAGCGACATACCCGATAGAGGCCTAGATGAACGGATAGCCACACACATCATCAGGAACAGAGCCTCTGGGTCGAGCGAACTCCAGATCGAGGATCAAATGGGCAGTATCGTAAACATAGAATCCGAAGAAATGACCGAAACCGGCCTCGATGATAACGACCACCTAACAACTGGATTCCTCAGGAAATATATCGCCTACGCAAAGAAAAACATACATCCGACCATTGACACAGAGGCTCAATCCGAGATCGTGAAATACTACATTCAAACCAGGCAGAATTACCAAAAAGGCATGATAAATCCCGCAACCAGCGATTATAGTCTGAATTCTTCCAAGGGTGAAAACCAAACAGAAATATCCGTGACTGCTAGGGCTTTAGAAGCACTGATGAGACTCACAGAAGCACATGCTAGGATGCACCTTAGAGAAGTCGCAACTATCATAGATGCAAAAATGGCTATCAGCATATTCAAGCATTGGAGAGAAGAGTCAAACATCAGAGATGAGGCCGAGCTCCAAACAGGAATAAGCAAGGCAGGACAGAGCAGCATCGTAAAGCAAATCATGAGGGAAATATCTGTCGAAAACGATGGGAAGATGCCCATTAGTAAAATACTCGACCGCGCAATGCTGGGTGGGATTGATGAGGCCACAGTGCGGACTCTGGTGAGTAAGATGCAGCAAAATGGGATTATCTACCAACCACCTAACACCCCCGGAACATACGAATTCGTATGATCGCAGCATCGAACCTATGAGCAACCATCACCTGGGGGATACATGGCGTCCCTTGGCCCCTCTGGCAATGTGGGTAACCCAGATGGTCTGATTCCCGAAGAATTAGGCTTCATGTGCGGCATTGAAATCCATCAACAACTTTCCTCAGGAAAGTTGCATTCCCGCCAAGAAGGCATCTTGTATGAATTAAATCTGGAAGAAATTCCATATGAGTGGAATAGAGTAAGGAGGAAGCAACGTGCAGCACGTGGCGAAGCAGGAAAAATCGACACTGCGGCGGCTTTTGAGCAGAAAAGGAACAGATCCTTCATCTACGTTCAAACACCGAATTCGGGCCTGATTGAGCTTGACGAGGCCCCCCCTCTACCTCTCGACCCGAAAGCAGTTGAAACAACCCTCCGGATTTCCGCGATGCTCAACGCAACTCCCGCTCCCCACCTCCAAGTCATGAGAAAAACGGTAGTTGACGGATCGAATACCAGCGGCTTCCAGAGAACAACGCTTGTAGCCACTGGCGGAAAATTCGAGGTCGAGGGGACGGAGGTTGGAATATCAGTAATTTGTCTGGAAGAGGATTCAGCCAGGAAGCTGGGGGAAGAAACCAACTCAGAAGGACAAGAGGTGACCTACTCACTGGACAGGTTGGGGATTCCATTGGTGGAAATAGCAACCGACCCTGACATAATTTCTCCAGAACACGCTGAGGCTGTATCGAGGTATCTGGGGGGGCGTCTGAGGGACACTCGTAGCGTGCGTCGGGGCCTGGGCAGCATCCGGCAGGACCTCAACGTAAGCATCGCATGTGGCGACAGAGTGGAAATAAAAGGATGCCAGGATCTGGAGTGGATCCCAAGAATCATCCGCATCGAGATGGCCAGACAACTCCACTTTTTCCGCCTCGCAAACGAACTCAGGGCGGAACAGGGGTACGAACCGCTACCTGATGATCGAAGGTCAGACGATGAAGAAGACGAGGCCAGGATAAGGACCCTTGTCGAGAAAATACTACGTGGAGGAGTCACGGATGTGACCGAGGTCTTGGTAGGGATAGAAACCAAGATGATCGCTTCTGCCATCCGATCGGACCATGGTATATTCGCCATGCCCTTGGAGGGCCTATCTGGCCGTTTGGGTTCAAAGAAAGCAGAATCAGATGGCATTCAACTCCCACGCCTTGGTAGAGAGCTCTCAGGCGCTGCGAAAAGGGCTGGTGTGAAGGGAATCATCCACTCTGACGAGTTGCCCGGTTATGGAATAGAACAAAAGCACGTTGAATCGATAAATAGAAGATTGGGAATACAAAAAAATGACGCCTTTGTCCTATGCATCGCACCAGAATGGCAGGCACGACCGTCACTGGACGCAGTCTTGAGAAGAGCAAGAATGGCCTACCACCGAATACCGAAGGAAGTTAGAAATGTGGTACTAAAGAAAGGCCAACCAGCGGATGGTACGACCATGCCCCTGCGCCCACTACCGGGAGGGGCTAGAATGTACCCTGAAACTGACATCCCTGTTGTAAAAATCGAAAGAGAATCGTGGTCGCATGCAATAGATACCATTCCAATGGAAGCATCAGAGCGATTGGAACGATTGATGTCCACAGGCCTATCCTCCACGCAATGCGAAGCCATTTTGGGAGCCCAACTGGATGACATCCTGTATGATTGCTCTAGTGGATCGTTCCACGACTTACCGCCACAAAAACCCCAGTCAGTTGCAACTGCCCTTCTAGACCAAACAATAAACGAAGCATCGAGGGAAGCAGAAATTGAACCTTCGAGCTTCCCCATTCTTTCCATAATTGATGCAATCCACGCTCGAGATCAAGATCTAATTACCAGAGACGGCGTCATTGCGATCTCCTCTTTACATGCCAATTATCCTGATATACATCAAATGCCACTCGATCGAAGGATCGAATGGATTTGCCTCCAAGCTGAGGCCCTGGGTTTCGTACCCGCGGACGAGTCTGTTGTATCATCTATAGTCGATGAGGTTGTTTCTGAGAACATGGCCTTGGTCGACGCGAGGGGAGAGAATTCAATCGGACCCCTGATGGGCAAGGTCATGAAAAGGTTGGGTGGGGCGGCCGACGGAAAAGTCGTGAGCCGTGTTCTGAAAGAAAAAATCATATCAATAGCCCAAAAATAATATTTCGGGGCATGGAATTTGTCAACTAACTTATTAGACTGGATCGACTTGTGTCTAAATCCATGACCAGCACTCTGAACCAAGCCGTATTTATTTCCATGTTGATTTTCTCGAGCGCACTTGCCGGCTGCACTCAAGAAACTGGAGCACTGGCAGACGATGAAATCGGAGAACTCAGCGTTGTGGTCACATTGGATTTTCTAGATGAAGGCGACCAAACAACAAATCTTGCAGATCGACTTTTGAACGGGAGTATAACTTTTGATCCGGTACTCGTTGCCGAGAATGTCTCGGCGTATCGTGTCATGGAAGCCTTGCAACTGAGAGAGAACTTCACGATAGACGTGACCTACTATGTCGGTCTAGGGGCATTTATCCACACAATAGATGGAGTCTCGGGAGCCGAGGATTGGTCCACATACTGGGGCTTCTATCAGGATGGTGTGATGGCAGAAGTTGGCGCGTCAACGCTTTTGATCACATCTGATACCAATCTTAGTTGGGTGCTCACACCAGCATAACTGCAGGTTTGATCCACAACAAAGAGGCGATATCCCAAGAAGGACTATGTAGGAAATAATGGGTGGGTAGCTCATGTACAATTTCCACAACTTCGCCCTCACTCCAGAGCAGGATTTGGTTGTGAACATCGTGGTTTTCGCCATACTAATTTTCGCAATCATCAAGGGTGAGAGGAAACTAACTGATACAAGCCCATTTGTAGCTCTATTCTTAATCACCTTTCTTTGCATTGCCGGGAGGGTTTTACTCCAACCCCTTCCAAATGTTCAGCCTGTAACAGTCACTGTGATCCTCGTGGGAGTCTATTATGGGACCCCATGGGCAATAGCCCTTTCCGGGTGCGTCGCCCTCAGTACGAACATGCTCTTCCTCGGACACGGACCTTGGACGTTTTTCCAATTCGTAGGATGGAGCCTAGTCGGACTTATGGGATCGGCATTTTCACAGAGGATTCTGATAGACGGTAAGATCGCCATCGGGAGACTAACAGCCCTGTCCGTGGTCTCAGCCTTCGCTTTCGACTGGATAGTCTCGACGAGCATACTCCTAAACCACGACTTCTCCACGTTTCTGCCATACCTTGCGAACGGACTTGTTTTTGATCTGTATCACGCCTTTGGAAATGTCGTATTCGTCATTCTACTTTCCACATCCCTTGGCGACATCATGACCCGGAAAAATACAATCAAACAAGACCGCGCGGTGATTAGACTTGTCACAAGCTGATGAAATGACCATGGTTATAGTGACTCGCAGAGATCTAAAGCTCACTGTGGGTAAACTCGCCGCACAATGTGGCCACGCTGTCATGGAGTGCGCCCTAAGGGCAAATAAGGAGATACCCCGATCACTTGAGAAATATCGACGAGAAGGAGCTCGTAAGATAGTTCTAACAGTCAAGAATCTGAAGGACTTGGAATTACTCTACAACCAAATTCAAGGCTACGGAATGATATGCCATCTGGTTAGGGACGCTGGACATACAGAGATACCCTCCGGCACCGTCACGGTCTTGGGGATTGGACCAGCACCAAGAAAAGAGATAGACAAATTTACCTCAGAACTCAAATTGCATTAGACAATGGCAACAGCAACAATAATGTTCATGTCTCCCACATGATAATTTGATGGTCCAGCAACTTGAGGTCGGCATCCAAGAAAGGTACGACCTCTTAACGTCCTGTCCGGGCATGACTGACCTAGTATCATGGCTAGATTCAATCGACAGGAGACCAGGCTTGAATGAACTGGAGATCAGGCTAAAATCAAATCAGTTCAACCTCGATGCACTCAGAAAATGTATCAGATCCACAGACGACGGGTACCAAAGGAATGTGATTAAACGAACAGATCATTATGAGTTGGTCGCAATCTGTTGGAGACCTGGTCAAATTACCCCAATTCACGATCACAAAGGTAGCGACTGCGCATTCATAATTCTGGAGGGAACTTCGACAGAAAGAACATTCGAAATAGATGGTTCAGGGATGGCGGTGCACACATCGACTAGACATTACATCCCCGGAGAGGTCTGTGCCGCAGATGAGCCCGATATCCATCAGGTCGTGAACGAACAGGCTGTTGAGTTGGTCAATCTGCATGTATACACCCCCCCGTTGAGCGATTTCACAATTTACGAATCCGATAATTAAGCTACTTCTGCTTTATATTCTTCCAGTACTCTGCTAAATAACTCGATATCGGACTCAAAACTCTCGGGAAGAAGCGGGCCGAATGAGAACCTGAAAAATCGACCGTAAGGAGTCTCATATTCAGGGTCCTTGGAGTGAGGCCTATCCATGTCACAATCAGAGGCACATAATATCGCAGCACCATGTTTGAAGAGGCGTTCATTGAGACCCTTGCTATCCAGTCCTTCTGGCAACTCCAACCAATGGTAGAACCCACCATTTCCCGTGTAAACGCTCAAACCCATTTCCTCAAATGCTTTGCCATAGCGTTCTCTTTGCCAGTTGTAATGTTGTTCAACTGCTTTCCGGGCCCTCCTGACCCGATCGGGCTCGAGCAACTCAACAGCATAGTGTTGGGATGGATGACTGACTCCTCCCATGCCAAAGCTAGAGTAGTTCGCCATAGTATCGATATTTTTTTTGCTTGCGATTACCCATCCAATTCGAATACCTGGGGACTGCAACCCCTTCGTGCAAGCGCCTGCTAGGAAGATATTGCTGTTGTCAAGATCCTTGATGAATTCGATACCGCTGACTGAGGGGCTGTGAAACATCTCATACGCCTCGTCCAATAGCAACCCATTCCCAGGTTTCTCAGCCGTCTCGATCAAGTCTCTGAGTTCTGTCCCATGTCTTGTCTGGCCAGAAGGATTCTGCGGATTAGATATCACAGGCATGATGAACGTCCCTTCATCGACTCCCGTTCTATCAAAATATTCAGAATTCTGAGGCCGGAATCCATTCTCTTTCGTGAATGGAACTGTTTCATATTCCGTATTGGTTTGAGTCAGTATGTCAAGATATGCTGGCCACTCAATGCTTCCTATTCTCACTCTAACCTTTTCCTTCAAGAAGGCCATGATTGTGTATATTCCGGGCCTCCCGCCTGCGAAAACCATAACATTCTCAGGGGTAATCCTAGATCCGTACCTTTCATTGTAGTAATCCACAATCGACGATCTCAGTTTAGGGTGGCCCCAAGCCTTGGGGTAGAATCTGTCTTCCCACGTGACCTGAACCTCATCTGGCAGGGGCGGGCCATCAAACATCTCCAATTGCCTTGTCAGCGGGAATCCCTGAGACCATGGATGTGTGCCCTCAGTTCCCATAAAGCTGCCAAACGCATCTCTGAATGCGTAAAGCGTCTCGTATATCCCCATCGGAGGGCAGTTGTCTGACAGAAAAGACTCTCTTTCTCCGGCCGTTTCAAAGTCGATCATGATCTTGCCAAGGGCACCGCATAAATCATGATGTCCATTCTGCCAACTTTCATTGGTAGCTCAGAATAAGTAAGGATAGTTGAAAATATGTCTGACTGGAACTTATCGGAAATGCGAATACCCTAATTGGGGGCATGGTCTGGCCCAATCGTGCTTCACATAGATAGCGATAGGGTCGATCTGCGGAGTGACACCATAACACAACCCACGCCGGGTATGAGGAACGCAATGGCCAATGCCATCGTTGGTGACGATGTTCTGGGCGACGATCCAACTGTCATAGAGCTACAAAATAGACTGGCCTCGATCTTTGACAAGGAATCAGCATTATTTGTCCCATCAGGCACTATGTCCAATGCAATTGCTATCAAGGCCCAGACTAACCCCGGAGACGAGATCATAACAGAGGGACACAGTCACATCTACATCTACGAGGGAGGGGGCTATGCGGCTCTCTCAGGCTGCTCCATCGCTCTTGTCCCGAGTCACAACGGAATTATGAGTCCGAATGATGTAGAAAATGCCATCAGGAAAGAGAAAGGTAGCCTAGGACACTATCCCAATGGGGCCATGGTATGCGTTGAGAACACATCCAACCGAGGAGGAGGGACAGTCTACCCACAATCACACTTAGATTCGATTTGTGGGATAGCGAAGACAAAACAATGCTCATCCCATCTTGATGGAGCACGAATTTTCAATGCGGCCGTCGCATCAGGAACGCCGTTGGATCGCATGGTCAGGGATTTCGATTCAGTCTCTGTATGCCTGTCCAAGGGACTTGGAGCGCCTGTCGGATCCGTATTGCTGTCCTCATGGGAGACAATCAGTCTTGCTCACAGATGGAGGAAGATGTTTGGTGGAGGCATGCGCCAAGCGGGTATCATTGCCGCGGCAGGGATCTATGCCATTGAAAACCACGTTGATAGGCTGACTCAAGATCATGATCATGCGAGAATGCTGGCAGAATCAATAAACAACATACCAGCATTCCAAGTGGATCTAGATTCCGTGGCGACAAACATGGTCTACGTCCATTCCGAAGAAATTCAATCTCATCAACTCCAAGAGAGTCTATCCGAAAGAGGAATTGATGTACTCACAATAGATGACCACACCATCAGATTAGTGACCCATCTACACATAAACCAAGACGACGTAGGAAGAACGATAAGCGCATTCGAATCAATATCCTGAATGCGAACCCTTCTTATTTTCAACACAACAGCCGCTGATCATGGAAATTAAGTCCATTGTGACAATACTGTTATTTTCCATCTTGGGACTATCTCTGGGGGCCAATGCATCAATCATATCCTCAGATGATCCATGGGTAGATGCCACTGAAGGGATCACTAGTGGATCAACAGCAATCACATGGTTCCCTGCCAACCAGAATAACTCATCCTCAAGTACCTTGGACCATGCTCAGACAATCATAGAGGTCTATACAGCAACTTGGTGCGAGACTTGCATTCCGGCAGAGGAAGCATTGAATGCAACAATTACGGATTACGATGTGAAGGTTGTGAAGTATCACAGGCACTTGTTCGAAACAGAGGACCCATTTGGGAACAACAACACTGAAGGCCGTTGGCTCAGTAGGTATGGCCCTTCCGCCGTCCAGGCTGATTTCAATGCGAGGACTCCACCAACGGTGATTTTTGGAGGCGAAAGGATGCATATAGGCTCTTATCCGACCGCTGGTGTCTCGCTCGAGGAAGAGTATTCTACAAGCCTTGATAGCATCATGCGTCCTCCGATATCCAATTCCTCAGAGTTCACATTCACATGGGAGGATGGCACCTTTGAATGGTCTTGGAATTGGGAGGAAGATACCACTGCCTGCAGATCGAATTGCGATAGTATTTCCACAGAGCTGTATCTAATGATTGTTGAGGACACAGCGTTTTTCCCAGAGGGATCCAACGGTGAAGAATACTATCACCGAATTCTAAGGGATGTCATTCCTCTAGGAAGCAGCTCGATCGACTATATTCCTCCTCAGGCTTGGGACGAAGATGATGTATCCATCTTGATCGTCTTGGATTGGCAGGAGTCGCAGTCAGAAGAAACATTCCTTGAGGTTATACCCTCACTCGCCGTAGAATTAGTGATCTTATCCCTCGTCTTCACAGCCATAATCACGCCAAAAGAGGCAAAAAAACGCCGGGTTCAATAACCCTCGATATTTTCTGAATCTCTAGCATGTCACGCAGAGCGGGGTTGTCAGTTGAGGAAGTCCCCCCCGGCCCTCTGCCAAAATGGGTTTTAGACCACGCCGTCGATCAGGCCAAGCTTAGTCTAACAAAGAGTGAGAACAGCAAGATACTTTTCATACACCCAAACCAAGCATCAAGGAATGAAGTTCTGGACAGATTAAGTGGATCCGTACCGGTTTTCGACAGATCAGCGCACCATACAATTCATTCACTGGCGCGAGTAATAGGTGAAGACCTGCGAATCAAAAGACCCATCGAGGTTGACCCGGTGTTAGACGAGTCAATACATATGCTGGCAATTCGAGCTGCGGAGAATCTCAGATTCCCAATCCTTCATCCGGATAATAAGAGAAAATGGCATAGAGGGAAAACGGAAGCGATTAGGGGACTCCATAACGCATTGTTGTCCGAGGATCTACTGCACTCATGGGATGGAGCCCATGAGGCACTGGAGTTCAACAAGATACTGGATGAAACTTCCAAGCCTCTGGGTGGACTCCACCCGGATTTGTTCATGTTGGAAGTCATCAAACAACTTGAGAATGAGAATCAGGACACACCCTTCACCCTAGAGGGGATGGATGGCATATTGATGCTGGACCACGACCCCACGCTACCCAAAATAGAATTGAGATTTATCAGAAGTTTACTCCGCTATCTGCCCATTCACCAATTATCCCACACAGGAAGTTACCGACTCGGAGAACACGGACTTCAAATTGAGGACATATTCCCCGTTGAGAAAAAGGAAGAATTGCCAAGTTGGATTCCCGCTCATACCCCCTCATCAACAAGACCTAGTCCAGAACCGCATGAGATTCCGATACGACTCGAAAGGCAGACCGTTGCCACGGTTGCACAATTTATGAAGAAAAAGCGAGAACACGATCCGAACGCCTCGATTATCATTATCGATCCGTCCTGGGCCAAGAGAGAGCATGTATGGAACAGATGTGTTTCATCAATCCGATCCATGATTGATCCAAACATGGAATCAAACCCAAAGAATCCAATCCTGACATCATTAATCTCAGACATGACAATCGCCATTGGCAGCCGCGGATTCTCGCTAGAAAAAACGCGAGAGTTGGGAAAAAGGGGAATTGTGTTCGAATTGTTCGAAACCCCAGCACATCCGGGAGACTCAGAAATTATCCCAATTTTTCATCAGGACATTCTCGAGACTTCGGCAATAAAAAGTCACATAGTTGGCGGACAAGGAACACTCATCGAATGGCTAAAATCCCTCTCAACAACATCCGATGATGACAGAGACTTACTCAGAAGAGAGCAAACCCAATGGTGGATGCTGATCGTAGCGAACAATCTCTCTCCTCTACTGTCAAAGGAAGATCGTGAGAGCTTGAGAAATCCAACATTCAGAAGGGGATGTATGAGTGGAGTGGACCTACCACTACCCTCACAATCGGCCGATGCCAATAACTGGTTGGAGAGATACCTACAGATCATCGAGGCGAGAGGCCTTTCTCGCGACAGTGGTGCTATTGCGAGTGACTGTGAAGAAGCTGTGGAGTACGTGACGAGGAGAATGAGAAAATTCGAAATGATGACTAAGTCATTAGGCTTCGAGATCCCAAATACGGGTGAAAAATGGGTAGAAAGAACTCAAAGAATACTTTCAGGATTCAAAAGAAAAAACAGCAATGTCAGGGACCCAAACATTCGCATTATGACCCCCAGACAGGCGCTTGGATGCACAGCGGACCTAGTACTACTCACACACCTGTCGATAGAGTGGTCCATGCAAGTGAGAAAACCCCCCTATCTCAGCGAACAAGAAAGACTCACGCTGGGGATATCAAGTCCGGATAACGAGATAAAGTCAGCTAGACACTCGATGCAGCATCTCCTCAACGCAGCCCCCGAGGTGTATGTAATTCATGCAACCAAGGATGACCTAGCACATCCATCATTCATTCTCGATGAGTGGTTGAGTCAGAGACCTGATCAAGATCCCAAATATCTGGAGACAAAATCCGAGCCCCACGGCCCACGGGACCGATTGATCAGTGATGGGAGGAGAATACTCATTGGAGAGCCAGCCTCAAGAAAACCACTCAGCGGCTTCGGCCCACTGTTGAAGCTAAACCTCGACTTGGTCAATGATATAGCATCCAGATCCCCTACTATGCCGGATTCTGATGGCTTCCTACCTGATAGTTCTGTCCCATGGGTCACAACTCCACCGATCAAAGATATCGCAAATCCAACCTCGAAGGCCAAGAGAAACCCTCCAAGGACGAATGGAAGATGGCCTGTAATCGGTGCGAGGAACACCAGATTCGTAAGTGCTACTGTGGACCCTAGGCCAATCCAAGGATGGAAAACCGATATACGGCAAAGAGAGTCAAGGCAGGGGCACACCGGTATCAGGATGAATCGGAAAAAATGGTCCCCATACAGATTGAATAATTGGTTGGAATGCCCGAGAAAAGGCTGGTTGACAGATAAGCAGAACCTCTCGGAGGATGAGCGAACCAGCCAGGACCTCGATTCAAGGACCTACGGAAACATATTGCACGGGATTCATCATGATGTGATGCTTGAGACCTTAGGATTGAAGGAAGGGGAGGAATGCACATTGAACGACCTACATTCTCGGAAGAAATCCATCAAATCAAGCATACACAACCAAGACGAGGTCATGATGATAGCCTTGACATCGTTATCAAAGAGGGCACCGTGGCTGACGAGGTCTAATGCGACTTGCACTCAGAAACTTTGGATGCTAACTGGTATGAATACAGATGAGTGGGAAACTTGGCTGGCTAACCCCAAGCCGGCCAAACCCAATGGGAGGGTAGGGTCGATGATTGATGCTGAGATGCGAACGGACGGGTCAGCTCCGATAGCAATAGAATGGGCCCTATCCAAGAATTCACCAAAAATCGAGATTGAAATACCAAACGAATTAGTAGAAAATCACAGGAGGATCGTGCCATTCACGGCTACTGGAGTTATCGACAGAGTGGATCTCGTACCTTTCGACGAACAAGGGGAAAAATGGCACGACGATGAAGGATCCAACCAAGTCGCGCCCCTCAGGTTGTTCGGATCTGGCTGGAAACCAAGGCGCATGGTCATCATCAGAGATCTAAAGTCGAGGGAGGATTTTGAAAAGCCAAGGGACAGGCACGAGAGGGCATTGTTCGGCGAACTACAATTGGCACTCTATTCTAGAGCATGGGAATTATCCCATCCCGGCGACCTTGTAGTTGGAGCGGGCATCACCACTTTGGGCTTTGACTCGAATCATTACATAGAAGCCTCAGGGCTTGCACCGAGTTGGGTCTTGGAGGGTGGTTTCGGGGAGGCCACCACATTGACTTGCGACATGTTCAGATTCGCTGATGAAGGCCCAGATACCAAATCTGACCACTTTCGTGCTTGGTTGACCCATAGAATGACTGTGGCATCGAGCGTTGTTCACAATGCAAATTTAGGCTTCTACAACCCCACCCCCGATCCATCCATCTGTCGCTATTGCAAGGTGTCCAGTGTTTGTGACCAAGGTAAATATGGAGGGCAATCGGCATGATCCGACTTAATTCTGGTCAGAGGTTAGCCCTCAATCTCGACGCGCACATAGCAGTCGACGCAGGAGCGGGAACAGGAAAAACCAACACTATTGTTGAGCGCGTGATCCAACACTATCTTTCACGAAGGCAGAGGGCTACAGAAATACTTCCAATGCCGGAGAGGCCTCGGAGAATATCACTCGGTAGAGTGAGAAACGATACAAATGAACTCACGGATCCAAGCGAATGGGAGGGCCTCCTCCCAGGGGAGGTTGTACTACTTACATTCACAAATCTGGCAGCGGAGGAGATGAAAGGAAGGCTTCGAGATAGAATAAAGCAACTCTCAACTGGTTCGCTGGGCTCAACCCCTGAGGCTGACCCAAGACTGCGTTCCGAGGCAGATAAAGAGCAATTGATGATGCTGCTAGAAGATGCTCCAATTGGCACCATAGATTCATTTTTCACAAGACTGATCAAACCGCATCTTGCCTCTCTCGGTGAACTCATGGATGCAGAGATCGTTACCGATGCGGAGAGGGGAACTTTGGAAATGGACACCATTGATGCATTCTGGTCACTCCCATCCAACCCGAATCGTTTCACATACCTCGACTCTGAATTATTGCAAACCGACCAAACCAAAAGAATACTAGAATCCAGAGATCGTCTGATTAAGACTTACTCAGGTAGAAACAGGCTCAATAAAATCTTGAGGGGCCTTATGTCCAACTCAATATTGGTTGAAGAAGCGACGAGAAATCTCACTGTCGGCGACTCATTCTCGGCATCACTCTTGACAAAAGTCATGCTGAGTAGCGTCTGTTTACCAAAATTAGAACAAGCTTTCACTGATCTTCAATCTGATTCCAGAGAAACTGTCGACATACTCAAGAACTACCGGCACATCTTCTCTAAATCTGGTTGGAATGAAGGAACCAGGGTAGACTTTTTGGATACTCTGACCTCTCAAAATCCAGAGTCCTACGAGGATAAAATCTACTGGATTTCAAAGCTCCTTGCAATCTCCAAAAAGAGCCTATTTGGCGATGGGACGACATTCCCGAGGGACAGCATACCAACATCAGAAACCTGGCCATCTGGCGTATTGACTTACACAGGGATGGGGTCAAGCAAGGAAGCCAAGTTGGCCAAGAAAAAACTACAATACTCGATTTCCAAGATCAAACGAACATTGTCGAGCAACGATAACACACACATCATGGAGGTTGCGAAGATATTCATGAGCTATATCGAAGTGCCAGGATTGACCCATGTTCCATACCCCCCGCCAAGTAGAGTCAATGCTGAGGGGAGTAAGGACTCATTTTCTCTAGATCCACGCTCGGAATCCAAACATCTTCAGGACCTCAGTACGGCGATGATCGGGCTTCTGGAAATTTCAAGGAACTTGAAGTTCAGACGAAAACTCAGGGATTTCGACGACGTCTCAAGACTCGCTGGGGAACTCCTTTTTCTCAGATGCCCTCGTGTTTGCAAGATAAGCCACTTCTATCCACAAAAAGTAATAGAAATACTCGATTCTGGTCCCTCGGAACCGTGGCTGGATGACCACATTGAGAAGGCAATTTATGAGTTGCAAAAATCAATCGATCCCAGAAGTAGTGATAATCCACAACAAAATGCCGAAAGGGCATATTCCGACCTGAATAAAAGATGGGCGACGTTGAAGTCAATTCGACGGAGGTTTCGGGCTTTTATCATCGATGAGGCTCAGGACAACTCGCCCCTGCAATGGAGGCTGTTAGCAAGGCTATGGGGGCCACGAGAGATAAAAATCGGTGAGAAAAACATACCAGAGACGCCTTGGCAACCTACGATTTGTTACGTGGGGGATGTCAAGCAGTCAATCTACGCTTTCAGGCACGCTGAGGCATCGAGATTTCGAGAATTTACAAACCATTTGAGATCGATAAATGAGTGGGAGTTTAGGAACATCTCAGCTCTGACCCATGAGCCCCCACTGAGGACCAAGGAGATGAGTAGAGACCCACGACATGATCACAACTCCCCCTTTACCACTGCTTCGAATATGAGAATCGCATCTGGAAGGGACCTCGAGCCGTGGGTCAGATTCGATCAGGTTGACAGCGTCGATGAGACGTTGATTGAAAGCGACATAATCGCCAGGAAGGAAGGCCTGATTCGTTTAGATGTCAATTTCAGGACGAAATCCGGTTTGCTGAAGGAGATGAACACTTGGTGGAGAGAGATATTCTCGGAAAAACATAGGACAATTCCTGAAGGTGGGTGGTATGCAGATGCGCAAGACCTTAGATCCCCTAGTCCGAATGATTTTACTTACGGAGAGATGGAGTCCACGGACCCTGCATTGGATAAAATTGAACAATTGCAGGGAGAAGGCCATCTGGAGTGGATATGTCCAGTCATGAACCCTGACTTCTCAGACCCCTCGCATGACTTGAGCATTCACATGAATCCCTTTGCAAGCAGCCTATCAGATAGAATCAATAAAAATGCCAGATTGATCGCTTTGAGGGTAAAGGCCCTCATGGACGGAACTCCCATCAAGATCAAGGGGGCCAACGGAGAATGGAAAGTGATAGAATCTGACCCAGTGGAACCTGACGAAATCATGATCCTGATGGCAACCAGGACAGGAATTAGGGATGCGTTGTTGAGGGAATTTAGACAATTGGAAGTACCCGCTCATGCTGACTTAGAGGGCGATCTGTTCGATCAGCCTGTGGCTAAGGCCATAGAAGCGCTAGTCCAGTTGTGCGCACGCCCAAACTCACGGCACCATCTAGCTTGGGTGGCCAGATCGCCCCTAATGGGCATGGCAGACGATGAATTGGACGATTTCCTTACCTCTACCCATCAAGATCAGAACCTACTCAAGAGCCTTTCAGAATATCTCGGAGATACCCCACTGGGCAGTTTGGCCGATAGATGGCTGGACCTATCACAATCCGATAGAATCGTCCAAATGCTGGAGGAGACATTGGACCATTCGGATCTCTTAATTGCTTATCCAGATGACTCCGATAGGCAGAACGCCGAGCGAACAGTCATGGTAATCAAAGAAATTCTAGACAGAGAAGACGGATCATTGTTGGCCGTTGCCGATGCTCTGAGGTCCCTCAGAGAGGATAACCGAGGTGGAGTCAGAAGCATAACGAAACCTCCATCTGATACAGTTAGGCTGATGTCGATCCACAAGTCGAAGGGCTTGGAGGCGAAGGTCGTAATCTTAGCGGACCTGTTCAGCGAGAGGCAAGTCGGGAACAAGCATCAGTCGCAGATGCGCTTTGGAGTTTCCTCAGACATATTCTCTGGGAATCCGAAGCCATGGGGAGGAAATCGAGCATTGAGATCAGGGGTATGGAATTATTCGAGTTTAATCAACAAATCAAGAAGGGACGCGGAAAACAGGAGGTTGCTATACGTCGCAGCTACCAGGGCGAGGGACAGTCTGATAATCGTGGGAGCACCTGATGGAGACAAGGCATCAGAGTGGATAAACGACCAAGGAGTGTCGTTTACTCACGATTCGAGGAAATACCCGCCTTTGGGGCACATGGTAACCAACTCAAAGAGACATCTAGATTGGGTGAATCGGAACCATGATTCCCAATGGTTAACATCGGATGACAAAAATAGTACGGAGGTGCCATTCCAGAGAGGAACGATAGTTTTGGACCCCATTTCGCTCCACGCGGAACATGACGGAACAAAAGGAGGGAACGGAACAAAACTCGTTTTGCTACACAGCCACGAGTGCATGTCCCAAAGCGTAAACAACGCTACACCATACGTCCGGATGAAAAAAGCGTTACAGGCCATTTCACTATCTCCCGATAGGGAGAAACTAGACTTTTCTCCCGTTGAATCTCCACCGAGATACATAAGGATCGCACCGTCATCCTTGCATTTCCCAACTGACGATTCAAATTCTGAGATACTTCAAGGGAGGGAACAAAAAAGGAATTTGAATGAGACGCTGTCCCCTGCAGAGTTGGGCACCATTGTTCACCGAATAGTGGAGGTCGGTGTAGGGAATTGTGGGACAGACCCAACTCCTCCCCTACCACACACTTGGACGACTGGAAGGCCAAGTCGATTGAACGATAGGACTCTTTTGAACACCGTACTGAAAGAGACTGGGGTAGGACCCATGACTGAATCTAAGGTAGAGGCAATTTCTGAATTGATCAAGAATATTGAGGACGGTTACTTGGGTAGAATCACTAGAGGAGAGACCGTCAATGGACACACACTTCAAGGTCTTCGGACAGAACTTCCCTTCTTGCTCTCGAAGAAAGTGGAGTTTGAACCCCTTGTTCATGGTCTGTGGACTCCGGATGGTAGGAGGGCAACAACCTTGGAAAGTAGAGCAGTTGTCCAGATGGAGGGGTTCATCGACATTGTGATCTGCACTCAGGATTCAGAGGGTAGGCCAACGATAAGGGCGGTCGACATAAAGACCGACTCAACAATGAGGATGCTGTCGGCAGAGGATCCCAGCGATTTCCACAACCCAGGCCCTGACTTTGAGGATCGAATGTTACTCCGTCATGGGATTCAACTTGCGATTTATCATAATGCACTTGAAGCTATGAACGAGCAACTCCCGATTGAAGCACGGAGATTGGTACTGTCCCCTGCAATAATTTGGGCTGGAAACGGAAGGATGCTAGAATACCCAATCGAAGTCTTGCAAAACCTCAATTTGACGCTCGAATCTATCCTCGTCGAGACGGCCAGGGAACACCTGGCTCCTTCAAGCTGAGGCCATACATTATTGGGAATTCTCAATGTACTAGCGCATAATGGGAAGACACATGCTGGACTACGAGTCATTACTGAGATGGTCAGAAAATCAATGGGAAAAATCCATTCTGCCCAGTCTCTCGGAATTCATCTCAATTGAGGCCTTGTCCCCTGGTTTTGAGCCGAAATGGGAAGAGAAGGGAGAACTCTCGGCTACATTGGATCTTTTCCAGAATTGGGCCGATGTTCAAGGAATAGATGGACTAGAATCTCATAGATTCAAACTAGATGGGAGGACTCCTTTGTTGATTATCAAAGTAAAAGGATCACTCCCAGGCGAGATACTTTTCTACTCACATTTGGATAAACAACCGTCAAAACCGGACCTTTGGTCGGATGGCCTGAGTCCTTTTGTTGGAAAAAGACGAGGTGAATGGCTATACGGCAGGGGCTCAATAGATGACGGATACGGGGGGTATCTCTGCATCAGTGCGATCAAAGCACTTCAGGCACATGGAATGGACCACCCCTCTGCGACGTTCCTTATCGAAACTTGCGAGGAATCAGGGTCATACGATCTACCGGCGTATCTGGATCACTGCACACCATACCTTGGTAACCCAGACTTGGTGGTGGTCATGGATAGCGGGGGCCCCGACTATGACCACATTTGGAAGACCGATGCTCTGAGGGGCTTAATACACGGAACATTGAGCGTGCGAGTCTCCAAGGAGGGAGTCCATTCAGGAATGGCAGGAGGAGCAATACCATCCTCATTCAGAATAGCTAGGATTTTACTTGATCGAATTGAGGACTCTCGAACTGGAAAAATTTTGATTCCCTCATTCCACACGGAAATCAACGATTCCCATGTCAAAACAGCAGGGGCCATAGCAGAAGTTGTAGGAGAAAGTTTGTGGGGATCCCTGCCAGTAGTCGAAACCCTTGAGCCTCACAACACCGACACTGCCCAGATGCTGCTTGATGTAAATTGGAGGCCAGCACTCTCTGTAATTGGGGCAGGAGGACTACCGCCGGTCGAGTCTGCTGGCAACGTTTTGAGAACTCACACCGATCTTGCTTTGAGTCTACGCATCCCCCCTGGAGTTAACTCACAAAAGGCCATGATCGAGTTGACAGAGATTCTAGAGAGGGATCCTCCATTTGGTGCTGAAGTTAAGTTTGAGGCACACCCTCCTGCAGATGGGTTCAGAGCCCCACCCCTTCCTCAAAATGTTGCAGAGGAACTTGAAAGGGCATCCAGTTCTCTAACTGGAAAACCCGCTCATACAACATGGGTCGGGGGAACCATCCCATTCATGGCTATGATGCAATCAAAGTATCCTGATTCAGCATTTTTGTGCACTGGAGCCGCTGGACCCGGCAATAACGCCCACGGCCCAGACGAAAAACTACACATTCCAACCGCGAAGAGACTCACAGCGGCCATCGCTGCCGTCTCATGGTCGGTAGGAAATTGACTGAAACCAACCTCAGAGGATGGTCAAATAGCATTAGGGTTCATATCATTCAGGACACAGGGCCCCTTGATGTCCGAGGAACGTGTACAGCAGTTGGAAGAAAGACTCGCGGAGGAAACCCAACGCCTAGAGAAGCTGTATGTTGCATACAGAAGGCTTGAGGAAGAACTTCAGGAGAAAAATGCAGTCATTGATGTCTTGGAGAAAGAAGCCATAGACAAGGAAATAGAGCGAGAGGGACTAGAGTCTTTATTGAGTGAAAAGGATTCTAGGATAAGGGACCTCGAGATGGATCATGCGAAAGCGAGGAAGAGGATTCAGCATTTAGAACCCGATCTCGAGAAAATGGAAGAGATGTACACCAGAGAGTCAGCAAGGCTAGGGCGCGTTTTCGAGGTAGCGGAGGAATTGGACGAATCACTGAGAGTCTCCCAGGCAGAACTCAATGCGCGAGACAATTGGTATGAGTCCCACATGAGTCTTTTCGAGCAACTCAACGAGGCAATCAAGACTCGATTTGACATGATTGAGAGAGCAGTCGAAGCTGTGAAAGAACAACAAGAAAAACAAGCAGCTTTCAAGGACCAGATGGAGAACGCACAAGACGCAGTCTCAAAGGAAAAAATAGAGGATTTAGGCGACGGTTTAGAAAAAATGAAGGTCGCTGAACTCAGGGCGATTCTGATCGAGCAGGGCATGGATGCCAAGGGGAAGAAAGCAGATCTAATAGAGCGAATTCGCAAGGCCTAAGTTGGCTTGCTACCGTCTGCCCGCCTGATACACTTCGCAGGAATACCGCCCCAGGTTTCACCATCTGGAATCTCCGTCCACTTCGGCACAACTGCTCTTGATGCGACGATTGCATTTGCTCCAATCTTGCACCCCGGCTGAATTACAGAACCACCTCCAATCAAGGAACCCCTGCCAATGCATACCGGGGCTAGGACTAATTCATTCATCTCAACCAGGTGCCCGTTTATCGTAGCATCCCCCCCTACAACAACCCCATCACCGAGCGTAATCATTGGAGCGTCATTGATTCTTGACGAGTTTATGATTACCCCCTTTCCCATATTCAATCCCATCAGTTTGTAGTATAGAGTCGAAAACATGGATGGTACAATCGTCGACAGGAACAAGAGGGCAACGCGATGGAAAACCAATGCAATTCCCCACCTAATTGTAATCATGGATTTAAGTGGGAAGCGACCTTCACGCCCCCTTAAAGCGAAAATTGCTCCAAAAACGCCAGTGACCAGAACAACTCCAAGGCCACCGGCAATGTATCCCATTCCGAGACCAATGCAAAACCACAATGAGTGAATTAACCCATCATTTCCAGCAGAAACACTCCAGTTTTCTACAGCGTTGAAAATCAGATAACCCGGAAAGATGCCAATCCCTATTAGAACGCCAAAGAAAGGAAGAATCAGTACAGTAAGTAGTCGTTGTACCATAGAGAAACTCACAAACACTCACCTCAAATTTCATCAGACGATTTCCAAGCATTGGAATCCACAGATGCCGCAACAGCCTTTCCTTCCTCTAAATCGACAAGGGTTAACAGGGCGGTGCCTGCAAGGATTACGATCATTATCGTGAAGACGGCAACCCTTGAATTGTACACATTTGCCGTTAGCCCGTAAATAATGGGCCCAATGAAAGCGGCAGCCTTCCCGATGAACCCAAAGAAACCGAAAAACTCTGCAGCCTTGGTTTTCGGAGTCATCATTACCATCATACTACGTGCTTGTGCACCAACGGTGCCCATCACAATTCCAACCATGGTACCAAGAAGAATCCACTGAGAATTTACCCCAAAACCAAGTGGTTCCCATAAGTTCTCCCTCAAAGCCTTCGGCCACCAGCTTAGTTCACCATCTCCGATGTTGGTGGGATGCCGATCTCCCACCGAATTTTTCCCGTCTAAATCCCCTCCCTTGAATGAAAAACTGAATCTATGATCCAACTCATCATTCATCGAGGATGCAAGAATCGATGCCCTTTCGACAGTCAAGCGCTCGATCTCAATCCCATCATCGTCCTGCAGGTAAGCCATGAAAGCATCTCGGAACGCAGCATCGCCGTCCCCCGAATCGCTCACCCAAGAATCAACACCTCGATCATACAATGTAGATAACATGTAAGCTTCATTGCTCTCGGACCAATCGTACTGAAAGTCATACCTCCCGTGGTCATCTTCTAATTCCAAGGGAGCGAATCCGACCGCTAGTATTGCGACTACGCAATACACACCAAGCGCGGCGGTCAACACGGGCTTGGTACCAAACCGTCTGGCAGCCCTTCCACCAAGTATTGTCATTGGTATCGCGACTATGTTGACCATTAGAAGAAGTACGAAATTCATGGTCTGTGATAATCTAAGTACAGACTCTCCATATGCTGAGGCAACACCTCCGATCGTATTTACACCATCAAAGAAAAGGAGGTATGAAACCAAGAAGACGGAGAGTGACTTGTATTTCTTTATCTCTCTGAAAGAATGGATTACTTCGCCCATTCCATCTTTTATGGCCGCAAACGCACTATCGTACTCCTTCGGGTCGGGGAGTTTCGGCTCAGGGGTTTTCAAGAACAGTTGATAACCCCAACCAAGCCACCATAGTGCGCTGGTAACGAATATGAATGCAAGAATGTTCGGAGTAAATCCAAATGTGAGACCTAATCCAAGGTGGACTATCAGTATCGTAGAACCACCCATGAATCCATATGCATAACCCCAACTAGAGACATGATCAGTATCCTCCTTACTCGTGACATATGGCATGAATGCGTAGTAGATCACATTCCCGCCAGCGAATCCGATGTTGCCAATCACGAGGCAAACAGCGAGAAACATGTAGTCAGTTCCTTCGCCAAGAAATGGGGCTAGCCCCATCATTGCAGTGAAAATGACACCAACTATGGTATAGGCCCACAGGATTTTCTTCTTGATTTCTATTCTATCGGCGATGGCACCCAAAACCGGACTCACAACTGCCACGAACAAACTTGAAACCCCCAGGACCAGGGCGTAGAAAGAATCTCCTGTCTGAGTCCCAGTTGCGGTATTGTACATGCTAGCAGTCAATGCAGGTACGACAACCGTTAGAACGGTCAACGCAAATGCTTGATTGGCCCAATCGTACCAATACCATGCTTGCAAGGCACTTTTCTCTTCTTCATTTTTCGCCACGCTGGTCGACGCGGAGAGGATGCTCATAGCCGTCCCAAATGAGCCTGAACGTTTGAAAGGTCCTACTATAGACTAATTCCACGCCACACGATTTCTCACTTATGTTCAAT
Organism: Euryarchaeota archaeon UBA487; assembly: GCA_002505695.1. Lineage (GTDB taxonomy): Archaea > Thermoplasmatota > Poseidoniia > Poseidoniales > Thalassarchaeaceae > MGIIb-N1. The sequence goes on from DAVU01000001.1 coordinate 37,369, forward strand.
ACAATGAATATAGACGCACCCTCATGGTGGCACCTTTGATGGAGAGAACCACCCCCCCAAAACGGCTGCATGAGTTGATCAAGGCTCCAGAGAACCTCCCATCCTCGATAGAGAGGAGGGAATCATGGGATGCCACAAAGCCCGCGACAGTCTATCTGACTCCTGAGGTCCTTCCGGATGGAACACCATGTACAGCTGCAACAGTGATATTGAGGACGAAAGGTTGTACATGGTGGTGGAAATCAGGATGTACATTCTGCGGGTATTTCAATGACGTCAGAGACAATGTCACTGTAGAGGACATGCTTTCCCAATGGTCCGATGCCAAGAAAATCACGAATGATTTCGAGGGCTGCAAAATGATAAAGGTCTACACATCTGGGACCTTCTTCGAGGACAGAGAAAACCCGATAGAATGGCAAGAGACAGTACTTCGTGAAACATATGAAATGAACCTACATCTCGTAGTTGAGGCACAAGCTCATCTGTGTAAGGATGACAAACTATCTTGGGTTTCTTCAATTCATCCAGGGTGCACTGTGGCAATCGGCCTGGAAGCATACGATGATGCTGTTTTGAGGTTCCATGTCAACAAGGGATTCAATCTAAAGACTTGGCACGCAGCCGTTGAACGATTGCGGAAGAATAAACTTAGAGTCAAGACATACCTCATGTTCAAACCTCCTTTCATGTCAGAAGGGGATGCTCTCTTACATTCTGTGAGATGGATTCAGGAGGTCTCCCAACTTAGCGATGAGGTGTCAATAAATCCTATGAATATACAGAAGAGAACCATTGTAGACAGACTTCATAGGAATCGAGAATATAGGCCACCATGGCTTTGGTCCCTTGTCAAGATGATTCAAGACAGTCACAATGCAGTGAAAGAATCTGGGTGTAGAGTGATTGTTCATCCGACAGCAGGAGGAAAGATCAGGGGGGCGCATAATTGCGGTAAATGCGACAAGGAAGTTGTCGCTGCGATTGAGAGGTACTCCGTATCCTCAGAAATAGACGAATTCTCTGACCTGAGTTGTGAATGCCGCCCCATATGGTCAGACGAAATAAATTCTGATATGCTTACGCCAGCGCAGTTTGGGACAGGGATTGCGAGGCGTGGGAGCCCCCGAAGGTCGATGCTTGCTCCATGAATACTCAACTCATTTCGCCCAAGGCTTAAGGACACAATGAAACTGGTTCAACCACCCGAAAGGGTGGGTTCGTGTCCATATGGCTAATTCCGATCCAAGCGTCGATGTTTTCATGCAGGCAAATGCAGAGCCGAAATCTTCCTGGTTGCTATTGGTACTGGGTTTTATCGTTGTAATACTTTCACTAACCATCCACTCTATTGTATTCCCTGGTCAAGATTTGCCTGTTATCTCAGATCTCGAAACTTTCGGCTCACTTCAGGGGCAAGTATGGATCTTCATTCTGGGAATGCTAGTTGGTACCATGATGATCCTATCAACTCTGCTGACAGAGGTAACGAGGGAGTGAAAATATGTTCATGGATATACAGGCCCTCCTGATTTTCTGGGGAGTGCTAATTGGTTTCTTTATACTCTCAAGCCGAGGGCTTGGCGTCCTGGGGGATGTATTGAGGCCGACAGGCCTGTTCTTGCTTGAGAAAGCCCTTGGCCCAGCAATTGATTTCGCTGAAGGGAAACCCGGCTCAGCAGCGCGGGCATGGATCATCGTGGGAACACTTTGGCTCTTCGTGTCAATCTGCTTTACCTTCCTCGGAGTTTGGGTCGGTCACGATCCATACGCTTTGATCTCCTTGTCAGGCTGGGGCTACAGCCCATCGTCATCTACCCTGATATCTGCTGGTACAGTCGCCGGATTGTATGGGTTTATCGGGATGGTGATCATTGGCTCATCATTCCATGTTCTACCGATACTTTGTGGAACTCCGGGAGGACTGCCAAGCGAGAGGAATGGCACTTTGGTCTCAACACCTTGGACAGTAGGCGTTCTGATACTGTTCATTGCAGCCCATAATCCCGACCCGTTTGGAATTGACATAACATTAGCCGGTGTAGCAGCAATGGCACTTGCCTATGGTGCAGTCTTGGTAAATTTATTATTGACACTCGCAAACAGAACCCAGAGCCCAAAGGAACCCGGTTGGCTCTTGACTCTAGCTTACATTGCCGGCCCTGCATCCCTCATAGCGTCCTCAATCACAAACGGACCCTCCTTGCTAGCAGATCCATGGCTTGTAACCAAGCTAATTGCAGTCCCCTTTTTCCTTTGGTCCATAGCAGCCCTCTCTCTGTATTCAGCCGCGATGGGCTCAAATTCCCCTCTTTGGTCTAGAACCCTAAGTGGAACCCTGCTCGCTGGATTGATCATTACTTCGTCCGCCTACCAGAGCCTGGACGGAGGTTTGTTTTCTGGTCTGATAATTCAAGAATCATTTGTACCCGACGTTTCAGATTCAACTAGGATGTTTGGTACCTTTTTGATTGCCCTTTCATTAGCCCCCATGATTGCTTTGTCTGCAAATATAATCGGAACGGTCCGAACCGGTGGGAAATCACCAGAAATAACCAATGGGATGGCGATTCTGGTCACATCCTCCATGGCATTGGTAATTCTATGGCTCTTGAATTATGCCTTCAGATCCCCATCGATTGCGGGCTTGAATACGTATGAGCCCCTGTTAGAAACGATTGAGCTGATGACTCTCTGGCTATTCTTCATACCCATGGCAATGGGGATACAGCTACATCTCTATCCATCGATTACGAAGAGATCGCTGCCATCCCCGGAGAGAACAAGGATAGGATACTGGATGTTTGTAACAGCTACATCTGCCGGACTAATCTGCATGCTAATCTCAGAGTCGATCAACGTATCAACTTCCCAACTGGAAGTAGAGTTCAATTCGACCCTGTCTGACAGATTCGCGGTTGTCGGCTCGGTCATATTTTATGGTGCAGTAATTGCCATTATTCTTCATACGGTCAATGTTTTGAGAGGGTTATTCCACGGAAGAATACAACTTGAAAACTCAATGTCAGATACCAGAAAAATAGAGACATTCACTATAGCAGAATCAATAACGATTCGTTCAATACTGGCAGCCGGTGCGGATGTGGACACTATGTTGGTTCCCGTAACTGACACCGAAATACCGGGCGCTCCAACCGAATTGTAGAAATCGGTAGATTGTTGACAATCAAGCCTTACGGTCAATCATGAGGGTCGGCCTCGTAGGCAAGCCAAATGTTGGCAAATCAACAGCATTTTCATCCCTCACCAGCACGTTGGTAGAGATAGCTGACTACCCCTTTACGACCATTGAACCCAACATCGGGATTGCATGGATACCGGTGCCCGATCCATGCAGGTGTGCTGACCTGCTCACAAAGACCTCAAAAAGCCAAGATTCAGAGGTTAACGGTGGAAGTAGTATATGCAATCCAAGGACAGGTTCATGCAAAGATTTTCGACGTTTAATCCCCATAACATTAGTTGATGTCGCAGGCCTCGTACCCGGAGCGAACGAAGGAAGGGGGAGAGGGAACCAATTCCTATCAGACCTGTCGAGATGCGATGCATTGATTCAAATTGTAGATGGATCAATGTCGACCGATTTAGAAGGGAATCATTCAGAGCCATTAGCTTCGTCCCCAATTGACGAATACAACTTTCTAACCGAGGAGATCGAACTCTGGCTCGCTGGAATTCTCAAACAAGGTTGGTCCAGAGGAGCCCGTAGGGCCCAGTCTGGAGGAGATAGGGCTCTATTAGACCTCATTACTAACCTCATAAGCGGCTTGGGTGGCACGGAAAAGGACGCAATTCTTGGCCTACACGCCGCTAGGGATGTCGCATTAGACATCCAACCCTGGGAATGGGACGATACTGTGATCAAAAGGATGGCGTCTGAAATAAGGGGTTCAATGTTCCCTCTGGCTGTTGCAATAAACAAGGCGGATAAGGTAGAGCCCGACAAATTAAATTCAATTATCAAGGATTTTGAAGATTTGAACTTGCTTTGCCTACCGACATCGGCAGAAGTTGAACTTGCGTTGAACAAAGCGAAACAAGCGGGTTTGATATCGTACTCAGTCGGGGATAGCCCCGCTAAATTCAATCTAGAACCTCAAAATAATCCCTCAGATTCACAGAGAAGCATTTTGGATAAGATACAAAATAAGATGTCAAGTATTGAAGGTGCTGGACTTGTTGATCTTTTATCCCAGGTCGTTTTTTCAAGCTTGTCGAGAATCGTAGTTTATCCAGTTTCTGACGAGGGAAGGTGGACCGACGCAGAAAACAAGATCCTTCCGGATGCCATATTGCTCCCGCAAGGGTCAACTGCAAGGGACCTTGCGTACTCCGTGCACTCTGACTTGGGCAATGGTTTCATCAGGGCAACTAATGCAGTTTCAGGCAGGTCAATACGAGGGGACTCAGAATTGTCTATGTCTGACGTAGTGAAGATACACTCCAAGTCATAGGTCAATTATTGCTTACACTGACAAGGTTTTTCCAATTGCAGCACTAATGATGTTTCACTTAGCCAAAGAGGGAACCCAGGCCTTCAAACCCGGAGTCATCCTCCTCTTCCTCTTCAGCAGCTTCCTCAGCTGGGGCTGCTGCTTCAGAGGATCCACCACCAGATCCCGCGGCGGGGGCCGCCGCGGCCACTGGTGCTGCGATTGCTGTGGACATTGCTTCCTCAATGTCAACGGACGCAAGTGAGGCGACTAGCCCCTTGACTCGCGCAGCGTCTACATCTACTCCTGCGGATTCGAGAACCGCAGTAATGCCCTTTTCGTCAATCGTCTTTCCTGCTGAGTGCAGTATCATTGCAGCGTATACATACTCCATTTCTTTCACCTTTTTTTATCCGAAGAGGTCACCGAGTCCTCCGAACCCTGCATCCTCTTCTTCCTCTTCCTCTTCTTCGGATTGAGCATCCGAATCACCCTCGTCAGATGAGGAATCTGACGAATTGCCGCTCTCCGTTGAGATCGAAGTGCTTTCATTTAGCATGGCGACGATCTCATCGTCGAGAGCAATGGAATCTAATTGACCAGCAAGCCCTAGGGCTTGGGATTTTACTTTAGAGAGAATCAATGCTGAGGTTTCATCGTTGATTATCGTGGAATTAAATGCCACCGAAAGTGCCTCACCCTTTGCTTTGGCTATCAGGGAAGGCATTGTCTGAGGAGTGAAGTACGTAATTTGACATGCAAGATTGAACGCTCCAGAAACAGCGGTAATTAGATCGTCCCTCACATCCTCCGCATTGATGTCTAGGTCATCCGCCATCAAAACAAGGCCATCTTCCATGGCTCCTGTAAGTATAATCCCTATTTCGATAGGATTTATGTCCAGTTTTGAGAGCATAATCCCGAGATCTGCAGATATCGGCTGGCCTTTCTCCACAGCCGTGACAGTCTTTTGAATTGCGACTTTGCCCTTATCGATCTTAGCCGGTATGCCAACGGCATTGAACTCTCCAACAATAGGGCCAGGACCGAACGGAGTCGGACCCTTTTCCACGACGATGTCCATCGGTGCAAGCTCCCCTTCCTTTGCTGCACGACCTTGGCGAGTCTTCGATAGTTCTGCGCTAAGTTCGAAAGCGTTCATTGAATTTGTGTGAACGATAGCAGGTTGGGTTGAGGATTCAAAAAGCTGTTCTAGAGTTTCGGAGTCTTTCCCGGATGACTCCCATGCTCTTCTAATGAGGGTTTTTTTGGCCATTGTGATGGTTAACTTTGATCTTAATGAGGCGCGCATGTCCAGCATGTTTTTCCCTGGAACACCATCAATGTCCACGATTCCTATCACTCCATCTGATCCAAGGATTTCAACCAATTCGTCAACCCTGGTCCGCTTCCACGGAGCGACTTTTGGAGAGATCACGATACCACCTCTAACTTCACAGACGGCCCCATCGAGGTCTTGATGTAGCATGATCGTATGTTCATTGATCCACGCTCTAACTTACCTATGACTCTGTTCCAGACTGCTAATGCGTTTCTCGTTAGTTCCTCGAGTGTCTGGTCTTTGGTACCGAATGCTGCGTGGAAAGTCATTCTGTCTCTCGACCTCACAATGGTCGTGTCGCTGAGGCCAGCAGCCATCATCCCCGGGTCTAGGTTCGGGGGCACAGGGCGAGGCATTTTCCCCCTCGGTCCTAGCACTATCCCAAGATAGCGTCCTACCGTACCCATGTGGGGGATCTCGGATAGGAAGAAGTCCATTTTGTTTGCCAACTTTCTGGCTTTCTGCCTGTTTCCACCAAGATCTTCGATTGTTGTGGGATCAATAATCTCCAGACCTGCTGCTTGTGCCTTAGTGGCCATTTCTCCACCAGCGAACATTGCGATCTTTACGGATCTGCCTCGTCCAGCCGGAAGGCGGACTTCTTCTTGGATTCTGTTTGCTGGATTCTTTAGATCGACGTCCTTGATGGTGAAGGCTATCTCTAGGCTCTCTGTGAACTTGCGCTCTTTCGAAGATCCGATTGCGGATTCTATTGCATTTCTCAGTAATTCTTCCATGTTCCTTTTCACCCCTGCGGTCTGCGAGGCTCACCTCTCCCGCAATTCGTGTCTTCCCTTATGCAAAATGCTCGTTAAATCTCCCTTCCTTTGTGGCTTTGATTGCTTCTCTGGCGTCCATGCCCTCTACCTTGATTCTCATGGCAACACATGTGCCCATGACTTCTCTGCACATCGCAGAGATATCCGATCCCGTTAGTTTGGATTTCTGCTTTCCAACGACGGACTTGATCTGCTCGATGGTGATGTTCTCGGTAGCGCTCTCGACATCACCGTTGCATTTCTTCAGACCCAGTTCTTGTAGGATCAGATGAGGAGTTTCATTACGGTCGGACATTACAAAACACCTCGTTGCGGTTCCGGCCCACCTACTCTTCCTTTATGAGCGTGATGCAAACCAGAATGACCCTATCACTCCACTCGTTGTGTTACCCTTACTTGATCAGCCCTGACTGTCAGTGCAACCGGCACCAGTGCCTCATAGAGCTCAACCGTCACTTCCTCCTTCGATTCTGTGACCCTGACTACACGCGCTGATTGACCTCTGAAGGCCCCACCCGTGATCTCAACGATGCAGCCTTCCTCTATGCCGGCAGTGGCTGCCTTGGGCTCAAGGTAAGGGAGAACATCCTCGAGTGGCGATTCTCCGTCGAGTACTTTCCTGCAGTTCTTCATGGGCGTCGTGCTCATCCCGGTCCTACCGATCACTTTCTCGACGTGGTGCTTTGCAGATGCCTCAACGAAGACATACCCCTTCATATGTTGTGGTTGCAATACGCTGAATATCTCATCTTGGATGTCCTCTAGCGATCCAGTCCCGGAGAGCCTTGCCCTGATCTCCTTCGCGACATTTTGCTCCTGCCCTATCGAGGTTTTAAGTATGTACAAGAAAGAGGCGACGTCACCGTATAATTCGCTCAATCGTGGCATTGAGTATTCTTTTTCTCCTATCCTTCCGGGGTCTATCCACTCACAGTTTTTGTAAATTGTCTTGGCCGAAATATCGGCCTTGTCTCCTAGGAAGAGCAGTGGAGTAACCTCGACTAACCTCGCAGGTGCGCTGGAGGTTTTTCCGAACGAGATACCACGTGCAGCGCCCGATCTGACGTAGGTGAGCGCATCCGAATCAATGCCTGTGCATTCTGATATTCTTGCAGTGACTGCTTCGATGTCATCTGGGTCACCGGCTCCGTATACCCCGTCCCAAGCACCAGGGAGATCTCCGATATCGTCTGATCTTTGCATCAACAATACTCTATCTTCTGACCGAACAAAGGCTACAAACGCTTCTGACATGCAAATCACCCCGCAATTAAGACCCGGTTAACCATCCAAAGAAGGATGGTAAGGCGTTGTCCATGAGAGCCAGCACAACGAATCCAATAGCCCCAAGAACGAACATCCCAATTCCACAGACAATTACCGTCTGCCTAAACTCCAACTTGGAAGGCTTCTTTGCCATCTTTAGTATCCTTGCTGTAGATCCTGTTTGTAGTCTACGGACTCGCCCCTCAATCTCATCCTGCCATGTTTGAACACGAGTTTCTATTGGTCCTCTTTGGCTGGTCTCGATGGCCATCACTAACACCTCGGGTGAAGCCGCCGATCGATGGAGGCCATTTAAGCACGCCGACTTGAGCTGTCCCCAGATTTCATCCTATGAATTGAATAGATCTCGCCCGCGCATCAACGAGGTCCGCTCTCTTCCTAGAACCGTGAATCTGTTCGCTTCGAACACCAGTTAGCACAACTAGGACCCTAACATACCCCTCTTGTTCTGAGGCCTCTGTGGTAGCACCCCAAATTATTCTTGCATGGGGGGCAATCCTACTGCCAATAATCTTGGCACATTCTTCTGCCTCTCCGAGCGTCAAATCACTGCCTCCCACGACGTTTATGAGTGCACCTTTGGCATCACTTACATCTAGTTCTAGCAACGGCGAGGATAGAGCCTCATCGGTTGCGATCCTTATTCGATCTCCACCAGTGGCTTCTCCATGTCCTATCATCGCCACCCCCCCACCGTTCATCATTACGGAGCGAAGATCCTCGAAGTCCAGATTCACAATCCCCTCCTTGGCGATCATGTCGGACACTCCCCTTATGCTTTGCAACAGGAGCTCATCAGCCACCCTGAAGGCTGCATCAAGCGGTAGATCTCGTACACCTTCGACAGACAATAATCTCTCATTGGGGAGTACGATGACCGTGTCGCACACCTCTGTGAGTCTCTCGAGTCCCCAATCCGCATTCTGTTTTCTGGTAGAGCCTTCTGACGAAAATGGGTAGGTCACAATTGCTATAGTTAAGGCCCCTGCAGATTTACAAAGTCTGGCTACTACATGGGCTGATCCAGTGCCAGTGCCACCTCCCAACCCAGCAGTAATGAATGCAAGGTCACAGCCTTCAACCTCCCTAGCCAACATCGGCTCGGATTCAAATGCTGCCTGTTCTCCTTTTTCGGGGTCTCCTCCAGCCCCCCTCCCCCGAGCAGTTCTTCCAATCAGCATTTTTTCTGCGACATTGACACGTAATAGGTGCTGAGCGTCGGTATTTACAGCTAGACCCCGAACCTTTTCTCTGTTGAACAATCCTTCTGAACTCAATCTAGCGATTGTGTTTGATCCACAGCCTCCGCAACCAAACACCCTGATGTTTGGTTGAAGCGTTTCTAAAAGCCTCTCTAAGTCTTCATCTTTGGAAGCCCCATGATTTAGATGTTCGTCTGGAGAAGGCTCTTGCTCTGACAATCTGTCTATGAGGTGCTTCACAGTCCTTTTTGCACACCAACAGTAGAATAACGATTCCCCTCAAAATGATTCTTTACCATCCAATTTGTGATCATATCAAAGTTCGCCGAGGCTCCTTGACTGTTCAACACCGATTCAAATAACTGAGGGGGATCGTATATCCAACATGACAACAGGCCTGAGAGGGTGGATTGGAGGTTCCGCGATATTGGCATCAATGTGCTGCCTGCCCTCTGTCATCTGGGTTCTTTTTGCCGGAAGTTCCGCGATAGTCGCCGCAGATCAATTGTCGAATAATCTGTATTACTCATGGGTCAGGTGGGCCCTGTACGCTGCCTCGCTTTCGATGTTGTCTTATGGGCTAATTCTTTTTTTCAGGTCCAAGGGGATTTGCACGCTCGATGACGTCTCAAGGGAGCGAAGAAGGGTGATCAACACGACATTAGCGACCTTCACTATCTCCATACTGTTCTACTTGGTCTGGAATTACGTCGTTCTGGAAATAGCAGGAATTGCGGTTGGCCTACCTTGGGAAGATTCAGCTTTCTGGAACTGACTGTGTTAGCATTGCTCTCGCTGAGAAGAATCTCGTGACAAATGTGTAAAATCCGCCGTATGCGGAGAAAACGACAGCCAAGCCAAAACCATTCAATTGATCAAGTCCCAGCATAGCATACCTACCGATATCCCCCGGCAATGTTACAGAGAAACTCACAAGATCCGCGGCCTGGAGGCCCGCTAGACTCAATCCGATAATCGTAATCACCATCCTGTCCGCTCTGGAGAAGCCACCGTAGATCCTACCGAGCCCCACTGACTGGGCTTGAGTGCCCATGTATGACCCCATCAGCGTGAGGAGTGCCGCTCCGAACCCCAAAGAGGGACCAACTCCGAAATCTGAGTTAAATCCAATAGCTACGATTATTCCTATATCGACCACACGATCGATGGTATGGTCCAGAAAGTCTCCGTAGGGGCCGGCACTGCCTTGATGTCGCGCGAGATCTCCGTCAAGAGCGTCCATGACCCCCGCTAATCCAATCATCAAGATGGAGCCAAAAATCAAGAGAGCACCTGAAGAATCCATGGAAGCATTGGCAATCATCCAGAACGATATACATGAAACAACCAGACTAGACCAAGTTAGTATGTTTGGGTCTGTATCTCCCAACTTCACGATTATGGGGTGAGTCAGGCTTGACCACCTTTCCCTTAGGCGCTCGAACATCACGACCCTCCAATATCCTCCGCCCAATCCAACACGGATGAAGATTCGGTACCTTCTAATTCCGAATCTAGGGATTTTTGAATCATATCACAGATTTCTTCCGGCCTCGAGCCAGTGGTGTCAAACTCGATCCATGGCACATGGTCGGACCCAATCTCGTTCCATGGGCCACCAAGTAATTCCCACTCTACATTATCGTTTATTTTCCATTCCGGGTACCCCCTTTGGTCCAAACGCGACCTGAGTATATGTGGGGCGCACCTGAGCACTATCACTAAGTCACAGGGGAGGTAATGCGATAGATGCCCCTCAATCACGGTCGTATTTTCTGGCGGCTCCTGCCATTCTTTTTCCAAAGTGGAAGCCAAAGATTCAATGTCAATCTCCTTGGCGCCAAACTCGTCATCAATGGGGCCCAGATAACCTTTCTCGGCCGCCAGATCAACGATCTTGATTACGGTGAACCTACCAGACAAGATGGAAGCGACTGCAGTCTTTCCCACGCCCGGGGTCCCAGTAAGCCCTATCCTCATCATCAGAGGCTTGTGGTTTGCGATGTAAAAAGGGAATGCAGATTTGCTGTCATGGTTGAAGTGTTATCTGAGAATATGTTGGGAGTTGAAGAGTATACTACCATCTACGAGCATTGAGTTGAATTACTCAATTGATGGAGAATTTTATCTCAATCAACATCACGACATCATCAATTCGATGAGTGCCTTTGCAGTCGTTTTTCTGAGATGAAAATCCATATCAATGTGCAAAAGAAGCCGTTGTGTTTTTGAGGTTCGGCCATCCATCTGCGGTTTGTGAGTAGGGATTCAGTGAGGTAATTATGGGAAACGAATGGTGGAAAAGCGATCTTGATGGTGAACAAGATGCAGATGCTCCGAAAAGTTTGAGGATACCGAAAACTACCAATTACACTTTGGAGGGAGGAGTGAACGAACTACCTAATCCAGGGACAAACGACGTCTGGGGGCGGGCAAGTTCGGTGCCAGAGTCCAGTGTTCCAAAGGTGGCTTGGTTCTTTTTTGGATTGATTGGAGTACCCTTGGTTTTATTTTCAATATCATTATTCACCCCCCAACCTGATTACGGATACAATAACTATGAGTTTGCAAGGAACGACAACATAGAACATACGATTGTGGAGGGAGACAACCTCACGGTCGTTTCTTTTAGCACATCCAGTGATTTCGAGTCTGAATATGATGGCTACGATTGGTGGGAAATATGGGCAGAATCTCCCACCTGGGTGGCGTCGATCCATTCAGATTCCGGCCAATTTGCGAGTTTCCAGGCGGACGACGGGAGATACACTTGGTTTGAACCCAGTTGGGTGGATTTCTTTGAAGAAGATGATGGAACTATCCTGTGGACCCTGGATGAGAGTAGGTTGCTAATTGCCACAAATACCGATGTCGAATTTTTGTCCGCATACTACTACTCGGAGGATTACCCGAATGAACTAGCATCGACATTAACCTGCTTTATGTGGCCTGTTGTTATGGTTGGAGGAATCATCTGGGGATTTGCAACAAAAAGAAGGTCTTTTGCCTACGGCATAATGTCGGCTTTTGTGTTGGCGTTAGCGGGATTCTTCTTGTTAATTTTCGCACTGGCAACAGCGTTCTGAAAGGAATCAAGCACATAGGAAATCCACTAACCGACCAACTACTTCCGCGTCCCTCAAGATTCGCCGATGGCCGAGCCCAGAGGCGACATACAAATCACTACCTTCAACCATGGCGTTGAGTTGAATAGATTCGCTAACCCTTGCATCCTCATCATCTCGGCAGTGTATGATTAGGACCTCGGAATCCAGGTCCTTTGAGACAATGCACGGATCGAATGAATTCGGATCAGCGTTGTATTTCTTGCTGGCCCTGTCTATCAATAATTCAGTGTATTTATCAACTGAAAGTCCGAACATCTTGATGAAGTTTTGAAACAGGCTCCTGACTTTGGTAGCGGGGATGCTGATGGTGACTATCTTTTTGAATTTCAATCCAAACCTAGGACCATTTAGAACGGCAATAGCCCCGATGGAATGACCGATGATGTGGTCAAAAGGACCATGATGAGCATATATTTCCGAGATCGCATCAACAAACTCCGGAAGTGCAGTGTGTCTACCATCAGATTCTCCATGGCCAGGTAGGTCTAGAGCTGTGACATCCAGCCCGGCATCATGACATGATTTCGCAATCGCATGGAATTGCCCGGCTCTTCCATTCCAGCCGTGTACAAGAAGCACCCTTTCACCCTCAGCTTCCATTCTGTAGATTTCAATACCAACCTCTAGTTGGGACATGACCATCGTTGATGTGACTGATTTAGAGATGAACTCCTCTTCCCTCTTTGGAACATTGAATTTCACGGGTTTGTAGAAGAAGTATTCGAGAATACGCAATGTGGCCCTGGTTGAGATAATGTCAATCATCTTCACAGAAAATATCAGCCAGCGAGGGAGTAGGTAATATCGGTTGACTATTTCCTTCTCAACCATGAAGCTCACCCACACCGAGATCAAATGTCCCGATAGTACTCAACTGCTGAATCTTCCAACTGTCTGCCTATCTCTCCCTCGTTTAGTGTCAGAGTGACACCATTTCTTCGGATCGACCTTCCTTCTACGAAAACATCCATGCACTTCGAATCCGAATAGAGCAAGTTTGCCAAAAGTCTGCGACCATCTCTCCCGATCGGCCTCATTCGGATGTCAGACAGGTCCCATGAGACCCAATCCTTGGAATCTTTCGTCGCTAGGATCCAAGTTTCTTCCGGATCCAGGATCGTGGCATCCCAGTGATCGTGTCTCTGTATCATGCTGGCTGCCTTTGCCTCTCTCCTAAGGTCTAGTGAATTATTGCTTGCAGCACCATCTGTACCAAGTCTAATATCCGCTCCAGCTTCCTTCATCGCGGGATAAGACATTGTTCCACCACATGCCAACTTTTGATTTGATGTTGGGCAATGCACACAAATAGCAGACTTACTGGCCAGGATCCCCATTTCCTTCTTGGTGACCCACCCGCAGTGGGCGCAAACGGTTCTGTCAGTAAAGTATCCGATAGAATCGAGGTATTCTATTGGATACATCCCCCTCTCTTTATGGCAGTTGACAACCTCATCTCGAGTCTCACTGGTGTGGATGTGCAGAGTAGAATCGTGCTTCCTAGCAAGGTCGCTGCCCCTCATCAGGATTTCCTCAGAGCATGTATATACAGCGTGTGTGGCAACGCCATACTCAACTCTTCCATCCCCCAGTGGCCCATCTGAAAGCAGTCTTTCTAGTCCTCTCAGGGCAGTCAGGTCTTCTGATCCAATCTCGCTTGGTGGCCAAGTGGTGGTTGGCCCACAAACGATACCCCTTATGCCGGATTCATCCAAGACTGGACCTATGCTCTCGGGAAAGTGGTACATGTCACATGCAAAGGTCGTGCCTGTCGCAATCAATTCCGAAACTGCGGCTGAGGCACCGATTCTGACGAGTTCCCTGGTGACTTTTTCCTCAGTGGGAAAAATCGATGTCTTCAACCATGACATCAGGTCCAATCCTTCGCCCATCCCCCGATTGAGTGTCATTGGGAGGTGAGTATGCCAATTTTGAAGCGAGCGTGTGAAAAAGCGATTCTTCCCATCAATGACTTCGTGTACGTCCTCATCTCCCTTGCTCTTTTCCCAACTGCCATCTTCATGGAGCAGGAAGTCACCTCTGTTTGTACTAAATCCGTCGTACAGCCATGTGTCCGTGATGCGTCTGACAAGGGCTTCCATGTAGCGCGGAAAGCAACCTTTCGCTTAAGTCCGTGGTCGATGCCTAGCAGCATCCATGATCACGCTTCGGGGATATGATGAATTGAACTTTGTCGACGCCCTCTGTCTGTCTGATTCCCTTTATCATCTCCCTGATTGAGGAAACTTTTCCATTGAGTTGCATCGTATCCACACAAGAATGTGAAAAGCTCAGGCAGGAGTGTTGGTAGCTGTGTACATTGACCTCGCCGATGTGCCTGTATTTCTCTAGGTGCTTTCCGGCCTCGTGTTGGAAATAGATCACCATCGTACCCTCTGCTATTTCTCCCTCGTCCATGTTTTCCAGATCCCCGCTTGTAATCTGTTGGTTGTAGTTCATAGCAGCGTCTCTCAAGAAGCGACTCCTGTTGTTGTACCCCGTTTCCTTGGTCATTGAGTCAAGCATTTGGGCGAATTCGGCATCTGCGCTGAACGTTATTATCTGTGACATGCCCATCCGAAAATGATCGATATAATAATAATTATGCAAAATATAATTGTTAACATAACTTAAATAGTTATTATCGAGCCGGATGGATATGACAAGCAGTAATGCAATGAGACCGCTATTGGTTGCTGGCCTGATGGTACTTTCGAGTATGGCAGGATGCATCAGCACAGACGATGCCAACACAGACGACAACAACACAGATGATACTACTCCCATCATCATTGACAACACCACAACGCCAGTGGAGCCGGTTATTTTCGGGAATGTAATGGTCTCCACATATCACGTAGGTGAGTTGGTAAAGGGCGTAGGAGGAGACAATATTGTAGTCGAATACATGAGCCAGGACAACATACCCGTCCATGACTACGAGCCATCACTGACTGACCTCGTAAGATTGCAGAATTCGGACCTATTCCTATACCACGGCCTAAACCTAGAGCCCTGGGTTGAATCCACATTGTCGTCCATGGATAATGCACCACCCTCCTACATGACACACACAATGCCATCTGGAGAAACCACACTCGATTATGATTCAATCCTCATTTCCAACCTCTGTGATCTAATGTCTGAGGGCCCCTTCGAAGCCACCACTCTCGGAGAAATGCCCCACGATGACCATGACGACCACGACGACCACCATGACGAAGGGGTAGAAACGCACGGCGGTCATACAGGAGATGACGACCATGACGACCACGACGACCA
>DAVU01000021.1 GCA_002505695.1 Euryarchaeota archaeon UBA487
GTTCAAATCCGGTCGGGTCCACCAGAAAACATTCTGTTTGCCTGATTGGGGTCAATCTAACACCCCCCCAAATGACTCATATTCCATTCACGGCTGAAGAACCGCTAAATACGGCTTATTCGGAAGGGTGCATTATGTCACGGCGCAAGTCAGCACGAGGAGCGGTCATGATACTCGTTGTGTACGTGCTCAGTACATGGGCAGGCGCCGCTGCGGTGCAGGCCCAGGGCGCCGTGCCAGACATTACCCTAACCTGCTCCCAACCCTCCCCAATTGATGTGGAACCCGGGGCACCACGATCCACCATAGTGAACTGCAACCTAGAGAATCCCTCCGTGCATCAGGTCAAGGTCGAAATAAGGATACAGGCCGGCAACCTCGCATACTCAGGTCCTGCTAGCGTGACCGTCGGCAATGGTCTTTCGGCCTCATTCCAAGTCACGTTGAGAGCAGACTTGAGGGCTCCCGAGGGATCCCAAACAGTTGCGATCACAGCAGAGGTGACTCAGGCCAATGGCGTCCCTGTCACAAGCTCGCCATCAACATACACCGTCCTTGCCATCATCCGCCAGTTTAGCAGACTAAGAGTCGAGAGCGATGTTGCCTTCATTCAACTTAGACCCAAAGTCGACACTAATCTAGTGTTCGCTGTGCACAATGACGGAAACGCGATGGACAGGTTTGCGATAGGGATAGATAACCGCGAAGAACTCAACGACGAGGGATTCCAACTCAGCATCCCCCTAGTTTCGGTAGAGATCGAATCAATGGCCCCCCCTCAGAAGATATACGTGCAGATGAGGACCCCTAAGAATCAAGGTTGGACTGACAAATATTACAACCTGAATTTCAAAGCCACTAGCGACTATTCCATCAAAACCGTAGGAATCGCGGATTATCAGATCCAGACTATGACCATCTACATCAGAGGCATTTACCTCCCAGGGTTTGAGTTGGTTGGAACCATGATGATATCAGCACTAGCCGCAGCAGCACTCGCTGGTCGTGGGGCAAGGGATGGTGAAGGCGAGGCCATTGATGAAAATGGCAATGTCGTCCCATTGGAGTCCCCCACTCTTTGAATGACCGTCTGTGTGTCCAAAGCGGCGACTGCTTCATAACCGGTCCATCATCGTGGTGGGATCAACATGTCTAATGGCGGACTCCTTGAGAAGGCGGCGAAACAACAAACTGGTGATGCAAACTTAGGCGTGCAGCCAAACACAGCGACACATTCGACAACAGATGAAGGAGGTTCTAACTCCACAACGAGGCTATTGGGACTTATTTTCGGAGGGATGGTTGTCCCGTATTTCATCGTGATGTGGTTTGGTGGTGTTTTCCTGGGCGATGATACTGCTACCACCGTCTCCGTTGGCTTCCTATCTTTCGTTGTACTGGCATTCGCGGGAACTGGAATTTGGTTCATGACTGGCCGACCTGCTCCAGCATCCATACAGACAGTCGCAATCGGACTTACATTCATTCTGTTATTGTCCAGTAACTTCGCCATAGCCCTACTTTTGACCGGTGAAATGTCCTTAGGGGAGATTGATCACGACGAGGATAACGATGAGCTAGTTGTCAAAATTCGGCAAAATGGTGGCAGTGGGACCTACGACGCATCCGTTTCAATAACCCAGGGGGATTACGAATATGCCTCTGAAATGAAGATTACAATCAACAGGGAAGATAGCCAGGGCGACTATGGCTGGCTGAAGATCCCCATCCAAGACTTCTACAACCAAAACGCCCTTCCCCAGTCTGACTACACGATGTCGATACAAGTAGATGGGAACACCTGGACGAGGAATCTCGATGCTAACGTACTATCCAGGACAATTACAGGAAGCGATGTCTCTGCGAACCCCTCTTTCAAAACCCAAGATTGCGAGGGCTCTGCGAAAGAACAATGCTTGTCAGGGGTGGGTTTGAGTGTCACAGCCGGACTGCTTGGCTCCTCTCAGGAGTACATCGCCGGTATGCCGCTAGCCGATTATGACCTCAAAGTCACAATGACCTTTGATGGCTCAACTGCAGTGGATTACCCTATGGTACAGGTTCGTCAGACATCCGCTGCATGGCAATCCAATGGAGGGGAGTATGGCTCAGGCACAGGATACATTGGCGACGACGGGCCGACGCTCGTTCTTGGTGGAAGTGTAATTGCTTCGGACATAAACCAACCCATCGTAGTGAAAGAGGATTGGTCTGACTCAGGATTTGGGTGCTACGAAGTCACGATCTCTGTGACGAACCTATCACCTTGGTCAACAGAAACGGTAGAACACACAACACTCTACATGTATGAGGAGACCAATATGAATGAGGGCGGGCAGTATACCTCTGAAAGCTGGACAGAAGTTCAATCATGTTGATCAAGAACGCCTTATCAGGTATACACCGATCAAGATCCCAACACCTGCCATAGCCACCAATGCTGGAACTACACTGCCTGCGTCATTCTCTTCAGTATATTGAAAATCAATTAGAGGCGTGGTCATTGACCCTCCTCCCCAGTGATCTTCGTTTACAAGTTGGCTGGGTGTGAGGATGGTACATGCCAAGGCCATTTCGCCCTCACCGGCGGGTGTCCAATTAATCGGAAACATCGCGGTATCGCCGGACTCAACCAAGCCACCCACATATGCATCGCCTATTGACTGTCTAAGGCCAGTCTGAGCTTCATCGCAGACGAAATAGACCATGGCATCTGCGTTTCCTGTGTTGGAGATTGTCAGATTTGCCCTCCAACCTTCATTAGGATCAGCATCCAGATTCTCTTCGTAATCGATTGAAAGAATCAGAATATCTGGAGTTTCCCAGGACACGATGTCTGGCGATCCTGACTTGGCAATTATGGTGCTCTTGTTCCAATCGACTGCTACTCGGCCCCCATAATCCTGGACTTCTGATTGTGGATTCCATGCAGTCCGGAAGGACTCTGTAATGATGAAAGCCTCCTCGGCCCAGATCGGGGATTGGCTATATTGTTCGGAATCTAATGCCCAGCCAATCTCAACAACCCTTTCTATTCCAGACCCGACAAGGCCGAGACCATTTTGATCGGATATAAGGGAGCCCATACTCGATTGTTGATATCCAAGTCCCTCGACTCTGTATACGACATCGGAGGACGAGAACTCCACCATTTGTTGCCCAACTCTCCTCTCCCACCTATCCGTTAAACCACCTGTCCAGTTGACCGAATTAGCTGATAGTGTCGTTGAGGGTCCCATTCTAAGGTCATGATCGTCCATTGACCAACCTATGGAGACGTTGGATAAGGACATGTTAGCCGCATTAGACATAGCCATTATGGGAGTGCTTCGATTCAAAGCCGTCTGAGAAATGATAGTATTGCCATCGAGTTGTAAATTCCCACCCAATATAGTAGATCCGGAAATATGGACAGAGCCACTAGAGACGATTTCATATCCTGCTGTGCCAAATGGCCTCATGTTCCTCGTCTCCAACTCAATGCCCGGTATCTGGACAGTGTTCGAATCATCGAACTCCAACTCCAACCCGGCTATTCCCACGCTGCCTGTGGGGAAGCCAAGTACTGTTATCCACGTATCCGATGCGTCCGAATCAAATTCCAACACCAATTCAGACTCATTCCCGTAAATTGATTCATCATCGTTTACC
Organism: Euryarchaeota archaeon UBA487; assembly: GCA_002505695.1. Taxonomy (GTDB): domain Archaea; phylum Thermoplasmatota; class Poseidoniia; order Poseidoniales; family Thalassarchaeaceae; genus MGIIb-N1. The sequence goes on from DAVU01000021.1 coordinate 3,652, forward strand.
ATGAATTCAAACCCGAAGAAGGACCCTCCTTCAAATGGCGAGATGGATGCTCTGAAATCCTCGTCATAGTCACTCGCGGGTATCATGAAAGAGGAGGCGCTGCTCCCAATTCCGTGACCGAAGCCAACGATTCCCTGCGGGGGTTTGGATGTTGTTATTTCAGATCCAGAAATTATCAGTGTCGCCCCTTCTTCTACGACAATTCTTGACCCCGCCTCCATATTTACGACCGAATTCTCTACCGTTAGTGAGAAGCCTTCGGAAACTGTGATGGTACCAGAGTGTGTTCTATCTGTATCCCAAATTATGTCCGAGGAAATCTGGTTCTCTTGTCCATTGACGTTCATAGAAAGGGCCATTATCAAGGCAATCAAGACCGCACGTCCAGTGACTCGCATAATGGAGCACAAAAGGAAGAAGGCCATCAACATCACCCTGCGCAGGTCACAGTTAAGTCACAAGTGTCTACTCAACGCCTGATGGCGGGCGAGTTGTTGCCGAGTGATTCAATCAGTGCGGTTCTGCTGAATATTGCATCAGTCATTATCCTATTCGGCCCAGCGTACCTTGCCAACACCGGTGCAATGTTGTTTGGAAAGTGGATACCAGACCTGTTGAAATTTGAGAGCCATAAAATCGACTTCGGTAGGAACTGGTCAGATGGAAACAGAATATTGGGTGACGGCAAATCATGGGAGGGATTGTTTGGCGGAGCGGTTTTGTCTGCCGTCCTAACCGTGATCGCACATAGCCTGTGGGGAGGGAGAATAACATCCGATCATCGACCATTTCTGGATCCAGTTGGAATCATGCCAGCAGAATCATTCGCGTATCACTCGGACCCACTAGCCTCAGCAGCAATAGTCGGATTCATGTTGGGCCTCTCATGCATGATTGGGGACAGCTGCGGCTCCTTTGTGAAGAGACGTAGGGGCTTGAGGAGAGAAGGTGATATCTCCTCTCGGGCCCCCCTCTTGGACACCATACCCTTCGCAATGGCCATTTTCATGACCACTGCGCTTCTTTTTGAGGACACGATTTTCTTTGAGGATAGTGTAATGCCATACGTTGTAGCATTGCTCATTCTTACGCCAATTATGCACAGGCTTACCAATATACTTGGCTATAGACTGGGGCTGAAGTCTGTGCCATATTGATGAATTGAGTCATATGCTACCAATCAGTGCGACCCCCATGGAGAATGGCACCGTATTGATTGTTGGATCAGGTGGAAGAGAACACGCGATCTCACTCCAACTGGCCAAATCGGCTTCGGTTTCAAACATACATATTGCTCCAGGGAATGCGGGGACATCCATGCAGGGATCAAATCATGACGTGCCAGTGGACGACATAGATGGGCTATGCGAATTGGCAGTCCGAGTAGGGGCAGATCTAGTCATAATTGGGCCCGAAGCACCTCTGGTCGCAGGGTTAGCTGATCGGTTGAGGCATCTCGGGATCAGTTGTTTTGGCCCGAATGCGGAGGGCGCATTACTGGAAGGATCAAAGCAACATGCGAAGAACATTATGAGTAAGCTAGGGGTGCCTACAGCTGGCTCGGTCATGATCACCGAAAGTTCTCAGATCGACAGTGTGTTGGATGGATTCCCCAAACCTTGGGTGATCAAAAGAGACGGGTTAGCAGCTGGAAAGGGCGTCACGGTGACTGAGAATATCGCAGACGCGCTAGACGCTGCGAAAAGGGCCATAGACAGAGACGGCAAGGTCTTGATTGAGGAATTCTTACACGGTGAAGAAGCGTCTATTCTCGTGCTGATGGATGAATCGGGGTTTTCCATCTTACCGTCGAGCCAAGATCACAAAAGGCTCAACGATGGTGATACGGGACCTAATACAGGCGGAATGGGTGCCTATGCACCTGCCCCAGTCGTCACAAAAATAGTCATGGATCGTGTAATAAGTAGAATCGTTGAGCCAATGTATAGGTTCCTGTCCAACAGGAGCGCGCCATACAGGGGATGCCTCTACGTCGGCCTAATGATAGAAAATGGAGATCCGAGGGTGGTAGAATTCAACGTTAGATTTGGAGATCCCGAGACCCAAGTGACTCTTCCATTAGTCCAGTCCGACCTAGGACTACTATTGAAGGCCGTCTCAGAGGGTAATTTGTCAGATTTCAAACTTGAAATCAGCGACAAACACGCTGCGACTATAGTTCTAGCCTCTGAGGGATACCCAGAAAAACCCATCAAGGGACGAGTTGTTAGAGGAATCTCCACTGAAGAAAAAGGAGGAGGAACAATAATCCACCATGCAGGTACTAAATCTCATGGAGATTCAGTGATATCATCGGGCGGCAGGGTGTTGAGCGTCACAGGCATATCTGACACCCTTGAGGAGGCGATTAAGGGTGCATACAGCCGAATATCTAAGGTCAACATGGAGGGTGGACACTATAGACAGGATATCGGCTATAAGGCCCTTGACACTTAGTTTTAGACGTGCAATCACCTATCATTGATTGACACTGCAACCGTCCCGCTTAAATGGAGAGGCAAGGTGGCCGCGATGCTGGACAGCCTCGGCTGTACTGGGTGAATGAAAATGATAGACAAAAACGGCAACACCGATGCGGCCTACATGAAAGGCATACTCGGCGGCCCAATAATGCTGGCAGCCGCCCTGTTTGTGTTCTTGATCGCTGCACAGGTCTCGGGACTGAATGGATGGACAGATGAAATAGGCCTCCTTGCTCTTCCTGCCGTAGCCGCCCTAGGCGCGGCTCTCGGGAGGATCAGCTCGGAGCACCCCTCTGCGAGGAACCTAAACAGTGCAATAGCCCCTAGCGCTTTTGTTCTGACCTCGATACTAACATCCTTTTTTGCCCCCGCAGCGATCTGCATGACTTTCCTTTTTGCCTCCCTCAGCACACACCTTTTGGTGTCAAAGGGCCGTCCATTGGAGGCCAATTTCCTTGTTGGGGGTTTGATTGGATTACAATTTGCAATGATCTTTGCTCTAAACTCAGAGATACCAGACGACTCGCAAACCAATGCTACCCGTGCTTTCCTGGGGGCCAGATTCTCGGCCATGATATCTGTTATGTTGATGGGTTCTCTCTATGTTGCATTAATATTGTCAAAAACGATAGACAGAGCAAGTGAGAATGGACTACTCTCGGAACTTCCCTTCGACGTGACCAGCAAGTCTACCCACATAACTGCTGGTGCTACCATGTCATCACTCATGATACCCCTGATTTGGCTGTCTTTCATCGACGATCCCCAAGTATACGAAGACGGAGCCTTCCTCGGCCCCTTCTGGGGGCTGTTTTCTGCAGCAATTGTACTGATTGTCGCGATGTTCAGGTCCGAGAGGTGGAACGTCTTGGCGGCAATAATATCCCTCAACTGGATAATTTACACCTTCGGAAGACTGAATGATCTGGGCGTCTCAGGTTTCCCAAATGCCTTGACAGATGACGGATCATATCCAATGATCCTATGGCTCCTAATCACTTTCTGGTCGAATGTCGGTGTCATAATACTGGCATCCAGAGGCCATTTAGGAGCCATGGCCCCCCTCAGGGAACCATCACCCTTGAGGAGATGGTGGCAAAGGCACAGCTATGTCATTCTGGTGGGTATGGCACTCGTGGCAGGATTCATCGTGAGAGTGGTTTGGAACGTGATTCCTGCCATGAACGCATCTGTGATCGGAGAGTGGGATATGTCAGGCGGATCTGATCCGTGGTACATGAAGCGGATCATAGATTATGTCGCCTACGAAAGGGCCCACCTGGTATTTGATCCGGACCGCAATTACCCAATGGGAGGATTAAATCCCCGGCCGCCACTATTCTCATGGTCACTTGCACTAGGCGGCATTTTCCTGTCCTGGATCGCAGACATGCCCCTCGCAGAAGCAGTCTGGTGGTCAGTTGAAGCCCAACCTGCCATCTGGGGCGCATTGATTGTACTACCTGTAGCAGCAATGGCCAAGAGGTTTCATTCCCCATTGGCAGGAGTTGCTGCTGCTTGGCTTATTGCATTCATGCCAGGCCACATAACGCACTCTACATTCGGTCTTGCAGACCACGATTCCTTCGCTATGTTTTTCCTCACGTTGGGATTCTATTGGTGGGTCAGATCCATGATGGGAATCAAACAAGAAAGACTCTTTTCGAGAACCTCGTGGAATCCGCTATACATCCTTGCAGGAATAAGGGTGATGTGGCGAAATCACCGACCAACCATGATACACTCCACCTTAGCAGGAATATCGTTTGCAACTGCTGGCCTTGCTTGGAAAGGTTATGTCTACGCCCCAGGAATTATCTTCCTTGGGTATTCAGGGATCGTTTTCTTGAACCTATTCAGAGGTAGGGACACCCTGCCAATTACCGCAACAATGCTTCAGATGCTGTCTACTGCAATCCTAATTCCGCTACCATTCTACATTTGGCCAGGCATGGGCCTGCTAACAGACCCAAGCGGCATGGCTCCTCTACTGTACATGTTGGGATTCACTATCGGGCTTGGATACACAATATCTGCCTCTCGGGACAAGCCATGGCTCATGGTCTTCACGAGTACTGCGACGTTGTCCCTCTTCGTACTCGGGGGCCTGTATATCCTTCAGACACTTGACCTGTATGCTGGATGGGATATACTCGTCACCGGTGGGTTCTATTTCTCCAAAAACAAAATATTCTCAACAATTGGGGAAGCTCAAGCCCCCGACAGGGGAATCCTATTTGCCTCATTCGGACCCATCGTCACCATTGCAGCCATCGGTTACGGCATCATGTTGATGTGGAGGGGTGGAAGGAAGGAAAATCTAGCCTCATTCACACTTGGAACATGGATCGTGGTTGCATCATACATGTCGTGGACCGCGGGGCGCTTCATATTCAACGCAGGACCGCCAATGGCAGTGGTTGGTGGCATAGGCCTCACCGCAATGTGGGCATACGCTAACCCTACAGAGTTCCAAAAACATTGGAAGAAAACCGGTATCGGATCGCCGAGGGCCAGATTCAACAGCACCTTCTCTGCGAGTAGGTCCAGACCAGGCGTTCCCGCGGCTATGATGGTACTCCTCATCGTCTTTTCACAACACGCCACCTACGGGATCGACTCAGGAATACCCCGGGGAGATTCATCAGCAGGAGACGTTGATCAGGCAATTCAAGGGATCATGCCTGATGTACTCCGATACGAAGTGCTAGGTTTTTCCGTATTGAATTCCAACCAATACTCCCCCGACGAGCGTTGCTCTAGTGGCTGCTGGTATCTCGGAACCTTCGGCCCCGGATTCAATGGAGGGGGATGGAACATGGCATACGAATGGTTATCGGAACAGGACTCAGAATCAACTTTCTCTGAACGACCCGCTTTCCTTTCATGGTGGGATTATGGGTTCCAGGCCTTGTCCCATGGAGAACATCCAACCGTCGCTGACAACTTCCAATCGGGGATACCCATATCTGGAAACATACTTCTCAGCTCGGGCCAGGAGGACGTACTTTCCCTGCTGGTGATGAACTCACTAAGGTTGGGCGGTGTTTCAGATGCAGACAACAGAGCCGTCCTCCAGGAATACTTCGAGGAGAACCAGATCCGGGAGTTGCAACGAATTCACAGTATGTCCTCCGAGGACGTCGAGGCTCGTGCACTTGCCTTGATTCACGAGGACGATGAGGTACAACTGGTAAGGGGGGCATTCCTAGCGAAATCAGGACTGCCATCGAAGTCTGGCTGGTATGTCATCGACGGGGGGGAGATAGTGCAAGACCGTCTTGAGGACTCCAGTGAGGCGATGAAGCTATTCAACACAACTAGATCATCCTCTAGCTACTTCTCGGAAAGCCCCACTCACTACATCATCGGCGACTACAGGTACACTGCGGATCTGATTGAAGACTACAATGATCTATCTACGGGAATTCACAGGAACAACGCCAAGCTGGCTGTTGGCAGGGCATTCATAACTCATGTTTTGGATCTCGATCAAATCGTAGGTCTTGTCTCCGATCTGAGCCAGATACAACACGATGTACAAACCTATGAGGGAAGACTAGGGGAAACAACTCAAAGGAACACTGATGTAAGATATTTCGCAATAGACGACAGACTCTACCCCTTGGGTGGATTGTTTTACGAGGGTTACAATTACCACGGCGGCCAAACCACAGGGATTTTCTACGCTCCAACGACACTAGCAGGCCTTGATCCAGAAGACTACATCTCAAGCAGTTACCTCACCAGGAGGGGAGATGGCCCCATAATACCCCGAACAGCAGGCGAATATGAGCAGGAATATCTGGATGACATAGTTCGACAACAATCAGGTGCCATAACGGATCAAAGCCAGATAATTAGCCTTGAAGACATCGATTACATCCAGCAACCTGAGTTCTTCGAAACATTCCTGGCCAGAATATACGTCGGCTACGGCACGACATCTCTGGGATTAGATCCTGATAACACCGGTCAACCTGGACCCACATGGGCCAAATCGGGAACGCCAACAACGCCCCTAAGGAACGCATACGCGCTTCCCGGTGCGATGATGAACCACTTTGTTCTTGCGAACTATTACGACAACGGGTCTGATTACATGGACTCGGACTCCGATGGTACCCCGGACATATACAACTGGAGCGACCCACGCGTTGACCCAAGTGGGTACTACAACGCCATAGGCACCGCCAACTCTAACGTGAAGATACTCAAGTACTACAGTGGAGCGACGTTGAATGGGCAAGTGACGCTGGAAACTGGTGAACCTGTTCCCAACGCCAAGGTTCTCATTGAGAGGGACGCTTTCAGCTATGAAGAAGGCATCGACACAGACCCAAGGACATACTGGATACCAATCGGTTCAGAAACAACAGACGATGAAGGTCACTTCACTTCTACTGTACCATCCGGAAAAATACGAGTCAGCGCCTTCTACGGATCCGTGGATGAATCAGGGCCCAGGGCCCAGATCGAATCTGGCGCATTTGACATGCTTTCTGACATAACCAGAGAACAGCTCGATGGAGAAGATCGCACGATCAACCCCATCTCAGCCATTTTGGGTGGAGTAGCTGGAACCACATACCTCGGGGCTGAGGTTTTGATGGTGACAGGAGAGGAAGGACACAGCAATGGCGCCTCAGTATTGACAGTCGATGTCAGGGTACCTGCAGTCACATCGACGGGGCAGGTCCAATGGACGGGTGACGAATCCTTTACCGGCGACCCAATACAGGATGCTACAGTAATTCTCACACCATCAGATCCAGATGCCACCCACCAAGGATATGCAGTTTCCACATCCTCGGGCTCAATAGAGGGCGAGGGTCTTTACTTCACAGGCCAGGGTGTAGCAATCTTTGAGGGCTCAGGCCAATTTGACTCATCGAGCCCAGCCAAAGTAGAGGAATTCACGGGAAGCCTGAGCCAGACAATAAGGAATAACCAGTCGGTAACTGGTACAGGAACTTTCGTTGGAAACGGAATACTCACAGGCACACTCTCCGATGGTTCCGTGCCATCAGCCTGTGACGCCAACGACACTATGCCGGATGATCTGGAAGTCTGCACGTCCGAGAACGGAGAGATAGTAGTCTCCGGCTCAGTGAACGCTACTGGAAAATTCGTATCAGCAGGCCAATCAGAATTTATCCGAGAATACGAGAATGCATCTTTCACCGCTGCAGGCAGATTCGTGGTAGAGGATGGATACTCCGGAACCATAACGGGGGACGGAGTATTCCAAGGCGACGGCGTATTCAGCGGCGTTATGGTAAGGGAGGGTACATTCCACATCTCCAATGCCATACCCGGATTATACAGCGTACGGATCGTGATGGACACCGGCCAAGAAATTGATGTTGATGAGAAGTTCTCAATCCTCAGAACCCCATCTGCAGAGACAAAGCTCATTGAAGTGGAGGGCCTGTCGGTCAACGCCCTCCTTTCCCAGGAGGACGGATCTCCAGCCACCGGGAGTGTGATACTCACGGACACCGAATTGCAAGGGGATACTGCGACAGAACCATGTTCTGCCAAACTAACATCCCCCTGTTCAATCCCCATAGGAGAGGGTGGAACTATCTCAATCGGCCCAATACCGGCAAGATCGCACACGATTTCCTATGACTCTGACTTAGATGGCTTCTATGATTTAGTAGCAAGTGTGCTACCTGAGAATGCTGCTTCAGGATCCGTAGATCTAGATCTCTCGATCCCGCTGACTGCAGACCTCGACATCAGCCTTTTGTCCGAGTCTGGCTCAATTGTTCCTGACCTAGACCTGACAATCAGAAGCGCATCGGGACTTGGATTTTCCGACATGAGATACGACTCCGAAACGGCGACCTACAAAGCGGAACTAATACCAGGTGAATACCATCTGAACTACACACTAGGAGAAACCCAGGTCTGGGAGTTAATCACACTGGATGAGGATCTATCCATGTCCGCCCAGTTCAGGAAGAGCTCAGTCCTCTCCGGAACCGTTTTCACATCAGACGATGACAATGCCCCAGAACCGGATGATTACGTCCAATTTGCCGAGGTTGTGGCCAGATGGTCCGGCTTCGAGATATCCACAGTTGCTGATGAAGAGGGG
>DAVU01000006.1 GCA_002505695.1 Euryarchaeota archaeon UBA487
TCTTGAATGGTGGCTTGGGGCCATGTAGCCGTTAAACAGAACTATAGGGCCTAAATATCGAAGTCAACAATGACAGGTGCATGATCTGAAACAACCATTCCACCTTCCCTCATGACTTCAGCTGATTTCATCATAGACCTCGCTACATCATTCGCAAGGACATAATCAATTCTCCAACCCCTGTCTCTCTCCCTCGCTCTTCTGAAATTTGACCACCACGTGTAAGGCCCTTTTTGTGACCCTATGTGGATTCTGAGCAAGTCATGCCATCCTCTATCCAGAAGTCTTGTGAACCACTCCCTCTCATGCTCAAGGAATCCGGATGACCTCTTATTCCCTTTTGGATCCCATATGTCATCCTCGGTATGGGCAATATTCAGATCTCCACAAAGAATTGCTGGCTCTTCCGAACCCACGAACATTTCTGCCCACTCCATCAAATCCTCGATCCATTGATCCTTGTAAGCTTGCCTTTGATCTCTTGAACTGCCATTTGGGAGATAGATGTTCACACAATGCATTCCATTGTGCTTTGTATGCAAAACCCTTCCCTCGGGGTCCCTTGTCTCATCTAAGTCAGTGTCGATTCCCCTGCCAATCTCTTCCATGCCGACCCTCGAACAGGACATCACGCCCGAATACCCCTTCCTCTGCGCAGGATGCCAAATGACATCGTACCCCTCTGGCTCCTTCCAATCCTTCGGCATTTGTTCTGGAAGGGCCCTGACCTCTTGGAATAGCATCACATCGGCATCTATCCTATCTATGAAATCGTAGAGTCCTTTTCTATGTGCGGCCCTGATTCCATTCAAGTTCCAAGTAACTACTCGCATGTATCGCCGTTATTGGGACAGGTCTTTGACTTTCTCGACGAGATCCATGTTTCTGAGCCTTACGATTCCAACTGGTACCATTGCCACAGAAATCAGCAATACCACTGAAATGAGCTGCAAAGCGACGTTCGGGACTAGAACCACTGGGAAGTAGAATTGCCATGTTGAAAATTCGGCTGCCAGACCTAAAGCGCCACCGAAGGCGAAGATAACACCAAACAGGCCCCCAATCAAACCAATAATGGTACTTTCGAAGAGAAGCATTACAGAAAGGCTGCCAGTTGATGCCCCTAACACCCTCAAAGTAGCCAATTCGAAATCCCTCTCAGCGAGATTCATGACCATAGTATTGAACATGACAGCTAGAGTGAATATGAATCCCAATACCATTATCGTACCCAGAACTTGGGTTTGTTGATCGAGTAGAGATTCTATCCCCCTAAGAAGCGATTCCCTCTCTTGAATTCCACTGGATAATTTCCCAAGCTCCTCATCAACGGAAACCCCCTCTGGGAACTCAAGGTAGACTGCTGTAGCGTTGAATCCAATTATCCCTGCCAGGTCTGTCTGATGGAAGAACATAGTTCTAGAAATCTCCCCTCTCACAGATCCTACAATATCAACTTCCAATTCGTTACCAGATATTGATACCGATTGTCTGTCCCCTACTTTCCAACCGGTCATTTGTAATGACCCCTCATCCATCATGACCTCTGTTATGGCAGTATTTGGAGCTGGTTCTGAACCGTCAATAATTTCCGTCTGCCTCATTGATTCGCCATCTCCATATCCCCCCAGTCCCACTAAAACGAAGCTTCTTTGTAGTTCTGAAGAATCCGTAAGGGTTCCGACAGGGGCCTCGATAACTATCTCATATGAGGCGCCTCTATCAATGGCCCACTCTACTACTTCGGACTCCCCGTCGGGTTGAACGAAAACCTGTGCATCCCAGGTTTGACCTTCTCTCAAACCCCCTACAATGGTATCGTTCAATGCGACTGTCATCATCTGAATCGAACCCGCCAGCATCAGAGAGATTCCTACAGCAAGGAATGTCATCCCAAGTCTCGCTGGTTTTCTGAGGCTCGAGCGAACTGAGAGCCCCAGTAGGGTAGGCATCCAGCCGGTTAGAGTCTGCAGATAGTTTGATCCAACTCTGATTTCAGAGCTCCCCCCGAGAGCCTTCAGAGGATCTATTCTAGTCGCCTTCCACGCGGGAAAGACCCCAGAAATGAAAACTATTGACATGGTGATACCGGTGGTTGAGAGGTATATTTCACTGGGTATTTCTCTCTCAATTATTGGAATCCCCACTATTCCCTCATAGAAATCGAGCATTCCGTTCATACCATATGGACCGGCTACAGATCCTATTAGACAGCCGAATCCACCGATTACCAAAGGAGCAATCAGATACCCCGACATTATCGATTTCCTGGGTAATCCAAGGGTCCTGAGGATGGCTATCTCACGAGTCTGGCTCTGAACCAGCCTTTGCAAGCTAAGAGCGATTGTTATGGCTGCGATCAGTTGGATTAGGACAGTAAACGGGGCTGCCATCGTCTTGGTGCCCTCTAGGTCTAACCTCATGAGCTCTACAGACTCGACCTGCCCCCTGTCTCTTATTCGTCCGTCCATGCCATTTTCATCCATAGAACTGGAGATGGCCTCCTTTACTCCGTCCAACTCCTCGCCCTCATACTCCTCAGTGTCAGAAAGGTCGAAGGATGGAGTGCCCGATATGTCCAGAACTATGGTATTTGCAGATCCTTGGGGCAAGCCCGTAAGCCTCTCCATTCCAGAACTGGAAAGGTAGCCAACGACGAACTCGCCTGATTCAGGGGGGAACAGAGATCCTTCTGGAGCCATGTATATATGCAATGGATGGTATGCAAACCCTACTATTGTGAAATTCATACTTCCCTCCCCTACCCCAATTGTTACCACGTCTTGTAGGCTCAGAGAAAGCGCCTCCCTAACATGCTCGTCAATCACTATCTCGTCCTCTGCCTCAGCCGGCGTACCTTGGGAGTGTCCGTCTGGGAACCATGGCTTGTCTACATCGGAGTCGTAAGGTATCCCGTGCCATACGGAGTTGATCACATTCTGACCGGAGTCAGTCATGTGGAACATCGCACCGTTCATCACTATCCTGCCCTCGCATTGATCCAGGGATTCAGCTCCCTCGGGCCATGAGGACTCAACCTCTGAGCAGAGGGATTGAACCTGATCAGCAGACCAAATAGAGCTCTCATTATCAATCCAGATATCCGCTAGATTGCTTCCCGAATCACTGTCCTCGTAAATTGATTCGTACATTGGCCCTAAATTTGCTGAGTATCCTCCAAAGGTTATCCCTGCAAAAACACCAACAAAGATCATGCCTATTACGGCGGAAAGTCGAAGTTTTGTCCCCCGAAGACTCCTTGCGAGTCTCTTATTCAGTAGATTGGAGGAGCTGAACATTATTCCACCTCAAGAAATAGTCTCTTTCTCGCTTGAAACTGTCTTTTCATCTGATACTATCTTACCACTATCTATCCTGATAACCCTGGTTGCGTATACTATCAGAGATTCGTCGTGGGTAACCAGGACAGCCGTGATGTTCTCCTTCTCACAGGCCTCGACGAGGACTTGCATCACCTTGTCGGAGGTCTCAGTATCTAGATTCCCAGTGAGTTCATCGCCAAGGAGAAGAGTGGGCCTCTTGGATATACTTCTGGCAATGGCAACCCTCTGTTGCTGTCCTCCGCTAATTTCAGCGGGAAACCTGTCAACTTCCTCGCTCAGACCGACTAGATCGAGCAGGTGACGTGCACGGCCCTCATCACGGCCTCCTGCCAACTCCTGAATCAGAGTGATATTCTCAAGCACTGTGAGGTCCTGTATGAGATTGAAAAATTGGAAGACATATCCAATATTTTCTCTCCTGAATGAAGTGGCTTCCTCACTGGCCTTTGCCAAAGGTCGAGAGTAAGAGAAGTAGTGCAAGGGGTAGAGTAGGAGACGTATGAGAGGTCGCAAGGGATCGAACCAAACAGTGCGGCTCTCGGTAGTGATTCGATTCCACCACCTAAGTGGGATTTCAGGAGCCCTTGGTACTTCCTCACCTGCAAACCTGTATGTACCAGCAGTTGGACTGTCCAGTGCCGAAATACAGTTCAGAAGAGTGGTTTTTCCTGATCCCGAGGGACCCAGGAGAAGGACCCTTTCTCCCTCGTCTATCTGAAGATTAATTCCATCAAGGGCCTTCACAGTACCTGCAGGAGTTTCATAGTGTCTCTTCACATCATTCATTGACACGAGCGACATGATGAACAAGCCACTTGGCTGTTGGATATTGAAGTATCGTCTGGGCTATTGGACGCGCAATCTAATCTCTCCGGGACGCTATTGAGGCCCCAATGAGGGCTATTGCCCCCAAGACAGTTCCGAATCCTGGCAATACAGGTGGAGTAGCCGATGATTCTGATGAATACAGGGAAGCCCAGGTATCGTAAATCTCCATCTTGTCAATCTCCTCACCGTCATATTCGCCCCATTCAACAGACACCTCATCCCCAGGAGATACTAGTCCATCCCCATCGTGGTCAGTGTAAGTAATCGTAACACCTTCCACTTCTCCGCCGGTTAGTGGAATACTGAATTCGTTTGTGCAGGTACTTAGATCCGGCTGAACCATTTGATCCTCTTCCTCATCGTACTCCTCCTCACAGTCGCTGAGGAAGTGAACTTCAAAGTCGGTGATCGGAGCGTTAAGTGTCTGATTGTCCGCGACAAATCCAGTAGCTTCATTCCGCTCCATACCGTCACTATCATCGTCACTTTGGTCGTCATCATGGTCGTGGTGCCTGTCAGCATCATCGTGAGTATGGCCATCGCTCCCATCGACATGGTCATGGTGATAGTCTCCATCTCCATGGTGGTGGTGACCTGCATCTTCTTCTGTTTCATGATGGTCGCCATCATCATTGTCTACCATCATATCGTAAAGAGGCTCGAATTCATAATAATCTAGACCGCCACTTTCATCATTGTCATACATATCAAACATGGCTTGAACATCATCCTGATCATCATCGTGAACATCGTTGACGTCTATGAATTCAGTTGCCGTTAGATGTCCGTCACCATCGGTATCAAAGTGATTGAAAAAGTCATCCAGACTCGGAGTGTTTTCATCATCAGGCATCATTCC
>DAVU01000024.1 GCA_002505695.1 Euryarchaeota archaeon UBA487
TTCGACAAGGAGGGTTAAGTCGTAACAAGGTATCTGTAGGGGAACCTGCAGATGGATCACCTCCTACGTAACTCTGGAAACCGGGATTGGTGGGGCGACTTAGTCGCCCCACCGCCCAACCAGTTTAATTCTTTAATCACGCTCAAAACCAGAATGATTTGGGTATCAGAACAACACTTGATTCCGTTTTTTGCCGAATCTCTATATATGGTACCAATTCTCATGCAGATGATGCAACGACTGATCGCTGCTACACTTATGCTGACAATGATGACTGCGGCTTTCGCTGGGTGCACCGGCGGAGACGATGACGGACTAACACAAGATGACGTCGACCAGGCTCGTGAAGAGGGCCGATTGGCGGGGATAGCGGAAGCGACACCTGTTAGCACCCTTGACACTGTTATGGCCCGCGACTCCCTCAAGTGTGGAGTCAAAGAGAGCCAGTGGGGCATGGGATTCCTGTCCACTGACGGGGTCCGATCCGGACTAGATGTAGAGTACTGCAAGGCTATTGCAGCTGCAATTGGCCTTGACCCAATGACTCAAATCGAGTGGATACCCGCTTCAAGCCAAGACCGGTTTGAGAAGCTCGCCAGCGAAGAAATTGACGTCCTAATCAGGACGACAACCTGGACGACTTCCCGTGATGCTGATCTCAACGCTGACTTTGCTGGAATCAACTTCTACGACGGTCAGGGGATTCTAATCAGAGGAGACGCCGTCAGCAACCCAGGTGCAGATTCCTACACCTCAAGCGCACTAACCGGAGCAAACATCTGCGTCGGGACAGGTACGACAACGGAAGGAAACCTAGCAGACTGGAACACCGTGAACAGCGTCGGTGCAACTGTGGTGGGCGTCGCTGACGCTGCCGAGGGTACCCAGAAGCTAGTCGCTGGTGAGTGCGATGCATTCACCGGGGACATGTCTGCAATGGTCGCCAAGAAGTACACCCTGGAGTTGGATGGGACCTGCGCTGACTGCCAGCTATGGATCGCTCCCGAACTCCTATCAAAGGAGCCTCTCGCAGCAGCTGTGAGAGACAACGATGACGACTGGAAGGACGTTGTAGAGTGGGTATGGTTCGGCATGGTCACCGCCGAGGAGATGTCCATAACATCTGACAACTATGCAACGGCTGATACCTCTGTACCAGCTGTCGACAGGCTGCTAAACAGCAACCTCGGACTTGGCACAGAAGCTAACCCACTTCCAGACACATGGATGCAGAGCGTCTTGAGTGCAGTAGGAAACTATGGAGAGGCCTATGACAACTCGTTCTGTGACGGTACATACGACGGTCACTCCGGCTCAGCGGCCATGACAGGTTGCGTCCTAGACCGCGCTGGTACCGACAACGCACTGGTCTCTGAGGGCGGACTTCAGTTCGCTCCTCCAATGCGCTGAATACTCTAGCGATTGACTGAGGCAACACCAAACTCCTCGAGGGGGGCTACTCGCCTCCCTCGGGGACATTTATTCATAAGGGGGCTATAACCATCCTAAATCCAACCACACCAAGTAGTCTCTCAAATTGGGCCAAGTCTCAAGCGACTAGGATCAGATCGGACCCATCTCCCTACTTGGCCTCCACTATTATCTACGGCATCTCAATCTGGTTGCTATGGTCATACTGTTCGAAAACACTAACCCCCACCATAGCCACGATAACCGATTTATCCCGTAGTTTTGTTGTTAATGGCGTTGAGCTCAATCCCTCTTACATCGGAGAAAATCAAGTAGCAGGGTGGGCCAGTGCAGCGATCCTGATGCTATTTCTATTGGCAATTAATGAATTTGGCAACATTATCAAATTAAGAAATCTGAATGGCTATTCGACTTCTTTGTTTGGCATCCTCTCGGTGCTGGTAATACAGTTAATGATATCCATTTTGGATTTTACTCCAACAGAAGGTCTTCCATTCTTAATAATTGGAGTTCCAGTGCTTGCATCCTACCTACTATTGTTGGGGGACATGCCAGACATCCTATCAGTACGAGCCTCGAAAGGCCAATACCTCAGGTCGGGAATTCCAACGGGGACTTTCATTTTCCTTTCCCTTTTCCTGACCTCTACGCCGATGGCGTTCAGACAAAACATGGTCGAGATTTTCTCTGCCTCCATAGTGATTCTTGCGATCGCCGCATGGGCGATCATAAAATCTGAGTCGGGGGATCCAAGAGAACAAGATAGGAGATTTTCTGCGCTTGTCTTCATGATTTCTATTCCCGCAGTCCTGTTCGTGACAATGAGAATTTTGCTGCTTCTAAATAATCCTGATACAGTCACAAGGGAAAGATGGAATCTTGATTGGAGTTTCATGAATAACCTGAATTCCTTCATAATCAACGTATGGCCGGTTGACGCAGTGTTTGGGGAAGATACCAGGTGGAGATTCTACATTGCTGCAATAGTAAATTCTGCACGCGTTACGTTGCTGAGCATAGTGCTTTGCACGATATTGGGAATTTTCATCGGCGTGATGCGACTTTCATCAAACAAACTCGCTTCATCGATGGCAACAGTGTACGTAGAGGTCTTTAGGAACCTCCCACTAGCCGTCCTGCTGTTCCTAATCGCTACCCAACTAGGCGAGACACTCCCACTTTTCAGAGAAGAGGCTAACCTCAATGGTTGGATATACTACAGTAATAAGGGGATTTGGACACTTACTACAGAAACTTGGAGGCTTGGACTGTTCCTCATACTTCTGATTTTTGTCTGGATTACATTCAGGATAATGGGGAGAGATGGAGTTGATGACTCCAACAGGGCCGTTCTGCAAAGGTCCGGTATATGGGGTGCTACGACCGTACTTGGAATTGCTTTGATGGTCCAAGGTGCAACGACCCCTGAGATCGTAAAACCAATCCCAGAAAGTCCAGCATCATGGGCTGTAATCGAAAGCACGGCATTCGAGATCACACCGATGTTCACTGCGATGGTGATGGGTTTGACATTATTCACCGCGTCCGTAGTCGCGGAGATAGTCCGAGGCAGCATACAATCTCTTCCCAGGGGGCAAGTGGAGGCTGCCGTGTCTCTTGCACTAACGCCATACCAGAGATTGAGATTGGTTATACTGCCACAGGCCCTTAGGAGTATGATTCCACTACTGAACAGTCAATACATGAACGTGTGGAAAAACAGTAGTCTTGCCATAATCGTAGCATACAGTGATGTATTTTATGTTATATTCGTGATGATGAATAACGTCGGGAAACTGATACCGCTGTTCATACTACTACTCATCACATATCAAGCGGGGAGCCTGCTAATCTCCGGATTCATGAATGCATACAACGCGAGGGTGACCAGGGTGAGGATATGAGTTTGGATTCATTCAGTGGTCGTGCTCCCAGACCAAGGTCTGATTTCGAGATCGCTCTGTTGGATGTCGAGGTCGGTTTCACAGGCAGGTCGTCCGAAGAGGGCACTGACAAAGACATCATTCTCTCGTATCTTGCTTTGGCCGTAGGGTCAATTTGGTTCGTCCTTCAGTTTTCAAGCCACTATTCCATGGACTTGAGTGAGAGGGTGTCTAGCTCAGACAGGCTGCTATATTCCATAGGGACATCGTTTTTCCAATCATTCCTAATTTGGATACTAACACTTACCATTCTCAAAAGAACGTTCCTTCGCACCCCCTCTATCGCTCTCCTAGGCGTGGGTTCGGCTATGGCAGTTTACTACGTAGTGGAACTTTCTCTGGATATTGCTCTACTAACGATGAGGTGGGACATAATTTGGGCTAACAGGGTATTGACATTGTTAGGGGCGAGGATGACAGAGGCAATGACCCAAGATTACCTTCCATCTCAGAACTGGAGATTATGGCCGGTGATCTATCTGACCTGGGGACTATTCGGTGCTGCATACGGTCTCTCAAAGACCAAGACAAAGACATTCTCCATGTACTTCCTGGTAGGAACCCTGGTGATCTTTGCGTATGCACTCAATCCGGAGTATGCCAACTATGATGTCAATAATGCTCGAATTAAGTTGGGGTACGCAACGGCCATCGGGATTTTCGCATTTGCCATATTCAGGTATTACTCAAACATCACAGAAGAGTACAAGGTAAACCGTGTAAAACGACTCATTCTACTCCTGGCAGTGTTTGACTTCATGATGACGATATTCATCATGGATCCCCCTAATTTCCTTCAGTCAATCGCGGCCTACCTTGAGATGATACCCGTAATCGGCTCGCTATTCAGTCCATTGACAGAGCCCGGAGTCCCCCCATCTGAATGGGGCGGCTTATTCGTTAACATCATAGTAGCAGCTGCAGGCTGTGTATTAGGCCTCGGTGTTGGCATCCTCCTCGCCTTCGGCCGCCAAAGCAAACTCCCAATTTTGAAATGGCCGTCTGTATCCATTATCGAGATTGTCCGTTCAGGCCCCTTGATCTGTTGGCTGTACTTTGCGATGTATCTCCTCCCCGACATCGTGGACCCTCTATTTTCCAATCCTGAGGATTTTGACAATATCATCAGGATGATGGTAATTTTCAGCTTATTCGGCGGTGTGTACATCGCCGAGGTCATCAGAGGAGGCTTACAGGCTGTGGACAGCGGGCAGAAAGAGGCCGCTGTGGCTCTAGGTTTGACTCCAATCCAGACAAAGCGACTGGTCGAGCTACCCAACGCAATTCGAACAACTCTGCCTACAATTGTCAGTCAGTTCATCGGACTTTGGAAGGATACTACTCTCCTTTTTATAATCAATATTCTTGATTTCTTCAAGATTGCCAAGGACATGCCTAACACAGACCTGTCATTCTTGGGGTACTTCCTTGAACCCTTATATTTCTCCGCGGTTGTCTTCTGGGTTTTCGCATTCTACTTATCTAGGGTCTCTATCGGAGTCGAGAAGGGACTTGGATTGATCAAGGATGGAGGAGGGGAAAAAGCATGAGTGAGCGAGATGTGATAATCAAAACTGAAGGTGTGAAAGTAAATTTTGGTGACTTTTGGGCATTGAAGGGGATTGATATCGAGGTGAAAAGAGGCGAGATAATTGTAATTCTAGGGCCATCTGGGTCAGGGAAATCCACATTCATTAGAACCCTGAACAGACTTCAACCTCACAGTGCTGGAACGATATTCGTGAATGGAATTGGGATGAATGACAAAACAAGCGTCTCGAATCTAAAGAAGATTAGAGCAGACGTAGGATTTGTTTTCCAACAGTTCAATTTATTCCCGCACTTGACGATCCTCGAGAACATAACATTGGCTCCGATCAAGGTCAATGGCTTGTCAAAATCTGAAGCAGAAGACAAGGCCATGGCCCTTCTGGAACGCGTTGGAATACCAGAGCAGGCGTACAAGTATCCAAGCGGCCTCTCAGGAGGGCAACAACAACGGGTTGCCATTGCCAGAGCGTTGGCTATGGACCCAAAAATTATGCTTTTCGATGAGCCAACCTCAGCATTAGATCCAGAGATGATCAAGGAGGTTTTGGATGTGATGGTCGACCTTGCCAAGTCAAACGTCACAATGATTGTAGTGACTCATGAGATGGGCTTCGCAAAGGAAGTGGGGGACCGTTGTATTTTGTTTGATGAGGGCCATTTGATAGAAGAGGCACCACCAGAAGAGTTCTTTTCGAATCCCAAGCATGAGAGAACCAAATTGTTCCTGAATCAGATTCTGTGATCCACTAAAGGGGTTGAGAATTTATCTTTTCAGTGCAGAGACCCTGCTGTATATGTCCTCAGAAAAGGTGACAAGTTTCAGTTTAGGACCATTGTTATTTACTGAGATTCTTGCACCTCTGGTGAAGTGGATTTCATCCCAGCCATCAGCTACCACGTACCCCCTATGCATATCACTCGTCAATGTGGTAGTTTGATCGGTCCAAGCCCAGTGGGATCCATCTTCGACCCTCATGTTTGAGGGTAGATCTCTAGAGACGACGAGATAGTGATCATTCACCTCGCTCATAGAGAATTCAAACATGCTAAGATCTACTACATGCCTGAACCATGCGCCCTGGCCTAAGAATGTAGAAAATAGTAATCCTGATGAGGATTGTCTTACGTCCAATTCGGGATAATGGGGGTTGCTCCCTCTTTTCAGGCGATACTTCGAGGGTTGATACTGGTGTGTATTGGCCACAAGAAGATCGTTCAATGCGGGGTCGGATCTGATTATGTTCCCAGAGGTTGACATTATTTCTGCCTGAAGTCTTGGAATTGTGTTGATTATGCAAGAGCCCCTCAAGAGATGATCCAAGTCCTGGGGAAACCGAGTTGGGTCGCTTCCCATGAAGAATCCGAAAGACCCGCTTCCTCCGCTGTCCATAGGGTGACTGTTTACCCCCATGACTAATGTTTGATCGTCCACTGAGTGGGCAATGGAAGTCAAAGTACCGTCTCCCCCAAGAACAATCACTGCCTCTGGACCCACGAAATCGTCCCTTTCTACCTCCTCCCTAGGAACAGTCCTGAAGTCAAATCCATAGGTTCGTTTAGCCTTATCCAAGGTCGAAATCACAGTACTCAGGGCACCGTCGTGGACCTGTTCGTGATTTTTCTTAAACACGACAAGTAGGTTGTTCATTGCGACTCCCGATCCTACGAAGCATCCTTACGATATCAAGGGAACCCCGATTCAGAAACCTCATTTCAAGACCCCCTATCCGAGGCATATGCGAGCATTCATCGTCACGACGATGCTTCTCACGATGAGCCTGACTGGCTGCCTCTCTGACGAGACGATATGCACTGAGAATTGCTGGAAATTAGACTCAGACTCCTTGAATGAGCTTCTTTCTTCTCCCGATGCTCTCGATATTCTATATCTTGCCGAGATGCATGATGACTTGCGGGTATCGACTCTTACTGAGGTCTCGTCACAGGGGGACAGTCAACAAGGCTCGATTCGATGGAACGTCGCCAAACAAGATGCCTTACAAAAGTCATCCATTGGGATGGCGATTAGCATTCAGGGGACACAGTTGGACACTGAGGAGGTAGTTTCCGGCAACATGACCAACATCCGAGTGGGGTCAGCGTGGTTTCAAGGAAGAGATGCTAGCCCCGAATATGTAGACCCGTTCGCCCTGCTTGCACTACAAGCCATGGCAGACCCCGATGGGAATTATCCTCCCTTCGGGTTTGACCCATCTATTTTTTCCGGGTTTGAGTGGACAATCACCGCTGATATCCCCTCAACACAACAAATAGCGACGGCAAATGATGGGTCCATTTCTTCGATTTTAGAATTGGTGGGCGACCCGCCTTTGTTAGTGGGCATTCAAATGTTCAATCTTGAGGATGGAACCTCTTTCAGGCTAGACATAGAGACAGGCCAAGATGTTTCAATCGATTTGAGAAGTGATGTCCCAAGAATTCCCTCAGCTGTCACCTTTCCTACAAATCCATACAACTTGGAGGATGCTACGGAATGGACCACAGTGATCCCGGAAGGATTCATCATGGAGGTCTTACCAAGTGAACTCGAAGTACATGGCCTCAGCGAAAATGATGGATCTCTGTCCACAACTGCATTGATACGATTATCTGACGCCCCAAAAAACATCACAGACACTCATGGCAGTTGGTGGGAATTGGACTGGTTTGATTCAGACATCGACGGCCTATTGTCCTCGGATGATAGGCTGACATTACGAACTAACGCAACTGGAACTATCGGAGCGGGGATCTGGGATCTCTGGGCAGAAGATTGGACTGGTACGGTATTTTAGGGTCTATACGATAAGGCAGGAAAATAGTAACTTAAGCGGGGGTGCTTCCTCGGCTACTTGTGAGCCGGAACCACCACCCCCTAGCAAGGCTAATCTCCCAACTCAGGGAACACAGAGGAAGGATTATTCTGGCTTCGATTTGTTCGGTATTGAACAAATTCTGGGATCTTGCCCCCCCTGTGCTCATTGGGATTGCGGTAGATGTAGTAGCCCTGAGGGAAGAATCGTTCCTTGGCGAGTTGGGTTGGTCTGACCCCCGCGATCAATTCCTGATACTTGTGGCCTTGACCGTCGTAATATGGGTCCTAGAATCACTGTTTGAGTACTTCTATGCGGTTTTGTGGCGAAATCTCGCCCAAACCGCTCAGCATGAGCTAAGAATGTCCGCATACCAACATATACAAGATCTGGAAATGCGATGGTTCTCTCAACAAACTACAGGGGGTTTGATGGCCATCATGAACGATGATGTAAATCAACTTGAGAGGTTCCTCGACCAAGGGGCTACGGACCTACTTCAGGTGGCCACAACCGTTGTTGTGGTTGGTGGAATTATGTTCCTAATCGCGCCCGAGGTGGCGATATTGGCAATAATTCCAGTCCCAGTGATTGTCATAGGCTCATTTATGTTTCAGAGAAGAATAGGAGAGAGGTACACTCGTGTCAGAGAGGAAGTGGCCGATCTTAATTCACTTTTGAATAACAATTTGAGCGGGATAACCACCATCAAATCATTCACTGCAGAAAAGCGAGAGATAGAGAGAGTAAGGGAGGCCTCTGAGACATACCTCAAAGCCAACCAATCCGCAATCACACTATCCGCCTCATTCGTCCCATTGATTAGAATGGCTATCCTATTCGCCTTCACGGCTAACATGTTGGTCGGCGGATGGATGGCCTTGGATGGCAGGCTATCAATCGGGGCATACAGTGTGATTGTGTTTATCACCCAGCGTCTTTTGTGGCCACTGACGCGGTTGGGACAAACCTTCGACCTTTACCAAAGGGCAATGGCATCAACGACTCGTGTGTTAGATCTCTTGGACACGGACATTGGCATCGTGGAGGGGGATGTGACGATTCAAGAAATCTCAGGGAATATCGAATTCAAAGACCTGACCTTCTCCTACCAGGGTAGAAGCCCTGTATATGAGGGACTTTCCTTGACCATCAAACCGGGCGAGACACTCGGTATCGTCGGGTCGACTGGAGCAGGAAAAACTACGCTAATGAACCTCCTAATGCGACTACATGACCCTCAATCCGGGCATGTGATGTTAGATGGGGTTAATGTCAAAGATCTGACACTCAATTGTCTTCGAGGATCAATAGCATTAGTTTCCCAAAATACAACTCTTTTCCCAGGATCAGTCAGGGAGAATATTCTCTATGGAAAGCCCGATGCTAGTCAGGAGGAATTGATCAATTCAGCAGAGGTCGCAGAGGCGATCGAATTCATAGAGTCGCTCCCCGATGGGTGGGAAACGGACGTGGGGGAAGATGGACACAGGCTGTCTGGAGGGCAGAGACAAAGGCTAGCAATAGCCAGAGCAGTTCTCAAGGATGCCCCAATACTTGTTTTGGATGAAGCCACCAGTAATGTCGATAACGAGACAGAGGCAGCCCTCCAAAGATCAATTGAGAAGTTATCCGTGAATAGAACCACGATAATAATCGCCCACAGGCTATCCACTGTACGCAATGCGGATAGAATTGCAGTATTGGATAAAGGCAAGATTTCAGAAATGGGCTCCCATGATGAGCTAATCGAGGCCTCTGGGCTCTACAGCCGTTTGTGGGCCGTACAGACCGGGGCAGCATGAATATAAGGCGGAGAATGTTGACCTGTATCAATGAAGGATGGAGGTTCCAGGTCCTTACCCCATATCGGGGAACTTCAGAACTCCCTCGGCATCGAACTAGTTTCCATGGAAGAAGGGGAATGTAAAGTCAAGGTCCAAGTCAGCGAAAATCACCTAAACAAGGGTGGAGTAGCCCACGGGGGGCTCCATGCGACTCTGTTGGATACCGCGATGGGTGGGGCAGTCGTCTCATCCTTGGATAAGGAAGAGTGGTGCGCTACTGCACAGTTGGACATTTCATACATCAATGCTGCAAAGAACGAATGGACTTTGTTGTGTACCGCGACCGTGATCAGGAGAGGTCGCTCCTTGGCGCACGTCCAGGGTGAGATAAGAAACCAAGACTCTGAGTTAATCGCGCTGGGGAGAGGCACATGGGGCATCTGGGATGGAAGGCCCAAGCACCTCAAGTGAAAGAAATTCGGGCAAGATTTGATGAATGAGCCCCGCCTGTCAAGTACATGGCCAGAACGGACTCGATCATGATTGGGTTGTTGGCAGTGGCTCAGTTAATGCTGTGGCAATTTCTGCAGGACCAAGGCGTTGAGGCCGTTGCAGAGATATTCGGCGTGACTGGCGGCACCACGGCACTCCTCGCCATATACTTCCTAACCTCGGTTGGCAAGTATCAGAAGGAATTCAATGACTCTTATTCTAAATTGGAGAAGACTCGCTTGGACAAGAATGATCAGGGCCGCATTGAGAGGGTTGACGACCGAACTGTCGCCAACCGAGCTGGATGGTGGAGCGTACCAATTATCCTGATGATTATAGGGTCGATGAATGTCCTTGGGAGCATAATTACTTCCTGAGGGACAATGATGTCCAAAGCCGCCAAAATTGTTGATCAGGTGACGGGAAACCCTGCTTTCGACGGGCTCGGAGGCTACTACATATTTCTACGGAGAGTGTTGATACCACTTCTTCTTGCTGGGGTGTGCTTGTCCTCATATTCGCTAATGAGCACTTGGTTTGACCATGGAGTTTCAATAGTCGTCGCAGGCATGTTCACAGGGTTGAGTGTAGGCCCGATATTGACGCTCGAGAAGATGTATGGATTATGGCTGAATAGGGAGTAATCCTATCGACAGCACTATTCGTCGACACTCTGTGGACGAGGCATGGTCGGAATAATCGACTTTGTTTTCGGATTGTTGGATGCCACAGGCGTCGAGCTTATGTTCGGTGCTTCTGCCCTTATTGGGGGCGTCCTCTTTCTACTATGGTTGGTACTCGTGGTAGTTTTGGGCGGGATCGGAGATATCGCAGAGGGCGTCTTTGGCGTTGACATTGACGCGATGGGGGCCGACGCCTCATTCAAGGCACTGACGTTCCAAGGTGTTATGGCTTTCATGATGTTTTTCGGCCTCACTGGCATCATAGTTATGCAATCCGGGGGGCCAGAGGTGCTTGCAATACTGGTAGGAGGCATTTCTGGTGGAGCCTCAATGTTTGCAACCGGCAAGGTGTTTCAGTTCTTCATAGCCCTACAAGCGGAGGGGACCATTGAGATTGATGATGCAGTTGGAGTTAGTGGCACGGTTTATCTAAGAATCCCAGAAGGCGGAACCGGGCAAGTTTCTGTCAGTATCAAGGGCTCACTGAGGCAATATGATGCCAAGTCAGTCGACGGATCAATGATTCCCAACGAAGAAACGGTGATGGTGAAGGCAGTGGTTGGCACCCTTCTGATGGTGGAGCCAGTGGTATACAACCCCGAAGAAGAGTAACTTCGGCATACGAATAACCCAAATGACGGCACAGCCTTCATATCCATCCTCATCTAGTGGAGGTCATGTCCCATCTAGGCCGCGTGACTGTTCTCGCTGTGATGAACGCCCTTTTCTTGGCTCCTTCTGTTGCCGCACAGGAGGATGACGGAGGAGGAGCAGCAGCAGCAGTTGGCGTTTTGATGTTCGTGAGCATACTCCTTCTGGTCGCTGTGGTAATTTTCTTTGCACAGAGATACAAGAGGTGCCCTCCAGACAAAATCATGGTAATCTACGGAAGAACCGCTGGCTCAGAGGCCTCCAAGGTTATCCACGGCGGTGCTACGCTCGTTTGGCCCCTCATACAGGACTACAGCTACATCTCGCTCACTCCCATGACAATCAACATCGACATGAGGAATGCACTCTCACAACAGAACATCAGGATAAACGTCCCCAGCACATTCACCATCGGTGTCTCCACCGATCCACGGATCATGAGTTCAGCAGCAGAAAGATTGCTTGAACTTAACCTTGACCAAGTCGAAGAGATGGCAAAAGAGATCATCTTCGGACAACTAAGGCTCACTGTGGCAACGCTAACAATTGAACAGATCAACCAAGACAGAGATGCTTTCCTGGACCTCATCAGGACCAATGTGGATGCTGAGTTGAACAAGGTGGGTCTATACCTGATCAACGTCAACATCGTAGACATCACTGACGAATCCAACTACATCGAGAGCATAGGGAAGAAGGCAGCCTCAGAGGCAGTAGAGAGGGCCCGTGTAGATGTGGCAAATGCAGAGAGGGATGGTGCTGTTGGTTCCGCTGAGGCAGACAGAGCACGAGAGATCCAGGTCGCAGAGAATATGGCTCAAGCAGAGAAAGGTAAGAAAGCCGCGGAAGCCGATCAGCGTGTTTTCGTCAACGAACAGGAAGCCATTGCCGTTGAGGGTGAGAACTCATCCCAAGCGCAAATCGCAAGGGTCAATGCCGATCTCGCGGAAGCAGAGGCTCTGGCCAAGCAGCGTGCGGAAATCGCAAAAGCGCAAGCAGAGGCCGAGATTCAAAAGTCGAAGTACGTCGAGGAAGAAGAGCGGTTGCGTGCTAGCGACATCGTTAGGGAGAACATCCAGAAACAGCAGATCGAGATAGCCGCAGAGGCCGAGGCTGAGCGACAAAGGAGAATAGCTTCCGGTCAGGCGGACGCGGTGCTGATGCAATATGAGGCTGAGGCTGCGGGTGTGCAGAAGGTTTTGCAGGCCAAAGCAGATGGGTATGCGAGCTTAGTAAAAAGCACCGGAGGCGACGCTAAGGCAGCTGCCACACTCCTCATGGTTGAGAAGATAGAAGAGATGGTCTCAGCGCAGGTAGAAGCGGTGAAGAACCTGAAGATCGACAGCATCACTGTATGGGATGGCGGCGGATCTGCCGATGGCTCTGCCACCTCGGATTTCATCAGCAGTCTGGTTCGGAGCCTTCCTCCACTCCATGACGTCGCAAGAAATGCCGGTGTGGACCTGCCTGAATACTTGGGAACCATGAATAACGAAGAAGGACAGTAGATATGTCGGTGAGTCGTTGACTCGATCCCAACACATCATAGCAGTCATATCTCTAACCACCCTCTGTGTTGGTTTGGATTACATTCTGGATTCACGCGGGATGTTCTCCCTGGGGGCTGGAACATTCGGCCTCCTTTGCGGTATAATCCTCTCAGATAGGTTGAATATCGATCCAAACACAAACAAGAATTGGACAAATCTGATTCTTCCCCTAGCGATCATCTTGCTAGGCTTTGGATTGGACATAAATATGGTATTATCGAATCAAATCGGAGTCGCAGGACTATACACAATCATCATTACAATTATTGCAGCATTTAGTTGTACACTGCTAATCTCGAGGATACTTGGGATAGATCGACTGGAGGCTTTTGCACTAGGGGCTGGAGGGGCGATATGTGGCAATAGTGCGGTGCTTGCTGTAGCACCAAGCCTAAGATTGTCTTCTAAGCAAACAGGATCTATTCTGGCAGTGATTAACATACTAGGGCTTGCAACATTCCTTTCGGTTCCACTACTTGCTAGTGCAATAGGTTTCGAGCCAGAATCAGCTGGGATTTGGGCAGGATCTACAGTTCATGCGGTCCCTCAGGCGATTGCGGCAGGCGAAGCCATGGGTGGTGATGCGTTATCACTAGCATCCGGAACAAAACTAACTAGGGTACTTGGGCTTCTGATAGTAGTGCCTGCGGCAATTATCTACTCGTCAGAAAATGGTGAATCCGGCAACAAAATCTCCTCCGGAATCTCAAGAATCCCATTGTTTCTGCCAGGTTTCATCCTCGCATCAATTTTGTCCTCGTTCCTACTTCCGGAAACTATTGCCCAAAATATCGAGCACCTTGGAAGCCTGTTGATGGTGCCAATTTTGATTTTAATTGGTCTGAGCATTCGTCCCAGGGAGCTATTGAATGTGTCAAAGCCCATCATGATTGCAGGTTCCGTATCTACCGTATGTATGATGCTGGCTTCGGCCATTGCCCTAGTTATCCTCATGTAGCCCATCACCTCCCGTGGGCCATGGGAAAGGAAGTCGTAATTGTTGGAGGGAAGAGAACCCCATTTTGTGAATGGTCTGGGGGAAAAAGAGGCGATGGTGAGAAAGGTGGACTACTTTCAGAAATATCTGCAGAGGAACTTGGAACTGAGGTAATTAAGGGCGCAATCGAACATACGAATACTGACCCCAAATCTGTGGATCATGTAGTCATGGGACACGCATTGCAGACCTCTGGTCAAGCTATTTTTGGGGCCAGACATGCAGGTCTTAGGGCCGGCATCCCTCAAGAAACACCTATGTTGACATTGAATCGACTTTGTGGGAGTGGCGCTCAATCAGTTGTCTCCGCAGCCCAGATGATAATGCTCGGTGAGGCCGATACGGTGGTTGCTGGAGGAATGGAGAATCTCAGTCAGGCACCCATGGTACTAAGGGGCACGCGTCACATAAATCGACTTGGCAGACCACCGAGAAATGGAGACACTCTCGATAAAGACATGGAGGATTACTTGTTCACGAATCTTCTGGATTCAATATCGAACAAGTTCATGGCACAAACAAGCGATGAACTTTGCAGGAGAATGGATGTGACCCGCGAACAAGCGGATGCCTTCGCGGCCTTGAGCCATCAAAGAACCGAAGAAAGTATCAGAACAGGAACCTGGTCTGAGGAGATCGTCTCAATCCAAGTCGATGGTAAGACAATAGGGCCAAAAGATGAGGACCACTTCGTTCCGGGAACAACAAAACAAAGCCTATCCAATCTCCGTACGCACTTCGGCCCCGACTCTCTGGTCACTGCTGGGAACGCATCCGGGATCGTTGATGGCGCTGCTGCTGTTGTTGTGAAATCCCTCGATCGAGCCAAATCGGATGGCGATGAACCATTGGCCAGAATTGTTTCATGGGGGATCGTCGGTCTAGAACCTGCGATTATGGCATATGGGCCCGTACCCTCCTCAAAGTTGGCGCTAGATAGGGCAGGTGCTTCAATCGACGATGTGTCACGTTGGGAAATTAACGAGGCTTTCGCAGGTCAGGCTGTTGCTTGCATGAAAGACCTCGGAATAGACCAGAGCATAGTGAATGTGAATGGCGGTGCCGTGGGACTTGGCCATCCACTAGCAGCCACGGGAACAAGGCTACTCCTTACATTGGCATTGGAACTTAGGAGATCTGGTGGAGGCCTAGGAATCGCAACAGCTTGCATCGGTGGCGGCCAAGGTATAGCCGTTCTAATTGAATCCGTCTAGCCGAAATTGACAAATCTAGAGACTTTTTCATCCAACCATGGATCATGCATCGCCCACGCGAAGCTTAGTGAAAACTATGACTTGGAGACTAATTGCCACTTCGGACACATTCCTCCTCACCTTCCTGGCCGCAAAATGGTTCGGGTCAGATATGGGGATATCCGGAGGGGAAGCCACCACGTTGGCAGCTACCGTGGCAAGTCTTGAGATTGTGACCAAAATGGCTCTCTACTACATCCATGAAAGGAGCTGGGCGCGACTCGACTGGGGAATCGAGGCTGCCCCACAAGCCTAGCCTAGTACAGAACCGAGTATCGCAGCGCCGGCTAGCCATGCACCCAACGAAGATCCGAGGTTGCCAAACGCTGTGACAAGCAGAATTCTGCCCACGCGATTTCCCCACAGGCTCCTTACATCCTCCACTACGAGAAATTCTTTTGCATCAAGACCAGTTGGCTTTTGCATTTTATACTGGGTGTAGCCTGCGAACCATCCAGCAGCCAAAGCCGGATTCAAGGAAGTGAATGGGGAAGCGACTGCCCCGACTAGTATAGAGATTGGATGCCCCCCAGCAAGGGCCACCCCTACTCCTGCCAACGCTGCGTTTGCGACCATCCAGTACCCAAGTGTATCCCCGATGCCCTCGAGATCCCCCTCATACCACATCCAACCCAGAAAACCGATTAATATTACAGGGATTAATCCCACCAATACTCTAGGCCATCTTGCTGATCTAGGGGTCCTGTCCAATTCTGATATCACGGCAACAGGATCCGAATTTTGGGAAGAGCTCCATGACCTTTCAATTCCCGCAAGATGGCCTGCCCCAACTACTGCGAGTATCCTCCCTCTTTCTGATAGCATACTGAGTCTATTAGCCATGTAGCTGTCTCTTTCGTCTATCAGGACAGAACCAGCCTTTGGGGCAACGTCCCTGGCCTCCTCTAGTACCTTGGTCAGCATATCCGAGTCTTCCAAAAGAGATTCTATGTCTTCTGCATCCTCATCATCGTCTTCCCAAAGTAATGCATTAAGCACCCTAAATTTCTCGAGTAATCCCATGTTCTTCCAAGCCCTTTTCAGCGTGGTTACGATGTCTCTGTCGATAAGTTCCACGGGAATCTCATTTTCTTGAGCTATGTCGATGGCCCTCAACAGCTCAGCACCGGGCTTTTCTCCATGTTCTATCCCCATCCTCCTTTGCTGGCTAGCAAGGGCGGATTGTAGCAATATCATTCCAGACCTTCCGTCCTTAATGATCGATAGCAAGTCTTCATCATCCAACGCCGTGGGATTTTGGAGAGAGGACAATCTAGATGAACAAAGCTCGACTGCGACTAAATCAGGTTTGAATTCCGAGATTTGATCTTGTACCAACTCTATGGATTTCTTACTAACGTGAGCTGTACCAACTACCCTAATTTCCGGGGTTAAATCCAACAGTGGGATGCTCATCGATCCATGCCTCCGTAGTGGATCGAATGCAGTGACCGTAATAAGTCAGAGTGAGCCTCTACGTCATGGACCCTTAGCACATCAATTTTAGAGAAGTACCCTGCAGCGGCGACACCCAGCGTTCCCGCCAGCCTCTTCTCAGCAGACATTCTACCGAGTAAGTCAGCGAACATTTTCTTTCTGCTGACACCCCACAAGATGCCAACCCCTTCATGAGGAATAAGCCCTCTACCGATTCTCAGGAGTTCCAAATTATGTTGGATATTTTTCCCGAATCCGATTCCAGGGTCTACGAGTATCTTGTTTGGCGCGACTCCTGCCCCGATCAGGGCAGAAACTCTGGAGGACAAGAAACCCCTGACTTCCTCGATCACGTCTCCATATTGTGGATCATCCTGCATAGTACGTGGCACACCCTTCATGTGCATTACACAAACCCAAACTCCAGTGGAGGCGACGAGGTCCACCATTTCCCGGTCAATTGCGCCGGTAATATCGTTGACCATCTTACAACCAGAATTCACTGCACGTCTAGCCACATCTGGTTTACTGGTGTCAATTGAAATGAAAGCCTCCGGCCGAGCCTCAAGAATGCCCTCGATTACGGGGATCACCCTGGACAACTCCTCCTCAATTGATATCATGGAAGCCCCTGGTCTGGTGGACTCGCCCCCGATGTCAATTATCGATGCCCCTTGTTCGATCATCTCTATGGAGCGTGTTATGCCGTCTTGGACCCCCGAGTGCCGAGATCCACTGAAAAATGAGTCCGGAGTTGTGTTCACCACTCCCATCAATACTGGAACATGGGCTTCCCCGAGGAACCCTTGACCCCCCAAGTCCACGCTCACGGGTGCCGGAAACGACGTTGGCTTTATGATGTAATGGAATGCGATAAGGCCCAATGATGGAAGAGGGCACCTCCGAAGACCCTACTGAAAACCACATTCCACCAGAGACTGCAGAATTAATGCAATCCATTGTATTAAGGCACAATCCTACGGATTCTCACAACATGAGAAATCTAATGACTAATGCAGGACTACTTTCTGGTGCTTATGCAATGGCAGCTGGATTGGTATGGTGGATAACAGTTGCAAAGGGAGGCTCACAACTTGGGGATTCAGATATCCCTAACTCGCTCCTTGGCCTCGAATTTCACGCAGCCAGCATCATAGTCCCGATTTTAGTTCTATTCTCCACTGCAGTATTCGTTTTTGGGAGCTATAGGGGTACCCCAGGAGCCCTTCTCTTCGGAGGCGGTACAGCCCTACTCGTCGCTTATCTAATCATAGAACCATTAGGCCTGCTCCTCGTCGGTTCAATCGACGAGGTGACAGTCGCTCTCGCCGCAACTGCCCGTCTTGCTGTGCTGTCCCTGTTAACCTACCTCGCGGTCATGAGCGGGATAAGCGCAATATTGCTATCTTGGGTCTTGGGTCAGCACCACTATCTGCCATTCGACGTTTTTGAGGTGGCGAAGGAGTACAATGAGGGTGAGGATGATGTGTCATCACCCTTCCCGTGAGCCGTGGACATGCGTTGGTTGCCTCCAGTTGATGTCATCAGATTGGGCCATAGGGTCGATCGTGACAGAAGGATGACCTCTCACCTAGGTCTCACCGCAAGGGCCCTTGGGGCAAATGGAATGATCATCTTTGGAGATCATGACCCAAGCATTGTGGAGACACTTTCAGGAGTGTCCGAAAGATTCGGCGGGGAATTCACTTCTCGATTTGAAAAAAACCCCATGGGCTATCTAAAAAAATTCAGAATGGGTGGTCCCGATAGGCTGCCCGGGACAGTAGTGCATTTGACCATGTATGGTGAAAGTCACTCAGAGACTCTGCCTAGAATTAGGCGTGATCGCCCAGTTGCATTTGTGGTTGGCGGTGCCAAAGTTCCAGGCGAACTATTCGGGATCGCTGACTACAACATTTCAGTCGGGAACCAACCACATTCCGAGGTCGCTGCTCTGGCCATCACTCTGTCAGAATGGTTTAGGTCAGTGGCATTGGAAAGTAGTTTTTCTGACCCAATTATCAAGGTTCTACCCTCCAAAAGTGGAAAGTCTATAATTGACAAAACGAAATAAAATTTGTGAATGTATAATAATCGTATTCTGCCAACATAACTGATGTCAAAGCACTCGAGTCGTGGCAGTTTCAGCCCCGGGCTCGGTCAACATGGAGTCTCTGATGCACCAATATTCGACGATGCTGCTGATCATCTACTTGCAATATCCACAAGATCCCCCTTCACCGGGTCAAAGGGGATCCTGCTTCTCGCAGATGGAACTAGGGCGGAAGGAAGGTTATTCGGATCATGTGGAATCGGGATGGGCGAGTTAGTTTTCACCACTGGGATGGCAGGCTATCAAGAAAGTATGACAGACCCATCATTCAGGGGCCAAATTTTGACCTTTACTTGGCCCTTGCTCGGAAATTATGGAATTCACCAAGGCTTGAGTGAATCCTCAGGAATACACCCCAGAGGTGTAGTCTGTAGGGAATTAATGCTAACACCAGATCACCGTGATTCGATTGGTAGTGTCCACGACTTTCTTCACACACATCAGGTCCCAGGAATATGCGACATCGACACTCGTTCCCTTACAAGGAAAGTCAGGGAACATGGCACTATGCTCGCAATCTTCGGGCCAATCGAAGAAGAACAAACGATGCTCAGGACTCTTCAATCAATGAGCCCACCAGATAAAGAAGACTTGGTCGCGGAGGTCACTATATCTGAATCGGTTATCATCAATCCAGGTGCCACCACTGCTGACGGCCTGCCATTGACTCGACTTGCCGTTTTAGATTGCGGAATAAAGTACAACATATTAAGGGAACTTTGCAAGAGGTTCGAAGTCGTGTGGTGTCCGGCGAATATGCCGTTCAATGACATCATCACTAGATGGAATCCTTCAGCGTTTTTCGCTTCAAATGGGCCTGGTGACCCTGCCCACGACGGCGCAGCAAGAAATGCCAAAGAAAGCCTGGCAGAGGCAGTGAGGATGGGATTGCCAGTCATGGGAATCTGCCTAGGCCACCAGCTCATGGGTCTCGCCGCTGGTTTGAGAACATACAAACTCAGGTATGGGCACCGAGGGGCAAACCAACCAGTTCTAGATTTGGAGTCAAATAAGGTACACATCACGAGTCAGAATCATGGTTTCGCGGTTGAGGACCCCGCTAGGGGGATGTTAGCTCCACACCCCTCGGGCATTCTCTCAAACTCTGGTGAGAATATACTAGACTCAGAATTTCAAGTAAGGTACATCAATGCAAATGATGGGACGGTAGAGGGTCTCGATCTCTTAGACAAGCCATGTTTTACGATCCAATTTCATCCAGAAGCTTGCCCAGGGCCCCATGATGCCTCACTCCTTTTCGATAGGTTTGAGTCTATGGTGAAACTCTACCTAAAATCAACTCAAAAAGTAAGGAGTAAAGCATAATGCCAAGGAGAGACGATCTACATCGTATTGTGATCCTAGGATCCGGCCCCATTAGAATAGGTCAAGCTGCTGAGTTTGATTTTTCTGGATCACAGGCATGCCGAGCCTTGAGGAATGACGGCTATGAGGTGATATTAATCAACTCTAACCCCGCAACCATCCAAAATGATCCTGAAATGGCAGATAAAATATACATCGAACCATTGCTGCCCGAGGTAGTCACAAGGATACTGGAAATCGAATCTCCAGATGCTTTATTGGCTGGAATGGGCGGTCAGACGGCTCTGAACATAGCCACAGCCCTTGCCCACGATGGGACTTTGGCCCGATTGGGGGTAGAGTTGATCGGTTGCGATCTTGACGCTATAGACGATGCAGAAGATCGCGATCGCTTCAAGAAAGTCTGCGAAGGAATCGACCTCCCGGTATGCAAGGCTATAGCCTGCAGCACTGTCGAGGAAGTATTAGCAGCTGCTGAGGAGCTAGGTTCGTATCCCCTCCTCATAAGACCAGCATTCACTCTAGGGGGGCTAGGTGGGGGAACAGCGTTTAACACAGGGGAACTGGTTGAGATAGCCCAGCAGGGTATCCTGCATTCTTCAATCGGCCAGGTGCTGATCGAAGAGAGCATTTTGGGGTGGCAAGAACACGAATATGAGGTCATGAGAGATTCCTCAGACAATGCGATAATTGTCTGTACAATGGAAAATCTAGATCCCATGGGAGTGCATACTGGTGAATCTGTTGTGGTTGCCCCCCAACAAACACTGTCAGATAAAGACCATCAGAACCTTAGGGACGCGGCATTGAAATTAATACGCAGGCTCAACATAAAGGGCGGCTGTAATGTTCAATTCGCGGTCGAACAATCCACAGGCGAATACAGGGTCATTGAAGTGAACCCACGGGTTAGTCGATCCTCGGCTCTGGCATCGAAGGCCACGGGCTATCCAATAGCAAGAATGGCTGCCTTGATTGCAGTCGGATACACCCTTGACGAGTTACCAAACCCAATAACAGGGGATGGGACGACAGCAGCCTTCGAACCCACGTTAGATTATTGTGTAGTCAAGATCCCTAGATGGCCCTTTGACAAATTCAGAACGGCAGATAGGACCATCGGAACCTCGATGAAATCCACTGGGGAAGTGATGGCAATAGGCAGGCGTTTTGAAGAGGCTTTCCTTAAGGCCTGGTCAAGTTTGGAATACGGCGCCCCCCACCCAAGGCCTTTGACCATGGCAGATGCCGCAGGCGGGGAAACCATGGATGAACGAGCTTCCACCCCACTCAGCGAGGAAATCCTCGAGAAATGGCTATCAATTCCGTCTGACAGAAGAATGGGCGCATTGTTTGAGGCGTTTAGAAGAAACTGGGACATAGAAAAGGTGAGGGAAACAACTGGTGGCGTCACAAGGTGGTTTCTTCACAGGTTTCAATCCATGGCCATTATCGAGAAGGAAATCGTCGAGTATGGGAAGTCACACTCGATTGCTCAGTTAGATGGAGAGCGTATCAGAAAGTGGAAAGGATACGGTTTCTCAGACGCTCATATATCAGATGCAATGGGGGGTTTCTCCATCACCAGGGAACCAGACAAACCCGGGGAATTGACCAAGCACAGACACTCCTTGGGGATCCATCCTGTTTTCAGAATGGTCGACTCATGTGCAGCCGAGTTCGCCGCAGTGACTCCGTACTATTACTCAACTTACGAGGGAGGAAACGCCCATGAGGGAGTGGATCCGACTCCCCAAGAGAAAGAGGACGGAACCAATAGAATAGTCGTAATTGGATCCGGGCCGATTAGGATAGGGCAGGGGATAGAGTTTGATTATGGTTGCGTTCACGCTGTCGGGGCAATTAGGGACATGGGACACGAAGCAATCATTATCAACAACAATCCGGAGACAGTTTCAACTGATTTCGACACCAGTGATCGACTCTACTTCGATCCACTCACTCCAGAGTCAGTCATGGAAATCTTACTTCGTGAACGAGCAGACGGTATCTTGTTGCAATTCGGCGGGCAGACTGCAATCAATCTCGCATTGCCAATTGAAGCTCAGTTAAGCCACTTGAAAAACATGGGTGTACCCATGAAGATGGCCGGCACATCCCCAGACGCTGTCGATGAGGCAAGCGATAGGCACAGATTTGAGGAATTTGCCAAGAGATATAACCTAAGGATGCCAAGAGGGGCCACTGCCACTGACCCTATTTCGGTCCGTAAAGCTGCAGAGAGCATAGGGTACCCTGTCCTCATTCGGCCATCCTACGTATTAGGTGGCAGAGGCATGGAGGTTCTCACCGATGATAAGCAACTAGAGGCATACATGCAGGAAGCATATGTCGCGCCAGAGAAACCATTGCTAGTCGATGAGTACCTCGGTAATGCGATTGAGTTAGACGTCGATGCGGTTTGTGATGGCAAAGAGGTCTTAATCGGGGCCGTCATGGAGCATTTGGAGGAGGCGGGAATCCATTCAGGAGACTCTACATGCTTTATACCAACCCAAAATGTCTCGCAAGAGATTCTTGATCAAGTTGAAGAATGGACGAGAATCATAGGTTTGGAGTTAGGTGTAATCGGATGCTTCAACATACAATACGCGATAAAAAACGATGAACTCTTCGTACTAGAGGTGAATCCGAGGGGGTCGAGGACCTTCCCATTTGTAGCCAAATCAACGGGGATACCGCTTGCAAGGATAGCAGCAAGATTGACCATGGGCGATCTACTTTCGGAGCTTAACATCCCCAAGAGGCAAGAGGAGGCAGTGGCTGTAAAAGCACCAGTATTCCCCTTCATTAAATTACGAGGTTTGGATCCTGCTCCAGGGCCTGAGATGAAATCCACCGGAGAAGTCATGGGTTCCCACAAAAACGCTGCTGCTGCTTATTTGAAAGCTAGAATGGCCACTGAAATTCCAGTTCCAACACACGGTGGGGTATACCTTACTGTCAAGGATGGTGACAAGGATTCGATTATCCCTCTCGCGAAATCACTCAGAGAAATGGAATTTGACCTTTATGCCACAAGAGGAACGGCAGCAATCCTCAGAGAGAGGGGGGGATTAGAGGTCAATAGCGCCTACAGGATAGCAGAACAGGGTTCTCCTGATGCCTTGGATCTGATGAGGGACGGCAAGATCCAATTGATCATCAATACTCCCACCAATTCAGGTGGAGCAGTCCTTGATGGGAACATGATGAGAAGATTAGCGGTAGAACTGAACATTCCATTTGTCACTACACTGTCTGGTGCAACTATGGAAGTTCAGGCCATTGCTGAGATGATCAAGGGACTGCCTGAGCCAAGGAGCCTCACAATCGGCACAGTCTAACCCAATCTGAATAGATTAACAATTGAGTTTTGATCGCATTCTGAAATTAGTGTCGATATTTTGGGGCCACGTTCCTGCCCAATCAGGGCCAGATATATCGCAGTGTAGCACTCCCTCCTCGATGCTGCACTTTCATCCATCGTCGCGACTATCGCCGATCCTATGCTAGGCTCAGACCATTCTGAAGTCCTAAGTGATGCGGCCAGAGACCTTAGGAACTCAATCTGTGGATCGGACATTTCGACCAGGAACTTCTCGGGCACTTTTGTAGATATCTTTACTCTGTGATCTTCAGGGAAGTGATCACTCTCAATCCAGTTCCTCATTTTCTCGAGCCGGGTTCTAAGTGCCCCATCAGGCTCGCCCGAGATATGTCCGGATCTTGATAGGGAGGACCATATTTCATGATCATCTGACCGAATTTGAGCGAGCATCGAAAGATGTCTTAAGGGCACTTGATTCTGCTCCAGATCTTGTGCCGTTTTGATCTGGCTCATCCTTAGAGCACCTAATGCGGTCTCTGCTGCAACCTGTTTTCTTCGAGGAGAATCCGGATCTAATGTTGGTGGATTTGATGCCAATCTCTCGTATTCATCCGCAATTTCAAAGAGCATATTTCCAGTATCGAAGTCAATGTGCTTTGACATCTTTGTCCTTGCAACGAGGTATCGAACTATCTCGGGGGGAACAATTCCCAGAGTTTCGATGGGCCCAATTGTGTTGCCAGCCGAACTCGACATTGGACCGCCACCTTTGATCTGAATCCATTCATATACCATCTTTGCAGGGGGCTCGTATCCGAGGATCCGGGATATCGGGATTCCGGTATCATAAGATCCGCCGGCTGCACCATGATCCTTTCCAGCAGGCTCACATGTTATCTCGTGAAGGCCCCATCTGGCAGACCAATCTACCCTCCATGGCATCTTTCCTTGTGCTTCTCTGATGTCGCTTTTCCCCATGACGCCCTGACCATCTATCCAGTGAACATATGGCCTTTCATAGCCGACTACGCTAACTCCATCGAAACTCCCATCGGAGCCCAATGGATTGTATGGAAACCAATCCTCTGCAAGTTCTCTGCCTGATATCGATTCGATCACTTCCTTGATCTCAAGACGTTTTGTGATAGCCTCATGTATCCTACTTTCCATAGCTCCTGATGCATACACCTCATGATTCATGACAATCTCAGGCGAGACGCCTATGAGATGAAGAGCTTCGAGAAAAGGTTTGAGGAAATGGTCAGAGTAGCTGCCCAATGAAGAATCAGGCTTCCCATCTGGGTTTGGAGCTGGTATAAACGCCAATGGGTGTCCGATGTACTTATCGTAATCCTCGTGAAGAAAGGAATACACCCTTCTGAGTGGATCCATGCTATCGACGATGAATACGTACCTGGATTCTAGGCCTATGTCTTGGCATGCACGATGGATCATCTCTGCTGTGAGTATCTCTCTCAGATGGCCTATGTGAAAACTACCAGAGGGCGTTATGCCAGACGCGATCGTTTGCTTGACTCCTCTTTGAGAGAGGATTTTTGCTGCATGGTCGGCCCAATGCATGTGTACACACTCAGATTCTCGCTGCTCTGACAAGGGCTCTTAGTGGCACACCGTCAATTTCATCCATCCAGGTCTTGTTCACCAAAACGAGGCATAGGACTGTTTCTGCTCCTGCATTGGTGAGATGCTCGATTGTCTTCCTCATTGTCAGCCCTGAGGAGACGACATCATCTATCACGACCACTCTCTTGCCTTTGACACCTGCAAAGACTTCTGAAAGATGCCCTCCTTCTTCCTCGCTGATGCTCCGGGCTACGCTCAATTCAAGATCCATGCCTGCTGCTATACAGGTTGCGAAGGGGATTCCATTTATGGAAATTCCAACTATTGCGTCGACCTCTGTACCAATTTCCTCCACCATTATATCTGCAAAGATCTCTGAAATTGATTCTATCCTTTCGCCCTTGACAGCGATGGATCTCCAACCCACCCTGATGTCAGCGGGGTGGTCCTCCAGTGGCTGTTGGCTTGATGAGAGCCATTGTATGGTGGTCTGAGATAGCGATAGCTCGTCAGCAATCTGTTGTGAGTTGAGCCCCTTGGCCTTCATCATGGCTACAGCCGAGCGCAGTTCGTCTATGGATTGAGGAGGCATATTGCAGTTGAGCCGTCCATTGAACAAGAATGCTTCGTATATTATCTATGGATGGTGACTAGAATCGTCCAGTCGAACCGAATCCGCCCTCCCCGCGTTTTGTCCGACCGAGATGTTTGAGGTCCACCTCTCTGAATCGAGTATTCGGGATGGGCGCTATGACCATCTGTGCTATCCTCTCACCTTTTTCTATGACATAAGAGTCATTCTCCCCAATCCATGTCATCAGGACGAACAAGTCACCCCTGTAGTCCGAGTCGATGGTTCCAATACTATGGGGCAGGATTAGACCTTTTTTCCCCAAAGACGAGCGTGCCCTAATTTGCCCCTCATAACCCTCTGGTATTGCGACTTTGAGCCCTGTGGGCACCATCACTGAACTCCGAAAGGATACCACGGTCTCTTCCAGCGCTCTAATGTCCCATCCGGCAGCGTGTTCGGAAGCCCTTTCAGGCAATACAGCATCATTATGGGTTCGGAAAACTTTCACCTCCACCTCCCTTGGCATACCCTCTGGTGTGGACACTCACGAATATCATCTCCGGTGAGGTGAAAAGGGAAAGGTTCTCCGGCCCAACATGGGAGCATTCGACTACGAGTCCCTTCTAGATAGGGCTCGTGACCTCATACCGAAAGATATCAGTGAGAGAGCAAGGTGGACAATGCCTGAGCCTGAGATTCTGTTGGAGGGGAACCAGACAATACTACGAAACTTCTCTTCCATAGTCGACTCCATGGACAGAGATCCAAATCATGTTTACCAATTTTTGATAAATGAGCTTGGCACTTCTGGCACACAAGAAAACACAAGGATATTGTTGAAAGGAAGGGTCCCCCCCAAGAGGATCAAGGAAAAAATAGTCGCATACGTCAAGAACTACATTCTGTGTGACCAATGTCGAGCGCCCGATACCCGCTTCATCAAAGAGGACAGGACAACGCTATTGAAATGTCAAGCCTGTGGGGCGACCAGACCTGTGAGGTTGTAGGTTCTTTCTTTGAGGTCATTTTGATACCTCAGTCCTAGTGTGTCGCAATTCTCAACGACCCAATCTGAAAATCTGGTCTGCCCGTTTGGCACCTCGTCAGAGGACATTAGCCCCTGCATGAGTCCATTTATTTCAGCCATAGTAATGACGTCGTCTCGTAATATCGTCCCAAATACCTTGCCAACTAGCCACCCAAATCTTGGCGGTATCGGAACGATCATTCTCGTAATCCCCAATGCATTTTTGATAGCTAGGACGAATTCTCTGTATGTGTAAATCTCAGGACCAGCGACGTCAATGACACTGTCGACACCCTCTTGTCCGGATTCAATGGCTATCTCAGCTACATCTTGGATGTGAACTGGTTGGACTGGGTAGGATCCGTCCCCGAAGACTCCGAATATTGGGGCGTTCCTTAACAGCCAGGCTATGTTGTTGACCAGCACGTTCCGGCCTCCTCCAAAAAAGAGTGTTGGTCTCAATATCGTGTAGTTTAGTCCTGATTGAATCAGGTGGTTTTCTGTTTCGGACTTTCCGATAAAATAGGGCCAATTTGGAGCATCATGTGGCTTTGAGACGCTGAAATGAACGACCTTCTTCACACCGGCCTTGTGTGCCGCTTCAAATAATTTCATTGAATTCCTTGTCGCGATAGAATGATCATATCCCCCGCTCCTCTTCTTGTACCTAACCCAATACGTATTGTAGAGCACATCTGCATTCGACAGTGAGCGAACCAGACCCTCACTATCATCAAAGTCCAACGGATCTATTTGTAGATCATCCCCGAATGGATTATGCCTCCCCTTGGCGTTTGTCAAAGTCCTGACATTCGCTCCACCATCAATCAGATTCTTCGCTATCCACCTACCAGAATATCCAAGGGCTCCGGTGACAACATGAATCCCATCTACCATGCGTTGCGAAAGTCCACTCACAACAAAAATCCTGTCCATTGGCGCTCAGTAGAGTTCAAGTCCAACCCACATCAGAAAACAACATGCATCCACGAAAGGTCGCGATCGGTTTTGCAGTATTGGTGGTTTTGATGCCAATTTCTGGTTGCCTTCAAAACACTCAGGGAATATCCGAGCCAACACCAATTATCGAAATTGAGGGTGTATTTGTCACAGGGCCGGATGGTTTACCCGTGGATTCTGAGCCATTGGATTTGATATTCAACCTGAGCGACGTAGGCGAAGACGGAGCTGAACCTAGTATTGGGGTGACTTCATCTGGATGCATATTTTTCATAGCATTCGAGAAAGTCATGAGGTCATGCGACTACGGCGATACCTGGGAGAATGTCGCGGGCCCGATGTGCGCATTCCAGACGAATGACCCTTGGGGATGGGTAGACCCAGCTACGGATAGGATATTCAATGTCCAGATGCAGGGGCTGGAAACCTCTTGGATCTGTTGGAGCGATGATGATGGTGAAACCTGGATAGGAAATCCCCATGATTCGGGTACTACCCCAATTAATGACCACATTAAGCTAGCAACTGGACCTTGGACCTCTAGCGGATATGGGGCCGTAGGTCAGATATCACAGTCATTTTATGACCAAGCAGTCTACTACTGCTACAACAAAATCGCCGGCATATTTTGTTTCACAAGTTTCGACGGGGGCGCCTCATTCGAGGCAGGTGGCCAAGTGATAGGACTTGCCACGACGGATGGAGGACTTCACGGAGCCATAACTTCCGCCCCAGACGGGACTGTTTACGTCACTCCAAGGGTCGAAAATCCGACAGTAATAATATCCAAGGACAATGGTTTCACTTGGTTCGCAGAGACAATGGGTGAAGATGCGGGCACACCCTACCCGCGAAAAAACTCTGAGGTAGCCACAGACACACAGTCCAATGCATATCACATATGGACGGGGGCGGATGAAGGCGTGTACATGTCCAGAAGCACAGACTCCGGCATCACTTGGGAACAAACCAGCACGAGAATCAGCCCCGTGGAAATCATTTCCTCGGTTTTCCCACAGGTAGACGCAGGAGACCCGGGCAGGATCGCAATAACCTACCTTGGTAGCGAAGATTCATCGGAAATCGGCGAACCCAATCTTGATGGAGACCCTTGGGACGGGAACGCACATTATGCAAATTCAAATGTGACATACGACCTTTATGTCACATACAGCCTAAATGCGCTGGACCCCGATCCAATCTTCTACACCTACAAGGTCACTTCAGACCCCGTACAGATCGGTAGTATCTGCTTGAAT
Source organism: Euryarchaeota archaeon UBA487 (assembly GCA_002505695.1). Lineage (GTDB taxonomy): Archaea > Thermoplasmatota > Poseidoniia > Poseidoniales > Thalassarchaeaceae > MGIIb-N1. Next base: position 28,763 of record DAVU01000024.1, read on the forward strand.
AGTGGTGACTGCAGAGACATCGGCGGTTCGAATAGAAACCTGTTGGATTTCAACGACCTTCACATCGACCGAGATGGACGAGTTTTCATAGCATTCGCAGATGGATGCACTGGAACATGTGCCTCCGGAAATGCTTCGACCCCCGAAGACTCCAGAAGTAGAAGGGGCATAATGGCCTACCTCAGTTCTGGCCCAAGTTTGTACGTAGATAACGGTATTTTGGGTGAAGTAAAAGACGCATAAAGGAAAAAAATTCCATTCTTTAGGTGAACCTAAAAATTTATTTCTATGCTGACCTTCGAACCACCATGAATGCAATGGGTATTGTCTCATGGGCTGCTGCTAACAAAGCTCTTTCACTGGTATTTATGATAATAATGAGCGGAGGCTTCTATCTCCTAATTTACGAGCCAGATTACTCTGAGTGTGAACAGGATACGAGGTGTTTAACGATAGCCTATCAAGTACAGGAAGACTACCAGGTCTGGGACACAAATCCCCAGCAATTGGCGGATAAATTGAGCTCGATCATGGGTGATGATTGGGATGTTGAGATATACCCAGTGTCCGATTCTGGGCCTCTAATCGAGGCTATCGACAAAGGCAATGCGGACATAGGATTTGTTGACGGTGCCGCTGCTTGGCTAGCTTGGGAGGTGTACGACTTGGACGTACTGGCCGCCGAAACAAAATCTGACGGAAGAACGTACTACAATGCAGCTGCTTGGGTCAGGGCTGATTCTGACATGGCCGCTGCTTACTTGGATGACGATCCAAATACTGATCCATTTGCCTTGATGGAAGGTAAGATATCATGTCACACCGGTTGGTTGAAATCAGCGGGCATGCTAATACCGATGGGGTATCTGATCGGAAACGGCTACGCAGAGGTGATAGGAGATCCGACGGAGATCGACTCGCTGGAAGCCACGGTGCATGGTTTCTTTTCTGAAGACTCCAGCATACCTAGGGGTAGTTCGCCGTACTCATCTTACAAAGGTGCGATGAGATGCATGATGGAAGGAGCAGGCGATATCGCACTGATAAAAGACACAGTTTACGATTCATACTGCACAGGCAGCGACGCTTACGACTGGTGCTTGGATAGAGACGAAGTAGTCATGCTTGAGCCCTTTGGCCAAGCCCCAAGCCACCCAGCCCTGTATAACCCAGAAAACATGGATTTGGAGACCATTTCTCTAGTGCAAGACGCTTTGGGAGCTCTCAATGAGGATCAAGAGGGTGCTGACATTCTCTGGGATCTTCTGTATACGAAGGACATGATCCCAACTAATGCAGAGGACCACCTTGGGACTTATGGGGCAGCAGTATCGAACGTTCCGGGCATTCAAGCATACTTTGGGTGAGTCATTGATCCATAAAGCCAGGTCGTTACTCATCTGCTCAATCTTGCTGAGTTCGATGGGGTGCCTTTCAAACGACGACGATGGCTTCGATTGGCCGGATCCAACCAACTTTGAGTGTAATATGGCATTTGAGGAACTGGGATGTACAGATTACATCCAAGGAACAGAAACTCCGCATCACTCAGTCATTAATCCACTCAATGGAGAGGTTTGGATTGTTTATCTCAATGGATTCGTCAAGTCATGGGATGGGGAGGACCTGAACTGGGTTGCCGACCTTAGTGGGATTGTGAATCGTTGTCACATGGAACAAGGTCTCTTAGGATTAGATTTGGAATCAGATTTTGAAAACACCAAGACCGTCTTGGTCTCATTCATCGAAGAGGGTAAATGCGAAGGTGAAAACCAATCCGACCTAATTCTAGCTAGTTTGGAACTTAACGAATATGGACTTCTAGATTTGGATTCACTCACTGTTCTGAAGAGAATTTCCCAACCTTACAGAAATCACAATGGAGGGCATCTTCTCAACATAGGAGAAAATAAATTCCTGTGGGGGATAGGTGATGGTGGTAGTGCACACGATCCTCTGCTGAATGGCCAGAATTCATCAAATCCCCTTGGCAGCATTTACTACTTCTCATATGGGAACAACACGATAGCCCCTGTGATGGAAGGCCATGGTGGTGACCCCTTTGTTCTTCACTACGGGCTGAGAAACCCTTGGCGATTTGACCTAGATCCAAATGGTGGTTTGTGGATAGCTGACGTTGGCCAAGCTTGTTGGGAGGAGGTTAATTTGGTAAATCTCACGGAAAGGGCCAATCTCGGTTGGTCCGATAGGGAAGGTTTCCATGAATTCAATCAAAATGGCATCTGTGAAAATGCTGACTCAGACGATTTAGGAGACTATGTGGATCCACTACTGGCCTATGCTCATGAAAACGGAAATTGCTCGATAACTGGAGGGTATTGGATGGATTGGGGGCCAGACTCTCTGAGAGGGGGTTACCTGTATGGTGACTTCTGCTCCGGTTCCATGTGGTTAATTCGCGAGGAGTCTGGCACTTGGATCGAGCATTATGTCGGTGCAAGTGGGGGGATGATTGTTGGATTCGGCCAATCTGGAGAGGGTAATTTAGTGGTTTTTCACTGGTTGGGCGACTCAGTAGTAATCTCATGATGTCATGGAAGGTAAGTCCTGAAATCCCCAACATCTAGCTTCTCTTTCTCTGGAATTATCTCGGGATATCCTGCCTTCAGGAAACCAACAATTTTCTCCCTGTCTTTTGGAATGCCCAATGCCTCATATGTCGAGTCTGCCCTGGTAATCGCACCTGTGGACCATTGAGTGCCTATTCCATTTCCCCAAAGAGAAAGGCAAAAATTCTGAATCGAGCAAGCAGTGGCAGCATAATCCTCCATCTCTCTGAAACTATCGGACGGAGTCAATGCTGAGGATACTGCTATCAACACAGGAGGGGACATAATCTTCGATACAGCTCGTTTCAATCCAGACTCTATCTCATTGACTGATTGACTAGACATTTTCGACCTGGATAACCTTTCCACCTCAGGCAAAAGCGAAGTTCTCGCGCTTGTCCCTAGGACATAGTACCGCCAGGGATTGGTATTTTTGTGATTTGGCGCGTGCATTGCAGCCTTGAAAGCAACGTCCAAGATCGAATTTTTAACCTCATCTTCCGTGAAGCGGTATACAGTACGTCGAGATAGGAGGGCCTCCTGGATCCCAGACATACAACGCCCTCTACAATTGATCTATCTTCGCGGCAAGTATAAAATCAGATTCAACGAGTCCATTGATCTTGTGCGTGTAAATCTTCACTACAACCCTGCCCCAACCAAGTTCGAAGTCTGCATGATGCCCCTCTTCCTCGCAAATTTGGCCTGCAGAGTTCACGAACTCCAAGGCCTTGGAAAAATCAGGAAAAGCCCATGCTTTCCTCAGGTGATGATCATCGATGACTTGCCAACCAGCGTCAATCTTTGGGATCAGTTCCGCAATTTGATCCTTGTTCATGGGAGGAACTCCTCCTTGGCAGGGAATACATTTCTTCTGATTTAATTCACTCATTTCCTCACCCCCACACATGCGAGTCATCATGTCCATCCGCCTTCCTTTCCGCTTGCTCGCTCACGCTTGTCCTTCTCCGCATGTCCTCTCGCTCAAAGAAAAGTAGCTCATCATCGTCGATATACTGGGGCCGCATGTGTGCGACTAGTTTTATCTCGACGATAACGTCTCTGGAGAACGATCGAAAGTCACCGTTCTCATCTAGAATGTCGATGGAACTTCGGCCTGTGGAAATTAACATGCCCCTAATCACGTTTGGTTGATCAGTCCTCACGGATCTGGCGTCTATAACCATCTCGACTATGTCGTCTTTCCTCAGCCCAGACTTCCGCCCAATTAATGGGCCAACATACACATCTCCGTGCATTGAGAGGTCTGGAGATCCATATGATGAGTACAGGTCAATTGCCCAGTCCGGAATTTCCCGATTCCCATTGCCATCCGTGGTGGGCATATACCTGCCCAACAACCTGCATAAATAAGGAAGACGGAATTGGGGTTAAAATCAACCAATGCAATTCAATACCAATGCCCATCCACGACGTGTTGGGCTGGAATCATGGCTACTGCTGAATGGCGACGTATCCCAACAGTGTTGCTTCCTCAGGAAATCATAGACAAATCGTTCCGACGTGCAAGTAAAATGTCTGGGCTAGTAGATGACCCCGACAAATACCATAGAGTAAGAAAACAAATGAACAGGATGGTTCAGTCATCCTCTGACACCATAGCGACCACTCTATTGGATTGGGTTGCCCGATGGCCCAGTCTGAACTCACTCTCGGAATTTGATCAGGCCTTAATCGATGCGTCAGTAGGGGCTGACGATTACAGGAAGAATTTAGGCGCAATACAATGGGGTGCTGAACAAATAAGGAAAATATCAGGCAGAATACAGTCCGAGATGCTAAGAATCAGAAAAATAGAAGATTTTCACAGTAGTAGGAGAGCGGCATATGGTAGGTTTGCCTCTGTTCTAGAGCAATTGAACCCAGAGCTTGAGTGGTTGAATAGGGCCAGAGATGTGCTTCGGGAGCTGCCCTCGATCGATGCGGGCGATCCATGCATAGTTGTCGCCGGCTCGCCCAATGTCGGAAAATCCGCTCTAATAACAGCACTATCAACCGGAGAACCTGAAGTCGCAGCCTACCCATTTACCACTAAAAGGCTACATTTGGGCCATTTCATCCACAGAAGAAGGAAGTACCAGATGGTTGATACACCGGGCTTACTAGATCGTCCGAATGACGAGCGTAATCCGATAGAGATGCAGGCGATTGCTGCCTTGGAGAACGTGGGGGACATCGTCCTCTTCCTCATTGACCCCTCAGAGTCCGGAGGGACTCCACTTCAAGAACAAATGAGCCTGTTGAGGGAGGTCAAGCATTTGATTAGTGCGAGGAAAATAATCCTGATTCATTCGAAGTCAGATTTAGATTCGAAAGAAAGCATTCCTGGAGCTATTATGGTGAGTTCGACGAAATCTATTGGTTTAGAGGAATTGCGGGAAAAAGTTGTCCAAGAGATCGCAGCCGATGCAATAGTTGACCCACTTCAGCTTCCCAAGGGGTGGCACAGAGAAGACACAGAGATCAAAGAACACTCACTTGACTAACCAATTATGGCCACAAACCTTGCAATACAGATAGAATCCCCCGTAAGATCTCGGTAGCCCCTCTACCTCCACGGGAGTATTGCAATTGGCACATACCTGGGAATCCATGGCTGTCTCACAACATTGGGGTTATTCAATAAGACCCCTGATTTTTACCCATTCTGGAACCTTTTCCACAGTACCTCAACAGGATAGATCATTTCGATAGCACAGATCAGCAGTACCATGCCGATCACGAGGAATATCAATTCCAACACCGGTGCTATTGCTATCTCTGTTTGGATTGTGACCAGCTGATCATCAAGATCTGCTCCTTCTTTCCCTGCGGAAACGAATCTGTATGAGCCCGGTTCCAAATCCAATGTGAAATCACCGTTCGATTCAGGCCCCCCAGAAATGTATTGAAAATCGTTCTTGTTGCAGGGTGTAAGGCCATCTCCATCCGGTGGACAACTCTCGGCGTAAACAGAATCTACAACCCCTATCCAACTCTTCGATGGCTCACTCCAGTCAACAGCCATTTTGACGTCAAGCAACGCAAACCCTCCCGGAACATCGAGGTCCGACCCAGTCATTCCGACCAGACACCCCTCATCTGAAACATCGTTGCAGGGTACGACTGGGATCTGAACCCGTTCCGAATCCAAACTGAAGCCGATGGTGCTGACTCCCGCAATGAGAAGACAAACCACGCCAACTGCCCCGGGTAGGATGGAGAGTATGCGCATGACTCGCATGGGCTTGTGTGAAGGACAACCAAAATGACGCTTCCGCCTAAACTGCGGATAAAAACGCCAAAACCAGTGCTATAGCTGGGAAGAGATAGAGCATGACAGTAAATCGTTTTCTGGACGCTTCACGCTTCGACTGGGTGATGGCACACTTCTCTTCTCTGCAAATGGCAGGATCCCTGTCAAGGGGGATTGGAGTCCAACAGACCGTGCAGTGTCGATGAGGCGTCATCGAAGTTCGATTGCCTTTGTTTTGAGCCATTCCAATCACCATTCACGAGTTCCTGACATGAGTGCCCCTGAATTTCAAGCCCTGCATCGCAGATTCTAGGGCTTCCAGATCCGAGCCATCTAGAATGTGTAGTTCGATACACGCCTCTCTAGCATGCATGGCCCCCACTGGGTCCACTACTGATCTAGCACCTGCTTTATGCGCAGCGGGATCTCCAACTATTGCCCTGAGTTCATCATGACTCATGCTTTCAATCGGTGTTGCATCCGGATCGGCATTTGGGTCCGATGAGTAAACATGTGACACGTTTGTCGCAATAATGCAGTCATTGGCAGACATTTCTCGAGCGACTCTAATCGCCACGCAATCGGTAGTGTGGCCGGGATGGGTACCTCCCATAACTACAATCCCGGAATCTATCAATCCAACAGCCTCAGAGACAGATGTTGGCAAACCGCTAGCTACGTTTATCCCATGGGCGATAAGACACTCACGTACGATTGTTGCATTTAGACGAGTGGCAGAGATCCCTACCCTGTCGAGCGCTTCCACTGAATCCGTAGAACCAACAAGCATATCGATTCCATTTCTTGCGGCATCGCCGCCTCCGACCACTACTACGGTCCTGTGGTTCTGAGTGGACCTAGTTTCCAGAATCCTAGCAATGCCCTCTATCCATTCGTTGAATCCCATCGAATTGCCACTCAGTAGGCTTCCACCGAGTGCCAAAACACGTCCGTCCACGATGAGCGCAAACGGTTTACATCTATCAACGCACTCGTCTCATTACCCCACAGGCTTCATCAATCTGGCCCTGTTAGTCGGGCACAGGTAGCAGCCATGTCAGATGATCCCGAACAGCAATACCGTCGACTTAGGCTCAAAAAAGCCTTGGAAGATCTAAGGGGGATGAAAGGGATGGGGACGGAACTGGTTTCTGTGATCATTCCTCCAGACAAGAAGATACATGATGTCAGGCAACAACTTTCACAAGAAGCCGGTCAGGCGGCGAATATCAAATCCAAATCGACAAAAAAACATGTTCAAGACGCGATTGAATCAGCTATAGCCTCTCTTAACAGACACAGTACACCTGGTGAACGCGGAATTGCCTTGTTCGTGGGACACGTGATTGTCGGAAACAATAAGACCAGGCTGGTCTCGATTGTCGTTGATGACCCACCTGATGTAATCCAGTCATTCAGGTACAGATGCGATTCGAGTTTTGAGATCTCTCAACTAGAGGAGATGCTGATTGATCGTACCTCTTACGGCCTTTTTGTAATAGACAGAGGCGAGGCCGCCTACGGCATAGCAACAGGAAAAAGGATACACTGCCAAGAGGAACTGCAAAGCAATATTATGGGAAAACACAGGCAAGGAGGTCAGTCAGCACAGAGATTTGAACGACTAATTGAAGAGGCGGCCCACAATTTCTTCAAGAGAGCCACTGAGCATGCATGTTCCTATTGGCTTCCAAATATCGAAAACATAAGAGGAATAATTGTAGGAGGACCAGGTGGCACAAAGGACTTCGTCATGAAGAATGATTACTTACATCACGAAATAAAGAAACTTGTTAGAGAGCCCTACTTCGACGTAGGCTATTCGAATGAGAGCGGGTTAAGGGAACTGGTACAGAGGGCTGGTGCCCTGATGGACAAAATCGACTTGGATGCTGAACGCGAACTTGTGGACAGATTCCTGAGAGAGGTAATGCAAACGAATCCCAAAGCTACATTCGGCGAGGTTCTGATCAGGGCTGCACTAGAACAAGGCGCAGTGGAGACTCTCCTTCTCTCCGAAGGACTCAGGGTAAGGCGAGTAGGATGGACTTGCAAGGCATGCAAACACGAATGGCAAACTTCTCAACAGTCGAGAACGGATATACCAACCTGTCCCGACTGCGGTGCTGATTCACCAAATGAGGACGAAGAAAGGACGATGGATATCGTTGATGAGTTGAGCCTCCTTGCCACACGAACCTCTGCAAACGTCTCACTTGTTTCGTTAGATTCGGAAGAGGGTGCGACTCTCGCCAATAGCTTTGGTGGGATTGCAGCCATCCTAAGGTACCCTTGGAATTGATCACATGCGAGAGTTGTTTGACCCTGTCGCCAAAGGACTCGCAGGCGTGTTGATCGATCTTGGGCTTGATGACGTGGAACCAAAGTCAATTGTCGGGGGCGCCACTGACAGATCGCATGGCGACATAGCAATCCCATTTCACAAGTTTGCGGGGGTTTTGAGGAGGCCACCAGCAGAAATCGCAGAGGAGGTAGCGGGAAAACTATCCCCATATCTGGATAAAATCGCATATGTAAGCTCCAAATCGGGCTTCGTCAACGTCACAGCAACTCCGAAATGGCTCTCCTCCAGATTAGTGGAGTTCTGCGACCATCCCTCATTCGGTGTTAAGGCGGATTCCCTGAGAAAGGTCGTCGTGGACTATTCATCTCCAAACATAGCGAAGGAGATGCATGTGGGACATCTCAGGTCAACTGTGATTGGCGACTCCCTGGTCCGCATTCTTGAGGCAAAGGGCAATAAGGTCATCCGCGAAAACCACATAGGTGATTGGGGAACTCCATTTGGAATGCTGATAGAAAGGCTGGAGGACTTGGACTCATCGGGGATAGACCCCGACGAGGCAATGTCAGATCTAGGGCAGTTCTACAGGGATGCCCGCGCGCAGTTCGATGGCGATGAAAATTTTCGAGCTAGAGCTAGAGCCAGGGTCGTATCCCTCCAAACAGGGGATGAGCCCACCTTGAGGAGGTGGGGGCAACTGGTAGACATATCGATGAGTCATTTCCAGGAAGTTTACGTATTGCTTAACGTTCTCCTGACCGAGGATGATGTGATGGGCGAATCAAAGTATGATCACCTGTTACCAGATGTGGTAGAGAGACTCCAGAAAAAGGGATTGCTCGAGTCAAACGACGGTGCCTCGGTCATATATCCAGGAGATTGGCTAAATAGGGATGGGGACCCCCTCCCATTGATCATCAAAAAGAGGGATGGGGGATACAACTACGCCACATCTGATCTCGCATGCATCATAGATAGGGTAGAAAGACTTCAAGCCGAGGATTTAGTTTACGTTGTCGGCGCTGAGCAGAAGCAGCACTTCGAGATGGTTTTTGCCAGTGCGAGGAAAAGTGGCTTGATCGATAGCCGCCACACCACAAGCCACGTACCCTTTGGGCTTGTACTCGGCCCTGGCGGCGGGAAACTGAAAAGTCGCAGTGGGGGAGTGGTAAAACTTCTGGATTTACTGAACGAGGCGATCGATAGGGCCTCGGCCTCTGTCAAAGACAGGAACCCGGACATAACGCAAGAAGAGTTGGGAAGACTATCCAGAAGCATCGGTATAGGAGCAGTAAAGTACTCAGATCTTAAATCAGATAGGACCAAGGATTACGTTTTCGACTGGGAGAAAATGCTTAGTTTCGAGGGAGAGACTGGTCCCTACTTGCAGTATGCACATGCTAGGATCTCAAGTATACTGAGAAACGACAAATTTCAACAATCAAAATCAGGCCTCACCTCTTTTTCACTAGCGCATGAGTCAGAGATGAGGTTGGCTCGTGAAATTCTGAAATACCCCGAATCCGTAGATCAAGCCGCAGAGGATCTAGCGCCACATCGCATCTGCAAACAACTGCACAGATTATCTCAGGCCTTTGCCGCTTTTTATGAGAACTGTCCGGTGTTGGTAGAAGACGATAACACCAGGAATGAGAGACTTGCTCTTTGTAGAATCGCTGGCGGGATTCTGAACCATGGTTTGAACCTACTTGGGATCGATGCACCAGATAGAATGTAGATACCGGAGGGTTCCTGAACTCTGGCCTCCACGAGTAGACATGCTCGGCATCGGTGATACCGCCCCTACTTTCCAACTGACCGCACAAGACAAGTCGAAGTTCGACAGCCGTGAGCTTGCAGGCTCCAGATTGGTGGTGGTCTTCTATCCAGCTGCATTTACGGGTGTCTGCACAGAGGAAATGTGCACGTTCACTGACCTCATGGCGGATCTAGAAAATTCAGGTGCCAATGTGGTGGGAATTTCGGTAGACGCCCCATTTTCCAATGCTGCTTTCGCAAAGCAGAATAACATCCCCTTCCCATTACTTTCCGACGTACACAGGTCAGTGATTAATTCGTTCGGAGTCCCCTACCATGATTTTGTGATCGAAGGTTACACTGTTGCGACACGTTCGGTCTTCGTGATTGATACAGATGGCAAGATAAGCTACGCCTGGGCTGCCGAGAACCCCGGGGTTCAGCCGGACTATGAGTCCGTTATTGCCCACTGTCTAAACAACTAGTGAATTCACTCATCGTCAGTCGATCCGCGAGATCTCATTCCCATGATAACCAGTCCGATGGCCACCACATAGAGGCCGAAAGCCACGAAGTCAGCCATGTCATCGGTGGAGCCCTCTGCCCCACTACCAAAGTCAGTCCAGAAGAACATACCCTGATTATCGATGACCGCAGAGACGAAGCTCTCTGCGTCGTCGTCCCCGATCTCACTTGAGGTGTGGATCTCAAACACTGGATGTGTGTCCCCGGCGAACAATGGATCCATGTATCCTGGGCCTCTGGTGTCCAGATGGAAGGTTGATTTGCTCTTTCCGTACATCGCTATTCCAGTGATCTCCTCTACATAGATGTCCACGTGGGATTCGAAGTATACAGGCAATGCCCCTGGCATGACGTCTACGACTGAGCCAGAGCCAATCAGCTTGGCCTGTATCTGGTTCGAAGCCGGATCGAGCATCACTTGGTGGTGAACCATGGGTATGCCCTTGAATTCCAATTCTCCGACGACCTCTGTGTTCGCAAGTGCGTAGCCGACCAAGTTGACTAGTTGGGGGGATTGAGGATCAGCAGCGATGCCGCCTATCGCCCCTGTCTGATCAGTGAAATTGTTCCCCACGTGTGATGATAGGAGCCCATATGTCAGGTCCTCTGATGCTTGTGATCTCCATGGCATGTCAGGCCCCATCCCATAAACGTCTCCTGTTTCAGCGTCGAGGTAGCCCTCCGCGACTCGGAGCCCCGGAGTTCCTCCATTTTCTGAGGTCGTCTCCTCGTAAACGCTGTAGTCTCCTGTTGAGAGGCCATCGCTACCGTAGTATGTCGCGTTGGTCTCAAGGCTGACCCAACTGTTCTCTGCCCCATAGAGGCCCGCTAGAACAGGATCAGACCAACCATATAGCCAGTTGTCCATCGATTGTGTAGTAAGCGGGCCAGATCCGTATTGGAAGTTCAGCAGCAGTCCGACGACTTGGTCGAACATCAAATCCTTGACCCACGACCTCAACAGCGAAGCATCCAACTCAGATAGGCCGTACATATTTGCAACGTGTGCATCGTTCCAAACGGTCTGCACACCGCCTGTGGCGGGTCCCTCAGCTGTCATTGGGAAGGTCATTCCCGACAATTCTCCGTACATGAACATCGTCGCCACGCTGGAGTCAGTCAGCGCATATGGCCCGTCATAGAGGACCTCGTCCACTTTCTCCAGAGGCAGGTTCGCGCCCTCCCCCGCGGCCATGTTCCTGTTGAGGCCAACTGCTATGTTCCCTCCGGCCAAGGGCTCTTCGCCCCCGAAGGCCATCTTCCACCAGGTGTCGGCATTGATTGTCCCAGCACCATTAGGGTTGAGGATCCTCAAGGGGAACTCGGAGTTCCCTAGTTGCCAGTCCCCGGGCCAGTAGGCTACATCGCTCAGCGTTAAAATCCCGGGGAAATTGTATTCTTCGATCATGTCCATGTAGGCAGGGGGGCTTGCGGACAGGGGCAGCAGCATCAGAACAACTCCGTAAAGCGGAATTCCACTGAGGTCTTGCTCAGCGAGGATGCCAGCAGGGTATCCCGTGTCTTCGTTGATTCCGTAGAGGAAATACTCCAAATCATCCTCTGGGAAGTCATACCCGGTTAGGACTTCTACTCGGTGGCCGTTGTCTTCTGCGACATCGGGGTGTATCCCTGCCCCATATTGTGACATTTTCAGTGCGGCTCCAGCATAGACTGCCCAATCCATCAAATTCACTTCCACAGGGTCTGTGGAACCATATCCCAGCAAATCTGCCCTCAAGGGGGTTATTTCCGGGCTGGGAGCTCCCCATGCGGCGACCATCCATGGCCCATAGTCGCAGGTCAGTGCCATGCAAACCCCGCTCGTGGGATCAACTGCATCATGCAGTATCGACTGAGCGGAAGCTGTGAAATCTGGCGACATCGAATCGGCGCCGAGTGCACCTCTTGTGACGTCGTCTAATGTCGCATTCCATGCTGAGAAAAAGCCATCCATGACCATCGCGTCGGACATCGAGGCAACGGTCATTGCATCCAAGGTTCCGCCTGTCTGGGCCTGCACCATTGCGTTGGTGGACTGGACGATCCCGTCTATGTCCTGAGCGGTTTCCATGCTTGGTGCCAGGTACATCATGTCGTATGTCACCATGTTCTTTGAAAAACCAGCCTTGGCAAACTGCTCTCCATATTCGATGCCAGTGGATATTCCCGCCATTAACTGGGTATTCCAAAGGATATTTTGATTGGTGATCAGTGTGTCTCCTGGCATTGATTGGTGTGGTACTCCATCGGAATCTTCCCACACGCAATCAGAGCAATGTTCGAACACGTCATAGGACGAGTAGGTCATGGTTCCGTTATCTGAGTCCCAGCCGATGAGGTCATTGTGGACTGTGACATTGTAGATGAAGGGTCCCATGTGGTCATATATCGGGTCCTCTCCATCCAAGGCTTCTGTGGGATTTGTGATTGAATAGGCAAAATAGGTCCTCTGCGAGACAGACTCTTGCCAGCCCTCGTCTCCTGTGTAATCCTCCTCGTCGTCATAGGACGATTGTACCGTGTCCCTAACGGTATCCAATGTCGCATCTGACACGTATGGCGCGAATGCGAATGCGTTCAATCCAATGAGGATAATTCCGACAATCAAGTATGTTGTAGAGCGGTTGCTAGACATGCTATCGTACTGTGCTGGAGGCCTCTCCCGAATAAGTGTTGTAGTCTACACTTACTGTTTCAGGGAGTACTCTTTCAAATAAATCCGAATCCATCCAAAGTTTGAGCGAAGGTGTAGAGCATTATTGGAACGAGGATTATTCCCATGGCGTGACTCCTGCGGATACCTATCCTAGGTGGCATGAGCCCGATTGCAGTACCAATGATGAGCGTCCCTACTCCGACCCAACCAGTTGAGAAGTATACCAGAATGGTCACAAAGATAGTCACTGCCAACACCAATGATCTGAGAGGAATCAATTCATGGAGCCTCAACATACCTCTACCCACTGCACCCATCATGGGAACAGCCAAAAGGCCAGCAGCGATTGTGATACCGAGCAGACGTACGAAATCCGCAGGGGGTTCGACTGCCCCCCATATGTCTATTGGATACATCATGTTGAGGGCCAAGGCGGCGCCAGATCTGGGTCTCCCCACCATGTAAAGGAAGCCCAGTACCATTACTGTCACAGCAGTGTTGACCGATGAGAGGATAGCGATAATCTCCAGGTCCCTTTTCGGATCGTTGTACCTAGGATCCAGGTCAGGAGTCGTCTCGACATCCCCCAAGGCGGCTTTAAACAGGTCTAGATCCTCATCGCTCAAGCCCTCATCATCCACTTTCATAACAGGATTGTTGGACTTGGAGATCGGATGATCAAGGATACCATGCTCGAAATCCGCCGGAACATAATTTGGGTCGGTCAAGCGTCCCCAAAAATTCCTCATCGACATCACAACCACGGTAGCTTGGGCAGCAGTCATCCCAGGAAGAATCGCCATCACACTGGATACCACCGCAGACAGGAATGTGGGTATAGCCAATGGACGCATTGGAGGAAGTTCCCAGTCGGGTTCTTGTGGTGGTATTTCGGACGATGTCACGTAAATGTCAATCAAATTCGCGATTCCAAAAAGTCCAGCAAGGCCCGGAAAAAGCAGGGTCGCGGAAGGCATACCCACTGGCGAACGTGCTGGTAATTCAAACACGGCCCACCCGTAAAAGCCCGTCAGGAGGAAATATGCGGTCGCTACTAGGATACCAGCACTTCTTGAAGAATCAGTAAGTCGAAAATCCAATGACCTAGCCTTGATGTTGAATCTTCTTCCCGCAATTGGTATCGTGAGGCCTACAGGTTTTCGGAATTCATACCTAAGTCCTCTAGTTAACCTTTGAAGTGGGTCTGGCCAGGGCAGCCTTGTCGTCTCTGTAAGGATCAGGAAGACTGAGATGAAAAGCAAAAGCCAAGGGAGTATGTCTCTACTCGTCTCGTACAAGCCTAAGCCTGGATTCTCCCCGAACATCAGCCTTGCCACTATCAACAGGGGTATGGACATCAATAGGCCCATCTGGGAGCCCCTTGCTGAATATGCCACACCTTGAGCTGCCTGTCCGGAGATAAGCATCCTGTGGCCGGGCAATAGTGCGAGTGCCATGTTGTCGTCAGGAGCTCCGACCAGGGCACTCGGAATGTAATTGAGGAATGTGTGCACAGTCCCACAAGCAACGATTATACCTGCAACTGCATCAAGTGGTATTCCAATTCCAACAGCCACTGGTGACAGGGATAGGGCGATCAGGGCCACATTGTTGACGTGAAAACCAGGTATTAATCCAGTCAAACTACCCAGTCCCACTCCAATTATGAAGGATCCAATGAGCCAAGCAAAATCAGAGAGAAGGGGATCCAGACAACCACCTCACAATACATTCAGGCAGAAACGCATCTCGTTTTCAACAAAATTCTCGCTCGTTTCCAGTCTACCGATCCACTGAATGGGCTCACCGGCCGTTGCTTGCTGGCTCGTTTCCGTCCCATCACCAACTAAGCACAGCCTTTCGCTCGTCCCCGACCTCTCTATCCACTGGAGCCCCTCATCGTCCATCGCCACTACGCCCATTATCGAGACCCTGTTGCCAATCTCCCACTTCCAAGTCTCATAACCGTCCCCCCACCCGAGCTGACTTGGGTATGGAAGGTCTCCCAAGGTCCAAGATCGGGCTTCAAGTATAACTCTGCCACTGCTCTCAGACCATAGCACCGTGGCGTTGAAGCGGATGCTCTGACCGACTTCGATGTATCCCTCGAATCCTCCAATCAACTCTATCCTCAGCTGTGTAGTGCGGTCATAATATGTCTCGGCATCTCCAACGTAGCCCTTGGGATAATCGTTGGATATCGTGCCTGTGACCCAACCATCGAAGGTGTATGCGCTACCTACGTATCTGAAGGGGTCGGAAGCCACTTCAGCAAGGGGGAGTGCGTCGACAGAGTTTCTTATGGGGTTTCGGACCTCTGCATCATATCCCCGATCCAAGCAAATTGCAGATTCATCTGAGGACCAGATTAGCCTGCCAGTCCAAACCGAGCTCATGCCCCCTGTCACGTTTTCTAGGTCTGAGGAAGAGGGCAGCATGCACAGACGATCGCCGACATTAGGCCCAACCAGAGTCCACCCGCTTTCTTTCGTTTCGACAGATGCCTCAATCTGTACTAGTTTTCCAACTTCATAGCTAAGCGACTGCGGATCTATGTCCCAGTCCAGAAGTACCGTGGTTCCTGCGTTGAGGACCTCCACTGCCAAGGCTTGTACTAGGAGCCTGTACCTCAGAGATCTTTGGTCGTACTGTATCCAGCCTGTGACCTCCACATGGCTTCCTGATTCTACCCAGTCCGAGGGGCGACCTTCTATCTGCATATACAACAAATGATCTGCGTTTCCATATGCGGGGTTGTCCATGAGAGAAAGGGAGTGATAAGCAACATCGGGATTCATTGATTCACTCAGATACCCATCAACTCTTATCGATTCATTCACCCATTTCGAGGGATTCATTGCTACCTCCACTAACTGAAGGCTCTCGTATTCGATATTCATGCATCCAGTGCCGCCGCCATCCTGTTTACATTGGATTGCACCATATCCATTCGAAGCCAACCAGATTCTGCCATTCCACTCGCTCACCTCACCTTCGACGGTCACGAGGGTACCGACTGGAGGAACGGGGTGATCCTTGTCCACCAACCAACGTACCTCCACCATCGAGTGACCGTCTATCTCCCTAACTTGCAAGTCGATTCTGTCAGCTTGTTCCCCGTACGGATCGATCACATAACTGGTCAACACGCCTTCTACCTTCACGGTCTCGCGCGGGTATTCGTGGATGTCATCGATATCTATCAAATCGGGTTCTCTAATCACCGCATAAAAATTCATTGCAGACACCAATAAAAGGGAAGTGAAAAACATCACCCACATCTTCGCCATGTCCGTGCTCTGGAGCAGGAGATGCTTGAACCTTGATGCTGGATTGGTGGTATGTCATGAAGAACATACAAATCTGTGAAGTGTCAGGCCACCCCAAGGACCCGTAGCTCAGTTGGTTAGAGCG
>DAVU01000020.1:0-3055 GCA_002505695.1 Euryarchaeota archaeon UBA487
GTACAATGGGTGTTCAGTCCCCCTTTACACTCGCTACCCATTTAATCGGATGGGAGTCAATGGGGTGACGGGATACCCCCATGTTGCAGACACGAGTCATTGGGGTAAAGATGCATCATCAGTCCCCCCACCAATTCTTGCTCGCCGGGTTCTGCTCCGAAGTAGTTGCCTTTTTTCCAAACCCCATTCCTATCGCGGCGGCAACAATTGCCACGAATGTGCCACCGCAAAACAACATTGCGCCAGGAGCTAGCATTGCGACAGCGTCCTCGCCTGCTGAAACGTACCCTACAATAAGAAGCGGTAAACCCATAGTGAACATGATTATGCCAATTACAAGTGCGATCCTCCATTGTGTCATGAATCTGGATAGGGCTTGAAAACTTCAATGTGACTCATTCGCTAGCGTCTAGAATAACACTAATTTCTTGGGCATAGCATTGAGACCCAACCAAATGACGCATGATTGACAAGGTTTGGCGGGTTCCCCTGTCGATCAATCCTAGTGCATTCCTGCCCACACACTGAGCCCCATTAGATACGCTACTCTAGAATGCACATGCATCAGAGAGGGCTCCCTTCCCGAAATGTATTACAACCCTATCAGCATGTATCATATTAAGTAACATGTTCGAGTATAGCGTTGGTCTAATTGGAGGGTATGCGCTAGCGAAGTACCTGACACCGAGGCTACCACGCCTGAAGACCATGAAATACCACCTGCACCATTGGATATGGTGCTCAATCTTGCTCGTGTGTGCGTATTACGTCGGTGCACCTGATGTCGTGTTCGGTGGTTTGACAGGTGCTGTCTTGCAGGGATTGTCTTACAAGAACTGGAGCATCATGGCGTCATAATCCGTAGCGAACTCACCGCCTCGGAGTAAGTCGGCTAGAATACAATAGCCGTGATTTCTTCGGTTTATCCCGTAGACCCATACAACTGGCGGCTAGTAGGTTGGGCCCATAGGCCATAGCCATCTTATTCTAGAGGTTCAAATGGGTTTCTCACATATTCTATCTGCCATGGAAACTGGTTCCGCTGACGCATGGGATTCCTTCGACACCTTGGGTATGGCATTCGGACCTATCTATGTATTTTTGAGTTTAAATGGCGTATTATGAAATACATCTAAATTCTATTTTAATCATTTGCCTTCGATTAATTTCTTGTTTAGTTTGCTTGATACCTTCTCCGCGAAGGGCTTCCATTTCTCCTTATCGAGGTCAAATTTGGCAATTGTTTTCCCATCGGAATCCTTCAATTTGACCTTATAGCTCCAGTGACCGCCCATACAATCGCCTCATTAATCGTCAGAGTCATTATGTTCCACCCAAACTCTCTCCATGACCACCATCTCTATATCCGTTGATTTGAGTTGTTTGTATGAAAATGAATTAATCTTTAGAGGTAGATATCTCTTCAGGACAACATTATCGCCGTCTATGATAATGGTCCTCCAGTGCTTATCGAATATAGTCCACATGTATGAGAGCCCAACCATGAAAAGTAAGGCAGTTGCGAAAAACGAAACAATGTAGAATACATAGGGTTCAGGAAAGAAATCTGACTCAGAGATTGGGTTGATTATGAGGCCCCCAAGAAAAAACGAGATGAAAACGATCGGTAGGAGACCTGAAACATGCCTGTTTGCCTTGAGTACCAATTTCTCACCGTCCCCCGGAACAGCTGTTGGCTCATCTAGGGACGATTCCGCGTAATTATCGTCCCCCCACCAATTATCCTCCATAACTGTATGGATTTAACCCTGGTTCACATACTTTTGCAGGGTATATGCGTATGGGGCTCTTTAGGTGGCTGGTTTCACTCTTGAGTTAATATTGAGAGGATAGGGAGCCCCTACGTCAAATATGCACAATAGGGTACCGAAGGTCAGGCCCCCAAAATAGAGGGAACCATCATTACGCTACAGATCATTGTGCATGTAATTCACAAGCTGTAAAAGACCCACAACAAGATGGCAGAACTTGCTACACAAAATGAAACCAAATAGAATATAGCGCCCTCTCCAAAGCTCATATCATCCTTCCCTGAAACTACTGAAAATAGTAATGCTAACAATAAGAAACACCCTATGTCAACTGCGACAAAAACAAGAAATGAGTCTATCACGAATGATCCTAAATTTAATTTTCATATCATATTTTTCCGATTATGGCTTATTGCACATCAGAATGTCGGTTCGGCAGGGGTGCCCGCTAAACCGCCCATTTAGAGATCAAATAGGTTCGGATCAATTCTAACCTCAATGAATGCAGCCAAGCTATCCGAAATCCTGTGAATTGAGAATGTATTAAACGGGCAGTTTCTAATTATTAGTTTATTTTAAATTACTAATAATTTTGGATAGCATATGGGTTTACAATCCGAAGTAAGGCAAGTCTCGGAATCACCGGACAACGCCAGTGATGTATTTGATGTCATCATCATCGGCGCTGGTGCAGCCGGCATAGGTGCTGGAATAGCCCTAGACCACTCAGGAGTAGATAATTACATCATCATCGATAAGGGAGAAATCGGCTCCTCTTTCGCCTCATGGCCGGATGAGACTCGATTTATCACACCCTCATTCCCGAGTAACTCGATCGGTATGTTAGACCTGAATTCCATCGCGATCGGTGTCTCCCCGGCTTACAACATGAAGATTGAGCATCCCAATGGAAGTGAGTACTCCAAACATCTGCGGGATCTCGCTGAATTCTTCGAATTACCCGTCAGAGAAAAAGCCGAGGTCGTGCAGATTGCAAAAAAAGAGGGGGTCTTCATTGTTGAAACAAAAAATTGGACCATATCCTCAAAAAACGTGATTTGGGCTGCTGGAGAGTTCTTCTATCCCAAGTTGGGAGGATTTCCGGGTAGTGATCTCTGTCAACACACTGCAACTCTCCCAAACTATGCCGATTTGGATGGTGACGACTTCCTAGTCATTGGGGGTTACGAAAGTGGAACAGATGCCGCTTACCATCTATCCAAGCGTGGCAAGAAGGTAATAATGTTCGACCAAAATGATCCCTGGAGCCTAGATTCTTCGGA
>DAVU01000020.1:3451-167074 GCA_002505695.1 Euryarchaeota archaeon UBA487
GGAAATGGTCACATTATATCCAAAAAACGTCGTTTCATCGGTTGAACTACTAGATGAGATATATGTGCTGAAATCCAATGATGGGCAGGTGTTCAAATCAAGATCAAAACCACTCCTAGCTGGCGGGTTCATGGGCAGTCACACATTGGTATCTCACCTTTTCGAAAAGAGGGAAGATGGATTTCCACTGCTTAATGAACGAGATGAGTCAACAATAACAACCGGCATATATCTCTGTGGTCCTTCTGTTCGCCACGACAATCATGATTTCTGCTTCATATTCAAATTCAGGCAGCGATTTGCAGTAGTGGCTCAGAGCATAGCATCTTCTTTGGGGCACGAGACCGATGAATTTGTGCAAGCCTACAGAAACTGGGGGATGTATTTGGACGATCTTTCTTGCTGCGGGCAGGAGTGCATCTCATGTTAAATGGCAGTGAAAATTTAGGTTTGGTCGACATGGAGCTATCATCAAGAACGCAACAGAGTCGGATGAGTAAAGTCATGACTGTCGGATGGCTTGGGCAAACGACAGCCAGTCTGTGTTGGATACTCAGCGTATTCGCATACGGCATAAGCACTACAGGCGATTGGATGCAATTATTCGCTGCGTCATCTTGGATGATATCGAATATCGCAGCAATCTTTTCCGATGAGTGAACACCTGTAACCCCCTGATTACTCCTCTTTGCTATAAATTTTAGAATAAACTGACACAATTAGATTCATAGTACCCCAATCCCCATCGATTTCAACATAACCTAATTTTCTCAATACCAGAATTAAAGTTCCTGAAGTGATACATAGAATTGGAGGCAGAAACAGGATAAGAATTATCCCTATGGTGTAAATGAAGGTAAAGATAGGATATCCATTTATGTTTGAGATTAACGCAATTGTAAAGAACAATGCAGCAAAAATACCAAGTATTAATTCGGAAATTTCATCTAATTTCAAAGCCTTCAATTCCAGATCTTCCATTCCATGGTAGACAAGCATCGCCATTCCTGCAATAAGCAAAACAATCAGAGCGGGCCCACCAAAGGAGATTACCACAATTAGCGCTATTACTGAGGCAATGACAGATATTACTTTCAAAGCAGAATTATGACGAATATTTTCGGCTGTGCGGAACCAAGACCATGGTCTCGCCAGAACGATAAGCCCACATGGGAAAAGCAAGAGAGAGATCCACTTACTCAAAACCGCTCCCGACCACATGGATTCACAGGTATTGCTGCATGTTCCACCGGAGAATCCCAATCCAGGCCCCAATGACATGAGTATCGAAATGAATCCCAAGAGCGCCATCAAGGCGAACATCGCAATGCTGGCAAAAATAATGAGGAAGCCGACGATCTGTGCTCTATCGCCTTCAGATTTTTCGATTATGATTTTTTCTCGGGCATGTGACAAGGGCCATTCACCATTTGTAGGGGGCAAATCACTGCTCTGCGGATCAGTTGCTGAAGGAACTGAACTGTTATGCGAATCACCAAAGTCTCCGGGTAAGAAAACCGTCTTTTCCGACCTCATCCCCAATGCGAATGAAAACCAGACGATTGAACCAAGAAACATTGAAATTGACAATAAACCCATGCAACATGTAGACCATAGAAAATCAGGATCGACCATGTCTCCATCATCATATTTCACACTGAAAAAAATGGTTATCGCTAAGATGAGTAGTATGGCGTTGCTGGCGAGAATTGCCGGACCAGCGAACTTCTTCCAGCTCATTCATCCCAAGGGCGGATGCATTGGACTTCAATGATGTGCCGGCATTGTTTTCAGCGTTGCCCTGTGACAGGGTTCTACCTACAGGCCGATTGTTATCCCGATGACCGCAATGGTAGAAATCATCAACAGATCAAAGATAAACCACAATCTAAGGAATCAGGCGGTTAGTAAAGGAGGAGTGTTGATGGATGAAATCGAATGGCTAAGGGAAATGCTACGGAGGGAATTGGATCTTATGCCTCCCAACCTTGCTAGGGTTGGGAAGAAAACTGTGGTGATCAAGGATGAAAACGATGGGCTGATTGCCCACGCCAGACTGTCTGGCAGGTGGAACGGGCATGAGATTAACACCTTCGTGATTGATCCCGAACATCGAGGAAAGGGCATATCCCACGAGGTGTTGAAGAGATGTGGGGACGGGCGCCTGTTTGCATATACGCGTGATGCTAGGTTACAATCTGCATTGTTAAGGGCGGGATTTGAGAGGAGGAGGACCCCGGGGTCTTTGGCTCTGCTTGGTGTGATGGTCGCGAGGGCGAGTTCGGTATTGTGGATGGTAATCTTGCTTGAATTCAGGAGGCTACAGCATCAATTGGTGAATCTTTTCAGGTATGAGCTGTTTGTGAGGGAGTAATCTGGATCCCATTGCTGCTTGTTAGTCAGCCCATTCAACTCACGTAGTCAACCAGTTGTGCGAGAATCAACAATGCGGCCATAATCAGAAACAAGGGCCGGAGCATGGAATATCCGTACTTCAATACATAGCCCGGGGCTACGAATCCACCGACCATGTTAGCTATGGCGAATGGGATGGCGACCTGATAGTTGATTGATGCAGCAATTGCAAAGATCGCAATTGAACCTACATTGCCTCCGAAATTAAGAATCCTGGCTGTTGCTGCTGCTCTATCCATTCCAAAACCAGCGCCTTTGATGTAGCCCACCATCAGCATACTACCCGTTCCTGGGCCAAGAAAGCCCTCATAGAAACCAAGGCCGGTTCCCATCCCAATCGTTACTGGCATTATCCTGTCCTCAACGATCCTTTCTTCACGACCGAATTTGGGATTGAGGAGGACATACAAGAACAAAATGCATAACACGGCAATGACGATACCGAGAACAGTGTCAGCACTGATGGAAAGGACGACACTGGCCCCTAACGCAGAAAATAATGCCATCAATCCCCAGCCAATTAGCCCTGCATTACCCGGTACAATCCCGCTTTGAAGATACTTCATACTGGCTACCGCAGCAGCAGCCGTCGAGGCGAATTTGTTGGTTCCAATGGCTACATGTGGCGGTAATCCAATGCTCAATAGGGCCGGTAGGCGCAATAACCCCCCGCCTCCCACAGCGCTGTCAACGAATCCTGCAAAGACGCCGACAGCTGTGATAAGTAGGAATGCCTCAAGTTGCACATGAGGATCCCTTGTCAGATTGGATATGATTTTTGTTCACCACTAAAGTCAGAATATGTATTTATCCGTGATCAGGGGAAATAGGTGTTGAAACACCCGAATCGGATGCTTCGAATTGATTATCCATCAAATACTATCGACAGTCGCATGCAGCATGAACACTCATGACTGAACCAGAACCCTCGCAGTCCAACTTACAATTATCATCTGAAGCGGCTCCCAGCCAGATCACGAAAAAATTCGACCTTTGCCTCGGAATGGCCTGCATCGCCCTCTTGTTTCCGACAACTTACTTTGCTTTCAACGAGGTTGAATTTTTTGCCGACCTTCTTGAATATGAAGGGGAGTCATCTGACATAATCCGATCACTCATCTATTCAGTCACAATATTTTCGACATTATTGATCGTCGGACTGTCATTCCTCGGGGCCTTAGAATCGAGGCCAAGAAAGATATTTGCAGGAGTTTTTCTGATAGTGATGTCAGGCATCTCAATCACATCTAGATTTCAAGAGTGGACGGATATAAGGCAAGAAATGGCTCGAGTGTACGACTTCAGAGAGTCTTGGGCTGATTTTTTGATAACTCCAAATCATCACATGGCGATAGAATACTACGCGCTCGTGACCATCATTGCGTTCCTGTTGATGAGAAAGTAATCATTTGGCGATTTACAAAAGGCCCAGTTTCGATGGATTAACAAAAGACCGTGGAAAGACCACTACATGGGCAAAGGCCTCGAGACGAAGGCGGTGTCTGGCGTACAGGGTACGCTTGTTCCAGAGCGTTTGGTTGGTGGACTCCCGACGATGTATTGTTTCGAGACCTGCCCATTTTGTTTCAAAGTCAAGGCGTTGCTCGGCTCAAGGGGCATTAAGTATTCAAAGGTCGAAGTTGATCCAACATTCAAGACCCAGCTGAAATGGTCCGACTGGGGCAAAGTGCCCATTTACGTGGACCAAGACGGCACACAGGTAAATGACTCCAATCACATACTCCATTACATCGATCAGAAAAATGGCAATCTCTTTCCACGGGCGGGGGAAGACATGGATCAGGATCATTGGATGGATTTCTCAAATAACGTGCTTGGTAAGTCCATTGTCGCGGTCATATACACTACTTACTGGAGCTCCGTTGAGGCATTAGACTACGTCACAAGAGTCGACAACTTCTCTCGTGCCAGTCGACTCATCAACAAGTGGGTCGGCGCGATAATTATGCGAATGGTCGGGAGAAGTCGGGCCAAGATGTTCGACCTCCCTCCGAGAGAGAATCTACAATACCAACTGGATGAGATGTCGAAGGGCATCGAGGGGGAATTCTTCGGAGGGCTCGAGCCGAATGGAGCCGACTTTGCTAATTATGGTATCCTGAGGTCCATGCAGGGCTTGAATGGCTTTGACTTGGTGGAGAGGCATGCAGTGATATCAGGCTGGTATGATCAAATGCAACAGAGATCAGGCGTGTAAATCAAGCAATAGAGATTCTATTAATCTACAATCGAGTTATTAATAGTTTTAATTAAATAGGTTCCATCATCCGAAAAAAAACAAGGTGAATGCATATGGAAATTCCCGAAGATAAGAAAAAAAGGGTTCCTGTGACAGTATTAACTGGTTTCTTGGGATCTGGAAAAACTACTCTGCTCAACCACATACTATCAAGCACTGAGCACGAGATGAAATTCGCCATAATTGAGAACGAGTTCGGGGACATAGGGATAGATGAGAATATCATCGTGGAGAACTCTGAGGAGAGCATTATCGAAGTCATGAACGGTTGCATTTGTTGTACTGTCAGGGGAGACCTAACGGAGTTGTTGGACAAAATGTACGACAGGGTGAAGGATTTCGATGGGGTTTTGATCGAAACGACGGGCTTGGCTGACCCTGCCCCGGTTGCTCAGACATTCTTTGTGGACGAGAGAATCGTAGATAGGTACAAGCTGGATGGGATAATAACGGTGGTTGATTCTAAGCACATTGTACAACATTTGGACGACGAGAAGCCCGATGATGTGGAGAATGAGGCGGTGGAGCAAATTGCATTCGCAGACAGAATCCTACTGAACAAGATCGACTTGGTAGGCGAAGGAGAAATCGAAGAAGTTGTCAAGAGAATCAAAGGCATAAATGCCATTGCGCCAATTTACAAAACCGAGAATAGCCTCATTGATCCATCTGAGCTCATAGGAATTGGCTCATTTGACTTGGACAAGACGCTTGAGATGGACCCCGAGTTCTTGGATACTGATGCAGAACATGAGCACGATCAGAACGTCACATCAATTTCTTCGAGATTCAAGGGGGAATTGAACGTGAATAAACTGGAGAGGTGGATAGGCGAACTCATGCAAACCAAGGCTGAGGATCTATTCAGATACAAAGGAGTGCTCGCTGTAAAGGGAATGGATCAGAAATTTGTGTTTCAAGGTGTACACATGCTATTTGGAGGTGACTTCAGCCATGAGATCGGGTTGTGGAAAGACGGAGAGGACAGGGAGTGTAGATTCGTGTTCATAGGCCGTGATCTCGACCATCAAGAATTGGAGGCTGGTCTATTAGAGTGCAAGGCCGAGGAGCTTCGATTCAAGGTTGGGGACGTCGTTTATGCCAACATTGGGGAATTCACCAAAGGAAAGATACTGAAATGTTGGGACCAAGGCAATCCATATCGCGTCGAAATTCAGAATGGCGAAAGAACCAATGTCTGGGTTCCGATTGACAACGACAACTATGTTCTTCCAGCATGACCTATCAGGGGAGCGTGGTCTGTTCTTTTCAGGCATTGACAGGACATGTCTCCATGTTTTGATTCCTATGACTCTTTTATGCAGATCGTGTGAGTGAGTCGGGGCCATTCAACTGTCTCTTTGGAATGGTCTGGCGCATTTTGGGCATCGTGTGGGTTTTGTCACGCGCCTCCTCTCCCAAGCATGACCACAATTCCCACAGATCCATGTCCTTTCAGGAAGGGACTCCAGGACTTTTTGCCTCATTTTTTGAAGGACCAATGAATCCTTCAATCTAGGTGCTGGGGCTATTTCGTCTACGATACGCGAATGAGTGGAGTTGTGAGATGTGATCCCTGATGCATGGAGCAGCTCATGAGCGAGAGTGTGGTTTCTCAAGGCAGCGTCGCCATTCAGATCAGGATGTAGCAGGATGGTGATCTTTCCCGGTCCCATCTTGAATCGGCGGCGGCGCTCTAGCTCGTTTAGGTCGATTTCGAATCTTGTTAGCCCTAACCTTCCTTGCCCCGGGTCTTCGTAGGTCAGGGTCAAATTCTTCTGGAGGTAGGGAAGGAATGGCGCGATCCCGGGTTCTAAATTGTCCACCAGAGATCGCCAAAGTTGTGGGGGCACGCCCTCGGGTGGTTGGTCCACGCTACCCCCATACATCCACGTTCCTTAAATCGACGTACTTCCGGGGTTCGCATATTGGGCGTGTGGCGCAGCTTGGAAGCGCGCTTCCTTGGCATGGAAGAGGCCCCGAGTTCAAATCTCGGCACGTCCACCATCACTGCCTTCCGGCGAGGTGATTTAGACTCGATATGAATGAAGATATTGCTCTAAGAGGCCTACTGACGTGCGGCTTTCCTAGCTGCTTTGCGTCGGCGTAGTTTCTTCTTTCTCCACTTCCACCGTTGGTTACCAGCCTTCTTCCAAGCCCGGGAGCCACGCTTCATGGGACTCGCCGACTTGCTATCCGTATATGACGCATTCGGAAGGGTTCATGTGTTCAGAAGGTCATCTACACTTGAGACACTTGCTGGGACTTCTGTCTCAGTGACATTTGGTGAGACTCCTGTCTGGACCACTATTGTCTGCGAGGGCGACTCGGGGTGATCCGTTCCGCCTCTGACAAACCTGCCGATTCTAGCAGTGACGCTTAGAAATAAGTACAGGCCAAGGACAAACCCGCCTGAAGCCGCAATCCCAAAGGAGGTCGCTTTGTATTTGATCAGTCGTAGGTCTGTCTCTTGATCGATGAAGTCCCCAATCCCTGTGAGCATCATGTAAGCGTAAAGTCCTCCTCCAAAGGCGCCGATGCAAATGCCCATCAACATCGAGTTTTGTATGGTCCTAGGTTGTGCCATGTCATTGCCCTGAAGCACTTCACTCTTAACCCAATTCCCAATACTTAGGGGTTTCATATGCTTGAAACCAAGTCATTGAGTACGGCTTTCGGATCATTAGCCTTGGTGACCCCAGAAGCAAGAAGTACCCCTGAGGCCCCTAGTTCCAGAGCCGCTGCAACATCAGCCCCGTTCTTCACACCCGCCCCGCATAGAACTTCTATTCCAGAGTCGATTTTCTTCACTATCTCAACGGAGTCTGAAACGATGGATGGGTCTGCTGTTGTCACCGAGATGTCCCCTCCAATAAGTTCAGGGGGCTCAACGGCGATCATCGGGGGGGCGAGGTGGGCCAATGCCTCTGCTTCTCTGGGGTCTGCTGCACATGCGCACAATTCGAAGCCTAGTGGTAAGATGGCGAGTAGTTCGTCGATCTGTCCAAGGGGGACTTTCCTCTCTGCATGATTGGCAAGTGTGCCAGTTGCGCCCCTTTCGATCGCAGTGCTTGGCAGAATTCGTCCTGTATTCGAGCCATGGCCCACGGGATCCAGATGTTGCGCCCAGACCTCTAAATCAGGTGCTACGGATGCTACAGGCCCGATATCCAAAGCAGATGCTGCCATGACCAACCTTGCGCTGGTATCGATCGATTGCATCTGAACGGCCAGAGCCTCAGCGGCTATCCCTGATGCGCTAGAATAAGTCTTGCAGTTAATCACTATCAAGGGTGCGCCCATGGGATGTGGTCTCGATGCCCACTTTTCTTGCTGTCGCCTTATTATTCACTAATATTGCTGATTGAAACCAATGACCTTATCCACGATATGAGAGTTTGCGGGAATAGTCGAACCCCTGCCGATTAAGCAGTTATCCAGGTGGACGTTCTCACCTATCCGAGCACCATCCAGAATTGCGGACCGGTTCACTCGTATCCCATCACCTAATTTGCACTCCATCCCCACTGCGCTGTTTTCTATCCCTTTCTTGCTCATTTTTGGATCGGCGTACCAAGACGTTCCAACAATGCCCCCGGTGTTGAATGAATTATCCTCTATCGCAGCCACCATCGCCTCAAGGTAGCTTGTCGGAGTTCCAGCATCGATGAACCTCCCGGAGTAACGGTACCCCCCCATTCTTCCTGACTCTGCGACGCCTGGGAAAACATCTCGCTCCATCGAGTGATGCTCCGTGCTGAGGCCTTGCATCACCGATCTCTCAACGATGTAGCAACCTGCGTTGATCAAGTTGGAGTATGCCTCGTCCAAACTTGGCTTTTCTTGAAATCTCCTGATGCGGCCTTTATTGTGATCGAAATCAGCGACTCCAAATCGGGTTGGGTCCTCAACTGGCCACAGCGAAATTGAGATCAATGCATTAGATTTCACATGGTGAGACAGCATGTCTTCGACGTCCACAGTAGTGATTAAATCCCCATTCATCACTATAGCTCTGGGGCCCCGGATATGTTCTCTACAGTTGGCGACAGCCCCGCCTGTTCCAAGAGGTTGGTCTTCTTCTACGACTATGACTTCAAAACCGGCGTCGAAATTGTCGAAATAAGCCCTCATTTGGTTGACCCCGTAACCTGAGGCGATAATCACCCTCTGGATTGTGTTTCGGGGCAATATGCGTATTGTGTGCTCAATCAAGGTCATGTCTAGTAGAGGGATGAGTGGCTTTGGAACTGTATCCGTCCACGGTCTAAGCCTTGTTCCAAAGCCGCCCGCTAGAATGACTGCATCCATGTTGATCCCTGATCGACCTAGACATTATCATTACCTGTTCAGGTCAACGTAAGCGAACCGTTCAAGGGTGGCTAGCGAGACGGCGGGTTGAGAGACATGAACATACACGAGTACCAGGCCAAGCAGATGTTCAGGGACGCCGGCGTATCGGTGTTGGATGGGCTGCATTGCAGAAATGTTGGAGAAGCGATAGATGCATATCGAAAACTCGGAGCTGGAGTTGTAGCCGTGAAAAGTCAAATACATGCAGGAGGGCGCGGGAAAGGAACCTTGCTTGATCCGAAAACCAGGAAAGTCATCATGGAGGGAGGGGTAAAAATCGCATTCTCAGAGGATGAGGTTAGGGATTACTCAGACCGAATTTTAGGCAACTTGCTGATAACCAAACAGACGGGAGAAAGCGGCAAGTTGGTGACCAACTTGTATGTAGAATCTGGATGTGACATTGCTCATGAGTACTACCTCGCTATGCTAGTGGACAGGGACTCCAATTCCCTGTTGGTTATGGCCTCTAGGGAAGGCGGCATGGACATCGAGGAAGTCGCTGAGACAAACCCGGACTCCATTCACAAGATCACTAGCAGTGGCAAATCGGGATTCGATAGAGACTCCTGCGTGGACCTTGGAAGCAGATTAGGATTGATCGGCCCTGCGCTCGAGAAATTCACAGACATGGTCTCAAAATTGGGGTCTATGTTCATCGAATCTGACTGCAGCATGATCGAGATAAACCCCCTAGTGGAGACTTCTGATCAGGATATTATCGCTCTAGATGCTAAGGTCTCTTTTGATGAGAACGCCTCATTCAGACACCCAGAGTGGGATGATCTGCGCGACTACGGGGAAGAGGAGGAGATAGAGCTCAGAGCGAAGAAAACGGGTCTTTCATACGTCAAACTAGATGGTGACATAGGTTGCATGGTCAACGGGGCGGGGCTCGCGATGGCCACTATGGACGTCATCAAGCTCTATGGTGGCGAGCCGGCAAACTTCTTGGATGTAGGGGGCGGTGCTGATGAAAATCAAGTCACAACAGCATTCAGCATAATTCTAGAGGATCCAAACGTCAAGGGCATACTGGTGAATATTTTCGGAGGCATAATGAGGTGCGATATCATCGCAAAGGGAGTGATCTCGGCAGTCTCCAAACTTGGCTTGGAAAGACCCCTTGTTGTAAGGCTCGCCGGCACCAATGTCGAGGAGGGCAAAGCCATTCTCTCAGAAAGCGGGCTAAACATTCATGCAGCAGACTCACTCGCTGATGGTGCGGAAAAAATCGTGAAATTGGTAAAGGAGGGAGCATGATGTCAATCTGGGTCGGAGAAAATGCAAGGGTACTGATTCAAGGGATTACTGGGAACCAAGGTCGTTTTCATGGCGCAAAAATGGTGGAGTATGGGACTGAAATAGTCGGTGGCGTCACACCAGGAAAGGGTGGCTCGACCGTCAAGCTGCACAATCGTGATCTTCCCGTATACAATAGCATGAATGAAGCAATCATATCAACTGACGCGGAAGTGAGTGTGATCTACGTGCCACCGCCATATGCAGCCGCAGCGATAAAAGAGGCAGCGAAATCATTCCATGACGTGAGAGGTGAGGGGTTGATTGTCTGCATAACGGAGGGAATCCCCATCCTAGACATGATTGATGTCGTATCAGATCTAGGGCAGTACCCAAATGTCAGATTAATCGGCCCAAATTGCCCGGGAATTATCACCCCAGGGGCCGAAGGGGGATCCAAGATTGGCATAATGCCAGGCCACATCCACCAGAAAGGTCGCATCGGGATCGTCTCAAAATCCGGGACCCTGACCTATGAGGCAGTAGCTCAGACAACCGGTATCGGAGAAGGTCAGACCACCTGCGTGGGGATTGGAGGCGACCCAATTCAAGGTACGGGTTTCATTGACTGCTTGGAGGCTTTTGAAAAGGATCCTGAAACAGAGGCCATAGTAATGATTGGGGAGATCGGAGGAACGGCCGAAGAAGAGGCTGCTGAGTGGATCAAAGCTAATGGAACCAAACCAGTTGTCGGATTTGTCGCAGGAGCCACGGCCCCGCCCGGAAAGAGGATGGGGCACGCTGGTGCAATAATTAGCGGGGGAAAGGGTACTGCGAAAGAGAAAATAGAGGCGTTTGAATCTGCGGGCATCCATGTTGCAAACGACCCATCTGTTATCGGTGAAGTACTCAGAATCGCCTTGATAGAAGCAGGCCTAAGGGAGCCATAGATCCCATCCCAAAGCCTCAACACCATTAACAAAGCCTAGACTATCAGGATGTACAGTGTCAGTGGTTGTGGACGAGAACATCGATCGGCTACTCAAGGCCACATCAAGATCATTTTACCTATCCCTGCAGATCCTACCTGGTCAAATAAAGGACCAAGTAGGCCTCCTGTATTTGCTTGCCAGAGTAGCAGACACTATTGCGGACACAGGAGAGGAATCGAACCTATTGCTCTCAAGCCTCGAAAAATACAGAAAAGCGGTTTCAAATGAGTCCTCTGCATTAGATTTGAGCGACATAGCCTCACTTCAAATAGACCCAAGTGAGTCGGATTTATTGCTATCCGTCAATGAGGTGATAGAAGCATTTGGGCGAGTTGGATCTACCGACAGAGATGTGATGTTGGAGTGTCTTCTCACCATAATTAGTGGTCAGAGGCTTGACATCGAGCGATTTGGCACGAGGGAGAGTAGTATTCTTTCACTCCAAAATGACGATGAAATGGATGACTACACGTACAGGGTCGCTGGCTCTGTTGGAGAGTTTTGGACGCGCATGTCAATGCGCCACCTGGTTTTCCACGGACAGGATCCTGGAGAGATGTTGAAGTTGGGAATTCGGTTCGGCAAGGCTTTGCAGTTGATTAACATACTACGAGACATACCCTCCGACCTGAGTATCGGAAGGTGCTACATTCCGTCCGTGAGACTCGCTGATCTTGGCATGAATGTGAGCGATCTCAAGAGTAAACACTCCATGGAAAAATTCAGGCCTCTGTACATCGAATACCTAAATTTGGCGTGTGAGTATCTAGACTCTGCAGGAGATTACATATCACTGATTCCCAGACAACATCGCCGGCTTCGGATCTCTTGCATGCTTCCCGTCATTATTGGTTGGAGGACCATTCGTTTGATGAGGCGGCAAAATGTTCTTGATCGTGAAGAAAACATCAAGGTAGATCGCAAACAGGTTGCTTCAATCTTGTTAAAGACCAGGTTGGCTTCCAGGTTTTCGTTCTATGAATCTAGGCTCATGAGGTCCGAGAGGGAACTGGCGCAATAGTACCCAGCGGGCCACGTCCAAGGAACACAGAACTTCAAACGTACATTGCCCCACCAACACTCGATGACCACAGAGGGTGAAACTCAATCCATGGATTTGGATAGTGCCAGTCTCAGTGACATCATCCTAGATCAAGAGAGGGAGGCAGACGTACCGATCGAGAACATTAGATCCAAAGTGTCATTGACGCGGGATGCTGCGCGTGCCATATCAATAACGGCTTTTGAAACCCTCAGAGAAGGAGCCAAATTCATGGGAGTCATGGGCCAAAGAGGTGATTTGAAGAGTCCATTTGGGCACATTGACGCCTCCATATGGAAGGAAGGGGATTTACCAGAGAGGATGATCGAAGCATCCTATGAATACTGCGAAGAGCTCACCAGGATAGAGGCAGCGAACTTCTATCACTCCTTCAAGTACCTCCCAAATGACGTCAGAAGGTCAATCTGCGCTTACTACGCATTTTGCAGGAGAGCAGATGACATCGCTGACGGGGATTATACTGACCTTTTCCCAGGGGGCTCCGAAGATAGTCACGAATCAATTGACTACAGATCGGAGATTGAGAGGATAATGGGGGAGCCTGTCCTTGGCAGGGACACATACGACCAGAAAATGTCTCAACTCTTTTACTACCGAAAGAAGCTCTCAACGGCCTACACCAGCGTCACATCCACCGATCCTATTTTCATCGCATTGAAAGACACCGTTCAAAGATATAGAATTCCAAGATCACTTCTGGACGACATGATCAGCGGCATGGAAGACGATCTCCACAGAAACAGATTTGACACATTCGAAGACCTGTACGAGTACTGCTACAAAGTAGCATCAACAGTCGGATTGGTCTGCATAGAGATATACGGATATGACTCACCAGAAGCAAAGGACGAGGCTGAAGCCTGGGGCATATACATGCAACTTATCAACATCCTAAGAGATGTGTTGGAGGACTCCAAACGCGGCAGGATATACCTGCCGCTTGATGACCTAATACGCTTCGGAATTACAGAGGAAGACGTGCTAGGGGGAGAGAACCTTGTCAAGCATCCCGGATGGGAGCCATTCTGCAACTACTACACTCAAAGGGCCAAGACATATGGGAGAGCTGCCAAGAGCCTGCTGGGTAGACTAGACAGGGAAATGAGGTACTCCCCTGCAGCCATGATGGCATTTTACGATTCGATTTTGAGGAAGATCGCAAAAAACCAAGGTGACGTTTTCACAGAGAGGATTCAACTATCCAAGCCTGAAAAAATTGGTCTCGCAGCATGGGTTTACTTCCGCTATCGTTTCCTTCCAGTGTGATTGAAGAGCACGAAGATCTCAAAGGGCCGTTGTTAGAGCGAACTATAGGAGACTGGTGTGATGAGGGTCGCTGTCTTGCTCGAAGACCGATGCAAGCCAAACACACCGGCCTTTGATTACCTGATGAAATATGCAGGAAGCTGTGGCCGTGAATGCATTCAATTTGAAGGGAATAAGTGCAAGATTCTAGAATCCGCATGTCCAGTATGTCTTAACCGGGCCAAAAGGTGCCCCGGAGACGCAGTGAAAATAATTAATCTCCCAGAGGAGCTAGACACAGATTTGACACACAGTTACGGAGAGAACTCCTTCAGACTCTTTCGCCTTCCAGCACCGAGAGAACAGCAAGTTGTAGGCATCCTTGGTCCCAACGGGATGGGGAAATCTACCGCAATCAACCTTCTTTCTGGCTCCACGAGGCCGAATCTAGGAGACTGGCAAGATTTTGACAAAGAATGGACAGAGATAATTGCATCTTTTCCCAGAGGAGAGCTCAGAGACTACCTAGAATTGATATCGAAGTCTGAAGTAAAAATAGCGGTAAAGCCACAGTATGTAGACAAGCTTCCGAAGCTGTGGGACGGAGAGGTAAGGGGTTTATTGCAGAGGGTGGATGATCGCGGACGGTTGGAAGAATTCGCAGAGAAAACCTCAATCGACCATATCTTGGAAAGAAAATTATCCGGATTATCTGGTGGCGAGTTGCAGCGAGTTGCTATCTGTGCAACTATTCTCAAAGAGGCAGACGTATACTTTTTCGATGAGCCGTCATCCTACTTGGACATACATGAGCGAATGAGGGTTGTAAGCATAATCCAGAGCCTAGTAGAGAATGGAAAGAGGATAATTGTAATCGAACACGACCTAGCAATATTGGACGTCCTCTGCGACTTGGTTCACATAGTGTATGGGCAACGGGCAGCATATGGAATATTCACTCCCCCTAGAACAACTCGAACGGCGATAAATGCCTATCTCGACGGATATCTGAATGAAGAGAATGTCCGAATACGAGACAAGCCGATCTCATTCCTGAGAGGTAGAGTCCGGGGCGAAGAAGTCGGAGATACGATACTCCAATGGGGCGATATGAAAAAAGCGATGGGCTCCTTCTCTCTTGAGACCGGAAAGGGAGGAGTCAGGAGCGCGGAGGTGGTGGGTGTTGTAGGCCCCAACGCCACAGGAAAGACCACGATGGTGAGGATGATAGCGGGAGAGATCGAACCCGATGAGGGTTGGTGCACTATGGATGCCAAAGTCTCGTACAAACCTCAACACGTGAACACGGATTTTGACGGAACAGTCTCTCAGTGGCTAGATTCTGAGATCGGGATGACTTGGAGGAGTGGCGAGTTCAACACCCAGGTAATACGTCCATTGCAGATTGACCAAATGGTTGAGCTACGGGCTCGAAGGCTCTCAGGAGGGGAATTGCAGGCAGTAAGCATTGCAATTTGCCTAGGGAGAGATGCAGACCTGTACTTGCTCGATGAGCCCAGCGCACATCTGGACGTCAATGCACGAATGGAAGCTGCAAAGGCGATTAGGAGAACCATGCTAGCCAAGGAGAAGGCTGCTATGGTAATCGATCATGACATCTATTTCATCGATATTGTCAGTGACTCCCTACTTGTTTTTGAGGGTCAAGGAGGCATACAAGGCAAAGCCCATGGGCCACTCGGCCTCAGGCCTGGAATGAATCGTTTCCTCGAGGGGGTGGATGTGACCTTCCGCAGGGATCACGAGTCTCACCGCCCAAGAATAAACAAACCCGGTAGCAGAAAGGACAGGGAGCAAAAACGAGATGGGGAGTTTTTCTATGTCGACTAGAGGCTATCACATAGACCGGAGGGGTCAATGGCATGTCTGACGAAATTGAAGAAGTAGAAACCGAGGGCCCAGTGGACCAGGAGACCGATCAAGATTCACTTGAATCTCTGAAAAAGGACCTGCAATATGCTCTTGCGGAGGTCGCCAACATCAGGGCCAGAGCCGCAAAGGAGAGGTCCGAGATGATGAGATATGGTTCGAAAAATCTCGGATTGAGGATGATCGAGGTTTTAATGAGTCTTGAGATGGCTATCAGTACAATGGATGAGTCCTCAGAGTCTGTCATTAACGGTGTCCGACTGACTGTCGAGAGTATGCGTCAGGGGCTTTCATCAGTGGGAATCACACCAATAGACTTGGATGGAAAGTCATTCGATCCCAGTTGCATGGAGGCAATAGCGATTGTTCCACCTCCAGATGGAGAACCCTCCGGGACTATCCTAAATGTCGTCGAGAAAGGGTACATGATCCACGATAGGGTGCTCAGGCCTGCCAAGGTCATAGTCTCAGAGTGATTCCATGGAACTCTCACTGCGATCAACTAGGAGTGTTATTTTCGCTTTTTTTTCTATTTGGATAATTGGAGTCGCCCTAATCAAGATGGCTTCCCCTACGCCTGATTTCACGACCACATTCCCTGATGAATGCCCATATGACTCCCAGAACTGCTCTGGATTTGGAATTTGGAATCATAGGACAGAACAAACTGGGCCCTTGGTCTACTCAGGAAGTATTGAGGAGGCCATGGACTCTGTCAAAGAATGGGCAACTGATCTAGACCGTGCCTCGATCATCCACTCTAACCTTACGAGCATACACATCGTAGATGTTACCCTTTTCCTAAGGTTCGAAGATGATGTTTTCATCCACATAGAATGCATGGAGGAGAATACTCTGATCCATGCCCGCAGCTCCTCAAGAGTCGGGGTTAGTGATCTCGGTGTAAATCCGGACAGATTGGATTCCCTGATATCACACTTGGAACCCGGTGGGTCCAGTTCGCCTGGGTGTTAACGTCCAAAATACTGGACACCCATATAAATAGGCCAAGGAGGTGGCAGGGAGGATGACAATCAAGACGACTGCAATTCCACTTGTGATACTCTTACTGATAGTTCCAATCTCCGGATGTGTTGGCCAAGACGACCAATCTTCGGAACAAGAAGAGCCGGATGTAGGCGACACCCCCACAACAATCGATGACATCGAGGATTCGATGCCTACCACACTTGACGTTCCGAACGAACCGGGTTGCGATAATCTAAATCCGCATCACTGCATGCTACCATTTCCCTCAGACGCCTTCTTGGTTGAGGATGCATCTACTGATACCGGATTTAGAGTCAACATCCCAAGCGGGATCATTCCTGCCTCGGGATCCACGGATCCTGTGGAAATCCCGAGGATAAACCAACTCGATGGGATGAGTACTGCTACTCAGATAATGACAACCTTCGACACAGTCCCCGACCTGGCGAGCGTTGCCTACCAGTACAACATAGAGAGGTCATTGGAACTTGACCATCCGACGATTATCTGGAATGTTGATGACAACCATGCCGTAGCACACTGGGCTGAGTTAGATGCGAGGGCCCAACCAGGGGAGCAAACGATACTACACCTTAGAACCGCAGCAGCGCTGGAGCACGACACGCGCTACATCGTCGTGGTCCGTGGTCTATCCGACACAATGGGTAATGAAATTCAGCCAAGTCAGGCACTACGAGCGTTGTTGGATGGGGAAATTACCGATGCTGAAGATGTCGAGTCAAGGAGATCAGCATACAACCAATACATTTCTGTCGCAGAGGACCACATGGGAGTCAACAAGAACGAGATACAGGCTCTATGGTCATTCCACACAGCGTCATTGGAGTCTGTGCTCGGCCCCGTACTCTCCATGAGGGATGATGCCCTTTCAAGAATCGGGGATGGATTGGGATGCACGGTCAACCCTGACGGAGTTGAGGACAACTACAACGGAGATGGAATGACCTACAGGCGGGTGAGAGGGACATTCACCGCCCCCCAATACCTACTAGAGGAAAGGGCACCGACTCTTCTATCCAGAGATGATTCCCACAATCCCGTCTTCGTTGAAAACCGAGAGGTGCCATTCACCCTCATAATCCCGATGTCAGTATACAATTCGTCTGAGCCGAGTCCCCTTACCGTATTCGGTCATGGTTTCCTAGGAACTGGTGAGGGGCACGTCAGCAGTGGATTAAGAGCATGGGGCGAGATCTACGAGACTGCACTATTGGCATCCGATTTCTATGGATGGAGTTCCGACGACAGGGATGGCATTTCTATGGGGATAATGAACGGGTACTATTTCACCCACCAATCTGACAGGCTCCAGCAGGCAATGGTAAACCACGTTGTAATGATCAGGACTTTCAAGGGAATCTGCTCTGACCTCCCTGAGATGATGGGCGATGGTGGGCGTTTGTTGGTAAACACATCAGAGGTGTACTACACAGGGTACTCACTGGGTGGTAACAGAGGGCCATCCCTGCTTGGATTGTCACCAGATGTCAACAGAGGAGCGCTTTGGGTCGGGGGGGCGGCTTTCTCCCACCAGATAGAGAGATGCACCCAGTATGATCAATTTGATGACTTGATGGAGAGTGTGATCGGTTATCCATCTCAATTAGACAGGGCAGTTGTCATATCCCTGATTCAATCCCTTTGGGATGCCACGGATACCAACACATGGACAACACTCTCAGAAGGCTGGGACGATAGAGTGCAACCGTTCGAGATGATCTACATTGGATCGATTGGGGACCTGCAGATATCAAACATTTCAACCAGCCGTGCATTAAGAAATGCCGATGCGTCCATATTATCCAGTTCATCTATCCACCCCTATGGCCTACCCATCACACAAGGTGGCGAAGGGACAACTGGAAACGTGGGCGTCTACTTCGACGGGGGATTCAGCCACGCTCCCGAGCAAAATCTCCTGGGCCAAGAGCCCCATCCAGCCCACAATTGGGTCGCAGGGGTTGATGCTGCACATCAGATGGCTTTCGAGTACCTCTTCAATGGCTATGTTGTAGACAGGTGCGACGGATCCTGCATCTATGATGCTGCTTAGCCGACTGGTTCACCGCCCTCGCCCATGAAGGCTAGCCTGCGAATCGCATCCATCTGGAGCATTTTCTCGATGACAGGCCCTTGGATGGTTTTTGTCAGGACTTCGTATAGCGCCTGTTCATCAGAGATGGTCGACATCATCCGCATGGTCTCTCTGACTCTCCAACCAACTAACTCGCCTCTGTTGTGATAGTCCATTAGTACCACTTCCCAGCCAGAATTGGTGTAAAGTTCAGCTGTACGACCATCAGTTGTAATCAGGACCCCCGGGGCCCCATGAAAGTCCTCAGCATGTTGAACCCAGTTTGGCGGGTCGTCGATATCTGGAACAGGAACTATCTCGCCAACTAGGCCAATGTCGTCCAGTGACGCCTCAAGCATCTCCTTCCTTTCCTCAAAATCCCAAGGATTTCTTAGGTTCTGAGGCTTGTTAGTCGATCCAACGGCAATTCTTAATTCAAGTTCGGGCCTATTTTCAAGCCTCCAATTGTTTGCATCGATCAACAGTTGGGCGTGTCCTCGGTGAACAGGTTGAAACCGCCCTAGAACAATACAGGCAGAAGAAATGATTGGTTGTCCCATCAGACCCCCCCACTGATTTCAGAGATTTGGACTCCATTCAAAGTCCAACCGGAGATTGGAGTCTGCTCAATGCCGAGCATGATACTTGGGCTGTTCTCCCTTATGGCCTTGGAGATATCATAGAGATCGGATGAATTACTCCTATGTGCCGACATGGTCGAGACCAGGTACGGATCCTTTTCGCTCTCTGAGGGGGCCCCGATTTCATCCCTCCTTGAAATCCAATCTCTTGTGACCGAGTCTATGTACTCGCCTCTACTGTAGGCCGATAATGAGGAGGCGAAATCTTTCCACAGATCAGGAACTAGTATGTCGCTCAGGTCGATAGATCTAGAGACGTAGGGCTCCAAGTACAGATATGCCCTCGCATCCCAGCAACTCCACTCTGCAGTTGAGGCCCACATGCAGAGAGAATACACGGTCTGGGACCTTGCTTCCACGGGTTTGATATCGAATATTGATTGCATGCTGCTTTGTGAAGACGCATCCCAAGCGTCCATAAGATCCCCTTCAACATCCACGGAAAAGGGTCGATGCAGAGATTCTGT
The DNA here is from genome assembly GCA_002505695.1 of Euryarchaeota archaeon UBA487. GTDB lineage: Archaea > Thermoplasmatota > Poseidoniia > Poseidoniales > Thalassarchaeaceae > MGIIb-N1. Next base: position 23,105 of record DAVU01000020.1, read on the forward strand.
CGGATCCGGCCTGAGGTGTCTGAGTTCTTGTTTCTCCATCCCAATGAACAAGTCCATTGGCTTCATGGACAACAGGCTCTCGAGTGAATCAGGGTCCACCAGCCTCATGACAACCCTCGCCATGGGGATGGGGTGTTGTATGACCGTTTGGTTCTATGGTGGTAATTGCATGGGCTGGCTTGAAGAACCACTGCCCTAACCCCCCAATGTAGCCATGGCAACCATCGAGGAGCAAATCAAATCCCTCGAAGAGGAGATCTCCAAGACAAAATACAACAAAGCGACCCAAGGACACATAGGGAAACTCAAGGCGAAGATTGCAGCGCTCAAAGAAAAAAAGGAGAAGGCACAGGCCAAATCAGGAGGTAGTGCCCCCGGATTTGAAGTGAAGAAATCCGGCGATGCCAGCGTCGCGCTCGTCGGATTCCCATCCGTTGGTAAGTCTAGCCTCATCTCACAGCTCACAGGTGCAGAATCTGAGGCTGGTGCCTTTGCCTTCACCACACTGACCTGCATCCCCGGTTTGATGGAGCACAAGGGGGCAAAGATACAGATCCTCGACCTCCCTGGCCTCATAAAAGGTGCGAGCGAAGGCAAGGGAAGAGGGCGTGAAATTCTGAACGTCATCAGGGGATCGGACATGGTGCTTTACGTCCTAGACCCATTCCAAGAATCTCATTTCAACGTACTCGATCAAGAGTTGTGGAGATCTGGAATGAGGTTGAATCAGCCTAAACCTCAGGTCTTCATCAGAAGAACTGATCGAGGAGGAATAGTAGTGAGATCGACCCTTGATCAATCGAATCTTGAAGAGGCTGATGTGCAGGATATCATACGGTCATTTGGAATTGTATCAGCAAACGTCGTCCTCAGGTCAGATGCGACGGATGACCACATCGTGGATACACTTGCTGGGAACAGGGTTTACACTCGATCGGTGGTAGTAATCAACAAGGTCGATCTGGCAAATGAAGAAGATCTGAAGAGAGCGGAGGCAATGGTTCCGGAGGGTTGGCCGATATTGCGTGTTTCAGCAAAAACAGGAGAGGGGATCGAGTCAATGAAGGACTTCATCTACGACAATCTCGGATTCATGTCGATCTACCTCAAACCACAAGGCCAGGAAGCAGACTTAGAGGAGCCCCTGATTGTGAAAGACGATTCTAGGGTAAGAGAGATTTGCGTCAAGTTGCATCGGGATTTTGTCCGGAAGTTCAGATATGCCAGAGTGAAAGGGCCCAGCGCAAAATTTGATTGGCAGCGAGTGGGTCTGGATCATACACTAATGGATGGTGACCTACTCACAATCGTCACTCGGAGATGACTGTCATGGAGGGAGGAGCATTCGAGCACAGTGGGTTCATATCCAGAGCGGGGCTGAGGGGTCTTATCGGACACGTGAAATCTCGTGTACGTGCCCTTTCTGTGATTTTCCTTCTCGGGTTCGTGATTTCATATCCCCTGACCGAGCGGATGTTGCTCTGGGCATCGGGAAATCCGGATTGGAGACCTGAAGGAGTCGACATAATAATTGTTCAACCCATGGAGTTGATTTTGTTAAAATTGAAGATATCAGTTAATCTCGCACTCGGCGTCACCATACTTGCCCTTGTTGGGGACCTATCATTGAATGGGGGGGAGGTGATGTCTAGAGCTAGAAGATCGAAGATTCAGAGAAAGGACCCGTTGAAGCTTGTCATTGTCACTTTTTCATCGATCTGTTTGGGGTTGTTGGGAGTGGCCTATGCCCATAACATCCTGATTCCATTCCTATTGGAGTATCTGGTGGATGATTCTTCATCGGCGGGTTTGGAGGCGACTTGGCAGATTGGATCGTGGCTTGGTTTCATCCTTGGCTTATTGACTGCCTCGGCTGTTGGTTTCCAAGTTCCCCTCCTTGCATTCGTGATGATTAGATCGGGAATCTTCTCTCCTGACTTGATAGTGAGGAATAGGTCTTTACTGTGGTTTTTCGCTCTTGCAGCAGGGGCGTTCTTATCTCCCCCAGACCCTTTGTCCATGTTCTTGGTCGGAGGCCCAGTTGTGGTCCTTATGGAGCTAGCAATAATTCTGGAGCGACTCACGAGATATCGTGATGCAGACGGCTAGGCTCTGTTTCGGATGTCTTCATTTCTAGCGTCCTCTCTTCCTTTCTCCACGTCCACGAGTCGCATCATTAGCGCACCAGTCAGGATCAACATCGAAACTGCAAGAATGCCTACCCTGCTATCGAAAGCTACGGTCATGAATCCGTAGAGGAGCGGGCCAATTAGTGCAGCAACTTTACCGAAAAAGCCGAAAAAGCCGAAAAACTCAGCGCTTCTAGTTTCGGGTACCATCTGTCCAAATAGGCTCCTTGCAAGACCTTGAGAGCCCCCGAGCAGGGTTCCCATGGCGCAACCGAGGATTAGAAACTGAATCCCAACAGAGATTCCCAGTGGCTCCCAGACATACTCTCTTGCATTCTCAGGTATGGCATCCAACATACCATCACCGAGATTTGTCGGATGGTCTATTCCGACCTCACTAGTCGTGTCAAGAGGGCCGCCTGACACACTTGCGCTGAATCGTGAGTCAGACAACGATTCCACTAGTGACCTTATTTCCTCATTATCTATGCCAATGAGCAGTTTTGTGTGTCTCTCATCCGTGCTGACTCCGTCGGAGTCCCTTTCATAAATGAGCCATTTCTTTGTATTGGACCGATCATCCTCCTCCAAAGGGAGCACATGCGCCCATGAAGTGGCCCATCCCTGTTCATCAAACTCGTTGGCCTCGTAATCTAACTTCTGCGCAATCTGTGGCGTATCGGTGTGCACTTGAACCTCGTATGCCATGGAGGCTTCGTCCCAATCGTACTGGATTTGGTAGTCATTGTGAGAATCTAACTGAAGTGGGGCGAATGCCAACGCGCCAAAACACAGGAGGACCCATCCCACCAGAGATATGGAAAGCGCTGGCTTTGTCCCAACCCTCCCCGCCAACCTAGTGAATGCGACAGCAGAAGGCGCGGCAACGAACTGAATTGCAAGGATCGTCACCATGAGGTCGATCGGGGTAATTCCCAGAACCACGGTCCCAAAGACTCCTCCCAGTGCAGTGACGGTGTTAATACCGTCAATGAAGAAAAAGTACGCGAGCATGTAAATGAAAAGGGTCTTGAATTTGTCCACTTCCCCTACGGTTTTTCTTATCTCCCTCAGGGCAAGTTTGGTTGACCCAACGAGGCCGAGGGATTCCATTTCGTTTTCGATTGGGGGCTCAGGGACCCATCTAAACGTGTACAGTGCGAAGCCATACCACCAGATACCAGAGGTAGCGAGAGCGAAATTAATCGCCCAGTCTGCGTATCCAGTCACCAAAAGCAGCATTATGTGAAGAAGGAGGAGGATCCCACCCCCGAAGTACCCATAGGCAAAAGCTAGGTTTGAGATTCTGTCCATCTCATCATCAGTCCCCATGTGAGGTAGTAGTGCGTTGTAGAAAACTCCAGCTCCGTTCAACCCAATATTCGCAAAGATGAACATGACCATTAGCCATATCCAACGAAGGTCGACTGACAAGAAGGGAGTAGCACACAATAGGAATGTCGCTCCTGCGCCGAGATAAGTTAGGATTCTCAACCACCACATTTTGATTGCCCTGCGATCGGCAATCACCCCCAACGAGGGGCTAATTATGGCCACGAGGAGTGCCGCGCCTGAAACGGAAAATGACCAGATAGCATCACTGGTCATTGACTTAGAAAGAATCGTAGTAGTCAGACCATTTGCCTCGAGGAAAAGGAGGGCGAACCAAAATGGCAGAATAGCGGTTGTGACGCTCGTCTCGAACCCTGATTTTCCCCAGTCATAGAACGCATAACCCCTTACAGCAGCCTCGTTGGATTCTCTATCGATTACCACCTCTCCCATGTCCATTCCTCGATGCTCAATGAACAATACATGGTATGAGCGTTGCCACTGCAAATCGCTGCTAAAGGCACTATGCACCCTCAGAGGGATTATGGGAACTAGTATTTCTCGTCTTGAGGAGCCAGAAATACGACCCGATTAGGATGAATAAACATAAAATGGCCAGATTGACTCCTAGAAGAGGGTGTATCATAATCATTACACTGACTATGGACTCGCTGTAGAGTGCTTCAGTATCACCTCCATTCCATAGGTAAGCAAAACCAGCGATCAAGGCTGCGAGAAGGACCGTGATAACAATTGGAGCTATGATCACGATGAACATGGACGTAATCAAAAGGTCCGTCGCGAGCATGGATTTCTTCTTCTTTTCCATAAACGACCCACATTTTATGTTTAGAAGAAAATATTGGTATTTATTTTGCCCCGAAACAGCACTGTTACATAGGCTAATTCATCATCTCTGTCTACCTCAGATAACACATGGCTGACGTGGCATGGAGGAAACCGAAAGAAAATTCCATTGCCGCCCTGGAGTACGGAATGGAACATGCGGATGGCGTCGAGATGGATCTACGCCTCACAGCCGAAGGGGAAGTCGTTATTCACCATGATCCGCGAACGCCATCGGGGAAGTACCCTGAGAGATATGGATACGATGACTTGAAACAAGAAGTGGCCCTTTTTGATGATCTTCTCGATAACAGCGGGTTTGTGGACAGGTGGGTCAACGAGGCTCGCTTTGTGTGCCTTGAGTTGAAGGCGCCTCATCCTTCTTCGGGCGCTGGAGGCGGCTGGTTGAGGGGAAAAAAGATGCATGACCACCTATCCAGGCTACTGAAATCTGTAAGGTCAAGAATAGAAGAGATTCAAGTCCCAGTCCAGTCCACTGTTTTCTATTCTTTCGACCCCTACATTACACCCGTCTCCAATAGTGGCTCAGGCATGTACCGGCATGCTAGGTTGATGCCAAAATTGAGGCAATGGGGAAATTGGAGCACCCAAAGAGCAGTGGCATCTCCCTCATTCGTATCAACATCAGTGCCTCGCCTACTTGCAAAGCAGAGGAGGTTAGGAGCCCCAATGCTCCCATTGGCTCTTGAGTACATTCATGGATGGACACGCCACATTCCCCTTGGCACGTCAGTTGGACTGAAGGGCGCGGCACTTGACCGCTTCAATAGAATCAGGCGTGGACACCCGGTCTATGTCTGGCCCGCCCCGCTCGAGCTGGAGCCACAATTGCTCGATGCAGGGTTATCCTGTATCTCAGACAGCATAAACCATGAATTGGCGAATACAGATGGGTCGAATAGATGCATGAGGCCAGCGACAATGCCAAAGATCGAGGGTGTTCGTCAACCATGGCATGAGATTTCAGGTTCCGAGAGGATGCGAGTAATATCCGATTGGCGAAAAAAATGGGGTTGGAGCACCTCATTGGCGGAATTGAAGAATCTGACCTCTGAGAGTACAATGCCATGGGAAGTGCCTAGGCTGATTGGACATAGAGGGACGGGGAAGAACAAAGGGACTCTATGACTCGAGTCTCCTGATTGGTTGATTCTTGGCGATGTACTTCGGCCGGTATATAGGAGTCCCTCTTCCGCCTCTTGCCGCTCTCTCATCTAGGATCTGTGCCGTGATGCCTGCGACCCTTGACCATCCAAAGAAAGTAGTGTAGTAATCCGGTTTCCTGAATCCTACAGATTGCAACAGGGCACCGCTCGCTATATCGACATTAGGGAATGGATTGGAGATCTTCGGGATCTCGGATAATATTGGTGGAACTACCTCCCTTAGTGTCTTGACGGTTCTGAAATCAGGGTCCTCCGGGCAAACCTCCTCGCCAAGTTCAATCAAAAGTCGGGCCCTTGGGTCCTCTGCTCTCAATACTCCATGTCCAAACCCATAGATCGGCCTCTTGGAAGAGAGTTCTCTCCTAACGAAGTTTTCAATATCATCAGGGTCATCAGTTCCTATTCTCTTAACGAACTCAAGACATGATTGATTTGCTCTTCCATGGAGGGGGCCAGACAATGCTGACATGGCAGATGAAATCGCCGCGTATATCGAGGCCCTCCCTGAGGCTACCGCTTTTCCTGAAAATGTTGAGAGGTTCCCGCCACCATGGTCCATGTGTAGGATGAAGAAGAACCTCAATACCCTATTCATGCGTTCTGCCTCGTCGCCATCGATTCCGAGTATGTGAGTAAAATTCTCGACGAGGCCAAGTTGTGGCCTTGAGTCTCGAGTCTGGAGTTTTTTGCCACCACGCAGATGGAAAATCCTTGCCATGAGCTCCGGCATTCTAGCAACCAAGTTCATTGAATCCGTTCTCAAATCTCCTGTCGTATCCGATATACCGAGCGCGAGTATGCCTGTTGAAAGCCAGTCCATCGGATGGCCTGTTCCGGGAGTCAAGGATTCCAAGACTCTCAGGGCTCCCGTAGGCATCTCTTCCGCTCTATGGGCAAGTTCTGCCCGGAAGTCATTACTTTCTTCCTCTGTAGGGAGGCGTTTATTGAAGAGCAGGTAGATTACGTCCTCCTCTTCCATATTTACGAGATCCTCCACAGGATAGCCCACATAGTGGACTCCCTCGATCGGGTCGACGAAAGATGTCTGGCAAGTGCCCACTGGAATCCCTCTTAGGCCTGAGTCGAGGTTGGAGTCCCGAATCTCGAAAATCGGGGTGTCGTCATCTCCCATAATCGGCCCCTAAATTATCCCATAACATAATCTCTCCGGACAATAGTCCCTTGTTACTGAGTTTCAAATTAGTCCCAATCGCCTTCCAACTTCCGCGAAGTGGATCAGCACCTCATCAAGGTCAGACTTGGAGAGTCCTGATGAAATCTGAGTTCGGACTCTTGCCTTGTCTCGTGCGACCATTGGGAAAACAATCGCCCCTACCATTACTCCCCTCTTTCGAAGCTCGCCTGCAAGCTCCTGGGCTAATCTGCTTTCTCCACACATTACGGGTATAATTGGCGTGGTTGAAACTCCGGTGTCGAATCCTAGAGAATTGAGCTCTTTGCGGAAGTATTCTGTGTTGTCCCATAATTTCTGAACATGATGCGGCTCGTCCCGGAGAACTTCTATGGATGCCTTTTGCGCTGCTGCAACACCCGGTGGTTGACTACCTGAAAGCAACCATGACCTACTGTGATTCAATGCATGGTTCCTGAGATCCTCTGATCCCGCGATGATGCCCCCTTGGACGCCAAGAGCCTTCGAATATGAGCCGCCTTCGACGGTCACCCTTCCCTGCAGATTAAAATGCGCAACGATGCCTTTTCCTCCGCCCAGAACTCCCTCGCCATGGCAGTCATCAACCATCACCATGGCATCATGGTCCTCGGCTAGTTCCACAATCTCGTCAAGAGGTGCTATGTCCCCATCCATGCTGAAAACTCCATCTGTGATAACAAGCTTCCTTTCGGCATCACCGGAGTTTTTCAACGCATTTTCTAGGCCGCTCATGTCATTATGTGGGTATACTGCTCTCTGAGCCTTCGTTAGCCTAACGCCATCAATTATCGAGCCGTGATTGAGTTCATCTGAAATGATCAGATCTTGGGAGCCTTGGACAAGAGTTGGGATCAAGCCTACGTTAGCGGTGTAGCCAGCAGAATAGATTAGCGCAGCTTCGACTCCCTTGAAATCCGCTGCAGCCTTTTCTGCTTGAAGGTGTATGTCCAGTGTTCCTGCGATAGCCCTCACCGACCCAGATCCAGCCCCATATTTCCTGGTTGCTTCGATAGAGGCCTCAACAACTTTCGGATGGGTGGTTAAGTTGAGGTAGTTATTTGCGGATAACATAATCATTTCAACCCCGTTGATCGTGCACCTAGGTTCGTTTGCTGACTCAAGTATCGGTGGCTCCCAAGCCAAACCACTCTCCAACAATTGTTTGTGCCTCTCTTTCATCCACGAAAGGTCTGTTGCCATATCACAAAGCCGGAGGTCGAAAGTAAATGGCTGTTTTCAAAAGGATTTCAAGAACATAAAAGTGCTCTTGCCTATTGGGGCCAATCATGTCGCTGTATGAGAAGATGGAAAAGGCAATGGATCAGAGGGATGCTGCAATATATGCTGAGGTGCTTCACCCTGATTTTACATTTGTCAGACACCAATCTGGGACGGAAATGTCGAGAGATCAAATGGTAGAAATGTTGAACATGATGATGAGCAATGATAAGGTCGTAATATTGGATTCAAGATGCATATACGAAAACGATGACGTCCTCGTTGAGCATTCATTGATGGACTTCCCAGATGGATCTAGAGAGGCTGTCATGGGTGTGCACGTCAAGAAAGACGGCTTGATCTTCAAGACTGAAACTGGTGCTACCTTGATCGATAAGGGAGAATGAATAGCCTATTGAAGTTTGATTGGGAATAATACGGGGTATTAATTGCAACATATTTCTGGGGTAAAACAATGGAAATGACCGGCGTAGTGGCCAGCGGCCTTGGGCGCGCCCAGATCTTCATGGCCCAAACCCACTACCAAGATCAATTCAGAGAAATTCTCGGAGCCACGGCCTGGCCGGGAACGCTTAACATCGAGTTGTCGGAAGAAAACCTCCAAACATATAGACAATTGAGATTCCTTGCAGGTCTTGAAGAACTAGAAGGAGCAGGGGTCGCTCATCCTGTCAGAGTTCATGGTTTCGAGAGGGAGGGGCGTTCTTTTGGGGGTGCTACCGCATTCTTGGCTATGATTTCCAAGAAAGGTGAAAATTGGTATAAATGTGCCATACTCATTCCCGATCTTACAAGGCACACCGAAACTGCGGAGATTATCGCATCCTCTTTCCTAAGGGAATTGTTGCCTGTGAATGATGGGGACGAAGTTCGCCTAATCATCGAGTGATCCTAATAGTCCAATCAAACTCTAACATAAGCCTAATTTCCACCAATGCCATGTTCCTCCATCTTTGGAACGCCCTGGGCTCCGTATTCCCAGAGAGTGGTATTGTTGCAGTAGACGGCAATTCCGATGACCAGGACTCTGGCGCGTCTTTGTGATCTATCTGCCAGAGAACGAGTGCGTCTGCTGGGGCCCTTCCAAAGTCCCGAGCAGTTTCGGGAAAAGACAGGGCTTGTTGAATCTCCGTTGGCCCAACATCATCATTACTTACTCTCATTAAACATGAAGCTACTTTCCTGACTTGATTCCACAGAAATGACTCTGCAGATATTACGAGTCCGATCACATAGCCGTCCGGTCTCCTCCATAACCTGCAATCATCCACCGTGCGAATAGGCGTTCTGTCTTGATCGGGCCTTGAAAAAGCCGAGAAATCGTGATTCCCGATGAATAATTCACATGCACGTTCCAACTTATCAGGGTCCGCACCAGGATTCCACCCTGGAATCATATCCAGTCGATAGAGGTATGTCCTTGAAGATGCTACGCGAACAGGAATAGTGCTATTCCTCTTCACAGCACCCCATAGACATAGATTGGAAGATACCCTGTCCCCGAGGGCCCTCAATACCATTTTTGCATCCAACTGCTGCATCAACTCACTATCCAGCTGCAGATCTATCAGATTCATTCTTGCGCTGACGCCTGAGTCAGTTCTCGAGGAGACTCTGACGGTCCCCCTATGGGCCCACCCTAGGTCTTGGACCGCCTCTTGGATCTCGCCCTGAACTGTGACATCCATGGGTTGTATCTGAGAACCACAAAACTCAGAGCCATGGTATCCCGCTGCAATCAGAAAACTTTCGTCCACAGGACCCTCTGACACACTCAATCCTCAATTAGGTATTCCATCGCTTCGTCGACAGACTGGAAACCGAGACCCAACAAGGAAAACTCAACTGCGTCCTTGATGAACTGTCTTGCTATTGGGGCGCTTCTATCGAAATTTGTCTTTACATCAATTGATTCTATCAGTAATCTTGCTGCCTCGTAGAGGTGGAATGAGATATCCACCTCTTCGGAATTAGAGCCTAAGTCCACAAGTTTCCTTAATTCCCTGACTGCCATGGGTATTCTGTCGAACTCAATCAAAGCATTCGCGTAGGCAGCCCTGTAGTCTGCATTATCTGGAGCGAGTGAACAAGCCCTGCGTAAGTAAGACTGAACTTGCCCCTCATTTATTCTGTCGTTCCCCTTATCATCGAGGTTTCCATTTTCTTGTATCTCAAAGAGAGCTGCCTCTGCCCACCCATGGTACCCTGATGGGTCGTCAGGGGAGCTAGTGATGTGCTCTTCGAAGGTGGCCATTGCCCCCATGTAATCACCTTGAGTTATTTGCTGGGCCGCTAACGTCACGATATCTTCCGCCATTGTCGTCTCACTCCTATCAGGCCGTGGATGCAATCCAGTTATCAACGATATGTTTGTTCCCGATCGAGGTCAGTCCCCGCTATTCTGTTTAAACTCATCAGATGCTTGGTTGATTAGTTGATGTATGCTTTCAGGAGAATGGATTCCGTAGATACAAGATTCTGGAGTGTTTATCGCCCTCGGCCTGCTTCTTTTGAAAGAAATGACGAGTCCTATCCTTGAGAGTAGCTTCTTACTTTTATCTCCGGAGTCGGACATTGATGGGTCGCCCGCTATGCCGGCCGAGGCCGAGGTAGACTCTGAGCCTACATTCAGGCCAGATGCAGTCAAAATTTGAATGGTGCCAAACCTGAGCAGTCTTCCGAGTACGGTTGTATCCACGATAAGATTCTCTATCCTGTCGTATCCAATGCTTTGACTCGAAGCGTCCACATACATGAATTTCTTTATCAAGTGAATTCTCTTATTCGTAATTGCATAGGTGAATGATCTTTGGTAGATCGCAGATATGGAAATCATTGTGAATGAGAAAAAAGCCCCCAACAGCAGATAATGCCCCTCGCTGAATGCAGGAGTGGTCGAGGCCTCTGAGTTTATGATTCCAGCAACGTCGAAGCCAGTTTCAACTCCTGCCCAGAAAATCGGAGCCGATGCTGAAATCACCGTCCACATCAAGGTCCATTTTCCTGACATGGGGCCATTTTGAAAGTGAATGAATTTCGCAACTATCAGCAAGGTTGCGAACAGTCCGATGACACCTGTTAGATCCGCGAAAAGATGTGTTGATTTTACCAAGAAGGCTAACTGGCCCTCACCTGTTGGCCTGTCGACCACGTTCGCCCACCAGAAGATGAGGTACGTTGCAAGTATTGCTCCTCCGAGCATGTACCTCCCGAACATACTGCGGGACGTCGGGCTTCCAATCCAGAGGATTTCTTCGCTTTCTGTCATTGTTGGTATTTTTTGTCTGATGGGCTTGATTAGGTTGGTGTCAGGCCCAGCCATGATATCCGACGAGGGTTCATTTCAATTTAGTATTCCCCAAGCATGTTCGGCATTACCCCTGATCCAGCCATAGTCATCTAGTCCCCTCTCCCCATTTTGGTCAACGATCTTCAGAGTCTCGACCTCCAGCGGGTACTCATTGTAGGTTAAATGGCTGGTGAACCCCGCCCTGGTTGGTTGGTCGAAAGACCAATGCGCCCTTGAGGTAGCCCTCACCCGAAGTTCGATGTTAGTTGTTTCATTGTGCAGCTTGATCAAGAACCTAGGCAGTGGGTGCCCGTCTGAGTCTAGGAGGCGGTCCTTCTCGTTGGGCCTCAAGAGTTCTACACTTCCAGATTCCAGCCTCTCAGTTGTGTCTCTTGATCTGTCATGCATCACCCCTCTTGCGTTCTTTGGCCATCTAAACGAGTCTCTTTTGGCCCATGGTTTCGAGTCCTTTTTTGTCATTGACATTGACACATGTGGTAGGAACCAATCAAGATAAGTCCCATCGTCGAAGTGGAGGAAGCCCCAGAACCATGGCACACTGGGGGCTTGAACTGTCACTTTCTGGAAGTAAGCGGTCCCTTGGACCTCCTCTTCATCGATTTTTACACTTGCCTTCATGCCGTGTATCCTCAGGATGTCGTAGCCCATTCCCAGTGCATACACGTTGTTTGCATACGTGGCAGTGCTCGGCCGATGCCACCAAGGGGTCATCTCTGCTTGAAACGACTCTGGCAGCCCGGGTTCCGAGTTTGAGCCTGTTTTGAAGGAAAGCCACATCTTGCTCAGGTCGGGGGTCATTCCAAAAGATAGGTCGTCCTTGATTATCGGAATAACCGCCCCCCCGCCGATGCCCATACCATCGTTAGGCCAGTCGGGGTGCATGTCATCCATGGCAGCAATTCTGCATTCAGTCATCCGAGCAGGCTCGAACATACGATCCCCATCATACCACCATGCGCAGACCATACCTGGCAACACATGACCGGCATTCGGATCAATCGCCATCCTAGCCCCTGGAGACCACCAATGGTCATTCACTCTAATCGAAGGAGTCTCTTTTGTGGACCATAAAACCATCAACTGTCTGGACCTTTTCGGATTTTTTGGATCGGGCAAAATAAGGATGAACCACCACCACCACCAGGAGAGTCTCTTGATCGGAGGGAGGACGTCGAACCTCCAAAGGGTTGAGAGGTCTCCTTCGAACCTATCCATATCAAGGCTCAATCTATCTCCCTCCTTTTGAATATGGACTGGCCTACTAGTATGGGTAATGAAATGAAGGCCATTAGAACCGTGATGCTGAGTCCAATAGCAAGTGCTGGAGATCCAGTGCCGAATGTGTGCAATGGAGGCCTCCAAAAGAAGCTCAGGCCGGAATCGATGTTGAACGCCGTTGACATTTGGGAGAGCATGATGGTGTCTGGCCATGCAACTAGCACCACGGCATCGATCATCTGCAGGGACCAGTGGGACACCGATATCACAGGCACCAGTTCAGCTCCGAAGAGGGTCATAACCGCCATTGCAAACTCATAGACTCCATAAATTAGTGCGAGGTAAACGCCGTATTTTGGAGACATGAGCCCCATTGCATTGAAGATAGACCCGTATGCGGCAAGCGACAGGACAGTCACCGCGCCGATCCCGAACCATACGTTGAAATCTGCTAAACGATTACCATCGGGCCCTAAGAAAACAGTCACAAAGGCCATGAGGAGGGACATCAGGAGGACGAATCCTCCTGAAAATATCAGGTATCCAGATAACCTGTAGACGATGAACTCCCCTCTGTGGATGGGTTTCGATAGCAAGTAATGTAAGGTGCCATTCTCACTCTCATCCCTAATCAATCCCAGTGCTAGGAAGAGTGGGAGGAAAATTCCGATTATCATGGCAAATGCAATTTTTCCGGTGATTATAATGAATGACCTATGCGAAGATTCGCCCATCAACTCGGAATCAACGGGGTCCTCATCGACCAACATGTCAGGTTGAATCTGAATTACCGCTCCATCCGCATCCCTGGTCCAAAGGACGTCACATGGGATTCGGTTCCTGTTTGAGTCGTCATTGTCAGCGGCAATTTGCTCGGGGTACTCGGACCTTGTGCAATCCCCGTCATCGTCAAAACCTTGGCTACTTGATGGGTTATCTGGGTCCCAGTCGATCCCATCTTCATCGATGTAGGCCTCTGGTGGATCGGGCGCGACTTGGAATCTCTCGGTCGTGACGCCATAGATTCCGTACCACCCTTGTGCGACAGTGAGGGTACCGTTTCCATCGAACCTCAGGAACTGTAGATATCTGTCCCCATTGGCCATGACGCAAGAATATGGCGACCAACCGTATGGCGTGTTCTCTAGATCCTCGCCGATAATTTCCGGGCAAGGCTCATCTGCCTCGGGGTAATAATCCAAGATGTCGTCCCATGAACCTGAAAACAGTGAGGGGCCATCAGCATCCCAAGAGTGATTTCCAGTATGGGACCTGGTTCCGGCGGGGTAAATTTCGCCCTCTGGGATGAACAGCCCAGAGCCTGGGTATTCGTCTGGGTTAAAGTCACTCGAACCGTATTTTCTCTCTTGACCCAGAGGATATCCGTCACCATCATAGTCAACCGAATCTCCGTCGTTGTCTATGGATTCGAATCCATCTCGCACAGAATCCACGTAGAATGCGGACAGGAGGAGCAGGAGGAGGGTTGAAACTCCGAACACCGTCCATGTTGATGTCTTGTTCCGCAGTTGTTTGATCGTCAATTCAATTACCGCCCCTGCCTTTCGGTCCAACGCAGTCCATACGGTGGTGGACAGTCGCCTGCCCTCCGAGTCATTGATCTCTGACCCTGACATTACGCATCACCTACCAAATACCCCAACAAGGACTCAAGATTATCATCTGGATTCTCGATAGAATAGATCTGTATTCCAGACTTCAAGATAAGCATGGGAAGTAATTGATGTGCCTCAGAGAGATCCTTCGTCATGATTTCCAAGCTTTCATTGTCGATGAACCTAACCCCATAGACTGGTTGCTGGTCAATGAAAGTGGAGGCAAGTGCCCGCGAGTCAGCGCAGCGTATCAAAATCCTGTGAGGATGTTTGTCAAGCATGGCTCTAATTGCATGGAGGTTTCCAAGCGCGACCAATTTTCCAGAGTGCAGGATCACGATTTGCTCGGTAATTCTCTCAATCTCCTCCAGAATATGGCTTGAAACCAAGATAGTTTTGCCCCTTGATCCCATTTCTCTGATTACGTTCATTATGCTCGTTCTTGCTAATGGATCGCAACCATGTAGAGGTTCATCAAGTATCAAAAGGTCAGGATCATGGACCAATGCTGCGGCTATTTTTACCCTCTGCCTCATGCCCTTGCTATATTTTCCGATCTCCTTGTTGAGTACACCCTCTAGATCCACGAAACTCAACGCCTGCTCTGCACGCTTTTCGGCCTCATACCTGGTCATGCCATGCAACCTAGCGAGAGTGGACACGAAGTCTAGCGACGTCATCCAGTCATACATCTTCTCTGACTCACTTACGTATCCCACTCTCCTGTAGGGGGATGTAGTCTCCCATGGGTCTGTTCCGAAAAGTTTGACAGATCCATTGCTGGGCCTCAATCGCCCCATTAGCAGTTTGAACAGAGTCGACTTGCCGGCTCCGTTCATGCCTAGTATGCCGGTGACGCCCCCATCAATCGCAAGTGATACGTCATTGACCCCAATCACCTGACCGTACCATTTCGATACGTGATCCAGTGCGATTGCGGGAGTTGAGTTCATTCTCTTGTCACCTCTAAGGATGACACGCGGCTCGCGAAGATCGAGAGGGATGCTGCGTTCATTGCTAACAAAGAAACAACAGACATGATGAGCGGGTGATCATAGTTTGGTGGCAATCCCACCAACCATTGTCCCAGATGAGCCAGGCAGTCATATGGGCTCAGGAGGTAGATGTACGTGGTCTCAAATTGTATCTCAACCAGCCAAGCGACTACCTTTGACCCTAGAATCAATCCTAGGAAAGATACTGAAGCCGTGAATCTGCTCGTGCTGATGCTTGAGAGTGCTATGCCTATTGATGTGTATGTGAATACAAGGAAGAATCCTGCCACCAACCCTCCAAGGAATATTGGAATCGTATCTGCTATGAAGGCCCAACCTTCACCCTTGAATACGATTGCAGCAGAATAATACATCATGTATGTTAGGAGAATGACCGTGGCTAATACAGAAGCAGCACTGAGCCATTTCATCGACGCGTAGTCCAATCTCGAAATTGGCCTTGAGAAATACAGCGCACTGGTTCCATTTTTCCTATCATCCGAGACCAAACCACCTACGACCAATGCTGTCAATAGGGGCCACATGCAAAGATTTCGAGGGAAATAACCCAACACGTTCCCCCAAAGATTGTACCGATTCACGCCCCACATTCTGTTCAGGAAGCCCGTGGCATCTCCACTCACCATGGAGGACAAGAGTAGCATCAATATGGGAGTCATCGAACCAAGTATTACGACGAGCAGGGTCAGTCTAACGAAGGGGTGGTACCTTCTATGCCCTGATCCCGAAATTATTCCGTACACGTGATGTCTGTAAATTGCATAATTTCTAACCCACCTCGGCCCTAGTGACCCATTCCATGGACGATAGATCTGTTCGAAGATTTGCCCTTTTGGGGCCGTTGCGACGGTGGCTGAAGTATCGAGATCGCCATCCCCTGATCCATAGGCGGCTTCAATATCGGCCTCACCAAGACTGTCCCCTCCTACGATGTTGTTCACTTGCCGGGCACCCCCTTCAAGTCGGATGAGCTCTTTGCAGATTTGCCTAACTTCCGCATTATCAACAAGAAAATGTCTTCCAAGTCTGGTTCATACTCCCTCAAGACCCTTACCTGTGCGCCGGTTTCAGATGCTCCTTCCAGTATGGCTCTGATCGTTTGATCGCCCTGATGTTCGATCCGCATTATCCTCCCCATTCTTCGAACTTTGTGCCCGTGTTGGAGGAGCCATTGTTCCATTTTGGTGGCCCCACCCCACACAGATATCTCGATCTCCCGAGTTATCTGTCTGGCAAGCTCGTCTATTCTTCCTTCCACGACCACTTTTCCGCCGGATAGCATGACTACCCTATCGCACACTCCTTGGATATCTTCCATGACATGGCTGGTCATGATCACAGTTCCACCCCCGTCCGAAATAGTTCTTCTCAGAGTGTCTAGCATGAATTGCCTAGCGGAGGCGTCGAGGCCATTTGTTGGCTCGTCGCAAAACAGTATTTGAGGGTCGTGAACAATCGCGCATGCTAGCTTAGTAGCCTGTCTCATTCCTGTAGAGAAGGTTTCTATTTTCCTGTAACGTTGATCTTGAAGTCCGACATATTGGAGTACCTCATGGGCTCTTTGTGTTGCCTGATCGGGCCTCATTCCAAGCAATTCCCCCGCATATCTGACTTGGTCAACTGCAGTTAGGCCCGGATCAAGAGAATCGTATTCTGCCATGTACCCTATCTTCGATCTGATGTCTGGGCCCATCGTGACGATATCCTTGCCGAGTACTTCACCGCCTCCCTCTGTTATTCTGATTAGGCCTAGAATACACTTGAACAAAGTAGACTTACCAGAGCCATTTGGGCCAAGTATGCCCACTCCTCCAGTGCCAATGTCAAGATCTACGCCATCTAGCGCTACGTGTGGTCCGTAGAGTTTCCGAAGGCCTCGTATCTGTATGATCGGATTGGCGATATCAAAGCCTCCTTCTAATTGTCCCAATGCTAGGCCATTGGGCTATGAATCAATCGCCGTCAAGTTTAGGGCATCCTTGTCCAAAGCTCCTTCCCTTACCTTGACCGCCACTCCCTTTTTCATGACTGCCATCTCCTCTGAGGTGGAGTTTGATACCCCGTGTGCGACAAGGTTGTCATCCTCGTCAACGACTAGACATGGTTGTCCTACGATTAACCATGGGTCTGCTTTGAGTATGAACCCATGCATGACATTTCGACCGGCTCCCACAAAGGGTATTGCATCCGAGTGGATAGTGACACTTGGAAGGCCCGGATGATCACTTAGTGGTTGTAAATCGTTAGAGCCCTCGCCCGTATCCTTCGCCGATTTCATTGCTTCGTGGATTAACTTCGCGCCATGGAGAGCAAGGGATATCCCTCCGTCATTCAGCCGGGGCGAGAATAGATGCTTTTCTCCATTGTATACATTGACGGG
Source organism: Euryarchaeota archaeon UBA487 (assembly GCA_002505695.1). Taxonomy (GTDB): domain Archaea; phylum Thermoplasmatota; class Poseidoniia; order Poseidoniales; family Thalassarchaeaceae; genus MGIIb-N1. The sequence goes on from DAVU01000020.1 coordinate 40,552, forward strand.
CCTGTTGGTATTAGAGCGCCTTACCCGGATTTCATCCGTGATCTCACACCCAATGGCGGGGCTAACTGCGCAAAGCACTGAAAGCTTGTCTACGAAAGAGCACCTGTCAATCCATGCCAATATCGATTTATCCTGTTCATATTCAGAATCTTCGGGCGTTAGGACTAGGACTGGAATTCCTCCCAGACCCATCGACTCAAGATCTACGCTGTAGTCTGCATCCTTGGTATCAATGGGATCTATGTTGGATCCCTCGACCCTGCACCACGGGGAGAGGTCCTCCAGAGAGTATGGCACCAATCCAATCAGCGAATCGATCATAACCACTGTTCTGGGATCTTCTTTCAAAACTCGTTGAACAGTTGACCCGTACGAGGCTCTCCAAGGTGGTTCTCCCCCTTTCATCACGACGACCCTGGATGGTGCCCCGAAGGAGCCATCATGCCACGACCCGGGGGGCCTCCATCTCTGAACCAACAGAGAGTTAGCATGGATAATGTGTGGTCTGTGGAGAAGGTCTTCGCTAAGGGGTTCAGATGAGGGGCGAATAGGGTCAGTAGATCTGATAATTGATCGCATCCTCTTGGCCGAGGGCTCGTTGGGGTCAGTTCTTTCTCTGATGATTCCCAGGAAGGCCTCCCTGAGGTGTGGTGATGAATGACTTCTCCTCTCTGCCATGCCCCATATTGACCCATTTCTAACTGCCTCTCTGCACCTAGCAAGTTCCCGCTGTGTCACCTCTAGATTGTGTCGTGCCAGTAGATTGGTTCTTTCTGGCTTGCTCATCGCCCTGACTTGTGCTGGAGTGTAAGGGGATATGTGACTTGATTGGGTGGGCCACTCTACCATTGATTCAATCCGATAGGTCCCCTCCTCAGAAAGAAGTCGTCCGTCTTTTGCAAACAGTGCATAAGCTGCTGAGTCAAATAAATCTGCGCCAAGTGCAATGCACATAGGGAATAGCATAGGGTGCCCACAGCCGAATATGTGCATAGGACGGTTTGCAGGTAGTTCGGAGGATGACGATAGAATGATCTCAGAAAGATCATGATATCTTTGTGACTCCATCAGCGGGACGATCCCGCCTATGGGATGTATCGAGAAATTGCTCTGTTGGTATTCAGATTCTGCCATCATCTTGGCAGACTTGGCCCTGAGATCTTGGTGCAGCCCGCCTTGGATTGGTCCATTCAACATGATCTTTGTATCGGCTACCTGCAGTGACTTCGTCGCTCTTTCTGCAGTGATTCTTACGGCATCCTCTATCTCCTTCCTGGTCATGTCAGGTCTACCAAACACATCTAACATCGTGCCAATATCGACCCCTATAGAGGCTTGAAATCTGACGATTTCTTCTACGGAAACCTCAACGTCCCCGTATACGTAAGATTGGAAGGTTCCAGAATCTGTCATTATTACGCCTGGGAAATCCAAAAGTTCGTGAATTCCTTCCTTAGTGGCCTTTTCGCGTAGAATCTCGTTCTTCCAAATGACATAAGAATTGGTTATCAAAGCCCTGAATCCGAATTCATCCCAAAGCGATCTAGGTTCGACAGTAAGGATGTTTGGGTTGACGACTGGTAGGAGTGCAGGAGTATTGAGTACGCCGTGTTTCGTGAAAAATTTTCCTAGTCGTGCGGCTCCATCTCTCTGGGTGACCTCGAACTTTCCTAGGTCCTGTGGCCTGCAGGGACTTGGCTCTGATTCCATTCGGCATCCTTCCTAATTTTTTATTCAGAACGTTCGATTATGTCAACATTCACTATTCCCTCATGTAAACGGATTCGAACTAGGTCGCCGGTGTTGATATTCGATGTCGGATCGAAGTCGAAACCATGGCCATAGGGTATGGCATGCAGAGATGCGGCCGGGAGTGTCAAAGGACAGACGTCTCTGTTTAAGATCCCCTTGGGACCAACCCCGTGATAATTCAACCCCATGAGGACATATGGGGCGACTGTGGATCCGGAGCCTTTTGGGTATACCACAATTTTCCCATTCAAAGATTGGCCTTCCAATGGATGTCCTGGCTCAGTTATCACACCTGTCTGGGGGTCCACGTATCCGAGGTAGGTGATTGGGACATCGGTTGAAATCGCCCTGCCTGTGACGTCAAAGGAGTCTTGGCTTGGCAGGCCGATCCCCACCATGTTATCGGTCTCGTTTGATTTTTTCATTTTGGATCCGATCTTTTTTGGTTTTGTCTTTGATAATTTTGGCCTAGGTCCCTCTGAGAGGTTGGGGTCGAATGCATGAGCGACGCAATCCGAGATCCTAGCCACGCTGGTGGGCATGGAGTTTAGGCCGCTCTTGAGATAATGCTCTGCCTTCATAGAATTAGTGAGGATGTGATTATACAGATCTCTATTGTAAGGCGTCACCTCTGGACAGGTGTCCTTGAGGAGCAGGGCCCCTGCCTGCTCAAGTATTTCTAGAGACCCGTCTGAGCTTAGAACATCGTAATTACTTGAGGACGTAAAGACCCAAAGCCGATTGTCAGGTATCCTATCACCCAACTCCATCCTCCCTCGAACCTCTGCAACCACTGACCTCACCTCTCCGATGCTGGCTTGTGGGCATCCTATAACGACCAGATCAACTGTGCCTTTGGGGCCCAATCTCTCATAGCATTGTTGAAGGTCATTGGACGAGAATTCTACAAAACCGAGATATCTTTTATCTCTCGGAGGTGGGGAAATCCCATCAATCCAAAGCATGGGACAACCAAAATTTGCCGCTGCTGCAGTCAGTGCCTTCCGCATTTCAAATGAAAGATTCTCCGGAAGTCCCGAAATTAAGGGCATAGGTCCGAATGGCATGTCCCAGCTGGCCTCAATCTGACTCCCTATCCAGTCGCCAAGTATTGAGAAATCAGTTTCAGAGGACAGTTCACAATTTACTTTCACATGTAGATTCGGCATCCTGTTCTCCTCTAGGTGTAGCCCCCAAAGAGGGACCCATCCCGTTAACGCGGTTGACAGGGCGGATAGTCCTGATTCCCTATTTGTTGCCAGATTTGTGTATGTGTTTGCGTAGCAAACCGCGTTTGATTCCGCCCAGCAGCCTATCCCATCTGGTGCCTCATATGGCTGGTCATATGGGGTGCAAGAGAGTGTTGTCTCAATTCCCATATCCCAGTATGCTGTAACTATCTCTGTCTGCAGGCTTAGAAAATCAGGGAAATCTATGCCCATTTCCTTGATTTGAGAGGAATCGCATCCCGCAGAGTTCAAAGTTGTTGGAATGGCTACTTTGGTGCGAGAATCAGAGGACAAGTCTGCGAGGAATCGCCTTAGACCAACCCCTCCTGTGATGACTGAAACCCCTGATACATGGGCATTTATTGCTTTCGTGAATCGCTTTGCGCCTGCCACATAACCCAGATCTTTGACCAACCTCGCGGCCTTTTGCTTGGCTGGCCCATGCTTTCCGCCAAGCATGTCGTTGAGCTCTGCAGGTACGTCCATGTCATACCTGCCATGGTAGGAGGAGATGAACCTAGGGTTGCTTGGGGCCGTACGAGGCTTCATGTGGCTGAGTTTACACGCTAGCACATGCTGAAGCCAGGACAAAAGGCACCCACGTTCAAAGCCAAGACCCAGAATGATGAGTATGTTTCGCTAGAAGAGATATTAGCGGATGGAAGCGGGCTAGTCCTCTTTTTCTATCCGAAAGATAGTACGCCCGGATGCACCAAAGAAGCCTGTGATTTCAGAGACGCATTCTCAGATTTTGAACAGTCAGGATATAAAATTCTAGGAGTATCCAAAGATTCTGCAGGGTCCCATGTGAGATTCATGGAAAACAACAATCTCCAGTATGATCTAATCGTTGATACTGACTTAGCGGTTCAGAATGCCTATGGGGTATGGCAGGAGAAAACAAATTACGGCAAGACATACATGGGAACCGTCAGGTCTACCTTCGTGATAGAGAAGGATGGAGTGTTATCCGTTGCCAACTACAACGTTCGTGCGACTGGGCATGTGGAGCGCCTGTCAAAAGAGCTAGGAATAGCCACGTCCAAGGAAGAGTGAGGTGCAGTCCTTGGTGGATGGGAAGAAGGATTCGATTTCGAGTTTTCTCGCTAAGTGCGTTGAGTACGCCGATCTTTCCATCCAAAGAAAACTAGAGAGGGGAGATTCTGAGGCCGAGATATCTGGGTGGAAATCCTACAGAGAGTTTACTGCCTACTCCCTATCAGAATTACAATCCGGAAAATTGGACGATTGGTTGGAAGACGAAGCGATTGAGGCTCTTCCCCATGGGTCAAAGACCCTTGGATCAGGCTACAGCAAGATGAATTTGGATGAAATGGGGCACAAGGAAAGAAGCGACTTGCTTGGATCTATCTTGGGGCCTCGTCCGGTCTTTCTCGTCGGAACCGAAAGCCCAGATGGTGTGAAAAACCTCGCTCCCATGTCATCAATCAATATCCTCTCTAACTCACCGCCCCTAATATCAATGAGCATATCAACTGATCGAGGCGGCAGGGTCAGAGACACTCTCTCCAACATAAGAGAGGCAGAAAACGGATGTCGAGTGTCCATTCATTGTCTGAGGGGGGATATGATCGGCGCTGCAGACGTGCAAGCCGCGGCAAGACCGGTACCCAGAGAAACTAGTGAATGGGATTTGATTTCAGGGTCAGCCATACACGACACATCTGGAGACCTGCTTTCATCAGCGATAGCTACAATACACACAAAGGTGGTAGAGATAAGGAAGCTCCCCGAGTCCAGCAAAGCATTCCTAGTGATCATGCTAGCAGAGTCCCTCGCCACCATTCCTAATTCAGAAGAGCCGACTTCTAGGCTAGTTCAAATCAGCAACAGGGTGTTGTCAGGCAGTTCAGACGGTTCAACTTGGAAGTATGAACTAGATTGGTGAAGAGTCCTCTGCCGAGCCCTCTCTCCAGACGGCGGTACCAAGGACGTGTTGTTTCTGATCTACCCTGACCCCTTTTCCAGGTACCACCAGAAGGCAACCATCGGTATCAATCTTGAAGGCTGGTTTCCCAATTTTATTTGCCAAATCGGCAATCCTTTTTCGCAATGCCCTTCTTTGAGTATCGACATGCAAGAGGTCGTGTAGGTCGATGATTAGAGTCCTGCCGAGAATCATTGAATTCTCGACGTCTCTGAGATCCAGCCCTAGTCTGTCGTTCGGTTTGAAATAACTCAATGCACCAGTCTTTCCCGGCATAAGTCGATTTGTTCGTTCGGACCACACTGCACTGTCCAGTTGGTGGAAAGGTTGGCTTGGAGCGATTCCTCCACTCTTTGATAGGGGGATGTCGCTTTCATTTTCCGTGGAATATGTCGGAAGGCCGAGAATCCTATGTATCCACTTCACGATTGCCAGCAACCTTACTACTCAATCAGTTCTTCCCTCAATGACTTCGACAACTCGTCTAATTCTGGGTCTGGATTCCTGTCCGAGGACTGTCGTTGTGTGCCGTAAAGCTTCTCTGCCAGCTCCTCCATTGAATCCCTGATAGGGTCATCATTTACTATCTCACGCGAGATCGGCTTTGGCTCGGAGGGCGATATCGATTTCTTGGACCTCTTTGTTTCTCGAGACGATGGTAATTTCGTCACTTCAGGGGCGGGTGCCCTTCTGCGTAGGATTATCGCTGCGCCCAATAAAGCAGCCAACAGAATTCCTGCAGAGGCGATGACAACTCCCATTGGCTGGGGTGCGGGATCGACTCTAATTTCGATATCGAAGGTGGATGTCTCTGTTCCGTCGTTTACCATGAGTCTGATGGTTCTACTGCCATCCTTCCCAAAGTTCGTTTGAACTGAGTATCCGATCATGTCTCGATCGTTGGCCGGATTGCCATCGCCGTCCGAGTCGGAGTTGGTGTTGAGATCCCATGCGAAGTTGAGGTATGGTACATCCGAGGGAGTGTCGGTTGACCCTATTGCAGTAAAGATGACCTGATCCCCTTCCATCAATACAGTGCCTGAGGCTTCTCCGAGAGCAACTGGAGGTTTGTTCTTGATTGTGAGTGGGATTTCTACAGAGGCCATCGAGCCGTCATCATCAGTCACGTGCAGAAGGATGCTACTAGGAGACAGGGATGATTCGCCCCATGCGTATTCAAACGTCGAACCCTCGTAATCGCAATCGTCGTCCATGAGTCCTGATCCTGACGAGTCTGAGGAAGTGTCAAGATCCCAACAGATCGACATTGTCTCTAGATCGGATTGGGTATCCCTTATGTTCACAGGTATCTGTATTAGGGAGTCTTCGAACACAGGAAGAGGAGGTGAGATCGGATCGATTGTGGGTGGTGTGTTGATCACCTCTATAGGTACTGTAGTCACGCCTGTCGAGGCGTCATCATTGTCGAATGCCTCGAATGCCAAGAGGTGGAATCCTGATTTGGTGAAGGTGTGCTCAATCTCAAAGTCCGGGCCATAGTCTTCGATCAACAACGACGGGATATAGTCTGCATCCGGTCTCCAGATTGCCATAAGTGATGGAATGTCGCCCGCTGAATCCTCGACTTTGGCCGTAAATCTCAGCACTTCACCCTCGTTTACAGTGAACAGCCCCCTAGAATCTGCCGATAGTCGATTTGGCCCCATCCATACATGAAGGTGGGCTAGCTCGGGGGCAGCATTCAGGACAGATATCGTGGCATTTGCTTCGGTGGAGTGTCCATCATCATCAGTCGCTGTGACTGATGCTCTGTATGAGCCCTCGGAATTTGGGGAGAAGGTGCAGGATGTGGTGATTCGGCCTTCCATACATGTCTCATTCCACAAGATGCTGACGGGGGAAGATGGACTGGTTGTATCGAGGTCCCCATAGGATTCAAGCGTAAGAGTCACTTGTTCACCTATCACAATTGGTTGAATGGGTTGGTTAATTGATATGTCCGGGGGTCTATTCATGATGTCTATTTGAGTTGACATTTCGGCTTTGTCACCCTCTTCATCAGTGACGGTGAGCAGTATGTCGTATGTTCCGTCATTTGACCAACTTTGGGTTTGTTGGCAGCCGTGTAATGATTGATACTCTCCATCAGGGGTCTCTATATCCATTTTGCAGGAAACCGTACCTCCATCTGGGTCAAATGATGATGTGGCGTCAATTACAACTTGAGAGAGAGTGAGCTGGTTATCTGGTACGTCAATGTCTGCGATTGGAAGCCTACCCACGTAGATGAAAGCCTCTGTGATGTCATTTGACGGATTAGCGTCGGGGGAGTTCGTGTCTATTGTGAAGGAGATTAATTCCATGCCAGTTGATTCTGGTACCAGCCATTGGAATTGTGCTGTGTGTGACTCCATGGATGATAGGGGAGGGAAAGGTAGGACTCCAATAGCGCCCTGACTGGCCTGAGAGGTCAGAGTGCCTCCAGGGGATGTTCTGAGTCCTTCGTTGATGATTGGGACGGTCATGGTCATTAGGTCCCCTGGAACAGCGTTGAAGGGGGCTGTAATCGATTGAATCTCTCCACTCCTATTCCTTTGGATTGAGATAGAGGAGGATTCAATTTTTAGGTCAACTTCGTAAATATCTGGGTCTAATGTAATCGTGGATATCCCTATGTGGTCTGTATTCATAATTCTTGCAACTATACCGTGAGAGCCATGCTCGCCGTCCACTGAAGAATCGTCTCCTCGTAGTCCATAATTCAGAGTCGTGAAAGCGGATCCATTGGACCCCGTTGTCAGTGTTTGGACTTCTCCGGTGGGATCATATCTGAATTCGATTTCTTGATCTGCAATTGGCCCCCCGTTGGCATTGCTTACATTGACCCATATTGGCGAGGTGAAGTCAAATGGTGCAAGGGGGTACATGGGTTCCACATCAATGAAGTAAGGCCTAGGTGACAGCGTAGAGTAGTCAATTTCGTGTCTAGCCATGAGGCCCAGAGTGACCTCGTTCAGGGTGACTACGTCATTTTTCATCGAGTCGCAATGCCATCCATATCCGACTAGACTTCCATTCACGTCGGTGGCAGTCACATTGTAACTCACCGAGCAGCCGGATTGAGATACCCCGGGGTATCCGGCTTGCACAACTGTCGATGTTGTCTCAACTTGGTCGCTTGTCGATTGTGGGATCGTCACATAACTCGAGCTGCCTGAATAGGTCGTATTCACGGTGTAGTTGTTTACCCAGGTGTCACCGACGCTCAGGGGAAAGTCATGTCTCTCAAGCGGGGGCCAATATTCGTTGGAGGCGGTTATGGATGCGATGTCGCACGATATGAAGAAGCAAATCCATCCGAATGCCGGATCAAATTCGATATCGATCGTGGCTGTCTGGGATATAACGGCCATATCACTGACACGGATTATGGAGGTCGTATCCATTTCGACGACTACGTCGCCGTTCTGCCCTTCCAGCTGAACGTTGTCTGCCCTGTAGTCGCCGGTTCCGGCCACGGTGTAGGTGAGTGTCTGAATTCCGCCTACGTCTACCAGGTTTATGCTTTCAACCTGGACATCCAAAGTTCCAGTGAGTGTATTGACGTTCGTAGATACGCCGCTGTCCACGATGAAATCGTAAACGTCTAGTTCTCCGGAGTAGACCCATCGGTCGTTTATCCTCCATGTTGGGGCGTCAATGAATGAGTTCCCACTTGATGTTTCGGCTGATTTTGCCTCGTTTTGTAGGGCGTACTCAAAGTCGCCGTGTATCGGGATTGAAACAAGCAGGATTGCCATCGTTGTGGATATTGCTCCCAACTTAAGCCTAGAGTTGGGTCCCATGTCTTGCCTAGTGCATTTGATTTAATCAACTGTTGTGTAGATCAAAGCAAGTCTGCCAATTCGTCTTGGATGAATTGAACTGCCTCGAGGATCTCGTCCTTCCGCCTAGCCCCTGTTATGACCATCTTCCCACTCCCGAAAATTAGGCAGACTACTCGTGGGAAGTCCAGCCTGTATATGAGGCCGGGAAATTGTTCTGGCTCGTATTCGACCTTGTCAAAGGGCAAATGGAAGGTTAAATTGTTGAGGTTGAGTTTACGAGGCATTGTGGCAAGTGGCTCGCCTTCTTTTATGCCCCTGATTCTTGGGTCTTCTGCTTCTACCTCCTCGTCAGTGGCAGGCCTTATTTCGCCCCCATCTAGGTCGATAACGCGGGTGTTGATGTCATCCATCCTAGCCGTGCCGTCGTAATCCTCCGGATAGTGCAGAGCATAAGTGGCAACCATATTTTGGACCTCAATTTTTACATCTTCTACCTCCCATGTGTCGATGCCTGCAGCTCTGAGATCACCAATCATCCTGGTAATTCCTTCCTGGATATTCTCCTCGTTTTTGCCGCCTGTGCACACTGCCCTTCCTGACCTGAACATGAGTATGGCTAGCTTTGGGTCCACTACTCTGTAAACGACTCCTGGAAATTGCTCTGGTTCGTATTCACAATTCAACTGGATTGCGATGTCAGGCAGGTCGAGTTCTTCGGCAACACGTGTTGATGCGACTACGTTTACCACAGTCAGTCGTTCTTCATCACTCTTCATACAAATCCGCACTTATATATGATATATAAGTGAGTGCAATCCATCACGAACTCAAAATTCTGGCCCCATCGCAGTGCATGGGAGTGATTATTGCTCTTCCTCCACTCATCTCTATGGTCTGAGCCACTCTTTCTGGGTTGTAAGTCAGTGCCATCATACAACCGCCTCCTCCAGAACCTGTTATTTTTGCGCCCAGACTGTGTGGTCGCACCGCCTCAATCAGGGTTTCAAGCATTGGTGTACTGAGGCCTAGGGATCTTAGCTTCTCATGGCACACATTCATAGTCATTCCAACAGCTTCCCATGCTCCCGATCTCAATGCTACCAACCCCATCAGGGTTAATTCTCCGATAAAGTCCAGATCCTGTTTCTTCCCCTGGTTCTCGGAGATAAGCTCTGCGACCATGGAAACCATTTTTGCGGTTTGGGAGGGGGCTCCTGAGTGTCCAAGGACGATATGTGGCATGTCGTCAAAAGTAAGATCCACTGCTCCAACATCCCAATCCATTACTCCTTCTGGGGTGTCGAGAGTTGCTTGGAAAATAGGGTCTGCCGTCCCTGAGAGATTCTTAGACACGACTACACAGCCGCCCAAGGAGCTAGTTGCGGTGTCTGTGGGGCTTGCGCGTCCGAGTTGTGCATGGGCCTCCGCTTGATGTGCTGTGATGGCAGCATCGACAGGATTCGTCGAATGTCCCATGGATTCTGCCAAGGCGAGTTGTGCTGCAACAGATAGCGCCGCAGAGGACCCTTGGCCTGCCGCAGGGAAAAGTTCACTTGATATTTTTATCGACATTGGCCTGTCAGTCAATTGATTTCTCTTGACTAGCCAATTGAGGTGTGGATGCCGATTTGGGCACAAGGGCCGATTCTCGACGGTCCAAGAGTTGGACTCAGAAACTGATACCTCGACCCCCCTGCTTATGGCCACCGCCACCGCAGGATGGCCGTAGACCACTGCATGCTCCCCGAAAAGGATGGCTTTGCCCGGGGCGTATGCTCTGACCATGTTCACCGAGAACGGTCATCTGGCATAGTGGCTTCGCGTGGCATAGCATCATTCAAGGGCTCGCACCTACTAAGAAGGGTCAGCGGGACGCCCCCCTAGGACGTGGTTTGAATCGAACACCCCCTTCTGATCGATTATTTTGGTGTTCCCGGATGGGTGTTCTTATTTTTACTCGGTGCGGCTTCTGTAAGTTTCTTTGCTTATCAAGTTCAAAAGGCCATAAGGTTAGTCCTCATCGGTGGGCCAGACCACAGAACAGATGCCTGGGCCAGCAGAGTTATGGAGGTAGCAACAGGTTGGCTCGGACAGAAAAGAGTGCTCGAAGAGAGGGTCGTCGGAATTCTGCACGTCCTGATGTTCTGGGGCTTCTTGATGCTCTCAAGCGACATGCTGGATCTTGCAACTGCCAATTGGTTCTCAGGCAGCCTCCTACCGAGTGCGTTGGTCGGACCTTGGAATGGGATGGTGGAGCTGGGATATGCATCGGCGCTAGTCGGTTGTGTTGCCGCTCTAGCCAGAAGGGTCGTATTCACACCCGAGAAGCTGAAAGGCAAGTCCCAATTGGAAGGCAATTTCATACTCCTACTAATCTTGACGATCACCTCCACCTCGTTCATAATTGAATCAGGGGAAGGGCCATCCAAGTTGTGGGAGCCACTAGGATACCTGGTTTCCGGAATTGGGTTGTCTCAAACCGTAATCATTGCTTCATATTGGATGCACATGGTCGCAATCTGTAGTTTTCTGATTTTGATTCCGTTGTCAAAACACATGCACCTTGTGATGGCCCTCCCTAACGTATTCTTCTTTGATCGGACCCCGATGGCGAAAATGCGTCCATTGGCTATTGGTGAGAACGGTCTTGCCGTGCCATTGGAGGACTTGGATATCGATACGTTTGGAGTGACTACCTACGACCAATACAGCTGGAGACAGCTGATTGACGGTTGGGCGTGTACATCCTGTGCTAGGTGCCAAGACGTCTGCCCGGCATACGAATCAGGGAAGACACTCAACCCGATGCAAATTGTCCACGACGTGAGATCATTTGCAAACGAGCATGCCCCGATATTACTCACGGGGGACAAACCAGATGAGACAATGATGCAGCGGTTGACAGCAGATGCAGTGTGGGCATGCACAACCTGTCACGCCTGCGTGGATGCATGCCCACTATACATCGAACACGTGCCGAAATTGACTGACCTAAGACGCAATGCGATGATGGAGACCATGGAGTATCCTGAACAACTCAATGTAGCGATGGGGAACTTAGAATCTGGTTCCAACCCGTATGGATTTGGAGCGCACGAGAGGGGCGATTGGGCGAAAGACCTCGACATTAAAATCGGGGAGCCAGCAGAGTACATCTATTTCGTCGGATGTGCGGCGAGTTTCGATGAACGCAATCAAAAAGTTGCTCGTGCCACCATATCCCTGTTGAAGGAAGCTGGCCTGGATGTTGGGATACTGGGTATGCAAGAAGGTTGCTCAGGAGACCCCGCGAGGCGGGCTGGAAACGAATATCTATTCCAAATGCTTGCCGAATCGAATGTGTCCACCTTCCAAGAGTTGGGAGTAAAAAGAATCGTTGCCTCATGCCCGCACTGTTTTCACACACTCGGCAAAGAATACCCAGACTATGGAGCCGACGAACTCGAGGTGCTCCATCACTCCCAAATTCTTGCCAAGTTGCAAGATGAAGACAAGTTGCCGAAAATAGAGGAACGAGAGGACAACATAACCTTCCATGATCCTTGCTACCTAGGAAGAATAGGTGGAGAGACACGAGCGCCTCGCTCAGTCATCGGTGGCGTTGATGTGGAACCTGAGAGACATGGAACAGACTCATTCTGCTGCGGTGCTGGAGGTGCCCAGATGTGGATGGAGGAGGATGCCGACAAACGTGTAAACGTAATACGCGCCAAAGAATTAGCCGAAACAGGGGCTGACACAGTCGCCATAGGTTGTCCGTTCTGCTCTGTTATGGTCAAGGACGGGCTTGATTCAATAGGGTGCGAGATGGATGTCAAGGATCTCGCAGAGATACTCTGGGAGAAGATTGTGGAAGACGAGAAACAATCAAACGAATTACCAGCATAGAATCCGAATCTAACAATCTATCGATAATTCGGCCCCAGTTAGTGTGGGTCCCCACTAAATCAGAGTACTTCACTAACAGAGAGCCTGATAAATCGCGGGCCCTTCGTTGGTACCATGACCAATGATTTCAAACAATGGGGGATGACAATCCCGAACCTATCGAAAGCTTTCGGGGGCATTCTAGTTGTCTGGGGGGTATTCTCGTACCTCACCCAAACGTCTGACCCGCCATCGATCACAGCCTTGATTCCATCATTCATGGGGGCTCCCCTGTTCATCATGGGCACATTATCTGATTACAGCCCAACAAACAGACATCATTTCATGCATGCTTCAATGGTAGTGGCACTTTTGATGGCGTTCGCAGGTGGGTCTAGGTTAGCAATAAGCTTCAGTGACATGTCGGGACTTGTTCTCATCTCACATATACTGCTAACCACACTAGGTATAGCATTCCTATTCGCGGGCATCAAATCGTTCAGGCATGCAAGATTGAGTCGCGAGGGTGACTGATGAAACCGAGGATAGGCGTAACGTCCTCTGTAAACAAGAGGGACTATGAGTCCGAAGATCGGGACGTAGTGATGCTTCCATGGAATTACCCGTCAATCATTGAGGAATGTGGCGGAACCCCACTGATCCTATCCGAAGGTAGTGACCCGGAATCCGTCTTGGACGCTCTGGATGGGTTGATAATTGCTGGGGGGAGGGATGTCGACCCATCGAATTACAACCAAGAATCTGCTCCAGAGACAACTGATACACGACTTTCTCAAGACCAGTGGGAAATTGCACTCATAAAAGAAGCAAAGAGAAGGAACATCCCTGTTCTTGGGATATGCAGAGGGCATCAACTGATCGCTGTCGCCCATGGAGGGAGTTTGTATCAACATCTCCCGACTACATCTCCGTTTGAGACGCATGGAGCATGGGGCGGGAATTGGTCTAAGCATGTGGTTGAAGTGATGAGTGGAACCTCATTATCTTCGATTTTGGATGGTCATTGCATTGTAAATTCAGCGCATCACCAAGGAGTCTCGGACCCCGGGACACTGACAATCAATGCAAGATCAGAGGACGGATTGATTGAAGGTTTGGAGGATGGTGAATCTGACTTCTTCATTTCCGTTCAATGGCACCCTGAGGCCTTGGGGCAGAAAGATCTGATCTCTGCCTTAGTGAACGCCTCCAACTCATCCTGACGACACGAGGGATTAGTTCATTGGCACTGGCCTGTAGGGGAGTGTATGGGTCGGCCAATCATAGGGATCACCGCCCCCACTAGGCTCACTAAGTGGGGGCCTTGGGATATGGACGCCACCGTGATGCCAGCAACCTATTCAATCGCCATTGTTCAATCCGGTGGCATACCAGTGATTCTTCCTCCTGATGATAGGATGCCAGATGTTATTCACGCATTGGACGGTTTGGTGATATCAGGGGGTCCCGACATTGATCCGTCAATGTACGGTGCCGAACTTGACCCAAATACGCTCGATACCTATCCACTGCAGGACCAAAGAGAGAGAATGCTGATTGAGGCAGCGATTGAAACAGATTTGCCAATCCTTGGGATCTGCAGGGGTATGCAAATGATGTGCGTAGTAGAGGGAGGTCACATGCATCAACATTTACCCAACACCAGTGGCTATGAATCACATGGCTCGTGGAATGGGGGAGTTTCTGACCATCATGTTGAATTGGTCCCTGGGACTCTTGTCCACTCGGAATTGGGACCCAAAATTTCAGTGAATTCAACACATCATCAGGGGGTTGAAAACGCTGGTAGTCTAGTCGTCACTGGTAGAGCTTCCCACGATGGTTTGATAGAAGCGGTTGAGAAACCCTCCCACAGGTTTTTCCACGGGGTTCAATGGCACCCAGAGAGGATAAATCAATTCCAAATGTACTCAGCACTGGTCAGAGCAGCGAGGGGTTCTTGACCGGTGTCCAGAGGTGAGTATTGTGACCTTGAGGCTATATGACACTGCTTCACGGCGAAAGAGAGAGATCTCTTACTCTGGCGATGAGATCACTATATACGCATGCGGGATTACACCATATTCTCCTAGCCATATTGGTCATGCTCGCCAGGCCATCGCGTTTGACACACTAGTCAGATGGCTGAATTTTAACCAGATTGATACGAGGTATGTGACAAATTTCACTGATATATCAGATACGATTATTGATGCAGCGAAAGAAGAGGGAGTTGACTTCACAGAAATCTCAAACAGACACATAGATAGCTATGTTGAGTCCATGAAAGCGTTGAACGTCCGGAAAGCCGATGCTTATCCCCGAGTTACTGAAAGCATCGAGAGCATAATCAGCATGATTGAGAAATTAGTAGACAAAGGCAATGCATACGTTGCCGATGACGGGGTGTATTTCGAGATAGATACCGCCCCAGAGAAATATGGAGCGTTAACAGGCCAAACCCTCGAGATGGTCCGCTCTGGCGCGGGGGGGCGAGTCGACAAGACTGGTCTCGGGAAGAGAGATCACAGAGATTTTGCCCTTTGGAAATTCGCCAAGCCGGATGAACCCTCGTGGGAAAGTCCCTATGGTGCTGGTAGGCCGGGTTGGCACATAGAATGCTCAGCGATGGTATTCGATCATTTTGGGGAGCAGGTTGACATTCATGGAGGAGGATCAGACCTCATGTTTCCGCATCACGAGGCAGAGATATTCCAATCAGAATGTTGCCATGGAATCAAGCCATTTGCACGGCATTGGATGCACAACGGAATGATAAACATCGACGGCGAAAAAATGTCGAAGTCGTTGGGCAATTTCTGGACGATAACTGAAGCAATCGACGCAGTGGGAGCTTTAGTATTGAGGTATGCATTGATCAACGCTCCATACAGGCAACCTATTGATTTCAATCAGGTTCTCTTAGATGACGCCAAGAAAAATCACGCTAGGTTAATTGGCGCGATCATGGAAGCCGGCGGGCCAACGACAGCAGCATCCTGGGGGGGGAATGATATTCTGACGGAGGCAGAGAAAAAATTGGTATCAGGAATGAATGACGATCTGAATACAAGAGTTGCCATCGCGGAAACTCAATCAGTGGTTAGAATACTCAATCGCGCGAATTCGGCCGGCGATGAATCACTCTCCAACTCTTGTGTTGGATGGCTCTTGGAGTTTGCCGGAAATGTACTGGGAATCATACCAGATTCAGACTTCTTTGCAAACAAGATGGCCGAAAGGGATTCGAAAATCTCCAGCATTATGGACGAAGTAAAGGCATTGATCGAAAAAAGGGATATAGCCAGATCGACCAAGAACTGGGCAGAAGCCGATAACATCAGGGATCAATTGTTGGGGTTGGGGGTATCCATTCAGGACACGCCCGATGGTACTAAATGGGATTATTCTGAGGTCTAAGCCCTTTTGTTCCAACTGGTGATAACAACCGTCGCAGAGCTGATTATCAGGCCGAGTAAACCAACCACTGCTATCCAATAAAGTGGCCCAGATATACCATTTTCCTCTGACAAGGACTCAGCAGCGGGAGGTTCTGTTGCTTCAGCTGGAGGAACATGGAAAGCCCAAGCATCCCTGCAAATTACGCCTTCGGGGGAGTTGTTCTCGGAGCAGAAATGACTGGGAATGGCAATTGCACTGGAGATCTCGAGTTGACAGAAGTCTCCAGAACTAGTTTCCAGACAATCGCTTCCGTTAGTTGTCCAGATGTAGATCGAACCGCACACAAGTTGTCTGCCCTCTGGAACCTCCGGGACGCCCTCGACGCCGAGGATTGAAGAATCGGATCTGCACTCCTCTAGATGTATCCCCTTTGTGATTTCAACAGGATGTGGAACTGTAGCACTTATTGGACCATAGGTTTGAAGGATCTGAGGCAGTGAAAAATCCTGATTGTTATCCTCTGTCGGGACGACTTGGTTTGAGGAATTGGAATCCAAGGGCCCTGCCATGGAGACCGAACCCCCGGGCCTATGCCCATTGGAATCTAATGCGATGTCGTAATAGTCACCCCAAAGGTCGATGCTCCTCCCCATCTGGAATGTAATCGACCGGTTCAGCACGTCGAAATAACGCTCGTCCCCCATTGTAAAGAGGTGTTCCAACGGGACTGGTTTTCCTTCGTTGCATTCCCGAAGGTTTTCCATCATCTCGGAGTAATTTCGATTTGCGTCGGGTACTCCCTCATAGGTTATGTCAACTGCCTTAGAAAAGCCGGTGCCATGAATTATCTCAGGCTCATCCGTCATCAAATTCATTATGTCAACATCGCCATAGACCGGAAGCCCCCCTACAGTTACAAGTCTGACGTCTGGGTCAGTAGCAAGTATCACATTCCTGTATGGGTCTTGTACAAACGTGTCAAGGACCACAAGATCTGCCGCCAAGCCGGCCTTGATCCTTCCAGTGTAGTCAGACCAACCAATTGCATCGACGATGTTTGTCGAGATGGCCTGGACTAACTCAAAATCTGTGAATGTATTTCCAAGGACGTTTCGATTCCACCAGTCTGCTGTCTTCAGTTCATGCATCGAGCTTTTCGATCCAGATGGACCCCAGTCTGGGCCGATCATGATGTTTACGCCCTCCTCCTTGGCAGAGGCTATGTCGGTTGTCTGGCCGTATAGAAGTAGGTTCGACGTGGGAGACCATGCTAGGCTTCCGCCCGCTTCGGCTAGCATAGAGAATTCTTGTTGAGTCAGGGCAGTTCCATGCACAATCACAATTTCCCCAACGAGGAGATCATTCTGGACGAGAATGTCAAATTCGGCCCTGCTCGACTCGTCTATGCCTTCAGCGAGATGCAGGAACCATGCGTCCAAGGAACCAGACGAGTTGCCGGTCTTTATGTGGTTGCCCGAGTAATCAGATTCTAGCTCCGTGACCTTGGTGTGTATGAAATCTTTGTTGAAGTTGTAAAGTTCGATGTTTCTGGTTAATATCGAGTCAAATGAGTCTGTGTTTGTATTTGCACTTCCCTGAATGGCAGTGTTTCCACCAACAATAGCTCTCAATTCTGCGAATCGCATGGCCATTGGGTCTGAGATAGAACATCCGATATCCTTAGCATCTGAATACCCTGAATACGATTGCCATTGGTACCTGTTGTCCCATCCATCGGTACCATGATCCCATAGGGGGATCAAATTGTACTTCGCGTGGTTGTGTGGATCAATAAAACCGGGGTATATTGTCCCACTTGTCTGGATTACTGGTGCTCCAATTGCTTCTTCGGGAGGAGATTCACCGCTTTCCCACACCGCTGAGATAAGCCCGTCCGAAACCAGAATGTTCCCTTGTTCAAGTATGGAATCCTGCGATTCCATTGTGACAACTCTACCTTGCAGCACATATGACCCCGAATGAGTGTCATCACGAACGGTGTAGCATGAACCCTGCAAATGGTTGGTACCCTGCCAAGGCTCACCATTCGGCCCCCCTGGGGTCGGGCCGGATTCTACTTCAGACCATGTTCCATCTGAATTCAATCCGAATGGTATCCCATACGATGAATTTCCAATGTCGTAGTTAGAGTTCATCCAAGTTTCAGGCCCAAAGTACCCCACAGAGTCAACCACAGACCGTGAGCTGTCTGAGATTGTCACCACATCGCCCTCGAAGTAATCAAGTTCTATGCCCGTTTGAGCGCGAAAGAATGTGACGTAGTCTCCTGGTTGGACGACTGTCCCGAATCCTATTGAGCAGGATGGCGATCCATCAGAAACGGCATCATCGATCCACCATCCCCCGATGTCGACGGGGGATTCTCCGGAGTTGTATATCTCGATAAATTGATTTGAATAACGGCCTATTTCTCCATCCCCATTCCAATCGACTCCCCCATAATCAGCATTGTTTGGGGACACGTAGATTTCGGTGATTATGATGCCCTCTTGATGTTCTTCTGCTGTTGATGATATTGGCGAATAAATAAGTATCAACATCATAGCGAGCACTGCGGCTCTTGTTCTCATGGCTCCATGGGTTCGAACAAGGATATCAATCCACCTCAAACATATTTGATATTTTTATTTGAGCAACCAAATTTCCATATGATACCAACTGATCCTATGGTCGATGAGCAAGTGGAGCGCGGCCCTCATACTATCCGGAATGGTTTTGTCCGGATGCATGGGACAGGGCTCTGACCAAACCGAAGCCAATGTCGAATGGAGTCAAGGGATGGTGCAGATTCCCCTTGACGGTCTAGACGATGTTCGAAATTTCTCAGTAGGCATAGCCTTTGAAAATCAAACGGTGGGGGAGTCCAACTGGGCTGTGTTTGGCAATGAGGAGGGGGGTAATTGTTGTGAGCACTACTTGGCTATGACAAAAGAGGGTTGGATCCTAAATTTTGGAGGGGAATATCCAACTTGGTCGGATGACAGAGGCAAGACGTGGCAGGAATACCAACCATCTGTTTTCTCACAACTAGGGTGCTTGGAGCCCAAACCCAATATTCCGGGCCAAGAAGGGCTGGGGGAGGGCAGCATAGTACAGGCGACCAATGGTGATTTAATCGCCATGGGATGGTTTCCATATCCGTCTGCATCTGGGGCTGACCAATTCTACGCTTTCTTCTACGACTCTGATGATGAGGAGTGGAGTTGGTGTTTCAACAGGACTCCAGAACCATTCTACGACCGATCCTGGCAGGTCGAGGTGATAGGGCCGATCAATGGGGGCATATACGGAAATGGAGCATATGCTAGTCTAGTCATCTCAAACTTCTGGCATCAAGTGCAAAATGTGGGTGGCCAAATATCGACCGATGGATTGAACTACGACTATTTCAGTTTCCCAGATCGGGATTCTAACTTGGAGTCAATCGAGGTCGATCTTTTCCCGGGGCCCCTCGGCGTAGAATGGGATTACACGAAGCCACATAAGGAAATGAGGGCGTTTCCTGTACCATCTGGAGGGCTCTACTTTCCAAATTATTTCATCGATGGTAGCGATGCCTACTTGGACACCTCACTCAATTGGTGGACTGGTGTGACGTCACAAGGCGAGTCCCTGCCATCCCAATATTGCGCTTTTGACTCAAGTGGCACGCTCCATTGTGTGGTAGCAGAGGGTGTCTCCCTAACTCACATGGTGTCAACAGACGGTGGCAATAATTGGATCAACCAAACCTACGATCTCTCTGACAAGGCTACGGAATTGGAAGAATGGGAGTTCCACTCTAACGGAGTCCACGATCTATTCGTCCTTAATGTCAGGTATCAATCCTCAGAT
Organism: Euryarchaeota archaeon UBA487; assembly: GCA_002505695.1. GTDB lineage: Archaea > Thermoplasmatota > Poseidoniia > Poseidoniales > Thalassarchaeaceae > MGIIb-N1. Next base: position 60,393 of record DAVU01000020.1, read on the forward strand.
GGTCCCGACATCGATATCTCTTGGCATGTCAGAGGTTACTCGGATTCGCTGCTCCCGGACACATGGACCAGTCTCGGCCTAGGGGATCTCGACTCCACAAGTGGGGCTGGAAATGACATTCGTTTCGATTTCGCCTCCATGGGCATCCTTCCTGATGGTGGCTCAGTAATTGCTTATCACGACTCTAGCGACCCTGATCCCTTGTTTGCAGTGGAGACCCTATTGCCCAACGAATATATTTAGCAGAAGTTGTAAGTACACGTCAAGAAAGGAAAGAGAGTTGTTTTGTCACTTGAATTGATTACTCTAATCGCTGTGGCTTCGTTCATTGCAGCGGCATTAACAGTCCCGGCTGGGTTTGGACTCTCCACCATACTCACGCCCCTCGTGCTCCTCATTATGCCGCCTCACGAGGCTATTGCGGTAGTGGCCTTTGTCCATGCCGCGCACAACGGGGCCAAAACCATCTCCATGTGGGAGAGCATCGAGTTCTCAGCATTCAAGAGATATGGGACTTGGCTCGTGGCCGGTTCGGTATTGGGTGCTGGCTTGCAGAGCATGGTCCCACAAAGGCCATTGTTGGGCTTGATGGGAGTTTTCCTCGTGATCCTCCCCGTTCTGACGCTCTCGGAGACATGGACTGGATACAGGATTCCCGAGGCCAATGACAGGATCGGGGGATTCGGATCAGGTTTCATGGGAGGTCTGTCCGGGCATCAAGGAGCAATTCGAGCCATGTTTCTCTCAAGACGTCTGCCCGAGAAAATGGGGTATGCTGCGACTGCGAGTATCCTAGCATTATGTGTTGACCTCGCGAGGATCCCAGTCTACCTGATGTTCCGACCCGATGCAATCATTGGGGAGGTAGGCATCTCCTTGGTGCTGGTAATCTCTGCGATCCTGGGCGTCAGGCTTGGGAAAAAATGGCTTGAATCCCTGAAGTCGGCATTCATTCACAATTGCGTCACCTTGGGAATAATTCTCAGTGGATTTTACTACCTACATGCCGCTTTGAATTGATCTTATACCATTGATGTGCCACACCGCTTGAGGACTGTCGCATACTAAATACGAGAAGGGGGCGCGCCGGGATGAGGAATAAGTTGGTTCGATTTTCAGACATAGGGGTCGAACCTCGTTTGGTCAAAGCACTTCGAAGAGAGGGGATAGTGGAACCTTTCGAAGTTCAACGAGAGTCGATACCTGATTCTCTCTTGGGCAGAGATGTGTGCTGCAGGGCGCCGACAGGATCTGGAAAGACGCTTGCTTTTGGGCTGCCTTTGCTATCAAGATGTTCCGATGCTAAGCCGAAGAAGCCGACATCATTGGTCCTCACCCCCACCAGAGAATTGGCAGAACAGATCAGGGCCGTTTTAGACCCACTCGCAAAGTCATTGGGGCACAGGATAATGTCGATTTATGGCGGAACACCATACAGGCGCCAAATAAACAAGCTCGCGAAGGGCGCAGAGATTGTTGTGGCATGCCCGGGGAGGCTCTTGGATTTAGTTGAAAAGCGGGCTCTGTACTTGGAAAATGTCGATATCGTTGTACTGGACGAGGCAGACAGGATGGCTGACATGGGATTCATGGAGCCAGTTTGTGAGATATTAGACGCATGCAGCCGGAGTCGGCAGACCATCTTGTTCAGCGCTACCCTGGATGATGAGGTCGCAGAATTAGTTGAGTCATATCAGAGAGATCCCGTGGTCATAGAAATAGGGCCCGAGGAAGTAAGTATGGATTCAATGGACCACATATTCTGGAGGGTCAATTCAAGCAACAAGTTGGCCCTGTCAGAATACGTCACTCAGAATTGTAGTCCTAGCATTGTCTTTTGCAAAACTCGTGCCGGATCAAATAAACTTGGCAAGCAACTTGCAGAGATGGGTGCCTCAGTGGCCGTCCTCCATGGCGGCATGAACCAAAAGCAGAGGGACAGGTCCATGAGAAAGTTCAGCACCCAGAAGGTTCGAACGCTGATCGCTACCGATGTTGCTTCGAGAGGAATTGACATACAAGGCGTGAATTGCGTGTTGCATTATGATCCTCCGGAAAATGGGAAAGCGTACAAACACAGGAGTGGGAGAACGGCGAGAGCTGGGATGACGGGGATTGTCGTGTCATTGGTGCAGAAATCACAACAAAGGTACTACAAGAGAATACAGAAGCAAGTTGGAATATCTTGTGAGATCACGGAGCCAATGCCAGAACTCATCGCATCTGGGAATAGTATCAATCCCGAGCGAAATAATCGGGCAAAAAATCGAAAAAAGAAAAGGTTTCATGACAAGGACCGGGGCCAAGGATCCTCAAAAGTAAACAGCTCTTCAGGTAGAAAAAGTGGCAGTAAAAGGGGTAGGCGACAAAGAAGAAATTTCAAGAAATCCAAGTCCAACAGTCATAAAAGGAAATGATCCTCAGTCTATCGGTCATCACAGGGCTTAAAGGCGGGTCATTTTGCGCTGGGAGTATGTCAGAATGGATCAAAGTAGTCACGGAAGGGGGAATAACGAGGATCAAGATGAAGGCCATTTGCGCTTATCAGATCACTGAAGATAAGGCCCAGTTGCTAATCTACACAAAGGACAATTCATTGTTCCAGATCACAAAGGACGCAGGATTGAACTTCGAATTATTGGACTCTCATTTCAAAATCAAGTAATCTAACTCTTGGTTCCAACGATTACCAGCGTTCCTTCCCAGCCCTCCCTTCTCTGAACCCTGAATGACTCCACGCCAGTAAACCCCGACTTTTGCATTGCCCTTTTCCACTCTTTCTCTGACTTTGTCGCTAGTTTGAGCCCTAGTGACGATGGCCACGATAAGCTCTCTGTGTTCTCAAAGTAGTGGTCTATCCCGAAGGCTAGGCATCCATTCGCTGTCAGCCACCTATCGTAAATGGTGCCAATGAAAGAGAAGGGGTCCTCCAGGTAATACATGAATTCCATGCTCACAACAAAGTCATACTGTTGGTCTGGGATCCATTTTGGAAGTTGTCCATGCTTATAGTCCCCAACTGGGTGGATTTTCCTGGCCTTTTCTATCATGTCCAAAGAACCGTCCACTCCTGATGCTACTTGGCAGCCAGCGATGTTCTGGAGTTGCCTCACTGCCCATCCATTCCCGCAACCGACATCTATTGCGGAGAATTTCGATGGCAGCCTAGTTCGAGCGATTCCAAACATCTCCATGACGCTTGCAAAATGGCCCTTTTCCATGCCCTCGTCTCTTCCGTTCCTTGCCCATTCGCCAAAAAGATCGATCGCATTGCGCTGGCCCATGCAACTAGGTGACATTCGGACTATATGATCCATACTTCAAGTTGGCATAGAAGGAGTTAGACCTCATTCGGTTGGGTTTGTATTGGACAATTTAGCAAGTCTCTTCTTCTTGTTTTGCCGCTTCTTGTAATACGGGTATAATGGCCACTTTGCCAACCCAGTCCACATAACGAGAAAGATGAAGTATACAGAAACCAATTTGTCGATTTCCTCGGACCAGAGCGTTTCTACGCCAAAAAGCCCATTGTAATAATATGCGATTCTGGCATGGTAAACGACTAATATCATACCAAAGGAGAGATGGATGTATCTCCACACTTTGTTCCAGTTCAAGGACATAACTTGAGAGACTTGCTGGCGATGTATATACGTTCCATTATCGCACAGCGATGTTAATCCAATTGGAAACTTGTTCTGACTTGCGATTTGGGCCTAGCAGGCGTCAAGGACATCCCTCTGAGGGGGTTTGCTAGAGTTTCAACACCATCAACGGTCCAAATCGCCCCCCTAGCGATGGACTGCTCATCTTCCAGCGCTTGACCAACTGTGTTGACGGCTGCGAAGGGCAGTCCAGACAACTTTTGTTCCCAATGATCTCTTGGCTCTCGGATGAAAATGTCCGCCAGAAGAGATTCGAGATTGGATCTATCTTCGACCCTATCCGCATTTTTTTCCCATTGCTTGTTGTTCGGCAAACCTAGTGCTCCTGAGGCACGCCGCCATTGATCGTCGCTCCCTACAGCGATGACGAACCACCCATCAGAGGCTTCGAAGGCCCTGTATGGTACAAGGTTAGGGTGCGCACTCGCCATGGGCCTCGGGTCCTCGCCTGTTGCAATTCGGTTTTGCGCTTGATTGACAAGGGCTGCAATCGCGCAATCCCATAAACTGATGTCGATACGCTGACCTAATCCCGTTCTCTCTCTGTGAAAAAGAGCAGCGATTATGGCGGATGTGGCTTGGAGCCCTGTTATCACATCGATCCACGCTACCCCGACTTTTACGGGTGGTCTACCATCTTCCCCTGTGATAGACATAATCCCCGATCTAGCTTGCAGGGACAGATCATAACCGGGCTCAGAGCTTCTCGGCCCTGTCGCCCCATATCCAGATATGGAGCATAGAATCTTGTCCCCGGGCAACTCCGGAACTAGTCTATCGAACGTGCCTGGGCGGAAGTTTTCGACTATTACATCGGCTTGTGAAATCAAATGTTGTAGTTCCTTCGTCTGTTCTTTTAGATTCATCCTAATGATTTGCTTTCCTCTGTTGCATGACAAAAAGTAGGCTGCGACGTCCTTCCCTTCGAAGTCTTTCGTGAACGGGGGGCCCCATGATCTTGTGTCGTCGCCCCATGGAGCCTCTATTTTCAGGACCTCTGCCCCCAAATCTGCTAGGTTCTGAGAGGCGTATGGGCCTGCAAGTACCCTTGATAAGTCAAGTACCTTGACTCCGGATAGTGCCCCCTCCATATTGCTTCGCAGGATGGGTATCGATTCAATGCTGTGATCAGGACACGGTGAATCCGATTGTAATTCCATCCACCTCGAATGTGGATTCAGAGGAGCTCAAATCCCCTGTCAACTTACCCGAAGTGGCCCTTGTCTCAGAGAGAATGTGATCCCAGTCATTCTCTGCCAGCTTGGGCGAATCAGGGCCCAAAGCGATCTCCAGTGAGATCTCCGCCTCTATCCTCAGGTCCATTTCCTTTCGCTTTGCCTGAACCCTACGAATGATATCGCGAGCCAATCCCTTAGACAACAAGTCTTCGTCCAGTGACATATCGAGTACAAGAGTCACATTCCCATGTTCTGATTCAATTGTCGCTGCTGCATATCCATCCTTCTCAACGCGATGGATTTCCACATCATCTAGGGTTATTTGGTATCCCCCCAAGTATGCGATGCCAGCCTCGATTTCCAGTAAGAACGATTCTGAGTCGACTGCTTCAAGTTCCCCTAGGACTATTGGAAGATCAGTTGTGCATTTCCTACCAAGATTTCTTCTGTTCGGCTTCAGTTGTACTTTCTGGAATCTCTCGAGATCGTTCTCTTCTTCAAGCAGTCCTACGTTCAATTCCTCAGATAGTATTCCTGTCAGGTCGCCTACGCCAATGCCTCCCACGATCCATCCTTTCTTGCATGGCAAGCGCTGTCTTCGAGATGATTCGACCCTGATTCTACGGCCAGCCTCGGCGAGATTCCTTACCAATTCCATCCTCAACTCCAGTTCTGGGTCTCTCTGAGGCAGTTTGGAGTCAATCAAATCAGATCCGCAAGGCCAATCAGCAAGGTGGACCGAGGTTTGGAAGAGGTCTCGATGGATTTTGTCTACCATGAATGGAGAGATTGGGGCCATGAGTTTACATGCTACTCCGAGTACATCGCGAAGTGTGTGATGGCATGCCGCCTTGTCATCACTTTCGGCTTCGTCCCAGAGCCTTCTCCTAGATCTCCGAACGTACCAATTGGAGATATCGTCAACGACGAATCGCTCTATTTCTCTTCCCGCCTTGTGGAAGTCCCATTGTTCAAATAGGAATGAAACCCTTTCTGCAGTCGCACTGGTTTGGGAAAGTATCCATCTGTCCAAGGACGGCCTCGATGATGGCTCTGAAGATTCCATATTTCCATTGAACGAGTCCAAAGCAGCATAATCAACATGGAATCTATAGATGTTCCAAAGAGTGAGAAACATCCTGGCATAAGACTCTCTAACTCCACTTGGATCGAAGTTTGTTGGCTGCCAAGGAGAACTTTGAGTCGTCATGTACCACCTTATCGCGTCAGCCCCCTCCAGGTTGAAGTGGTCCCAAGGGTCCACTACGTTCCCCCTTGACTTGCTCATTTTCTTTCCATTCTTGTCCAGGATATGGCCAAGGGAAAGACATCTCTTGTATGTCGGTTTTCCAAAGACAGTTGTACCAACAGCCAGTAGAGAGTAGAACCAACCTCTAGTTTGGTCAACCGCCTCGCAGATGTAATCAACCGGGAAGGATGAGTCGAATTTCTCTTCATTCTCGAATGGGTAGTGCCATTGAGCGAAAGGTGCGCAGCCGGAGTCAAACCAGCAATCCATAACATATGGTTCTCTTTTCATTTCTCCAGAGCACCCCCTCTCTGGACAAACCAATTTAATTTCATCCACATAAGGTCTGTGAAGTTCCTTGGGCATTTCAGAATCCACTGTCAGCATAGATTCCATTTCTCCACGGCTTCCGATACAATGTTCGTGACCACATTCGCTACAGATCCACACAGGTATCGGAGTCCCCCAATATCGTTCCCTGCTGATTGCCCAATCCTTGAGGTTTGATAACCACTCACCCATCCTTCCCGAGCCAGTCGAGGGTGGTGCCCACTCAACCGAATTGTTGTTCTCCAGTATTTGCTCTTTGACTGCAGTCATTCGGACGAACCAGCTATCCATGGCGTAGTACAGGAGTGGATGATCCGTTCTCCAACAATGTGGATAGTCGTGAGTGTACAAATGCTCTCGGTATATTCTGCCGGATTGATTTAGGAGATCTAGTATTATATCGTCGCAATCCTTCACGTAAATGCCGTCAAGTTTGGGATGAGTCCCTCGTATGAAACATCCATCCATCCCCACTGTGTGTTGGGCAGGATAGCCTGATGCCAAGCCAAGATTGTAGTCGTCCTCGCCATACATGACCGCAGTGTGGACGACGCCAGTCCCATCCGTGGTCGTGACGAAATCTGCGGTCACGATGGACCATGCCTCTGTGTGGCCCTTTCCATCAACTGCGCCCGGGAAAAGCGGATTGTAGTGCAGTCCCGACAAATCCGTTCCCTTCATTTCTTCTAAGATTTCGACTTTGTGACGGAGCACATGACCCATCAAATCCTTGGCAAGTATCAACTGATCGCCGACTTCAGCAAAACCTCTGCCCTGCCACTTTGCAGATGGTTGCTCAGCGACCCTGACTCGGACATAATCTATATCTGGGCCGACTGCGAGGCCTACGTTCCCGGGAAGTGTCCAAGGGGTTGTAGTCCATGCAATTATGCATGCTGGATCATCAATCAAGTCAAATTTGACAAAAACTGCTGGCTCGGTCACCTCTTTGTATCCGAGAGCCACCTCATGACTCGAGTATGATGTCCCAGTTTGCGGGCAATAGGGGAGTACTTTGTGGCCCCTAAAGAGTAATCCTTTCTCATGCATTTGTTTCAGGGACCACCATGCCGATTCTATGTAGTCATCCTCCAACGTCACGTAGGGGTCATTCATGTCGACCCAGAAACCCATCCTTTCAGTCATCTCGCGCCATGCTTGCTCGTATGTCCAGACGCTTTCCTTGCAAGCTTCATTGAATTCCTTCATCCCATAGGCCTCAATGGCCTCGTTTGACATTAGGTCCAACCTCTTCTGAACCTCTATTTCGACTGGTAGGCCATGGGTGTCCCAGCCCGCTTTTCTCTCGACCACGTAGCCTTCCATGGTTTTCCATCTGCAAACCATGTCCTTGTACAACCTAGACAACACATGATGAATTCCAGGTTTACCATTTGCTGTTGGTGGTCCCTCAAGAAATGTGAAAGGTTTGCCTCTCATCCTGCGGGCTTCTATTGATGACTGGAATGTTTTCTCATTACCCCAGATTTCTATGATTTGATTCTCAAGGGAAACTGGGTCGAGGCGCCCGCCTTGGTCATTGCTCATCGCCCCCCCGACCGTGGCACTTGATTTCAATGTCGCCCGAGCACAAGTGATTTCGGGGGGCTCTAGAACCCAAGACAATAGTCCATTAATCACCATATGATGGCAAACTTATGACCGGAGACGACACCTTGGGAGACAAGATCGCTAGATGGATAAGGGAGTACGCACAGTCAAATGGAATTTCGACGCTGGTAGTGGGTGTCTCGGGAGGAGTGGATTCGGCAGTCACCTCCACTCTCTGTGCGATGACTGGCATAAGGACAATAGCACTCAATTTACCGATTAATCAGGATTTAGACCAATTTGACCTGTCAAATGCCCATATCAGTTGGTTAGAGGATAAGTGGGAAAATGCAGAAGGGCGTTTAATCGACCTATCCGCTACTTTTCGCGTATTAGCTGACGACTCATTGTCAGAGTTCTCGGTCACCGACATGGCTCTCGCAAACACCAAAGCAAGGTTGAGGATGACCACATTGTATGCAATCTCCGCTTCAAACAACGGCATAGTCGTTGGAACGGGCAACAAGGTAGAGGATTTTGGAGTAGGCTTCTACACAAAATATGGCGATGGAGGGGTTGACATTTCACCGATAGCGGACCTAATGAAATCAGAGGTATACCAATTAGGTCATGAGCTCGGCGTTCATAAGGACATCCTGGAGTCGTCTCCAACTGATGGATTGTGGGAAGATGGTAGGACTGATGAGGACCAAATTGGGGCTACCTACGAGGAGTTGGAGTGGGCGATGGAACAATCCCCTAACACAGGAGATATGGATTGGACGCCGAGACAAATAGAAGTCATGAGGATATTCAATAAGTTCAACGCCCAGAACTCACACAAAATGAATCCAATACCGGTATACATTAACAGCTGAATGCAAACATGAGTCTCAATTGTTATCTACACGACATCCGAGTTGCGGGCAGTATGAGCGTACAGGAACAGGTCTACGAACTAGTCAAAGTACATCCAAACTTTGAGATTAGGAAGTACCCCGATGTTATCTGCGCTATCGCAACGATGTCTGAATCAGACTACAGTGGTTCTTCGGAGTCTTTTCGAAGGATAGCCAAGTACATATTCGGGCAAAACGATCGTTCTATGAAAATCGCTATGACCTCGCCGGTCCAAAGATGGAATGACGAAGATGGCTCCAAAATGGCGTTCATAATGCCCCCAGAATATCAAGTCGGAGACCTGCCGAGCCCCACAGATGAGGGTGTAGAGATAGTCGAGGTTCCGGAATGCCTTACTGCAGTACTTCGATTCTCTGGATTCTCGGGCCGACGGAAGACTGAATCTCGTACAAAGAGGCTGGAGGCCCTAATCAGAGAGCACGAATACAGGCAAATATCCGTGCCGATCCTAGCTGTGTACGACAACCCAAGTACAACCTTACCTTTCCTCAGGCGGAATGAGATAATCATACCAATCGAAATAGCGGTGGAGGGCTGAGTATGCGCCATGGGTTGAAAGTCTCTGGATCGAGTGACATATTGCAAGCAATGGAACGAGGTCTTCACTTCACAAGAATTCTGGTCCTCAGGAACGCTACTTCGGAATCAACACGATTACTGATTAGTAGAGCTTCGGAGTTGGGCATTCATGTCATAGAGGGGTCTGAAAACGACTTGAGGAGGATGGGTGACTCCTCGTTTGATTCTGCCCCATCAGAGGCCCTTGGGCTGTTGAACAGAGACCCTTCCGCTGATCTTGAGGACATTATGGGATTGGCAGGCAGCATCTGGCTGCTTGCAGGGGCGCAATACCCCGTAAACATCGGATATGCTATCAGAACTGTAGAAGTCAGCGGGGGTTCTGCTGTATTTGTGGACTCAGAATTAAACTCTGATGGCAGGAAGGCATCCTCAAGGGCATCGATGAAGGCCGATCGTTTCATACCAGTCAGATGGATGGAGTGGAAGCAAGCCATAGACTTGGCAAAGAGATATGGCTACAGAGTGATCGGGATAGAGGATTCAGGAGACGTGGAGCCATGGGATGCTGACCTCACGGGGCCATGCATGTTGATCATCGGAGGCGAACGGCACGGCATCCCTGATGAGTTGTTGGCTCAATGCGATGTCGTCTTGAGGATCCCAATGGGTGGTTTCCTCCCATCTTACAACCTCCAGGCGCCCCTCGCAGTGGTTGCAACCGAAGTATTGAGGCAAAATCGCAGCAACAGTTGAAAAATTAATTGTTTGGAGGCCACTCATGGGAAGACTCTCCAAAGTTGCGTCAATCGTCCTGATTATGTTAGGAGGTATTGCTCTCGTCGCGTGGGGGGGAGCGGGCTATGCGGTAAGCCTCTATGATGAAGGAATCGAGGATAACTGTGACTCCACTGTGGGTACCATCGCGCAGATAACCGAATGGGACGATGGTCAATGTGACGACGCCCGAGAGACAAAAGAGGCATTGGAGAATGCACGTCCAATTATCTTGGCTATTGGGAGCCTTTTGGTTGGTCTTGGATTGGTTGTCTACATTAGATCCTAGGACCGGCTTTTCGAGCCTCTTCCCTGATCCTTTTCTTCGTAGCTGTCCAACTGCAAATGGGGCATAGCGACAAGTCATGCCGGAGTGCTGGGCAATATTCCCTGCCGAAGAAGATGATCTGAAGATGTCGTTTATTCCACGTTGACTTCTCGAAGAGAGTTTTCAGATCTGCCTCTGTTTTGGAAACCGACTTGCCATTTGAGAGGCCCCATCTTGAGGCGAGTCTGTGAATATGGGTGTCAACAGGGAAAGCGGGTATGCCAAAGGCCTGGGCCATGACAACGCTTGCTGTTTTGTGACCAACGCCCGGCAGTGACTCGAGATAGTCCCAGTCAGGACGAATGTCTCCGCCTCTTTCTACTATGATCTCTGCCATTTTCCTGAGATTCCTTGATTTAGTCGGAGCAAGGCCAACCTGCTTGATGCAAGACTGAATTGTTTCGACCTCCAACAAAGCCATCTCGTGTGGGCTCGAGGCAAGAGAGAACAAGGCTGGAGTCACCTCATTCACTTTCTTGTCTGTCGTTTGGGCAGATAGCATTACTGCCACAAGAAGCGTGTAGGGGTCACTATGATCCAGTGGTACGGGAGTTTCTGGGTACAGACGGTCTAGCATTTTGCCAATCTTGTCCGCCTTCTCCTGGCGCTTCATTTGTCATTCTCACCTGAGCCCAGGTATCCAACAATAAACGAGGACAGTATCAACGCGCCGGGGATTACATAGCAAGTTCCGTATTGCCAACTTTCCCAGGTCTCAGATCCTCCAAAGGCCAGCCATGCGCCCAACCCGACGACCATTGCTGGAAGTACCATCACGGAAGAGAAGACTAGTGCCCGACCGAGTCCCATGCAGCCCCGGTGTCATCGTGGGATATGAGGATTCGTCACTTCCCAAGCAGATGGTCTATCTTCTCTACGGGGAGTGTGTTCAAGACGTCCTTTGATTCAAGCCAACCCTTCCTGGCTATATCGACGCCATACGCTATGTCAGAGAGTCCCTCAATACTGTGAGCATCTGGGTTAATCAAAATCGGAACTCCATGGTCCCTCGCAGTTCTGCATAGTCTCCAATCTAAATCAAGTCTGTAGGGAGAGGCGTTGATCTCAATGGCTTTCAATTCCCCCTCTCGATTAATTTCCCCCATCCTCTCAATAACCTGAAGCATGTCCACGGGAAATCCGTCCCTCACCTGTAAGACCCGCCCGGTCGGATGTCCTAGAACTGTGAAAGAAGGATCTTCAATCGCGGTTATGATTGCATCGGTATTCACTTGTTCATCCCTTGACTTCCATGTATTGATAGCGTGAACTGAGCCAATCACATGGTGGAACTTCCCCCTCACATCTTTCGAATAGTCCAATTTACCATCCGGTAATATGTCACACTCGCTCCCGTGGAAGACCCTGAAAATTTCTCCCTGATCCTCCATTTTTTCATTGTAGGAAGTAATTTCGCCGGCTTGGATCTCCACGGCATCTGGGTCGACTCCGATGCTCCTCCCTCCAATTCTTAGAGCCGGGGAGTGGTCCGCAATTCCGATGTACTCCCAGCCTAGTCTCCGAGCTTCATCAGCCATTTCGTATAGCGTGTTTTGTCCATCGGATGCTGTGGTGTGGTTATGAAGTGCTCCACGAATTGATGAGACCTCAACTAGATTTGGAATGGACTTTGACAAAGCCGCTTCTATCTCTCCATTGTCCTCTCTTAATTCCGGAGTCACCCAGTCCAGACCCAGATAATGGTATATTTGACCTTCATCTACACAACTCAGGCTGTATTTGGCTGCATCGATTCCTACTAGACCCTCGATCTCCGTCTCTGGCATCAACCCAAATTCATTGAGCCTCAGGCCTTTGTCTATCGCGAGTTGTCTCATCCTTATGTTATGCTCCTTTGAGCCAGTGAAATAAGCGAGCGTGAATGGGAACATCTCAGGAGAGACGATCCTTATTTGGGCATCAATTGTTGAGTCTTCGGCTCTGTTCATCATGGTCTCTGACAGAGACTGATCTAACTTTCCCCCTGAATTATCAGAAACCAACACGCTTTGCTCAAGAATTAGGCTTATTTTGGATTCCCCTGCTCCTTTTACATCAGCAATGCCAGGAAGATTCAGGACCGACTCAATCACGGATTTCTGATTTTCTGGAGTCGCGGACACGACCAAATCCAAATCACCGATTGTTTCCTTCCTTCTGCGTGCACTCCCTGCCAGTTCGACTTGTATTACCCCTGGGATTCCCAATACTCTTTTCTTCAGGGCTAGGCCAAATCCGAGTCCGACATCTAACCTTGTTCTTCCTTGGTTCCTCCTTAACAAATCGATGCCATCCAAGTATTTTTTCTGGCTCTTGGCCCCAAAACCCTGTAATTCTGCCACAAGGTTTTGTTCGCATGCTGATTTCAGACCCTCCACGGTGCTCACCTCCAGCTCCTCGAACAGTATTCTGGCCCTCTTTGGGCCCAGGCCAGGTATGCCAACCATCTCTACAAGTCCGGCAGGGACTTTGTCGTAGAGATCCCTTAGCTTCCCCCATTCGCCCGTCATCACTATTTCTTTGACGAGGGATGCCAGTCCCTTCCCTATTCCTTTGGTCTGGGTCAGTGAGTCTGATTTCACCAGCTCGAACAGGTTCTTTTCCAGTTGCCCCAAGGCCCTGCTGGCGTTTTGGTAAGCTCTGACACGGAATAGGTTCGCGCCATCCAATTCTAGCAATACCGCGACTTGGTCGAAAACGGTGACTATCTGGTTCTTCGTGTAAAATGGCGCCTCCGAGCGTTTGGTCTTAGGCAGGCCCCATCCGCCGATCTTCACCATGGCGTTCCGATGGGGTCGATCCCTATGTTTTTGTGGTTTGTCAACTTGGCCAAAACCAGAGTGAATTGGAGTAGGTGGTCATGTGGAACTTGTAGCTGTCTTAGAGACGCTTTCGATCACTCTTTGTGGTGTCGCAGGCATACTCTGGATGAGCATAGGCACATTGGCGCGAAGCAGAGCAGGAGAAATAAACGGACAACGTATGATAATGGGGATCTGCATCATTGCGAGCATCCTCCTCTTCGTGATGCACGGCATGGGAGGAGCCTTGTGGGGATCACGAAATGCGGCAAGGCCGATGGCGGTGTTCTCACTCGTTCTGGCGGCTGCCTCGGTATTGAACCTGAAAGGGAAGGAGATCCAAGGTGAGCCAAACCCGCATAGCATCAGAAGGGCAAGAAGGGCTCTTCAAGAACTTGAGGAAGAATAGGCTATTCTTCTATGCCCAGCTTTTCGTTGATGAAGGACCTCATGTATGCTGGAAGTTCGCCATTAACGAACAACACGTCATTCACCTCATCCAATTTCATCAAGGAATAGTAAATTTGCATTGCGGTCATTGGAGTTGAGCTGCATCCGGTGCAACCACCCTCCAATGAAATTGAGATCACTCCTCCAGTAGTATCGATAACGTTCACTACTCCGTCATGTGCATCCAGTATGGTCTGGACTGGGCCCACTGAATCAAGGATTGTCTGGCGGTCAATCTCGGCCATGCACTCCAACCCAACACGTGATCTGATATGAAATAATTGAGGATATGTATTGGGCTTCCAGTTCTTTTAGAGGTATATCGGCTTAAATACAGGTCGGGGGACGGCCGGGCAACAAGGTGTAATCATGATTGAGAATGTACCGGTAATCGCAGCAATGGTAGCCATAGTGGGGCTGTTTGTCGCCCTAATGCTTTACAGAAAGAACGATGCGATAGAGATAGACAACGAAAAAGTTGCAGAAATAACAGAAGAGATTCAGAAAGGGGCTATGGCCTTCCTCATGTCGGAATACAGATACATCTCCGTATTCGTAGTAGTCGTCGGAGTCGTGCTCTTTCTGATCAATGGAGAAGACGGAGGCATGGAAACTGCCATGGCGTTTGTTTTCGGGGCGATAGCCAGTGTCGCAGCAGGATTCTCAGGGATGAGGGCGGCTACCTCAGCCAATGGGCGGACAGCCATGGCAGCAAAGAACGGTGGGCAACCAGCCGCGCTCGAAGTATCGTACAACGGAGGGGCAGTGATGGGCTTGTCAGTAGGCGGACTAGGGCTGCTTGGAATATCTCTCATTGCATTCTGGCTAGGCAACGCTGACTCTGGTGATGCATACACTGGTAACTCGCTGCAGTACGCAGCTGGCTTCGGGATGGGTGCAAGCAGCATAGCTCTCTTCGCAAGAGTTGGAGGAGGGATTTACACCAAGGCCGCAGACGTGGGTGCTGACCTCGTAGGGAAGGTAGAAGCAGGGCTGCCAGAGGATGATCCACGAAATCCTGGCGTTATCGCAGACAACGTCGGGGACAACGTAGGAGATGTAGCGGGAATGGGGGCAGACATCTTCGAGTCATTCGTGGGATCGATAATCGCTGCAATGGTGATAGCCCAAGGCTCAGAAAACCTCACATTGTCTTCCAACACAATAGACTATGTCCTTCTCCCTATATTACTCGGTTTGGTAGGCTACATAGCCTCAATTATCGGAATTTTCTCAATGACCGTGCTGAAAAACGGAAGCGACCCCGCCGCCGCATTGAGAAACACTACTTTCATCGGGGCGATTCTCTTCTGGGCTGGTGGTTTTGGTGCAATCGAAATATTCGGCCTCAACACAGGGTTTGAGCCAATGTATGCCGTTATTCTGGGTAGCTTAGTTGGCATAATGATCGGTCTCGTGACAGAATACTACACGGGAATAGAGCCTGTTTTCGGAATAAAAACCAAGGCTATCCCGAGGATAGGCGAGATGTCCAAAAGTGGGCCAGCGACAAATGCTATCGCAGGCTTGTCCGTTGGAATGATGTCGACTTTCCTCCCAATACTGCTCATATGCATAGGAATCTTCGGTGCAAATGAATTCATGGGCGGGGGCGATCTGGGCCTCTATGGCATAGCAATGGCAGCGATGGGAATGTTGGCCACGGTGGGCGTGACCATGACGGTCGATGCATATGGCCCTGTGGCGGATAACGCAGGCGGGATTGCAGAAATGTCTGAGTTGGGCGATGACGTCAGGGCCATAACCGACGCATTGGATTCTATAGGGAATACCACTGCCGCAGTGGGCAAGGGATTCGCCATTGGATCTGCTGCTCTGACTGCATTGGCCTTGTTCGCGGCCTACAAAACGGCGGCAACGGGCGTGAATCTCACATTGGATGACCCAATGGTGGTCATTGGACTTCTGATAGGCGGGTCACTCCCCTTCGTCGTGGCTGCAATGACAATGACATCAGTCGGAAAGGCTGCAGGGGACATGGTGGAGGAGATCCGCCGTCAATTCAGAGAGATACCCGGCCTTTTGGAGGGCAAAGAGGGTGTAAAGCCAGATTCTGCGACATGTGTTGATATTTCGACTAAAGCTGCACTCAGAGAAATGGTGGCACCAGGCGTCGTTGCGGTTCTAGCGCCCATTCTAGTCGGTTTTGCGCTCGGCTCTTCGGCCCTTGGAGGGCTTCTGGCTGGGTCTCTCGTGACAGGTGTGCTGATGGCGCTCTTCATGGCGAATGCAGGAGGAGCCTGGGATAATGCAAAGAAGGCGATAGAACAAGGCCACATAGAGGGGGAGAAAAAGGGCACTGAAGCTCATTCTGCTGCAGTTATCGGAGACACCATTGGAGATCCCTTCAAGGATACCTCGGGCCCTTCCCTCAACATCCTGATCAAGTTGATGTCGATTGTAGCAGTAGTAATCGCTCCAAACCTAGATGCGATAGGCTACATCGGGAACTTGATTTGATCACGGGCACGAAACCCCTTTCCGAGAAGGGGGCTTGCCCTCTTCATGCGCGGCGCAGGTTCTTTGTGGATCATCGCATTCCTATCCATCGCATTGCAAGGGTGCGTGGGGGGGACTGGAGGCATTCTGGGTGGTGGAGACGAAATAGAAGTTCCAGAATGGGAGACGGGCGATTGGTGGTTGTTCACATTCTCTACGCCTGATTTTTTTGACGACTCTGCCAAACTTGTCGTTGCTACCGTAGACCAGGAGGAGGGGGGGACCGCTTACATGCTAGGAATTTCATCTGAAGAGGAGGCACGGAGACACGCGGTTCTGAACCACAACCCGTTTTTGGGGAGGATATCGCACTCAAACTTGGGAGTATTTGAGAACGGAGTCGAACAAGCAGTGTTATCCTTCCCGTTATCAGAGAAAACCTGGTCATTTACACTGTTTGAGAAGGATTG
Source organism: Euryarchaeota archaeon UBA487 (assembly GCA_002505695.1). GTDB lineage: Archaea > Thermoplasmatota > Poseidoniia > Poseidoniales > Thalassarchaeaceae > MGIIb-N1. The sequence goes on from DAVU01000020.1 coordinate 77,092, forward strand.
GACCGCGAGTGCCAACATAAACGGCAAAAAAGCGTACGTAAAAGCCACTTCCGCAGATGGGGGCAGCCTGACATTTGCCTATGATGACGATATTAAGTTCATCACATCTTTTGTGAGAGTGGACTCAGATGGGGCTGAGCTTCTCAGAATCTCACTTGCGCAGAGCGGTTCAGACCATCAAGGAGAGGTCCATTTCATTCGAGGAAGGGATTTACTCGACAGAGAATATCAGAATAATGGCCCAAGTGGCGATGTTGAGGACTCATTCCTAATTCAGGATCATCCAAACGACGGGTCATGGGACGAGATGATCTATCTGATTGATGCATCCTCTGGGGCTGGTGGGTCCTCGATATCTCTGACATTGAGGGATCACACTTCTGCCTCCGTTCTTGAGAGATTTTGGGGTCCAGGGGCTTCAGAATCTGGTACGCTAGGGACGATTCCCTCCCCCAGTGGAGAATACACCCTGACTGCCAGTTTTACAGGTCAGACTGAGTTGGATGTCATGATTGCTGGTGGCATCGGATACTCTTGGAGCATTTGATATGGGCTTGAAGGGTCATCTAGTCATGCTTCACGGCATGACTGGCACTTCCGCCAAAATGTTGCCTCTAGCAGAGGAAATTACTCCAAGTGGATGGAGTTGTCTATGCCCTGAGGGACCATTTATCCATCCGAGTGGTGGCAGGGCTTGGTGGCTGAGTGAACAAGGTTCCAGGGCTTCGGACTCTGAGATCGAATCTCAGATTTCCATCTCGTTGGACCGATTGGAAGGTCTTCTCCCCCCAGGAAAACTGATACTGGGAGGTTTTTCCCAAGGCGGAGCCATAGCCTCGGCCATGTGTGAAAGAGATATCTTCGACAGAGTAGTTGGACTTGTATTGATTGCCACGAAAACAGTTAGGAACAAGGAACTGAGAGGAAAATTGAACAATTTGCCTCCACGGTCGGTTGTCTGGATGCATGGAGATAAGGACCACATTATCCCGATCGAAGCCGCCCTGGAACACCTGAAATGTTTTCAGGATGCAGGATGGACGGTAGACGAATTTCGCCACAAGAAAGGGCACATGGTTGATCTAAGTCAGAAGGCTGCCATGATTCGGTCCTTGGAGAGAGTCGCAAGATCCGACTAGAGGACATTCTTCAATTCGGTGTAGCCCCCAACGAAAAAGACGTCCGACCTGAGGTCAAAAATTATCGGCACTGTCTTGTGGCCGGTCTCCATGATCAGGGCACTCCTTAGCTCGTGATCTTGCTGGAGGTTGACCTCAGTGTATGTGAGTCCCTTGCTATTGAGTAGATTTTTTGCTGCTACGCAGTAGCCACAGACATCCTTGGTGAACAAGAGGAACTCTGTATCAAGCCCCTCAAACTGCGACATAGGGTTGTTCATCTCCCGTCACCTCAAACGAGTCCGGACTAGTCGAGTTCTGTTCATCGGTTCCCATTAGGTCGCCTTCCTCGAGTATCCTGTCAGTTTCATCCTCATCTATGAACACTAGCATGAAGACTGTTATCAATGTCAGTGCAGCACCGATGTAGATTGCCGAGGTGTAGTCAAACACGGATATCATTCTCTCAGTCAGGGTGTAAGCGAAAACCCCAGAGAGGTTGAACAGAGACATGTATGCGGTGAATTGTGTTCCTCCGACCTTACTCCATGTGAGTCTCATGCTCAGGGATATGATGCAAATCCAAGCCATGCCACCAACAAATGCCTGGATGATGAGGTAAAGGGTCATCACAGAGGTATTTTCCCACATGGATTGGAGGAATGCCAGCCCCGCGTTTGCCAGTGCCAATGATGTAAATCCGACCATTGCAACCCTCCTCACTCCGAACCTGTCGCCGAGTAGGCCTCCCACGATCTGGCCGATTAGTGCCCCGAACACAACCACCCCACCGACTATCCCGTTGTACTTGGCTTGAGACCAGCCTGCTTCGTTGATGAATATGTCAATGACAATGGGCGTCACGAAGATATACAACTCCGACAGGAGGCACAGCCCGATCAACAAGAATGCTGATCTTACCGAGAATGCCTTCGTGAGGAAGAAGGACGTCTCGGCAACGCCTCTTTTCGTGCTAGGAGGGAGCAAAGATAGCGGGTTTGTGACTGCTTTGGTGGTCACTGATGTGGCCACGCTTGTGTAGGAGAGCCCCATCAAAAGCAGGGAAATTGCTAGCGCTAAGTAGCTGATTGGATTTGTCACATTCCTGAGATCGTCACCCAGTCCGAAATCGATTGTGAAGACATCAACGGCGAAGCCAATTATCCATATCGAAATGCCTATGACAGCCAAAAATGCGGATATGGTTATTTTACTGCTGTCGAGGGTGTATCCCACTGTTTTTGCAACCTTGAAGCGATCCTCTGTTAGCCAAGGGTCCGTGGCCTTCTGGCCCTCTTCGGCGTTCCCGTCCGCATCGGTTATGGAGAGCCACCACATATCCTCTGACTTCGACCATGGGAATAGCTTGACACCTGGCCTCTCCACCATTGTAAGCGGCACTGCTACGATGATTGACAGTAATGCGAGTTGAATTACGATTACTCCACCGATACCTATCTTCGTCACCGCGACACCGAGTACGGCACCGCCAACAATGATCCCCGCCCGCTTTGCTGCGAACATGAACCCGTTCGCTTTCGCTACCTCATTTGGTTGGAGGATCTCTACGGCAAGTGCATCGGTACCCACATCTTGCAGTGAGGCGAATATGTTGTGTATGAATAGCAACCTAGTGACCAATTCAATCTCTGCGTTGAGGTCTGGAACCAACAACAATGTCCCCAACGTGAGGACCATGCCGAGTTGTGCTATCAAGACCCATTGGCGCCTGGCGCCATATCTGGGTATGTTCACTGCGTCGACAACTGGGCCCCAGATCCATTTGAAGGTCCACGGCAGTGCGACGGTCGCGAACAATATGGCGACGTCGCCTATCGCTACGCCGTTGTCCACCAGATATGCTGCGAAAGTTACACTGGCGAATCCCCATGGCAGGCCTTGGGCGAAATAAAGGATGCACAGCGTGAAGAGTCTCCGAGACTTGTTCTCGGTAAGTGCGCCACCACGCCTCATCTCAACCACAAATGTCCTAAACGGATCCAGTGGATTTTTGTGCAATGATGATATGTCATCGTCTATTCTGTCGTTTTCATCATCTTTCTTCTTTGCAGGGGTCGTGTTTGCCCAGTCCTCTCTGAGAGCTGTAATGCCTAATAGGGCTACAGTAGCCAAGAAGGGGATCAAGAAAACATAGGCACCGATTGTCGTCTGACCGCCGGCGCCAGAGCCAGAGCCTACCTGGCCGTCGATCAGGATCACTCTTCGGGCATCGACTGGTGACATCCTATCCTCATTGATCACGAGTCTGGAATATACTGTTGAATTCCCGGACTCTGAGTGCGGAGTTAGTTTGACGTTCCAGGATGACCAGTCATTATTTGAGGAAAGGTCAGCTGCTTGCTGCCATTCTCCTCCTCCAACTTTCACCTCCACATAGCCAACCCCTGGGACGCCTCCAGTCGAGGTGCCGGAAATTCTGGATTCGTTCCCAATTTGTTGCAGGGTGTCCAAATCCATGCTCACATTGAGGGTTGAGTCTATTGCTCCAGCCGATTGGACGAATACCAAGGGGTCTGCCTGGCCGTACCCAAACTCATTATCGGGCCTGGTCTCAAGTATGCTGCAGTCATTAAATCCTGGGTCGTCCAAGAGCTGGATGTCTCTTTCAATAGAGTCAGCGCTGATTATCGACTTAACTTCGTCGTGGGTTATGTCTGGGTTGGCCTCGACCATTAACGCCGCAATTCCCGCCATAAGGGGTGTTGCCATGCTAGTCCCAGATTTGCTGGTGTAGCCGTCTGACGTGGCGGCATCTGGTGCCATGATATTTGACCCAATTGTTGAGACGTCGGGTTTCACTCGTCCGTCAGATGTATATCCTCTACTCGAGTAAATCGCTAGGCCCAGATCCTTGTCCAGGCTTGCCACTGTGATCGGCAGGTTGGCATCACCCGGGCTGTCAATGGTATTACACCCTGCAAATGTAGCTCCTCCAAATTCGTTGCCAGCCGAGAGGAATGTAATGATTCCAGACGCGGCGACTGCATCCATCTGTTGGCTCCACGCTGATGAGCCGTCATTGTCGAAGTGGATCTCTAGTTGTTGTTCTCCCAAAGATGATGTAAGAATGTCTATGTTCTTTGCATCCTTATTCTCAATTGCCCACTGGGCTCCTTCTATGATATCCTGGATGTCGCCGTCGCAACATGCCAAGATGTTGATTACCCAGGCCCCGGGGGCAACCCCGACGTATCTCGAACCATCTGGAGACTCTTGTCCTCCTCCAGTACCTGCTGCGATGCCTGCGACGTGAGAACCATGAGTGCCCGAATCATAAGACTCTCTGGCGGGTTGCTCGGAGTCGGTGATTACTGCGTCATAAAATGCAGATATTTTAGGGTCGCAGTCGAGTACTATTGGATTAGGGTTGAATGGATCTGGATCTGGTTGATCGCAGCCCAGAGTTATCTCGTCATCCATGTCATCCAACCCTGCGTGATCGCCCCGAACTCCTGTGTCAAGAACTGCGATTGTGACGCCTGTTCCGTCGTAGCCATATTGCGCCCAAACTTCTTCCACCCCCATGTTTGGTACTGCCTCGTTCATGTGGGTCTCTGCAAGACCAAGATCCTCTATCATGACAACTCCAGGTAGCTCAAGGATGGCGGAGGATGGGTGGATTAACTCTAGTGGAACATTTGCTATGAGGCTATCAAGGTAAACCGGCCTCATGGTGACGGATGCGCCCAAGGCTTCCAATGCTCGAACATCTGATGTGGAAGGATGGTGGTCGTAGTCAACAAAAACTCTAGCCTGTCCGGACTCCGCTCGCTTCCACCATTTTGAATATACTTCTTCTGGTTGTGTCAATAGCCATTCTAGCCTGTCATCTATTCTGTCTTGATTAGCATCTCTGGACCAATCTTCCCACCATTCGTCGTGTATCTCGAGTGCATGACGGGGTTGCCATTCCCCCGTAGCATCGAGGCCCCCTCTTTCATGCTCCGGATTGATTTGGGACGCAGTCATTGGGATGATCAGGGTTGCCAAAATAAGCAGGGCTACGGCTCTGCGCGTCGAGGTCATCATACACCCGACTGGTATACCCCTCAAGTTCCTTGCGCTTGTTCGTTTCAGTTCCTATCTTGAAACGCCACCCTATTTACCAGAACCTCGAGCGCGGATCAGATTGCCATGCGAGTCGGACCCCCCGCCTTGGAAAAAGCCATTCAAGAATTCGCATCTGGCAATCCAGTCATGGTGTTTGATTCCTCATTCAGAGAAAGTGAAACAGACCTACTCTGGCCTGCGCAATTCGCTACACCTCAGGTGATGAGAAGATTGAGAAATGACTGTGGCGGGTTGTTGTTCCTAGCAATTGGGAATGAAATCGGAGAGAAATTCGATCTCCCATGGCTCCAAGATATCCATACCAATCATGCTTTAGTCCAACTACACCCTGTTTTGGATCGTCTGAAGACCGATGACCTGCAGTATGACAACAAGTCAGCATTCACACTCTCGATCAATCACAGAGATACCTTCACTGGCATCACGGATAGAGATAGAGCCCTCACAACCCGAAGGTTTGGAGAGCTCAGCGGTGAGGTCCTGAAGAATGGCCTCTCCAATGAGGAAGCGCAAATTGCCCTAGGCAAGGAGTTTCGAACCCCCGGGCACATCCCAGTCTGCAGAGAATCTCCGGGTGGCCTGTCAAGTCGACAAGGTCATACAGAACTCGCAGTGAGTATTGCTCGCATGGCAGGATTGGTGCCCTGTACGATAGGTGCTGAGATGCTGCAACCCGATGGAGACGGCGCATTGCCAGTTGAAGAGGCTAGGGCATATGCCGAGAGACACGGTATACCCATGCTGACTGGTGATGATTTATTGAAGCATTATGACAATAGTGGGACGGTGAATTGATTGACAAAAATAATGGCTGTAGGGGTCTTTGATCTTCTTCACGCCGGACATTTGCACTATCTAGAGCAGGCCAAGCTACTAGGATCTGAATTAGTCGTGGTTGTTGCGCATGATGACACTGTGCGAGCGAGGAAACATGAGCCAGTGACTAATCACGACCTACGGAAAAGAATGGTTGAGGGTCTCAAGCCAGTTGACAGGGCTATAGTAGGCAACCCTCCCTCAGTCCCAATCTACGAGATACTTGATGAGATCTCTCCAGATGTAATTGCACTCGGATACGATCAAAAACACTCGATTGACTCGGTAAGAGACGGATTATCTTCCAGTGGATACTCAAACGTGAGGGTTGTAAGAGTTGAAGGTCTGTCTGACGATCTCGATGGGACAAGGAAGATAATCGCAAGGATACTCAACCTATGGCCAAATGAAGAGGGTGGACCTTTCGAGGAGTGAACAAATATGTTTACAGGGATAATTGAGGGAATTGCAACTCTTCAGTCAACGAATAAATTGGAAGGATATGCTGATTGGGAGGTAGAATTTCCAGACGGTGCACTGAATGGCATCGAGATTGGAGCTAGTATTTCACTAGAAGGGGTCTGTCTAACCGTCACATCTGTTTCCGGGCATAAGGCTTCGTTCCAGATTATCGAAGAAACTCTTGGTAGGTCCACCTTGGGGAAATTCAAGCCTCTGGACACATTGAACTACGAAAGGTCACTCACTTTCGGCAAGGAGGTCGGTGGTCACCTCGTATCAGGTCACGTGATGGAAGTCGCAAAAATTATCGAAATATCGCAAATCAAGGATTTAGAAAGCGGAGAATCCACATGTGATATGACAATACAGACTTCCGACAAGGTAGCCATGTACATATTCGAGAAGGGCTACATTGCAATCGACGGGATCTCATTAACCGTGGGCGAAACCCACGAGGGGGGGTGTTTCAAGGTGCATATAATCCCGGAAACATTACGAAGGACGACACTCGGCAACAAGGTAGCAGGGTCTTTGGTGAATATCGAAATAGACTCGACCACCCAGGCAGCTGTTGATACCGTAATTCGACTAAATGAAAGGTTGGTAAAGAGATGAAGTCTATAGCACTCGTTTGTGGGGAGTTTCACAGAAAATCCGTAGAGAAGATGGTGGAATACGCCAAGAAAGAGGCCAAGTCTCTGGGAATTCAGATCTCAGATGTTGTATGGGTACCTGGGTCCTTCGAAGTCCCACTTGCCAGTTCCAGATTGTTATCAAAGGAGAATATCCTAGGAGTGGCATGCCTTGGCGTGATAGAAAGAGGCGAGACCGACCATGGACTAGTAATCGGTCAAGCCGTTTTATCCAGTCTGTTGAGTCTCCAAATTAAGCATAACAAACCCATTGGTCTGGGAATCATAGGGCCTGGCGCCGAAAATCATCACATTGCTCCTAGATTAGAACCCCATGCAAGATCAGCGATTACTGCGGTGTACTCAATGATCGATTGAGCCTTGTCCCGGGTTCACGGAAAGATTTGTCAGTGTCAATATTCAAGGGACTCCTGCGTCTTGGCTCCCATATGACCACGACGCATAGCGTGATAATCATCGGATCCGGGCCAGCAGGATACACCGCGGGACTCTATGCTGCAAGGGCAATGATGGAGCCTCTGATGTTCGCAGGCTACATGTCAGGCGGGCAGTTGATGCTCACATCAGACATCGAAAATTTCCCAGGGTATCCTCAAGGAATCGGCGGGCCGGAAATGATGTTGGAGCTGAGGACACAGGCAGAAAGGTTTGGATTGAAGGTGCAAGACAAGAACGTTGAGAAGGTGGATCTCGGATCTAGACCTTTCAAAGTCTGGGTAGAGGGTCAAGAATTCAACGCTGAATCGATAATCATTTGCACGGGTGCTGAGGCCACTTGGCTTGGCGTCGAGGGCGAAGAAGAGCAAAAGGGCAGGGGCATTTCCACATGCGCCACATGCGATGGTGCATTTTTCAAGAACGAGGAAGTAATAGTTATCGGAGGAGGTGACTCTGCGATGGAAGAGGCGACCTTTTTGACACGTTTTGCAGAAAAAGTGACCATCATACATCGGAGGGATGTTTTCAAAGCCTCCAAGGTTATGCTTGAAAGGGCCAAAGCCCACCCTAAAATTGAGATTAAGACCCACAGGCAAGTCACAAAGTGGTTATCAGACGAGAAGGGGCTCACAGGGGCTTTGATCGAAGATCCCAGAGATGGGTCCACAGAGGAAATAGCGTGTACTGGAGCATTTATTGCGATTGGGCACAAACCGATCACAGAATTCCTGGCTGGCCAGGTGGTGACAGACTCTGAGGGCTACATCCTACACGAGGAACATACAATGACCAGCGTTCCCGGCGTTTTCGCGGCAGGGGATGTGGTAGACACAAGATACAGACAAGCAATCACTGCTGCTGGAATGGGGTGCCAGGCTGCAATAGACGCAGAGCGATGGCTAGAGTCACAACATTGAGTTGGTGTAATGGAAACCCTATCATTCAATGATCATAAAACAAAAGTCACACTTCCAAGGAGGTTATTGGCTTCATTATTCTACTTTTCACATGTCCTTGTGACTCTACTGGTGGGATTAGGATGGCTAGCCCCTTGGGATTCCGTCTTGTGGACTGTAGTGGTAGTATACTGCGCGACTGAGATTCTATGGCATACAAGGGATGGATATTGCATCCTTACTGACATAGAGCGTTGGCTGCTTGGGATCGAGAAACCAGAAAGTGCTCTGCAACAAAATTTCATTCATAGATTGCTGACGAGTCTGACCGGCAAATCCCCCACCCCCCTAAACTCAAGAAAAATGACCGTTATCTGGGGGAGATTGAGCCTCACAGTTTGCATCATTAGACTCTATTCCCCCGGGTTTTGATTCCATGGATGAGCTACGACTGAAACGGTTTGACAGGCATATCGTGCTTGACCAGATTGGCTTATCAGGCCAAATAAGATTCTCAAAATCAATCGTTTCGGTGATTGGGGCAGGAGGCCTAGGGAGTCCTGCGCTTTTGTACTTGGTAGCAGCTGGGATAGGAGAAATCAGAATTATCGATGATGATGAGGTGGATATCTCGAACCTGCAGAGGCAGATCCTACACTCAGAAAAAGACGTTGGTGTGAAAAAGGTGGATTCTGCAGCTGAAAGGATAAGTAAAATCGATTCAACTGTCAAAATAAAGATCTTCAAACAGAAATTGACTCCAAGGAATGCAACCGAACTGATAATAGGATCTGACGTCGTCATAGACGGTACTGATAATTTTGATGCTAGGTATGCCCTCAATGATGCATGCGAGGAACTTGGGATACCATGGGTATTTGCTAGTGTATTGAGGTTTGAGGGGCAAGTTTCGGTTTTCAATTATCAGGATGGGCCGAATTATCGCGATTTATTCCCCCAGCCACCTCCGCCCGAGTTGGCTCCGAATTGCTCTGAGGCTGGCATTTTAGGGTCTGTGACAGGGATAATTGGATCCATACAAGCCACCGAGGCCATGAAAGTCCTTCTGGGGATTGAAGGGGTACTCTCGGGTAAATTACTAATTTTCAACGCCTTGAAAATGGAATCTCGTATTCTCAAGTTCAATAACACTCAGGTAAAAGCCAATTCGGATTTTTCTAAACCTAAAATTGGCATGAAAATAACCCCAAGAGAGCTCGAAAAGCGGATTTTAGCCGGTGAGAGTGTGTTCATATTAGATGTAAGGAGGGAAATTGAAGAATCGATTGCCAGCATAAGAGGGACCTCTGCAAGGATTGAGCACCTGCAAATCCCGTCAAGAATAGATGAACTCCCTCGTGATTTGCCGATAATTGTATACTGCCATTCCGGAGTGAGATCTGCTGCCGTCGTGAATTACCTTTCAAGTCTTGATGATTTCAACGGGGCCATAGCGAACCTAGAGGGCGGCATTGATAGGTGGTCTGTAGAAGTAGACCAAAATATTCCAAGATATTGATAAAAATTTATTTTTTGTTTATAATTTCATAATTTTTTACATTAAAATATGTAAAAAAAAAATATTATAATCAAATATATTATGTATATATTAATTCAGTATATTGTTTTTTTATTGTATATTTATTAGATAAAAATTATTTTAATCATGTTTTTAAAATTTATAAAAAAGGAATAATTAATGTGCCTGGCCACTTTGGATATACCATGGTCTATGAAATATCGGGCATTTGGAGATGTCCGAACTGTAATCACCATCAACCTTGGAAATCGGGAAAAAAGGGCTTAAAGGCCCTAGATAGAAAATGCTCTGAGTGTTCTGAAAGGACCCGGATAATGATCGAGAGATCACAGACGGGACAAGGGAGGAAGTCCGATGCTAGAGTCTGGGTCAGGGAGAAATCAACTAGTGTGGAGCTAGATCATGAAGCTCGCAGTAGGAACCACCCAATAAGCATGGATTCGGAGACATACGACGGAAATCAATCTGACTTGCCCAAAATATGGGGAGGTGATTGGAGGCCTGTGAGCCATCTGAGATTCAACAAAGCCATAGACCCAGTAGAGTTGAGTGAGGAGATTCTTAGGTTCACAGCTGAAAGATGGGACGGATACCTGGAACTTGTGAGAGATGTACTCGAGAACTGTGTTGGGCTGAAATCAATGAACGGAGAGGATTTTCATAAATGGTCGGAATTATTCTGCGATCTAATTTATGATGCATTTGAGGACAGGCTTCACACCTACAAAATAAATAGAGTGTTGCAGGCTGAAATTATGCCAAGAAGAGATGGTAGACTATACCTCTCAAGGAAAAGGACCAGATTAATCTTGGATTTGCGTCTCTTGCTAAGAAGGCTGGCATATCTTTCATCGATAACCAAGGAGGAGCGTATTCATTGGCATAGGCTAATGATGAGGACTAGAATATTGGATCGGCATTTGAAGGAGTTATTCGTCGAGGGTGTAGAAACCCCAGATGGGACAAAATTTGGTGGCAAGGGATTCAGATCAACTTGGCAAGAACCGATTGCAGCATGCGGGACAGCCCTGCAATTGGGCAAGGATGTGGCAGCCCCTATGATCAGAGACCTCGGACTTGCACTCTCCATGGGTCAAACGCCCTTGTCAATTATGTCCGCCCAGATGGGCAAGTCAGGATCCAAAATGGATGGGGGCCATTCCGACTTCGGGGGCAGGGATCTCCACATAGGAGACTGGAGTCACGGAATACTGCCCCCCACTGCGCCACTGCCAATAGCAAGCGCTACTGCTACAGGAATTGCCCTTGCTTCTTCTCGGAAGGGCGATGGGAGGTTTACTCTAGCTCCTGTAGGAGAGGGTTGCAGCAGCAGTGGAGAGTTCTGGGAGGCAATAAATTTCGCCGGAGCAAGGGGGTTGCCCATATGCTACATTATCCAAAACAATCAAATTGCGTTGGATACATTCTCAAACAAACAATCTGGTGCAGAGACGTTCGGGGACAAAGGGGGCTCCGTGGGACTTCCGGCATGGAGCATAGATGGGTCTGATCCTGCAATTTACTATGCATCAGTCTCAGTTGCCCGTGAATTGGCCGTATCGGGCTGTGGCGGATGCATTGTCCATGTTGAAACAATGAGGGGTTGCGGACATGCGCATCACCATGATGATCTGTACTTGGGTGCTGAGAATGGCAATCCTCCTGGCTACGTTGGAGAAGAATTAATCGAATATTGGTCAAAGAAGGAGCCAATCGAGAATCATGAGCGTTTACTACGGTCAATAGGCGTTAGCTCTAGATTGCTCAAATCGATTGCTGACGAAGAGGAAGCCAGTTGTGCTGAGGCGCGATTGGCTGTCGAATCTATGAAATGGCCAGAGCCGGAATCAGTCGCTATTGGAACGTCAAAACTGACAAACGCCAGAACACATCATCAACAAATCAAAGATCTTGAGGGCATCAAACCAGCAACCAGCCAATCAGACATCGGGCAAATGAAGTTTGAGGCTGCTTCGAATGCTTGGACTTTCAGCAGGGCCATTCAAAATGCAATGGTCGATATTGCAGACAACGAAGGAGAAAATGCTCTGTTTATGGGAGAGGACATGGAAGTCGCGGGAGCATTCGGATTGAACCTAGCACTCAGAGCAAAGGGTCACGAGGGTAAACTTCTGGATATGCCATTGTCTGAATCAATAATAATTAACAGCGCGACTGGGGCTGCATTAGGGGGGTTGCGACCTATCGCCGAGATTCAGTTTGGAGGTTTCGCAGCCCTCGCAATGAACGCTCTTGTAAACAACGCGGCCCAACTAAGATGGAGGTGGGGGGCCGAGGTCCCGCTTACAGTTAGAATCCCGCTTGGTGGGAAAACCAGGAGTGGGCCCTTTCATGCAAACGTTATCGAATCTTGGTTTCTAAACGACCCCGGTTTGATAATCGGATTTCCCTCAAACCCCCAAGATGCCTATGATCTACTCATTGAGGGGCACTCTCTGAATGACCCATTTGTCTTGTTTGAGCACATTGGCTTGTACGGTTTGCGCGGAGGTTTGACTGGTTGGGGTGATCGGATAAGCCAGAATGTAGATACTCATTCAGTCAGAAAAAGAGTACGTGAAGGCAGACACACCATAGGTAAGGCACGAATTGTAGCTCCTGGCGAGGACGTCACGGTCATAACATGGGGTGCAATGGTTCATGTTGCCATGAATGCTTCAAGAAAACTCTCAACAGAGGGTATCGATGTTGAAGTTATCGACCTGAGGACTTTGAATCCGTTCGACAGAGACACCTGCATCCAATCAGTGAACAAGACTGGGCGTATGATTGTACTTCAAGAGGCGCAATGGACTGGCGGCTTTGGCCATACAATATCCTCTGCAGTCCTGGAAGGATCATTCTGGTCGCTTGAGTCGCCCCCTGTGGTAATTGGGGCTCTTGACGTACCAGTTCCTTTCTCGCCACCTCTGGAGGACCACACCATCCCTGATGTAGAATTATTGGTTCGCCACATCAAAAGAATACTCTGATTTGACACTGAATGATTCACCCGTTCCTTATATCTCATCAGACCCACGGGATGGCATGCTCGGAGGGCTTCCAGACGGAGTCCTGTTGACAATTGGTCTGATTTTGCTGGTTTCAGGAGGCGAATTGGTCGTTCAGGGCTCTATCAGAATTGCTGGCTTGCTTGGAATGCCCTCATTCTTAGTTGGTTTCACACTGGTTGCGATTGGGACGAGTCTGCCAGAACTAGGAGTTGTGTTGAATGCGATTAATCGCGGTAGCCCGGAAGCCGTGGATCTCGCTGTTGGGGGCGTGATTGGGTCCAATATTGCCAACGTAATGTTGGTTTTGGCCATCGCGATGCTGATAGGAGCGGCATCTCAGCCCGACAAGGACCTCAAACAAGATGCCTTGATGTTGCTCGCTGCAACCACATTTGTCGTCCTCTCGGTGGTTATGGGCGAGTTCCCAGTGTGGCTCGGAGTTCTATCGATTTCCTCGATGGGGGGATACTATGCCTACATTTTCCGCACAAGGGGGGGCGACGATGGTGATGAAGAGGATTCTTGGATACCTCGGGGCTATGCATATGCCCTTGTTGCATTCTTGTTTGGCCTCATTTTGGTGAAGTTCGGGTCAGATCTCCTGATAGAAGGAGGAGTGGGGCTTGCCATCTCGATAGGTGTTTCAGAAGCAGTTATCGGACTCACACTTGTTGCATTCGGAACGTCGCTACCTGAGTTGGCAGTCACGATAACTGCCTCGATCCGCGGGGTCCAAGGCGTGGCAATCGGAAACATACTCGGATCAAACGTGGCTAATGTCATGGCTGTCCTTGGAATCGGAGCGATTGTAGCACAAGGATTGTCTGTGTCAGGATCCTTCCTGACACTAGACATCTGGGTACTCCTCGTGAGCTCTGGGATTATCGGTATATCGATATTGTTGGGCAAGGGAGTGTCAAAACCGTTGGGGGCCTTCTTGCTGCTTGGATACTTTGTCTATGTCGCCCAGTTATTCATAGGTTAGTGGTGCAATGACCAATGAAAATCCCCCGGATTGCCTGATACTGGCGGGAGGCCTGAGTAGAAGAATGGGCTTTGATAAGGCCTCGATAAATATGGACGGGCAGACTCTCCTTTCGAGAATGGTTGAAGTCATGATAGAACACGGTATGAGAACATGTGTCGTGCTTGGCCCCAACTCAGACGAATGTGACATCGATCCAGATTCTGTGATGTTTGTTAGGAACAATAAACCAGATCTGGGCAGGACAGGCTCAATACAAATTGGATTAGAAGCACTTGGATGGCCGGAAAAGGTGATTTTAGCACCAATTGACAGACCGGGTTTTAGTTCAAAAACACTCATAATTTTGATGAAAGCAGATACTAGCTCCTGTCCCGAGAAAGACGGTCGAGGAGGTCATCCAGTGATGTTAGATTGGAGAGGGATCACCGCCATTAAGAATGCCAAACCAAGCTCATCGCTCAAAGACCTGATTAAATTCTCTCGTTTTGAGGTTGAAGACCCCTACATCCACATTAATGTGGACACTCCGGAGGATGTGATTTTCCTGAAGAAGGCATGGAATGAGATATGTGCCTCATGGAAGGTCAATTCCAAACGACAGCAGGATCATCCCGCAGATTAATCCTGGTACCAGTGTGTGTACTGTGGCCCACAGGGAAGCCGTCCGATGACGTACTAAGAGAGGAAATAGGGCATCTCCATCCTGTGATATTGCGTTTGCGACCAGCGCCGGGAAGGAGAAGATCCCCTCGACGTATGCAGTAAATGCGATTATTTGAGGGCCGCATCCAGGGATCAAGCCGATTGAAGCAGCCACTGCCACGGCCACAGGACCATCCCCTCCTGCAGCAAGGTCTGACTCACTTATTCCCGTGGCAACAATTAGGGCCTCGAACAATAAGTACGCCACTAAGACCCACACTGTGACAAATGCTGTCTCCGACGCAGCATGGGTCAGGGTTTCGTCAAATGAGTGGAGTTTGTCCCCAATAGAGGCCTCAGTATCGTCAGCAATGAAACTCTTGCCAGCAGCATACAACACCAATGACAAGAGCGTGCCAGTCACACCAATGACAGTCAGAATTCCATCTCTTGTGGATATATCCGCTGATAATTCAGGGTTGTAATCTGGGTCCTGAGCCAACCAGAATATGAGTAATACTCCTAGGATCAAGCCACTGATTGTCACCAACCACCACACCTTGTAGCCGTTGTGAACAATCTTGTAGGACAGGGTACCAGGCTCCTCCCTAGCTAAATCCGAAATAATATCCCCATGTTCAAATTCTTCAATTTGGTCATTCATTTGATGCACTGACCGCTCAGAACTACGGGCGGATGACCTGGACCCGATGGGATTCTCTGGCGTAATCGATAGCATGTCTGCTCCGTACCCCCAAATCACGCCTGCTAGAAATGAGATCAAATGAACTACCAAAACCGGGGTGAGGAATTTTTCATCTTGAATGACAGCCCCGAACAGCACAAAGGCAGAATCCCCTAGGGTCGCAATCAGGGTTGCCAGAACAGTCCCATATGTGACGTATCCCTTTGCAAACATCGGCATAATGATGATCGCGCCTCCGCAACCCGGGGTCAATCCCATGAGGGCACCAATCACCGGTTGCCACTTCTTTCTGGATCTTATCCAATCAACAAACCGTCCCGCAGTGAGGTACTGCAACCAACTGAACAAAAGAACCATCACAGCGACGAAAACCGTGACGGCTAGAAACGCATCCCGCATCGAAACTAGGACGGCCTCCAGCAGGGGGTTCATGGGGTGTGACAAGAGGCTAGAAGACTTATCACTTCCCAATCAGGGCGAGATATTGTAAGGGGTGTGTGAACGCCGCTCTGGATGTTTTTTTCATGGGCTCGAAGACGATGATATGGGCATTGGATCAGCTTGAACAGTTGAATACCGTCGCAATGGCATCGATAATTGATTCGGACGGAAGTGTTCCCGCAAAAGTAGGAGCAAAAATGGCATTTTCTTCCTCAGGCGCTAGACATGGCACAGTCGGCGGGGCAGGTCTGGAGGTAAAAATCGAGGGAAGGCTCAGTGCTATGCTAAACGGGTCTCTAGGTGGCATCGAGACATTCGTCCTCTCCACATCATCCAATGATACTTCTACCACCAACCTAAACAGCCTCTGTGGTGGCCGGGTGACTGTGGCTTTCGAGAAGTTTGAGCCCTGTCCCCATATTCTCCTGATGGGCGGTGGGCATGTTGCCAAGGCTATCAGTGAGGCATGCGACCTATTGGGATGGCACCACAGCGTCTTCGATGAACGTGAGGACTTTGCATCTCCTGAAATGTTCCCCAATGCATCGGAGAGGATCAACTCCAAAGCTGATGAGTTCTTGATGGTCGAAACGCCCTCGAGTCTAGCCCGATTTTCAGACATCCTACTGCTTGGCCATGATTGGGCGATAGACCAAAAACTACTGATTGGGCTGCTTTCACACACCGAGGAGCTTCCAGTCCGGTTGGGTTGCATTGGTTCCAAGACAAAATGGAGGGAGTTTGCGAAATCAGCTAGAAATGAGGGCATCTCGGATGAGCGTTTGAACGCAGTCAGATGTCCAATAGGTTCTCCCATTGGGGCTGTAACAGTTGAAGAAATCGCTTTTTCGGTATGTAGCGAGATCATACTCATGACTAGAAGTAAATCATGAACCAGTCGTCACCCTCTACCTTCAATTTCATAACTAATGAGTATAATTCAAGAAACGTGCGGCGGTTGAGGCTACGATGGAATCGTTCCGACCTAGAAGGTATAACAGAATTCAAACAGTTGATGGACGTCGTTCAGAAATACGAAATTCTCGCCCACATGAAACTCGGCGAGGATGGTATTGAGCACCTTGCTGAGATAATACCCGAAGAAGGCGGGTTGGAAAAAATAGATGATATTCCGACCTTTGATGTTTTAGAGATCCACGAGAAAGACGAAGAAACTGGCTCATACCTCGCTTCGGTCAATTTGACTCACTCGATACCTATGATGATGTTGGATTTGGAAAAAATACACTTGCACCCCCCGTATGGATTGGACTTGGACGGACTCGAATTAAATTTCACAGGTAGGTCAGACTCCATGAAACGACTAATTGAATTGTTCAAAATAACGATGCCGTGGGACTCAATCAGCATACAATCCGTAAAGAGCAATGAAGGAGATGTATGGAGAGATATACTGACTGAACGGCAAATTGAAGTATTGCGGCAGGCAGTCCTCCTGGGTTATTACTCTGAGGAAAGGGGCATCAAGATCAAAGATCTGGCGGAAAGCATGGGCATGGCCAGATCTACAATGGGAGGTCATCTCAAACTCATAGAGCAATCAGTGATGTCTAAGGTGGTCGACGACATTGGCTGACCAGCCCTAAGTCTCTTACACCTGCTTGCAAGTCGGCGAACATGGCATCCCATCCACTCCCCTTGGCAGGCAACCCCCCGGTGGAGGTCTGGACTGCATCAGTAAATGGGAAACAAGTCCAAACAATCATCAAAAATCATGAAGTTCTACTTGATGTACTTCGGGACGGTATTGGATCACTGGGCACGAAGAGGGGGTGTGACATGGGGACCTGTGGGTGCTGCACCGTGTTAATTGATGGTAAACCAAGATTATCCTGCATGACCTTGGCTCTGGAGGCAAAAGACCGTCAGGTGACCACAGTAGAGGGACTTTCTGAGGGACATCATCTACATCCCATTCAAGAGATGTTTGCTGAGTGCGGGGGCAGTCAATGTGGATTTTGTACCCCGGGGTTCCTGGTCACAAGTGCGGCTTTGTTGGAAACAAATCCTACCCCAACTCGGCAAGAGGCAATGGATGCAATTGAAGGAAACCTGTGCAGGTGCACAGGCTATCAACAAATAGTCGACTCAATAATGAGTGCATCGAAGATTCTCTCAGGGGGGATTCAGAATAAGCCCATTACTGAACCAGCGAGTGATCCAGATCCGGGCTTTGGAGGCTGAACTAATGCCAGAAGACAAGAAAGAGATCGTCGGGTATCGCCAACAGCCTGGCAAGCTTGACTTCACCAGGCCAGGATCAGGCGGCTCATCGCCCAATTCGGAAAAAAGAGATCCCAGTATGATTCCTCAGAGCCAAGGAGGGGAATTGGATCAACCATGGGGCCCTCATCGACATGATGACTTAGTCACTGGTAGGGTAATAGGAAAAAGAACGCCATTGATCGACAGCAGATGGAAGGTGACTGGACAGGCTGTGTATGGTGACGATGTCCGGCTGCCCGGAGAAATTATTGGTCGCCTTGTGCGAAGCGACCGTCATTATGCAAAGGTGCTATCTATTGACATGACCGATGTCGAATCGATTCCCGGTGTCTTGGCGACCGCTACGGGCATCGATGCGCCATCAGCTTTCGGAGTCCTTCCCGTCACGAAGGACGAGCATGCAATGGCACTGGAGAAGGTCAGGCATATTGGCGATATTGTGGCTTGTGTTGCGGCTGAAGACGAAGAAACTGCGAGGCTGGCGGCCGCTGCAGTTAGGATAGAATATCAGGATCTAGAGCCTATTTTTGACATGAGGGACGGGCTTAAAGATTCACCAGACCCTATTCACGACAGGGGCAGATATCACATAGGTGAGTCAAATGTTCAGAAAAGGGTGTTCCAAAGATTTGGGAGAATATCAGACTTGAAGAACTCAGTTGCATCCTATGAAAATGAGTGGACTTTCAAGGGAGTGAACCATGGATTCACCGAGCCGCATGCAGTTGTCGCTCATTGGGATCCTCGGGGCCGATTAACCCTCTACACCCCACAACAAGTGCCTCATTACGTTCATAGGGCCCTAGCAGATGTATTGGACATTCCAATGCATCAGATAAATGTCCATAGGACGTATGTCGGGGGTGGCTTTGGCGGCAAGTCGGATCCTTTTCCTCACGAGATGTGCGCGGCCATTCTTGCAAGAAAAAGCGGCAGGCCAGTTAGAATCACCTTCGATAGAGAGGAGGTGTTCTGGACAAATAGAGGGCGCCACCCATCAAGGATTACGATGGCTATTCATGCCGACAAAGAGGGAAGATTCAGCGGGATTGAAACTGATGCTTTGATTGACGGGGGCGGATTCGCCTCCTTCGGGCATGTGACCACTTACTACAACGGAGTTTTGCATACGGCACCTTATGAGATTGGAGCTTTCCACTACACTGGAGCAAGGGTCTGGACAAACAAGCCAGCTAGTGGAGCCATGAGGGGGCACGGAGCAGTGAATTCTAGGTGTGCTGTGGAAGTGGGAATTGACCATATTTCGGAAGAGTTGGGCGTGGACCCCATCGACCTGCGGCTGGCTAATTTGCTTCCCCCACATTCTGCGACAATAACCGGTTTTAGGGTGACGTCGATCGGAATGAGAGAATGCCTGGAGAGGGTCCGCAAGGAGTCAGGGTGGGATAAAAAATTCAGAAAGATGCCGCTCGGAAAGGGAATAGGTGTCGGATGTGGATTCTTCATATCTGGAAGTGGTCTACCAATACACTGGGATCCCAACAAGTTTCCTCATGCCACAGTACATCTGAAGATAGACATGGACGGAGGAGTAACGATTCATACCGGTGCCGCAGACATCGGACAGGGATCCGACACGGTAGTCGGTCAAGCAGTCGCTGAAGTATTGGGCCTTCCGATGGACATGATTAGAATAAGATCAAAGGAGTCAGATACGTCTCCCGTTGACCTCGGTTCATACTCCAGCAGAGTCACATTCATGAATGCAAATGCTGCAGTTTCCGCGGCAATGGAGGTCCGGTCTGAGTTGATTGAAGCTGCTTCATCAATCACGGGACTTGAAGCCTCTTGTTTGGTGCTGGGGGACAGGAGGATATTCAACAAGAAGGATCCTGCTGTCGGCGTATCTTACCTCCAAGCGCTCCACAAGGCACAAGAAGACAGGGGCGCTTTGCTCGCCTCTGGATCCTATAGAACCCCGCCCATGGGGAAAATGCACAAGGGGGCTGCGGCCGGACTAGCTCCTGCATATTCTTTCTCCGCTTATGTGGCAGAAGTAGATGTTGACATAGAGACAGGGCGGATCAAGGTTGAGAAAGTCTGGGCTGCGCACGACTGTGGTAAGGCACTGAATCCACTCTCCGTGGAAGGGCAGATCATCGGATCTTGCCATATGGGTTTGGGACAAGTCATATCTGAGGAAATGAAGTACGGAAGGACAGGCAATCTCCTTAATCCAGACCTATTAGGATACAAGATACCGACCGTTCATGAAATGCCGGAGGTTGTCCCTATCATCGTCGAGTCGAATGATCCAGAGGGGCCTTTTGGTGCCAAAGAGGCTGGGGAAGGCCCTCTCCTACCGATACTCCCAGCAGTTTGTAATGCAGTCTATGACGCCATCGGGGTAAGGACCAATGAGTTGCCACTAACTCCTGACAGATTGTACAGATCCATAGAGAAAGCATGCAAACAACGGGGCATAAAAGACCCCAGGGATCTCCCTAACCCCTCCCTAGAGCAGACGTCCCTCTCTGATATACTAATTCGCAGAGCAAAAGATCACGCAAAACGTGATAGAGAAAGGCGCTTAAATCCAAATCCAGATGCCTATTACAACGGGCAGTTGTTCAATCGTCACAACACAGGGCCCCCGGAGGAAAATGATTCGGACTGGACTGTCCAAGTCCTTCCGGATCAAGAATACCTAGAGAATCCAAAACTCGCCGGCAGTGCTTGGTTGCACAAAGAGCGAAGACACATGGAGGGAGTTGAATGAAGACGCCTGCATTTGAAGTCCACATGCCAAAAACACTCGATGATGCCCTCGAAACTGCAAAACATTTGCATGATGGCGGACATGATTTTGACTGGATATCGGGAGGTACGGATTTGATTCCAAACTATAAATGGGGAATTAACTCAAAGCCTCACGTCATTTCTATATCCGGAGTTAGTGAACTAAAGGGCATATCTGCAACAAGGATTGGTGCTATGGTAAGGCTTCAGGACATTGTAGAGTCAACTGTCGCTCATCCTCTGATTGTTGAAGCTGCGGGGACAATCGCGAGCGTGATGATTCGAAGATCTGGCACACTAGGAGGGAACCTGTGCTTGGACACCCGGTGTTTCTGGCTGAACCAATCTGAAACTTGGAGGAAATCCATAGATTACTGCCACAAGTGCGATGAGGGCACTGGTGCAGATTGCAGAGTGATTCCAAATCAGAATGAGCTATGCGTCGCAACTTATCAGGGCGATCTTGCTCCAGCATTGATGTGCTTGGATGCCAGAATTCATCTGGCATCTCACAGAGGTACTCGAAGCATGCTACTGGAAGATTTCTTCCAAGAGGATGGCATAACGAGGAACGTCTTGGAAACTGGGGAAATAGTAACACACATCCAACTTCCGGAGAATTCCGCCAACTTTGTTGGCTCGTACCAGAAACTTCGACTGCGAGAGGCGTGGGATTTTCCTGAAGGAGGAGTTGCCTTTTCTGTGGGAATTTCAGATGATGGGACTGTATCAACAATCAATATGGCCAGCACGGGATTCGAGAGCATCCCCCGGAAGCACATAGAATTGATCGAAACCCTCGATAAGGGTCCCAATTGGGCCCTCGAAGCAGAGCGACTGGGGGCAGAACTCAAGAGAGCGGTGCGACCCGTACTGAATACGTGGTTCCCTCCAGCATATCGAAAGAAAATGGCCCCCGTATTGGCCAGAAGAGCGATGGAAGAGACCTCAAAAAGAGTTACATCTGGCTAGTTGCAACTATCATTCTAGCACTCTCTAGCTTGAATTCTGTAGTGGGACAGGACGGCCCGGGAGCCTGGTCTGTTTCAATTTCCGACGAAAACGGAGAGGTTCAGAAAATCACACTTTCAGATAAAGGCGGCGCCTCTATTCCGATTTTGGTCGAAAATAACGGCATCACCAGCATAACAGTCTCATTGGATTGTACATCTCCCTTCGATGCTCAGGTGTCCTGCCCGGGAGATGTCACCGTGACGGCAGGAGAGAATACCACTGTCTACGGCGTCGTAAGCGATGTGGATGTGCTGAATTACGCTGCAAGCACCAGTGAGCTATTCGAGGTGACTGGGACGGTTATCGCAAGACAGGGAGTCCCTATTGCCCTTCCAGGGGAGACTGCTTCGGACGATGTTCAGTTGGAGATACCGGAGGTTTTCAACTTGGAAGTTCGGATCGACGACCCTGTCGGGCCGATGAACGCGGGGGCGGACACGATTCTCAGAGTTTTTGTCCAGAACAATGGGAACATCGCGGATAGGGTTTCCGAAACCGATGTCTCCGTGGACTGCACACTGATTACGGTCGGGACTCAGACCTCTGAAATAACCAACAAGGAGATTGCGTCGGGGGCTACAATCACTGCAAACCTGGTATTTGAGGCCGCACTTAGCCACCCCTCCAGATCCTGCGACGTGGATATTCAAATCGTTTCCCAAGGTTCCGACGGCAGCCAAACATCAAGTGATTCCACTCGTATAGAAGTACAGGCCGCCACGGGAGAAAGTGGGGACAAGGAGCCGGTCGATGACGGGTCAGGGACTGTCGAAGTTGTAACTACGGGACTTCCACACATCGGGATATTAGGTACAGGCACGTCATTGTTGATTGCAGCTTTTGTGCGTAGGAAAGTGTGAAATCTGTTCAAAATTCCTCTTTGCATTCAAGATCGACTTTCAGCAACCTATAACACCTCGCGAATGCCGCAAAGCCTTGTCGGCCTCCTTGGGGGGCCAGCGTAGGCGATTATAATGGCCAGGACAGACAGCGATGCAGAGCGGTTCAACAGAATCGTGGTTTGGTCACTTGCAGTCACTGCCGTTTTGTTGTTGGTTCTTCCAATGTTCTTCGTTTTATCAAACGAAACATATTATTCTGCGTATGTCGAAGGCGGAGACACCGACGAAGAGAAATTTGCTCAACTATCGACGATGAGATCCACGCTCATGGAAAATCTCGATAAAGGCAACGGAGAGGTTTCTTTGGGCTATGACGTTGCAAACACCATCTCTACACCCATGCTCGTCAACGATTGGAGGGATCCGCACAGAAGCATGTTGGTCATAGTAGGGCCCGAAAAGCCAATCGACCAAACCGAAGCACGGGCGATTCACAACTTTGTCACAGAGTCTGGTGGAAAGGTGATCGTGGCTGCTGAAAACTCTAACGCAAACGAATTGGCATCATTGTTCGGGGTGACTTTTTTTGACGACCCTCTACATGATGAGAATCAACATTTCCTTATCTACAACGATGATGGTGAGCCTTATTCTCCATCATGGAGGAACGTATGGTCTGCTGCTTCAGTAAACCAGGACGTGGAATCTATGCAACCCGCCTACCTCAGCCAAGTTTGTACAGACGATCAGATTAGGAACAACCTGATGACAAATTGTAGACTGCCTGTTATGTTTAGATCGCCCACTGGCATGAAATTTGAGCCAACTGACTTGGACGAGACCGACCCGGATCACAGGAGTGTAAAGGTATTAGCAAGAGCCTCCTCTGGTGCTTTCATTGATGTGGCCAGGACGGGAGATGCAGGAGATTACAGGAATCCTGCACCAGGGGACCTAGCACTGGTCATCCGAGCCGATTATCCTGTGAAAGCTTTTGATAAACCACAAGAAAGTCAGGGTGGTTTCGTCGGCACCACTGAGGTCGCGGAGGTAGATGTCACCGGGAGCATAACCTTTGTCGCTGATGATGAGGCCTTCTCAAACATGCTGTGGGATCTCCAACAAGCCCAGACCCAAGGAATAAGATCCAATTGTGACACGGTGAATTCATGTTGGTTGGATGTCCTTCCCGAAGGACAATGGAATGGAAATTCTGCATATTTCTCGGCTCTAATTTTTGACATGATGGAGCACAGGAATCCAGAATTATCCTCAACTTTCAGAGATGACAAATCCCAATACCAAATTGTCTTTGATGAAAGCAGACACTCAACAGGCAGATTGTCAGCGCCTTTCGTAGAAACGATGGGCACAGTGGTTTTACTTACCTCAAACCCATTCCTCAAGTGGCTTGTGGTTTTGAACGTAGGATTGTTGTTGCTAGTTTCAATGATGGTTGTCCCACAGAAAGAGAACTGGAGACATGTGTTCGACCTCACTAGATTCAAAGAAAGGCCTGGCAAATTAGATCCCTCAACATACAGGGAAAGGGTTCAACAAGCGTTGTTTACAAAAGTCAGAGTTCACTATGACCTAACAAGGGATCAACTGGCTCTTAAGCCTCCGTCAGAAGTGCAAGACATGATCAATGATCCCAAACTTGTAGAGTTGGCATACAGCCAATCTCGCGTTTACCAGTCCCAAGAATTGCGACAGTTGATGGTCGCTATACGTAAATGGGGAAAGCCAAACTGAAGATACAGGAGTGAATGATATGTCAGATACACCACCGCCGCCAGCCAGTACAAAAAACAAAGGGAAGAATGCAGATAAAATCGAAGAGGGCTATGCCAAAAAGGCAGCAGAAGCACGAGGGGGGGAGAAAGTAAGTGATCGCCTTACGGCAGTTAGCGCCATCGCTAAGGCTATCTCAGGCGAGGTTCAAAAGGTAATTATCGGAAAGTCGCACGTAATCGACAACGTTCTGATCAACATTTTATCTAACGGAAACTTACTTTTCGAGGACTATCCTGGTCTCGCAAAGACCCTGATGACGAACACCTTCGCTGACGCGCTAGGCTGCGACTTCAAGAGGGTTCAATTCACGCCAGACCTGCTGCCTGCTGACATCACGGGAACTAACATCTATGATGCCAAGAAAGGTGAGTTCACATTCAAGCCCGGACCAATTTTTTGCAACCTGCTCCTGTCAGACGAGATCAACCGGGCACCTCCAAAGACACAAGCTGCTCTGCTGGAAGCCATGCAAGAAAAGCAGGTCACCATTGGGACTGTGACCCACAAACTGCCCGCGCCTTTCCTAACAATGGCCACACAGAATCCGGTCGAACAAGAAGGTACGTACCCTCTACCAGAGGCCCAGTTGGACAGATTCATGTTCAAGATGAGCGTTGGATATCCCGACAGGGGAGACGAAGACGAGATTCTCGCAAGGCGAATAGAGCGGAAGAAAGACGATGTCGATGTTGAGGTCATTACCGACCCATCGCGAGTTGTCGCGATGCAAGAAGCGATAGAGGACGTATACGTTGATCCTGCAGTTAGGATGTATATGGTTGAGGTAGTGTCGAGGACGAGAGAGGACCCCCGTGTCTTGGTAGGGTCCTCACCGCGTGGATCCCAAGCATTGCTCAAGACCTCTCGTGCTGCTGCTGCAATGCGAGGTCGAGATTTCGTCACGCCTGATGATGTCAAATCCGTCGCGACGCTGGCTGTATCTCACAGACTCATATTGAAGCCGGAGCATCAAATTAAGGGGCTCGAGACTGAAGAAGTTGTGCGTGATATACTGAACCAAGTTCCCGTGCCAACTGTTTGATGTTTTACATGACCGAGGTAGGGGGGATTTACACTGGCGTGGAGCAGAAAGTCAGCAATGTTTGCATCTCTGGCTATTGGGCTCTACCTGCTTGGGCTTGTTCTAAGGAATCAACAACTTGTCACCGTCGCAGTTGTTCTGCTATCATTCCTGACTTACGCTGCATTCAGAACTACTCACGCAGATGTTGCATCATCGGGGAGAAGGCTAGAGGATAACGAATCAGACGAGGGGATACAACTCGGAGGAATCTCGGCCCTTAGAAAAGTGTCCTCTTCAAGAGTCTTTGAGGACGGAGAGATTGACGTAGTGCTCAGAATACAAAATAGGACCCCCATGGCGAAAATCGTCGAAGTCAGGGACAGAGTCCCTGAAGTCATGCGAATAAAAAAAGGGGCAAACTACGTCTTGATGGAACTTGGAGGGAGAAGAGAGACAGAGATATCTTACACCATTGAAGCCCCTCTGAGGGGATTCTACACCATTGGCCCAGTCTGTGTTCGAATACAGGATACTTTCGGTCTTTTTCACAATGAGCGTGAGATACAGCTGTACGATGATTTCCTAGTTTTCCCCAAAATGGAAGATATCAAGGATGCGATGATAAAAAGTAAGGTCCCTAAAATTTTCACAGGTGCTGTAAACATAAGGAATCCCGGGGAAGGATCCAATTTCTACAATCTCAGGGAGTATATACCAGGGGATCCCATGAAGAAAGTAAACTGGAACGCGACCGCAAGAAGTGGTGGCAAGATGATGGTGAATGAATACGAGAGAGATGCTGTCAGTGACATTATCCTAATTGTTGACAGTCGCTCAATAAGTGAAACGGGCCCTGTTAGCCGAAACTCACTTGTGTACAGCACGAGAGCTGCTGCAAGTTTGGCCCAGCATTTCCTTGCTAGGCGTGACTCAGTTGGTCTTGTAACCTATGGTGACGAGATTGTCTCGGTAGACAGGGACACTGGGAAAAAGCAGCTCTACGTCATCCTGACTAAACTGGCTGGAGCAGTTGCAAAGGGGAACACACCCCTGAGAGTGGTGACTAATAGGTTGATGCCGCACATAAACAGAGGTAGTCCGATCATTATCCTGAGCCCGCTGGAAGACGACCCGACCATAATCGACGCCGTGAGAGATCTCCGTGCTAGGAATTTCATGGTGACAATACTCTCCCCCAGCAGCATAGATTTTGAGTTCGACGCGAGAAGGCTTGATCCAGTTGGATATGAGCTGCTAAAGACAGAGAGGGATATCTTGATGACAGAAATAAGAGGGTTGGGGGCGAATATCATGGATTGGGAGCCGGAGATGCTACTAGTCACAGCACTGGCAGGTGCCAGAGGATACTGAGGTGGAAAGATGTCAAAAGGATCTAGCACGGATACTTCACATCTATATGATGGAAAAAGCGTAAGATCGTCTGCCCCCAGCAGAAAAAAAGCGGCCGGCCGAGTCACACAATCCACATCCATACCAAGGGATGCCATCCCAGAAACTAAGATTCCAACTTGGGTGGAATCATTTTTTGGAGGCCCTCTTGTTCCCTCTGTCAGATTCTTGAGCCCTAACAAGACTGTTGTTAGGCTTCAGATGGCTTCAGTGACAACGTTGATTCTCCTTGGTTTAGTAACCTTCGTCATAACACCTTCCTCGGGGACGGTATGGTTTTGGCTCTCCAATCTTGTTGGGGTACCTTTCTTCAGTGGACTCATTCACTATCTCCTGTTGATTGGAGGAGTTCTGATTGGAGCCTACGGGGTAATTCAAAGAGATCAACGAATGATATTGTTGTCCCAAGTAGCTATGATTTTGATTACTGTAAGATTCGCTGGTAGCAAGGTCGAGTTCGCAATGGCGGCTTTGGACGTTGACAGTGAATTCATACAGAAATTATTGTTAATTTTCTATGCTCTTTTCCTAGTGATGTACATTGAGCTCTCGTCGGGCGTAATCCGCTTCTCTATGCTTGACACTTCAATCAGGACTCGTGAAGTGTATGTGATGGGGCAAGAAAGAATAATTCAGAAATACAACAGATCTCTTGGGACCACGCCATTGATCGCAGGATTTGTAGCCTTGATCACACTTTTGATTAACGTAATCATTCCAGCTATAATTGGAATCTTCGACCAGGTCTCCTCAAACAGACTTAGTGAGAGCGTCGAATTAACCAGTGTTTACGGGGTTGCGTTAGGCACTGCTATGGTCTTTGGCCTCATTGCCATATCTTTCAGTGTGAACCTACCTGCAAGAATACAAAAATTCCAAGAAGGTCGTGCTGAATAATTGGCCTTACCACACCAAGGCAGATTATTTTCCACTGTAATGTTCATGCCAATAAACAGTAGGATTCTATTCTTGTTTTGCCATCTCAATTAGATCGGCGATCACCAAAACCGCTGATGCTTCTACGACTGGGACTGCCCTAGGCCCGATTACCGGATCGTGCCGTCCTTTGATTTTTAGGGGGGTTTTTGCTCCGCTTGGAAGGTGAAGGGTTGTCTGTGTTTTTGAGATGCTGCTGGGTGGTTTGAAGTGGACCACCATACGGAGGAGGGCACCAGTTGATCTTCCTCCCAAGGCTCCATCAGGAAGGTTTCCGGAGTCAGAGGCAGGAGAAACCTGTCCTGCCTGTATTGTCCAAGTATCATTGTGTTCTGACCCCTTCATTGTTGATGACTGGAAGCCCTTGCTGAACTCTACTGCCCTGGCGCCAGGTATTGCCATCATCACCCGCGCTAATGCAGGTTCGAGGCCATCAAACCATGGCTCTCCTATGCCCATGGGCAAACCCTCGATCACACATTCCACTGTGGACCCGATTGAATCACCTGATTTTCTGGTTAGTTCTATCTCCTCAGAGAAAACTGGTGCCATCACAGAGTCGTAGCAATTCAATCTAAGCATGTCATCGCTTTGAACGGTAGAATCCCAATTTAGGTTCACCAGAGAATCTGCATATTTGTCTCCTACAGAGTAAAGCCCAGCCTTGATGCTTACGTTCTCTGCAGAAATAAGTTGTCTCACTTGACTTGCTGCTGCCACCAATCCAAGTGTCAATCTGGCGGATTGGGAGCCGCCGCCTCGCAAATCCGTGGATCCTCCTGACCTTTCAATCTCTACCATGTCTGCATGCCCAGGTCTTGGGTGGTCTGGTAGAAATCCGTAATCTTTGGATCTTGCATCGTCATTCTTGGCAATCAGTAGGATGGGCCATCCAGTGGCTACCCCCTCATGGACGCCAGACATAATCTCACATTCATCTGATTCCGACCGCCTACTCATCCCCTTTCTACCTGGTTTTCGCTTTTCTATCTCTTCGATTAGTGAATCGTAATCGATAGGGGTTCCAGGAGGGATGCCTTCGAGAAGAGCGCCCACACACTGCCCATGACTTTCGCCAAAGAGCGTGATGCGAATCTTGTTTCCGAATGCCATGCCCATTATTCCCACCCCATGCGGGGGCGTTGAAGGACCTTTGTAGTGATAATTCGTTCAAATGATCTGGAAAATTCCGATACCAAGTCAACCTGATCTTCCTCATATAGAATAGCAATACTTGGTCCAGATCCGGTGATTGACGAGGCGAGGCCCATTGAATCAAGTGTTTTCAATAACTTCAGGCCCTCTAGATCTCGAGTGGATTCTGCCACAGCGAGTCCATTTTCTTTGAATGCAGCTATCACGTCGCCAGAAATCAACGATTTTTTCGCGATATTAAATTTCGACCTCATTTTTTCAAAATCGGATAACTTAGGAGTCGATCTTCTCCTCCCTCTGTTTATTATCGTACAATACATATTATTGATTTCAGTGTGAGCAAACGGCTCTGATGGTAGTTCTGATTCTAATCTGATTATTGCAGAATTCAAGCCCATCGCAGCCCAATTGTCATCATATGAGCCCGTCATGGAGCAACCACTCCTCATTTGCATTTCAGCTGCAACTTCGACGATCTGTCTTGAATTTAGGTCAATTCCAAATTCGTTAATTACACTCTTGATCGCACTTATCGCTACAGCCGAGGATGATTTAAGCCCCATTGATGCAGGTATCTCGCTCTCCATCGATATGGTGATGTCACTATCGATTTCCTGCCCTGTCAAGGACAGAATTGATGATGAGAGCTGACTTAGGAGGCCACTTTCATCCGCGTGATTTTCTGTTTTATCCCTATTTATTATGGCCTTACAAGACAGATCAATAGGAGTGGAACATCCCCATCCACATCCCGCTGCATGGAGTATGCTCACACCACCGTAAGCAACACTGGAGGTTGATGTCATCTCTCATTCATCACCCCATCCAATCCTCTTCCAATATGTCGCATACCGGTGGACATTCTGGTCAGCACTCTGTCTCCGACCTTTAGGTTGGTGACACTAACAAGCCCTTCATCTCCAACTAGGCGAATGGTCTCGGCCTGTTGGAGTGCTGCCTGTCCAGAAACGCTTCCATCGCCGTACTTTACCAGTAAAAAAGGCCTCTTTTCTATCTTGACTCTTCCGACTGTGGAATGCCTAAGTTTACCTCTGAGATTAATCACCGAGACTTTGTCACCAGAGACCAGCTCACTAAGATATTTCGTAGTTTGATCGGCCATGAGGCAGTATGAGTGTACAGCCCCTGCATTTACCCTGAATGGACGTGTGGGGACATACTCTGAGGGCACGGTTTCACCATGGACAATCACCATCGCGTTTGCTGTTGAGCCTACCAAGAGGCCTTCTCCCAGTTCAAGAGTATCAATGAGGTCGACACAAACCCGATCCCCGATTCCAACTGCAGCGATGTCAGTGACCTCGGAGTACTGCAGAACCGATTGTACTTGATCAGGGGTCCGTTTCTTGGACGCCACTTGGTTTGATAGGGCTAATGAGTAATTCAATAAATCAATTTTTGGCGGTATGAGCACAGCGTCTACACCGTGTTCCAACGCGAATCCTGCTCCGGTTATGTCATCCGAAGATGAGACTGCTGCTGCGATTCTTGTTCCAGTGCCCCTAGAGGCAGATATTATGTTCTCCAGGGGGATCATGGTCCAATCAGAGCATCGTAGCAGTATCCAATCAACCAATCCCACTAGAGAGGCAGCTTCTTCCTGTCCTCTGAAACCATCTATCTCCACTTCCGCGACATCCTTTGACTCACCATGCCATTGCCTCTGCACATTTTCAATCAAAGTAGAATCGATATCGCTGAAATTCTCTCCCGCTGTGAAGTCTAGCCATACTTCCATGGGTTTTCACCCCATCATTTGAATGGCTTCGTTCGAGGTTTTTCCCTCATGAATTATAGCCCTCAACGCCCTTATTCTGTTAATCCGATCGTGAGATCCGAATATCTGCCTACCCATGCAGACCCCAGCGCCGCCAACAGAAATTGCAGACTCAACGATCTCGAGGGTTTGAGCGAATGATATGTTTGGCTGGCCTCCAGCAATCAGGACAGGGATCGGGACTGACGAGCACACATCATGAAAAGAATCCGCACTCCCTGTCCATGGTACCTTTGCGACATGGCATCCAATCTCCCAAGCTAGTCTCGCAGCATGTGCGACTCCGTTGGTTTTGTCGCCCTCAATTGGGATTAGGCCGGGACCTCGCGGGTAGATCATACCAAGTACCGGCATGTCATGAGCTAGCGCTGCGGAGGTAAGCAATCCTGCATCCCTTATCATTTCGCCTTCATTATTGGACCCCAAGTTAATTTGGCAGGATATTGCTACTGCACCTCTTTCCTGTGCCTCTCCAGGATTCCCGACTGGTACCTTGGTGTCTGAATTGATCCCTGCATGAATGGTAGATGCTGATACGTGCATAATGAAATTTGGCCATGAGAGCCTGTTGATTTGGTGTGACAGGACTCCTTTCTGTAGTACTATCGCATCCACGCCACCCTCGATGCAATCATCTATCGCCTCCTCGATGTTTCGAAGGCCTCGAACTGGGAAGGAAGTGAGGCCATGGTCCATGGGTACCCAAACGCCTTTTCCACCGGGAAGGAGGGATGATAGTGCGTCGCTCGGTGATGTTGTCATGGTTCATTCTGGATGGTTATTGCGTTTGAATTAGTGCCCATGATCAGAGAATTCAGCTATCACCGGGGCATGATCCGATATTCTAAGACCTCCTTCTCTGATTACCTCGGCTCGAACAAACCGATCTGCTGCTGCTGGATTTGCCAATATGTAATCAATTCTCCAACCCCTGTCCAATTCTCGGGCCCTCCCTCGGTTCGACCACCATGAATATGGACCTTTGATACCGCCATATTGTACTCTAACAAGATCCTTCCAACCGGATTGCAATAATCTGTCGAACCACTCTCGCTCATGGTCCAGAAACCCAGATGTTCTTCGATTACCCGACGGATTCCAAATATCATTCTCCGTGTGGGCTATATTGAGATCTCCACACAACAATGAGGGCTTCGAATCTGCTAGGAAGCCCTGACTCCATACCAGCATATCCTCTAACCAGATATCCTTGTAGCGTTGCCTCTCTGGGCTAGAAGATCCATTAGGGAGATACATGTTTATGCAGGTAAATTCACCATGTCTTGTTACCAAGACTCTTCCTTCTGGGTCCAGAGTGTCATCCAAATTGGTTTCTATCCCTCTCCTGACTTCAATAATCTCATCTTTAGAGCAGGTCATTACTCCTGAGTACCCCTTTTTTTCTGCCGGGTGCCAAATGACATTGTAATCTGGAGGTTGGGTCCAATCCACCGGCATCTGTTCAGGCAAAGCCCTAACTTCCTGGAACAAAAGAACATCTGCATCCATCTTTTTTATGAATTGGTCTAGCCCCTTCTTGTAAGCGGCCCTAATTCCATTCAAATTCCAAGTAGCTAACCTCATTTTTCCACCTATTGTGTAAGGTTTTTCACCTTCTCGACCAAATCCATTCGACGCAAGCGCCAGATACCAATAGGAGTCATGGCCACTGCAATCAAAATCACACCCAACATCAGTTGATACGCTACACTGGGAACTATCAAAATAGTGACGTGAAACTGCCAAGTAGAGAAAGAGGCTGCCAGCCCGACCGCACCGCCATATGCGAAAAGGACGCCGATTAATCCGCCAATGATTCCGATTAGAAGACTTTCAAAGAGGAGCATGATTCCAAGACTTAGGGTTGATGCTCCCAATACTCGTAGTGTTGCAAGTTCAAAATCCCGTTCTGCGACATTCATGATCATTGTATTGAACATCACCGCGATAGTAAACATGAGCCCAAGATACATCATAGCAAGGAAAATTTGAGTCTGTTGGTCGATCAGACTGTTCATACCTTCAATGAGGGTCTTGCGCTCAACTACTCCAATGGATACTTCTGCGAGCGATGAATCGACATCGACACCGTCGGGAAGTGTGAGGTAAATTGATGTGGCGTTGACTCCCAATATCTCTCCCAGTTCAGCCCTCATGAAATACATCGTTCGCGCTAATTCACCCCGAGTCACTCCAACAATTGTGACTTCATATTCGGCTCCATTCAACAAGACTGTGTGTGTTTGTCCAACATTCCATCCCAAGAATGTCGCTGCGCCCTCGTCAAGCAAGACCTCATGGGGACTAGTGCTGAGCTCAGGTGGCTGGCCCTGTATGATGTTGACATTTCTCAACCCATCTGTGAAAGAGTCGAGTCCCACCACGGTGAAAATGCGGTCCAAGCCCTCAGAATCCTCTACTACTCCCAAAGGCATCTCGATTAATGGTTCATAGGAGGCGCCCCGTTGATTTGCCCATTCGATGACCTTGTCTTCTCCCTCTTGGTTGATGTAGACTTGGGCATCCCAGGATTGTCGATCTTCGAGTCCGCCCACGATGGTGTCTTCAAGCCCAGCCGACATCATTTGGACCGAGCCGAAAAGCATCAGAGAGATCCCAACAGCGAGGAAGGTCATCATCAAACGAACAGGTTTGCGAATGCTTGACCTGATAGATAGTCCGAGAGTGGTTGGCAACCAAGAAGTTAGGCGACGAAGGGTATTCGATCCCACTCGAATTTGATTTTGACCGCTAAGCACCTCCAGAGGATCGAGTTTACTAGCCTTTAGGGCAGGGAATGCCCCTGAAAGGAAAACTACGGCAATGGTTGGAATCATGATGTTTGAATAAATTGGCCATGGAACTTCTCTGTCCGTGATGGGGAGGCCTACAATGCCTTCGTAGAAATCGAGCATGTAGTCAACCCCCCATGGGCCTATAACTGCTCCAATCCCACAGCCTGTGGCACCGATCGCAAGTGGGGCGATTAAATATCCAGTCATCAATGACTTCCTATTCACCCCGAGTGTTCGCAATGCTGCTATCTCTTTGGCTTGACTTTGTACCAAGCGTTGGAGGCTGAGGACAATCGTGATTGAGGCGATAGCAGCAATCATAATTGCAAAGGGTACGCTAGTGCGCTTAGCACCCTCAAGGTCTTGCCGCATGATTTCAACTGGCTCATTCTGACCTCTATCCCTGATTCGACCATTCAACTCGGTGTTTTCTAGAGCTCCAGAAACAAGATTCCTCACCAGATCAATTTCATCTCCTTCATATTCTTCTGTGTCAGGAAGATCGAATGAGGGATTGCCTTCCACATCCAACAGGATAGTATTGCTGTTGCCGATGGAGCTGTTCGTTAGACGGGCCATGCCACTCTCCGAGACATACCCGACTACATACTGACCTGGCTCTGGAGGGAAAATCGAGCCCTCTGGAGCCATGAAAACGTGAAGTGGGTGATATCCAATCCCAACGATCGAGAACTCGACTGGCGAACTTCCTGCACTGATGTTAACGGTATCCCCCAATGATAAATCGAGTGCTTCGACGACATGGGCATCAATGACAATCTCATCGGCGGCAGAAGCTACCCTGCCTTCACTATGCCCTGACGGCATCCAAACCCTGTCAGCGTTGGCAAACTCAGGAATTCCATGCCAGAGGGAATTGATTATTTCTGTGCCCCCGTTGGTTGAGTGAAACATTGTGCCTTGCACGATTGTTCGACCCTCGCATGAGTCCAGTTCGGCCATATCTGCAGGCCATGATGCTTCCAATGTTCCACAGAAGTTCATGACTTCCGCATGGGACCAGGTTGTACTTCGATTGTCTATCCACATGTCGGCGAGATTAGCGCCCTCGTCATCGTCAGCATGCAGGGTTTCATACATGCCGTCCAGGTTGTGCGAATACCCGCTGAATGTGATTCCTGCGAATACCCCTACCGATACCATCATCACAACCGCGAAGAGTCGGGTTTTTGTCCGCCATAGACTACGTGCCAAGCGTTTATTCAGCAAGGTTGACATTATCTCGCCTCAGTCTTCGTTAACATTGGTGACCATTTCGTCTGAGACGATTTTGCCGCTATCAATTCGAATCACTCGAGTAGCATATCTAATCAAGCCCTCATCGTGAGTGACAAATACGGAGGTTATGTCCTCCTGTCTGCAAGCATTCACAAGTGCCTCCATGACCTTCTTTGAGGTTTCTGTGTCGAGATTTCCAGTTAATTCATCCCCCAACAACAACTTGGGTCTTTTGGCAATACTACGGGCAATAGCAACGCGTTGTTGTTGGCCTCCGCTGATTTCTCCAGGGAATCGGTTGACTTCAGAGTGTAGCCCCACCAGCCCAAGAAGCTCCTTGGCGCGGGCGGGGTTCTTGGTCCCAGCAAGTTCTTGGATCAAGAGTATGTTCTCGAGAACAGTAAGGTCCTGGAGCAAGTTGAAAAACTGGAAAACATAACCTATATTCTCCCTTCGGAAGGACGTCATTTTTTCCGAATGATGGCGTGGTACCTCGCTACCAAGAAATTTGTATGACCCCCCGGTTGGGCTATCTAGGCCAGATAAACAGTTCAAAAGTGTAGTCTTGCCTGATCCTGATGGACCTAGGAGAATAACCCTATCACCCTCTTCCACGATGAAACTAACGCCATCAAGCGCCTTTACAACTCCTGCTGGAGTTTCATAGTGTCGCTGAATATTTTCCATTTTTAGTAAGGGCATGGGCATCACGAGTTATTGAAAAATACCAAATTTCAATCTTGTTTAAATGGTGCGTATTCTAATCCAGTGAAACTCTATTGAAAAATGACATTGATTCTCTGAAGAGTTCCTCTCTCCTCAGCCTTTTATTTCTCCTAAGATGGAAGAATGTGAATAGGAAAACTAGCCCTATTAGGAAGGGTATGAGAACCTCAGCCTGATATCTCTCCATGAACTCAATTATCCCTCGGGCAGTATACGCCCAAGTAATTGATGCTGCTGTGCCTCCGATCGTAGTTGCCAATAGGACTCTCTCAAACCTCATCCTTGCGACCAACCCCAGCATAGCCCCAACGAGTACGCCACTTGCCATGAATGGTATCCAAACGAAAAATATCAAGCCCCAGAATCCATATTTATCAATTCTATTTCTATTCCTCTGAGCGACATACTCCACACTGGAGAGGATGTCTCCTCCTACAGTTTGCAGGAGTGTCCCCGTAATTCCGGGTTGTTTTGCAACGAGTGCCTCCCCTGCAAAGTTTGAGCCTCCTTGCTCCACCCTACCAGCCACTGCTTGATCGGCCAAGGTACGTCTTAAATTTCTGGCGCTAACAATCACTTTTCTGCCTTCCAATAGGCTCGAAAGCCCCTTCTTTAGTCTGTCAGAAAGACTATTTTCTATCTCAATAAAGTTTCGTGGGAATAAAAAATAACTAAATCTTACTCGTGGACGGTATATCATTCTCACATAGACCGCCTTGTCGTCTGCAGAAACGAGGGTTCCTTCGTCTGCGAGGTCATATTCATCCAGTAATTCTTGGATAACTGGCCTCGCGGAATCTTCTATGGTCCCAACGATAGATATGGATTCGAAAAAGGGCCTGTAATCATCAACAACGATTGTTGGGTCAAATCCCTCCATGGTCAGGTCTTCGCCCAAGAGAATTTGCTCCTCTGTTTTTTTTGCATTTATTGATTGTACCCTGAGTTGAAGTGGTCTCATTTCCCCAAAAATTGCAAATTCCGAAAGCAGGTCCCGCATCAGAATCGATCTTACGTCTGTTTGGGTCATGATACTATGGGATTTTGGGACGTAGGGAACGAAAACGTCGATAGAGATTGACCTTTCTTGCATCCTGAGGAGCTCAAAATCGATTTCTATCGTGGCCTCATCTTCAGATTCTTCGAGGATCCTGGAGATAAGCCTCTTGACTTGTTTTTTATTGAGTGCTTCCTCGCCCTCTCTGTGATACATTTTGTGCATCAGTGGATATTGGATGTACAGAAATACGATTGACATTCCGAGAGAAACGAACGCCATCCACCATGCAGGAACACCTCCGCTTCCACCAGTCAGCATGGCAGTCTCTCTTCCACCAGCCCATTCAGCTGCCATCAGGAGCCAACCCCATTCACCAAGATCTTTGAACGTAAGACATGCCCTTGGCCCGGTTTCCTTCAGATCAATGTCAATGACCTCTCCCTTGGAGAAAAGCCATCCCTTGACGCGATTTTCCACTTCTATCGGAAAGGCTTGAGAGTATATTTCAGTTGATTCCAGAGTTATGTTCTCATCATCAGCACCTGGATTGTTGCTTATGTTTAGTATTGAGACGACGACTATCTGATCTCCTATCAACAAATTCTCTCCATCTATGGCAATAGACAGATCTCCGACCCCACGTATGACCTTCTCTACAACAACCCCTTCCAGATTAGTATGCGACACGATCATGCCCGTTTCGATCTCAGGAACGTTGTAAGACCTAATCCTGAGATCGTGATGATCTTCGAATACTGACAGCCAAATCTGTCCTTGTTTGTCTATGCACTCGCCACCATTATCCAGCGGTGTCTTTGACAAAGTTTGATCGATTACGACTGAATCCCCAGCAATTATACCAGTACTTGCGGTGGCTATCAGCAAGAGGAAAAATCCTCCAAAAGCAACTCCGAAGAGGAGTACGTAGTCCTCGACGGCCCACCTGAAAAAGCGCGTGTCACCAAGTCTTCTCTCTCTGATGGAGTCTAACTCTCTGTCTAACCTTACACGCTCTGCTTCGGAGAATATGTGAGTCACATCTGCGACGTCTACCCTTCCATCCTTGTTGAGATCCAATGAATGGGCCTCGCCACGTGATGGCATGGATATCGATTCGGGAGGTACTTGATCAAGCCGTTGGCTTATTTTCAAGAAATAGCACGTAAGTATGTGGTGCAGGGGACAGGATTCGAACCTGCGAAGCACTACGCACTGGGACCTAAACCCAGCCCCTTTGACCGCTCGGGAACCCCTGCTTGGATTTCACGGGGCCATCGTCCATATTTTACAATGCCGTGAGCGGGTTATCTTGTCATTCATCTAACAACATCCAAATGAGTGTTCGAATTTATGCTCAATTATTTGGGGTTCAATTCGATTTGGTCTGCGAACCTATGGCTGATTACCACATTGGCATCTTGAAATCCCCCATCAAGGTCATAACGGATTTGTGCTGCGGACGGTCATTGGTGGCTCCATGGCGCGCATTGGGATATTTGGTATGGGAAACTGGGGCACTGCCTTGGCGAAGATTTGGAGCGAAGATGGTCACACAGTCATTGGTTGGACAATAGAAAATGACGTTTACGAATCACTCATGATGGAATCCATCAATCACAAATACCTACCAGGCGTGGAAATGCCAAATTTACAGGCTACCATGGCACATGGGGACATATTGGATAGTTCTGAGATCCTCGTCTTCGCACTCCCTAGCGGAGTGATATTGGAAGTAATTGACTTGGTATTGCCAGATTTGAGGCCTTCTCATGTCATACTGGACCTCGCGAAGGGTCTAGCACCTGAAGAGGCGAGTGAGGATGGCATGATATCCAATGCCATTGAGCAGAAATTGAAATCAAAGGGCAAATCAAACCCAGTTCTTGTCTTGACGGGTCCAACAATTGCTCCTGAGGTGGCAAGAGGAGTAGTCACCAGCGCATTAGTCGCATGTGATGATGACTCGGTGGCGAGGAAAATAGCTCAGAGGTTATCCACGAAGACCCTTATCTTGACCTCTGCAGACGATCCCGTCGGAGCAGAATTATGGGGTGCCTACAAGAACACTGTGGCACTAGCATGCGGTATAGTTGATGGTTTAAGAGACTCAATTGGGGGTGACAACCTGAAGGCGGCCTTAGTTCAGGCGGGTTTCAATGAGGGGAGATTCTTGTTATCTAAGATGGGTGCTAGTCCCGATACGGCTTTTGGGCCTGCAGGGATAGGAGATCTGTATGTCACATCAACGAGTCCTCGCAGTAGAAACAGGACTCTGGGAGAGAAATTGGGGCAAGGAAAGAGTCTAGGCAAGGCTTTGGACGAGATGACCATGGTTGCCGAGGGCGTCCGCGCCGCGAGGATGTTTGCCGATACTGCTGATAGAAATGGATGGAATGCCCCATTCCTGAGTTCCCTATGCGACCTATTGGACGGGGAGATATCTCCAGAGGAATCTGTCAGAAAAATGGTCGAGTCATTGTAGCTCCTTTGAATCAAACTTACTTCCAAGTCGGCAATAACACCGATTTCCAAGTGGGTTTCTTGGTGGGCCTGTCGTCTGTGAAAAATGACCTAATATAAACAGAAATCGAGTCAATCACAAATACAACGATGAACACTAGTATCAGATATGCAATGACTTTGTCGTAGACCAGGAATCCAAGATAGAGGTCAATGTAATACCCTATTCCACCCGCTCCGACTATGCCTATGACTGATCCGTGACGAACGTTGTATTCGAACATGAAGATAGCCTGGGAAATCAAATCATTCGCAGATTCTGGAATGACGATATTGATTGCTTTCTCGATTCTACCTAAGCCGGCAGCTTCAGCAGCTTCCAATGGGAGGCTATTCATACCCTCGATTGCCTCATATTGAAGTTTTCCAAGATAACCCACGGTGTAAACAGTCATTGCAAAGATGCCGGATACTGGCCCAAAACCTATCAGAATAACGAAGAATATTGCCCATATTATTGAAGGTAGGCTCCTCATTGATGCGAGTAGAAACCGCGTGGCGACCGAGAGTCCCGGTTTGCTTATGTTGTTTGCAGCCAACAAGGAAAGGGGCAGCGATATCACCATCCCGAAAACCGTTGATATGAAGGCGATTTTCAGAGTTTCCATCATACCAATCCATGCTGTCGAGCACGTTATTGATAGTCCTCCTGGTGCTTGACATTCAGGGTACAATCTAGGCTCAAAAATACTCCAATCCGGAGGCCATAGAGATTCGAAAAAGAAGATTCTCAGATTACCCAATCCGTTTGAAAGTCGCCCCCAGTCGTCAACGGATCCAATCATCAGGTATACTGCAAGGGAGAAACAGGAAAACAACACAAGTCCTGGATTGATACGAAGCATTGCCGTCACATCTTGACCTCCAAAGTTTTTGTTTCTGATAAGAATGGGTTTAGTCGTCCGTCGTCCATCACAACTAGTCTGTCTGCAATACTTCTCGCACGGCTAATGTCATGCTCAATCAATACTACTGCAGCCCCTTCCTGCCGAGAATACTCAACAACTGCATTTGCGACTTTAGACATTGTTTCCTCATCCAACTCACTCAAGAACTCATCAGCAAGGATTAATTTTGGTCTTTGAGCGAGTGTTCTAGCTGTGGCGACCCTCCTTTGTTGACCCCCGGATAAACGTTTGATGGGTTCCCAGATCTTATGCTCCAGCCCCATTATGGCAATCGCTTTTTTGGCCCATTCTTTCGCTTGTTTAGAAGCGAAGATATCAAGCGGCCCGCAGAATTTTGCACGGGAGCCAATCAATACATTGTGGAAGACGGTTGCATGGCGAATAAGTCCCAATCGTTGTGGTATGTACCCTAACTCCCCTCTCACAGGCCTTCGAGGTGCCATGACACCACATACCTCAATATCGCCAGACAGTGGTCTGACCAAGCCGGCGATTGTCTTCACCAGTGTTGACTTGCCGATTCCTGAGGGACCCGCGATTGCTAAAATCTCACCGTTTTTTATTTTCAATGATGGAATTTCAGCCAATGGCTTGTTTTTGTCATAGCCGATAGTGACTCCATCCAAACGGACTACCACATCACCAGCTCCCGTGGTTGCCATTAATTTAGGCCCACCTAATCCTCTATTTGGATCTGGTGGGGATGGGGCCTAGTTTCATTCGTGCCAGAGTCCGGTTGACATGCATGCGTTCTGTTTCGTGAGACATAGAGTGAAGTGTGAGGGGGGACTTGCCTCATCATGCGCAGAGGTCCTACGCTGGCAATCATTGCGATGTTGTTGCTCCTTGGAATAAATGGGGTTGGGGTTGAAAATCGTCCCAATCTGCAAGATGAATCGGTAGTAATGAGTCAATTTGGGGGTGGAACCTCCTTAGAAGCGCAGTGTTCGAAGAGTTCCTTTGAAGATGTTTTTACATACACATGGGCTGACTTTAACGTCACAGTTGCAGACAATTGGCGCACTGCACAGATAGAGGCATTAGCATGGATAAACGGAACCATGGCAGATGACTTTCGGGCATTTTTGGACGACCTACTTGACGGACTGATACCGAGTGGAGGGGATGGATGGCTATCATCTGATGAGAGAGAAGCAGTTCGATCCGTGGCAGCAGATTGCGTGGAATACACAATGACAAGGGTAGGAGTCAGGGATGGGGAGC
This sequence comes from Euryarchaeota archaeon UBA487, assembly GCA_002505695.1. Taxonomy (GTDB): domain Archaea; phylum Thermoplasmatota; class Poseidoniia; order Poseidoniales; family Thalassarchaeaceae; genus MGIIb-N1. The sequence goes on from DAVU01000020.1 coordinate 118,293, forward strand.
ATCACCGAGGCGGTCCGGCAGTTGACTGGAGAAATGCCACATGGGTGGAAGATGGCGTTTCAATTGCTGAATGGAATATGGTCCCAGAACGGCACGAATCAGTCCGGTCATGCAGCACCTTCGGTAGCAACAATTGCTATGAGGTCCCTGTTGCGCCTAGTGAGTCCAGGGATTGCGACACTGAGGCAAATCATCTTGACGAGTGCAGAATTGAACTAATGTTGAGTGGCACCGTGAATTTGCACAACATACAATCACTTGAGACCCTTACTCTGGCTATGAACACTTCAAACATTTCAAGAGCGACTTACACTATTAACGCACCATATGTTGAGGGCATGCGGCTCTCAATGTTTGAAGAATGTGAGGGAAGGGATCTCCTCAACGGTGGCTCTCCAACTCCAATCAGAGGTTCTTGCATTGGTGACGGATCCTCTGTGGCTACCGCAGGGTATGACGAACAGGGGGGGATGGTTCTTACAATCATGCCAGACAGGCCAAGTTCATTCTGGCCCGCAGGAGAGGACTTATTCTTTGACTTGACAACCATCCAACCTCCAACAGATGAGAGTCCCATTTGGACCTCAACTGCGCCGGCTAATGGCACTACATGGATTTACAGCTCTGTGGCATCGACTTTGGAGTCCACCAGAGTTTTAGTCGCGGAATGGAACGAAATCGCGGGTTGGTTCTCTGACGAAGATGCGGTGTCATCCCTAGATTTGATTTGCCTGGAGGAGGGGTCCAACACCAATCTTGTGACAGATTCCAGGGCGATTGTGGTATCAATGGGGTTTGACTACGATTACAACGTTATTTCGTGCTCAGCGGAAGATGAATCCGGCCAATCTACATCTACTCGCGATTTTCACATCAAGAAGGGATTCTCGGTGAACACCCAGTCTAATTCCCTTGATATTCTAGATGACCTGAGATTAATCTTGAATGAGATAGACACAGTAAACCCATCAGACGGAGAGTTCCTCCAGGTGAGTCTTTCCATAGGCATAGAGTGGTCTGGCAGTGGTCCGGTATTCTACGACGAGACTATCGTATTGAACTCCTCAGACTCTGTCACAGAATTGATGTTTACCGGGGATGCCAGAATAGCAAACCCCGGCCCCCTCAGTGTCTGGTTCAAATATTCAGGAGAGGGGGTTTATGAGCGCTCAGAGAGGAGTGAAATCCTCCTTCAAAAGATTGGTTCCCCTCCAATTTTGTCAATCCTTGAGACTAAATGGACCGGGACGGAATGGGAGATGAATGGAATGTTCAGCGATCCGGATGGAGAATATGTGACATTTACAATGTACATTGACGGCGCAAATATTGGAACCGTTCAATCATTTGGTAACACATGGTCGGTTGGACCCATAGACTTCAGATTGTTTGACGTCGGCCCCCATACAGTTTCCGTTCGTGGATGCGATACATCAGGAATGTGCGCAATTGCTGAAAGTAGCCTTAATTCCACCTCAGCATTGACATCTGTTGGTCCAGAAGAGATGCCCAAGAAAGGAGATGATGACGGCGTGGGGTTTGTTCCCTTCCCAATTTATTCCTCCTCGATAGGTATTCTTGCTGCTGCATTCATGTATGGAAGGGGTCACCGAGGGGCACCATGACCGTCAGAGGCCGCATAGTTTCAATGTCCCATCTCGGTGGCCTGTTGGTCGATTTTGAGGGAGTGCCTCCAGGTTTGGGTTGGACGGTGCAAATCGAGGGGGGCCAGAATATTGGACGTGTTGATTCTGTGATCGGGAGCGTCAATTCCGGATTGATTCACGTCGTTCTATCGAAAAGGATAGACCCTGCTTCAGCGACGGGTGCGCCTGTAGAGATCTTTAGATCCTCAAATAGAAAAGGCCAATTTGGGAATCAGGGCAAGGGTGGCTCCAGAAATCGCAATTCCAAGGTGGCAAGAAAAACTAGTCAGAGAAAAAATGGAACAACGAATAGGGTCCTCCCAACATGGGTTTGCAACAAATGCAGGACCTTGAACTCCAGAACAGGGAGATGTACGAATTGTAACGAGAGGCGGTCGGAAACCAATAAACCAAACCAGAACCGTGGTTCCGATAGAGGAAGGAAAGGCAGACAATCTGGATACAAGAAGGATGGCAGGAGATCTAATCCCAGACATAACAGGCGCTCACCAGGGGGAAAGAAAACACAAAGGAGCTCATACAATCAGCCAGATAGGGGAAGGAAGAGAACTCGCAGGAAACCTCAGAGATAGGAGCATTCATTGTATGTGCTTGTCTCCGCGGGACGATGGCTGACACAGAGCATAACTCGGAATGGATTTCCGAAGTCAGGAACAATGAGTCTCGAGAGGATTCTCTCCGGATAATTGAAAACGCACTTGAAAAAGACTCTGATAACGCTCTACTCTGGGTCGAGGCGGCAGACCTCAATTTACCCCCCAGAAGCCGTGGTAAGCCGATTGATCCAACTCTCTCTCAGTCCGCGAATGCCCTGAGATGTCTCAGATCGGCGGTTGAATGCGATCCTTCCATGGATGAGGCATGGGCATTAGGGGGCCTGATACTTGTTGATCACCTTGGAATGTTGGAAGACGCCCTAGAATGGTGGTCGAATTACAGGGACGTGAATCCAGAATCACCGGTTCCGCTTATTGAGCAAGCCTCAATTTTAGCCAGATACGGCGATTACGATAAGGCATCGCAAGTTTCCGATCAGATATTATTGCTTGAAGGGGCATCACTGTCCACTTCACAAAGGAGGAGGTTGGAGGACATCCGAAGAAGTTTGCATGATGCAATGAAGAAAAAGAAGGGTCAAATTTTCAGACCACAGGACCCTAACGATCAAAGGTGGGGGAAGATAAGTAAATTTCGAAATCAGAAACCCGTCACTCAAACGTATTTTCTGTTTTTCATTATCGCGCCATTCGTCTTCATGATAGGTTTCGTCTCCTCTGCATCCCTCTCGTCCTATGGTGCAGGTGGACAGGTTGCCACATTCATGACTATACTCATCGCATTCTATACACTGACTCGTGCCTCAGAACCACTCTTCAGATGGATGAACCGAAATGCAACCGATCTTGATCGGGCTCTTGACATTGAGATGGCATCAGGCAAGACTTGCATTCCTGAGGATATTAGGAGCGGTAGGCTCCACAAGAAGATGTTGACCTATCGTCCACCCGCATGGCTTGAGCGACACGAGAAAATCGTTGCCGGAGGACAACGGATTTCCCGTAAGTGGTCAACAGAGTTCAAACCTAATTGAAGTCTTCACTTCTTGTTAAGATTCGCGTAGTAGTCCTGTGCATATTGCCTTGCATAGTCTTCAGGATACCCCTGGCCTACCATCTGCTGTACGTATGCCTCCACTGGATCCAGATCCTGGACTCCTTGGAAGGATCGTATCTCGTCACTAACTGTGGTTCTCGTCCTACCCCTCATGGCTAGTGTTACCCCTGCGATCGCGAGAACCAGAAGTAAACCCCCGACTACTGGGATAACAAGGCCGATACCTTGAGCGCCTGAATCGCAACCTGCAGCTGAGGGATCTCTGACGCACGGATCGCTGCTACGCTTGAGGAGGTATATGTCCTCACTCGTACTTATTGTGTACCTTTGTCCATCTCCTTCGATTACCCGAATATGCACCGTAGAGAGTACCCCCTCACTCTCTGAGTACAGGTCGGAGATATCGAGGGTTATCGAGAAGGTAGAGCCATCTCCCAGCAAACCTGTTTCGTTGTACTTGCCAATTTGCTTCTGAGTAGCCTTTGGAGTTGGCGACAGATCAAGGATCATAGGATCTGCTAAGGCAACTTGTATCCTGACATCGGAATTCTCCGCTCCAGAGGCGACAGTTCCGCTGATTGTGACTCGATCTGCTGTCTGGGAGTCATTCGGCTTGGGGGAACTGAAGGTCACGACCGGAGGTTCGTCTCCGAAATCCTCTCCGACCACTACGAAGTACATCCTTGCTTTTGAGGAGGACTTCCCTGCTTTGTCGTACACAATTAATTCAAGCCTTATCTGATTCTCGAGCGTACCATCGCTGGTGACGTTCCTAAAGGTGTAGCTAAAGGAGTCCCCGCCGGCAGTCGCGGGTATGTCGAAAACATGGCCATCTAGGCTGGGTTGGGATGTGACTGGATAGTCGAAATAGACCCTCCACGAGTACAACTGTATGCCGCTTTCTCCCTCCGGAGCGTCGGCATCGTTGCTTTCCGCCCCTGAGAATGACAGGGTTATGTCGCCAGTTGGGGTTAGTCTAACCCTGTGCACATCCCAATCTGTGCCAGCTACGGTCTTGGTTCCGTCGTCTTCAACATACTCATCGGTCAACGAGTCCTCGACGAGTTTCATAGATGCAGTTGGATCAGACTCATCGGCGAGAGTATCGTTTGTAATGAGGCGTACATAGGTCATTCTAGTGTGGCCTTCAGCATCGTGTAGGTACAGCGTCAAAAGCCATTCAGCACCGATGAAGCAACCAGTTGAGGACAGCGTGCTCTCTACGCAGAATGATCCCAATGTGGGTATCTCCGCGGAGGACTGTGAGACGTGTGAAAATTCGCCTGGATCCACTATTTCACTGTTCCAACCAGTCACGGCGTCTTCGCCACCAGGCTCTAAGGTCCAGTCTGCGATCAAATCACTCGCATCCGAGACATAACTGAACTGTAGTTCTGAATTGGATTTGATGTAGACCGTGTTGTAGGCCTTGGTGACCGTATTGATCGAAGGAGAGACTCCGTTTATTGTCAGGTCAAATGTGTCGCCTGCAATTCCGAAGTCAAATGGATATGGGGTCACAGAGTAGCCAAGCATGTTCGATAGCAAGGGCATGGTCTGGCCTCCGTAAGGCTCGGAAAAGCTGGGGTTCTCGACATCCATTGTCGTGACTATCATTCCACCATTGCCTCTGTTGCAGAGGCTCAATAGGGACTGTGAGCCGTATTCTACGCTACCTAGCAGGCTGTGGAAGGTGCCCAATGGATCGGATATCCTGCCACCACAAGCAGCGGGAACTTGATTAGGGAGGACCTGTGAAATGTCTAGGCCCGACATAGCAACATATTGTCCACCGTGGACCCCTTGCAACGCAGTCAGGTCGACTCCACCGAGGAGTGGGTGATATCTGTCGATCACTCGAACATCATCATAGTCGAATCTAATTGATGAGTTGGCTGGATTCCTCTCTTGAATGTCCATCCCAAATGGCAGATTATCAGGCACGTAATCGTTCCTGTATGGGCCTAAGTGGACTTGGAGTGTGCCACCGTTGACCATGAAATTATCTAGAACGTCTATCACTGAGAGTCCACTGGCTCTTACCTCGCTAAGCTTTTGGTAATAATCTCCGTATGCGGCATTGTAATCCGTCTGCCACGGGAGTAGTACCTTGTGGTAGACTCCTGTCCAATCCTCGGTGACATAGTCTTCCCACTCACTGGTTCGGAACTGAGTGTAGGTCATCCCCATTGCTTCCAAGTCAGATTTAACTCTCTGGAGGCGGTTTTGGTCGGTTGGATTGGAAAGTATTGCTACATCAATATCGTCCATGAAGGTGATGTCAAAGTATCTCTTGTTTCCATTTTCTGAGTCATCCGAGACTAACTTCGCATCCCAGCTCAGATTGTATGCCCTTCCTGACTCCCAAGAATTGAACATTCCAGTCGAACCTACCTGTGCATTGCTTCCGAGTGTCCAATTCGCGAAGGCTCGCTGATGAGGAACCAAATCGAATGGCCCGTTGTCCGAAGTTGCTTGCCAGACCATTTGGCCAGTGGTTGTGTCGACGATTGACATGGTCACCTCGTAAACACCCTCAATCACACCATTGAGTATCGGCAAAGAGAATGTGTGTGCTGATGTCGGACTGATCGGATAAACGCACTCATAGGTCACATCTCCAACGCAGTCCAGAACATTGGGCTGCAGGAGGGTGATTTCTGCGCTGTCTATGCTGAACTGGACCTTGGAGAAATTGTTGCTTGGATTAACCTCCTCTGCATTGTACCATTTCTGTGTTGGATCGTTGTTGTCGAAAATCGTTCGTACGTCGATTCTGTACAACCCAGAGTCAAAGTCGTGAGTTCCGAGGTTCACGACTTGACTCTCTTGGGAGTCGAGGCCATTGACCTCCACGCTGTAGTTACCGTCATCTTCGAATGTGAATTCCTCAAATCGAATATTGTCGATTGCAAAGCCGGCCAAACCTGCGTTTCCATTTATCCCATCTCCGTTCGAGATAAATCTCCATGTGAGTGTGACTTCCGAACCTTCTAGCGAAGTACATTCATCCCTCCACTGGAATGCTTCATCGGATGTCCTGTTCTCTAGGATGATGTGCGTGAGATCCAGCACGACCGACTTCACGATTTGCTCCGAGTCAAACCAAGTGTAGTATCCCCGATCTCCGAAGTCTCCAAAGTACTCAGCTTCATCATAATTACCGTCGTTGTCGAAGTCTTCACAGGCATGGAACTGGGGGTCTTCAGGGTTCGTCCGCTGGATGCCATTTTCGTTGAGATCTACCCATGATCCTTGGACAAGCCCGTTGTATGATTGGCCTTGTTTCGTCCATTCTATGAACAATGCGGCTTGGTCCCTGACTGTCTGAATATTGCCAAATTGATCTACAAGGTAGTCTCCCTCTGCGTAGTAGTCCCAGGATACGTAGGAATAGTCAGAATCTGTTTGGCCGACTCCTACTGGCCCTACAGACATTGGTTCGTTCCAATCGTCGCCGTAACCCACATCCGGATCACCTAGCCAATATGCGTAGTTCTTGAAAACGCCTTGATTTTGGGGTAAGACTTGGTTCGAAGTTGTGGAATCATCCAGTCTTGATCCGTTTTCGTTACCATCATCGGACCAGATTGGATTGATTCCCGAGAAGTCCTCAATTGCCGTAAGATCGGGTAATGCGTTGAATATTTCTGCTTCGGTAGTCCAATTTGTAATGGTGTTTCCAAAGTTCTGAACCATGATTTCGATAGGGTACTCAGCAGATGCGTAGCGGACGCCTGGTTCGAAGTCGACGAAAGGATCTGCCGCCAAACCAGGGTCATAGAGATTCTTGACAGTGGTCTGGAATTTCAAAGCATCATTGATGGGATCCTGATCTACGAATCCGTTGAAATTGGTCAAGCCAGCGCTAATGTAGTAGGTCGTGTTATCTAAGAAGTCTGCAGACAGAGTGATTTCCCTCTCTTCACCTGCTGCAAGAGGCTGGAAGCTCACTTGTTGCGAGATTGATTGTTCTTGGCCAAATATCGTGTTCCTCTTTATGATAGAAATGTTGTCGAATGCGAAACCATCAAGCCCGGTGTCATACGAGGTGTCCGTTGTCCCCACAGAGCCGTAAAGGCCGCTCCTGAATCTGAACCTAAGGTCAATCACCTCCCCAGCATAGGGAGTTAGATCAATGGCTTCTACTGTGTTGACGTCCTCATCCTCGTCACCGCCCTCTGTGTAGTTGGTCCATTCCGTGACATATTGCGGATATATGGCGAAGTTCTTTATTTCCAACTCTGGATCTTGATTCAGTTGAAGGATGTTGAAGTATCGGTCTAAATCATATCCGCCCTGGAACCAGACACTCTCCCATCCCCGCCCTTCAGAGAAGGCCTCGATGCCGCACGAATCCTCATACAGCCATCTCTCCTGCACAACATACGGCTCTGAAAGGAAGAGGTTCGTGAATGCCACGCTGCACAATATTGAGACGTCAAGGAAGGCCGCATCGGCCCCAGTTAGATCAACGTCCTCCAGGATGAAGGCCTCATCCATGTTGTTGAAGTAGCCTGAGTTGTTCTCAGCAGTACCATTGTAGTCGAGTCCTGCCCACATGTAGGTTGTTGGATTGTGGTCAGCCTCGTAGGTGGATACGTTTTCAGTCGATGCAGTTGAACCCGTCTCAGCGTGCCAAGATGTCCCGGGGGCGAAGTCAGACGTGTATGACGCCCCTGTCCAAGTACAACCGGCGCAGTTTGTTGTGTCTTCATTTCCATCGAAATCGTTGGAATACACCAATGTGTCCACTCCGCCAACAACTTCTTTCACCGCGAGGTCGAGATCCACTGATCCACTAACCGGGTTGAGGCCCGTGTTCATCAGAGTGACATTGACGAATCTCGTACCTTCGCCAAGTTGTGCATTTCCAGTGGCGGGGTCTGTAGAAGCGGGTGCGATTGTCAATCCATCAATTGCGACATCTTGGTTATCAAGGGTAAGGACAGACAGGAAATCTCCTGCTCCGGGCCACCCAAGGCTGTCCATCCACATGGCTCCGCTCCCGAATCGGTAGGAGTAGTCTCTCTGCCCAATTATGATCTCCTGGGCGGTTGTGTCATCTCCTTTGAGTTGTGCTGGAGCGGCAACCGTGGGCCTTCTACCTACGTCGAAAGAAATCGGAGAGAGGTATCCAGTCCCCTGGCCATTGGAAAGGATGATCTCCACGCTGTTCAGTTCTCTGAGGTTCTCAACGGTCGTGTATGTTTGGTTCCTCGAGGATGAGTCCTGTAGCCGAGTTAGTGTCAGTTCCGTCGGTATGAAGAAATCCATGTTTCCATCGCCATTGACGTCTGAGATCGTGATCGAGGCGCCCTTGTAGTTTCCTAAGTTGATGTAATTCCTGGTGTCCCAATTTGATCCAACTGAGGATCGCGTCGCATAGCTTATTCTCCCTTCTATTCCGTCAACTGCAGCGACCATGTCGACGATTCCGTCGCCGTCTGTGTCCTCCACATCGATCTCAAGCTCATATCCATGCTCAGCATCCAGGGTAAAATCGTGGATAGAAGCGGCTGCAGATCCTCCAACGTTCGGGTCAGCATACAAGCCGGTGACGCAATCGAATTCTATTACGGTCATGTTGTCGTAGTTGCCCACGGAGTAACCGGCTCCGGGGTTGAACCTCGGAGTCCTCAAGACCCATAAATCGAGGTCTTCGCATTCACCGGGGAGAGTTTGTCCTGTGAAGGGGTCTTCTGCCAGATCCTCCCCCCATTGACCCAACTCAATGTAGCTGTAATGGCCATAAGTCGGAGCGGGGATGAGGATCGTTTGATCTGCTTGCGGGCCTGGATCTGGGCCCTTGAATACTTCTAGGTAAGTCTGGCCACCGTCTGGGGTCAGGGTTGCAAGAACGATGTCATCATCACCATCATCGTCTATGTCACCAATATCCATGCCTTGGCTAAATGGGTGAGAAGGGATTTCGATGATGTCGCGATCCCATTGATGCGTATTTTTGTTGCACTCGCCCCAAATAACCGTTAGGTTGGCAGGTCTGACGAAGGTTTCACCCACGAATCTAACATTCTCCTGGAAGTAGACGATGTCTGGCATTTGGTCCCCGTCTATGTCGGCGATCTGGATTTGTTGGCTGTTTGCAGTCTGGAATATGTTTTGCCGTTGGGAATCTCCCACTCCACCTGCAATGAATATATCTTGTCTGTCAGGGAAGCCTCCCGAGCCGTCGTTGAACATCGACGTGAGGTAGAAGCCCATGCTGCTAGACGCGACGATGTCGTTGTCCCCATCACAGTCCAGGTCCCCTGTGTCAACGTAATGCGGGTCCCTCTGAACTGCGTATTGTGTGATCTGAGAGGCACTAGCTGCTGGAATCAAACTGAGCATTGTCATGGATACCATCATGACGACTAAAGTGATCGCCTTGACTCTCCTATTCTCATTTCCTTTCGTCTTGCCCACGCTGCGCATGGCTCGCCGGAGTGGCAATGGTCTCTTATTATTTACCAACAAATGCGCAATGCTGAGTCTTGTTGTTAGTCTCTGTAGACTTGTATCCAGGAGGGTGAAGGAGCGTACTCATGACCTGAATCTGTTAGAATTCTGTCCACCTTACCAGAGGCCCACAAACGCTTCAGTGCTAGGCTGACGGCAATTTCGTCAAGGGCTGTCCTTTCCGAGAGCAAGTCGGCTATCTTCTGGGGGGTTAGTGAGGAAAGACCGTGTTCAGTGATGACGATCGCCATGACGAGCCTTAGCCACTCCTCAGTAAGCGGGTCCATTGATATTGAATCTGGGGGAATTTGCGGCTCGGGCATCTCAGAGATGAAGATTTTCAACTCATTTTCATCGAGATCAGGGGGCGAAGTGGCATCTGAATTCTGTGTGGGATCGAAGGAACCTATCTCTCGGATTACCGCTGGTATCCTCGATGGATCAGGTGGTGGGCCGGGCAAAATTGGCTCATCACTGCTAGGCCCCATTGGGTCCTTCCCTTCCCCATGGGTTAGTTCCATCATCCAACCGGAGTCTAAGCCTAGACCTATTTGATCAGAAAAATGTTTCACCCACGCCTCAGGACCCTCGATAACTGCGATGATCTCATGGCCATCATGTCTGAACACTAGTCTGGATTTCAAAGTTGCAACTCCTATTTTGCTAAACCCCTTAGCACTGTTTGAAGGATTCCGCCATTCTGAAAGTACTCGACCTCAACCGGTGTATCGAGCCTGACCTTGGCTTGGAAGATGGTTGATTTGCCTGCTTTGTTGGTGGCAGTTATCGGGATGAGCTGTCCAGGCCTTGTGGCAAGATGGGATGGAATGTCGAAAGACTCTGTCCCGTCGAGGCCGATATCAGCAAGCCCTTGTCCCTCTTTGAATGACAGCGGGAGTATTCCCATCCCTACCAAATTGGACCTGTGTATCCTTTCAAACGACGTTGCGATTACTGCCTTTACCCCAAGCAGTAGTGGTCCCTTGGCCGCCCAATCCCTGCTGCTTCCTGTTCCATATTGGCTGCCTGCGATAACAATCAGAGGGGTTCCCTCATCTTGGTACCTCATGCTGGCCTCGAAGACGGACAAAACCTCGTTGGATGGGATATGGGTGGTGTATCCTCCAGTCGTGCCCGGAGCCAACTTGTTTTTGATTCGGACGTTGGCGAATGTCCCTCTCATCATGACTTCGTGATTCCCGCGTCTGCTGCCGTATGAATTGAACTCTGTCTTTTCTATTCCGTGATCCTGAAGGTATTCGCCTGCAGGTGAAGAGGCTGAGAAGGCCCCTGCTGGACTGATGTGGTCTGTGGTGACGCTGTCTCCTAAAACCAGTAGCGAGCGAGCGCCAGTGATCGGCTTAATGGGCTCCATATCCAGGGGTACGTCGGTCAAGAAGGTGGGCCTTCTGACGTAGGTTGATTTTGGGTCCCACTCATACAACTCAGAGTCCCGGGCAGGGATAGCCTCCCAGCGTGGCTCGGACAAGACGTCCGAGTATCGTTCACGATACATCTGAGGAGAAATGGCTTTTGACATCACGTCGATGATTTCCTGATCTGATGGCCAAATGTCCTTCAGGTATACTGGCAGGCCGTCCCTATCTAATCCCAAAGGGTCGGAGGAGAAGTCAAAATCAAGGTGGCCTGCGATTGCGTAGGCGACGACCAAAGGGGGGCTCGCTAGGTAATTGGCTTTGACCTTGGCATGCACCCTACCTTCGAAATTTCGATTTCCAGAAAGCACGCTGCCCACTACAAGGTCTCCCTCGTCTATCGCCTTTTCTATGTCTTCATCCAGAGGTCCTGAGTTTCCTATGCAGGTTGTACAGCCATAACCAACCGTGTTGAAGCCTAGATGTGCGAGATCCTCTTCTAAACCCGCCGCTTCAAGGTACTCTGTCACTACCCTGGAGCCAGGGGCCAGGCTAGGTTTGACCCATGGCTTGATTGCAAGCCCTGCCGTGATAGCATTCCTGGCGAGTAGACCAGCTCCTATCATCACGGACGGATTACTCGTGTTCGTGCAACTGGTGATTGCGGCGATCACCACGGAACCATGGCTGAGGACAGTGCCCCTTTCCTCCAGTGGTTGAATTTCAGAAATATTGGCCTGGTCCAATCCGTGGCCAAAGTGCCCCAATGGTGCTGTGAGTGATTCCCGCCAATGATCTCTCATTACCGCCAGTTCGACCCTGTCTTGTGGTCGTTTGGGACCAGCCATTGACGAAGCCACTGAAGAGAGGTCGAGATGTAGAGTCGATGTGAATTTTGGTGTTGTTGAGGTTTCCTGCCTGAACAAAGAATTCGCCCTCAGGTAACGTCCTATGTCTTCAACTGCAGAGGGATCTCTCCCCGATGATACCAGATAGTCCAGTGTGACTTGGTCTGCTGGGAAGAATCCGCAAGTTGCCCCGTATTCAGGAGCCATGTTTGCGATGGTGGCCCTATCAGGGAGGTTCAATGTATCCAATCCACTACCGAAGAACTCAACAAATCGACCTACTACCCCATGTTCCCGCAGCATTTCCACAATTCTGAGTGCCATGTCCGTCGCAGTAACGCCTGGTTTCAAGGAGCCGGTCAATTCCATTCCAACCACTTCGGGGAGGAGCATGTAAATTGGTTGGCCCAGCATAACCGCCTCGGCCTCGATGCCTCCTACTCCCCAACCTAATACTCCCAATCCGTTGATCATGGTGGTGTGACTATCAGTGCCGACCAAAGAATCAGGTAACCAGATCCCATTTTCTTCACGGGCGAGGGACGCAATCCATTCCAAGTTTACCTGGTGGACAATCCCTCGGCCAGGGGGTACTGCACGAAAATTAGAGAAGGACGACTGCCCCCATTTCAGGAATGAGTACCTCTCCATATTCCTGTGATATTCAAACTCAAGATTGAGTTCAAGTGCATTGGGCACCAATCCTGACGCATCCACTTGTATGCTGTGATCGATGACAAGGTCAACAGGTACCTGGGGATTGACCTTGTTTGGATTCCCGCCCATCTCGACCATGGCATCCCGCATTGCCGCGATATCGACCACCGCAGGGACCCCAGTGAAGTCCTGTAGCAGGACCCGACTGGGCCTGTAGGGGATTTCGCTTCTCTCGCAGTCAGGGCTCCAAGATGCAATATTTTGGATATCCTTTGTGTTAATTAATCGTTCATCGCAAAGTCTCAGTGCAGACTCCAGCAAAATGCGGATCGTGTAAGGCAGGTCGTCAATAATGCACAGCCCCGCCTCCTCCAAGGCCTGTATGGATGCAAAACGAGACGTCGAGCCATCGGACTTCTCAAACTTCCTCATCGAATCAAACGGCAAGGTGTCGCCCATCATGCATTCCCTCTAGTGGGTGGCAATTGAAGATGCCGGGAGAATCACATTACAGCAATATTGCTGATTCTAGAATTACGGGATTCGTCGGTCGGTCATTACTGCCTGTTTGAACCTCGCTGATGCTTGTCACCGCCTCACAACCGGCAATAATCGTGCCAAAAACGGTATGTTGGCCATCGAGCCAACTCGGGGTGCTGTCATCCGGAATTAGGAAGAATTGGCTGCCACCTGTGTTAGGGGAGCTGGTTTTGGCCATCGAGATGGTGCAAGGCAGGTGCTTGAGTCCATTGTCTGCTTCATCTGGCAGTGTATACTGTGTGTAAGAACAGGCTCCTGCATTCGCCTCCTCTTGCCCGTTGCAATACCCATAGAAACTCGCAGCATATCCGCCTGTTCCATCTGAATTCTCAAAATCCCCTCCCTGTATCATGAAGTCATCAATTACCCGATGGAAGGTAGTCTGGTTGTAGAACCCTGCATCTACATGCTGGATGAAACTGGAAACATGGGATGGTGCCATATCAGGGTATAATTGAATATCAATCTCGCTGGTGACCTTTTGTCCTCCAATTTGAGGGTAATAACTCACGGTCAGCTTGACATTGTCTCCGTCAAGAGTGGTCGAAGCGTCATCTTCGCCCCAACCTGTGATTAAATCGCGCCCCTGCCCGAATACGGCTAGTAGAACTATACCCGATAGGAACATGGCTAGCAACCCAAATGGAGTAGGCTCGCCATTTGCGAATATAGAAAATCCCCTTCCAAGTTGTATGTTGGCCTCGTCCATCATAGACATCAGAGCATTCAATTGTTTTCGAGTCTCCTTGTTTCCTGGGTCTATTTTCTGAGCGCGCTCAAAGCTCTTCCTCGATTCCTTCCATGCTAGCCTCCTTATCGACTCGTCATTTTGACCTCGTGACATGTGGACCAGCCCCGCGGATCTAACTAGCAGTACTTGATCCCCTTTGCTTAGTTTAGTGTCCCAAGTGTCTCTCAATGTGGATAGGGCTGCATCATAATCTCCATCTTCCATCAGGTCTTTTGACTTTGCAACTGCGTTCCTCACAGAGGTAGAGGGCATGACCCCCCCGGGTGGTATCTGGAATGAAAAGATGACGGATGACGGGATAGGAATTTTTCTCGTGCTAGAACCGTTTATCAGATAGGAATACTCAAGTCCCTCATGCATCAGCGACGGCTCGCTCGCACTGCTGATGGACGCTTGCAAGGATGTGTATTCCCGAAATGGATGTATCAATAAACGACTTCGTAATCAACGTAGCAACTGCCAACGGGACAGGATCCCAATCATCCAACCTAATTCTCCTAAACTCAATGTTCGAGATGGGAGTTCCTGTCAGTGGAAAGAATCTATTCCCCAGCAACATATCCGGGCTTCCCACTTGGTACATCATTCGTGCGTCGGATCAGGGGTACCAGGCACCGGGGGACAAAACCGACATACAGGTCCTGATGAATGCGGATACTTGGTTCAAGGACATAGAGAAAGTTGAATCCGGTTCGGTAATTATTTTCAACGAGAATGTGAAGTTGCCGGTTGAACGGGATGATTGCCTAGTTTTCGGGCTACCGATGACAAAGCTTGCACGCGGAATAAATCCCAAAATGGCCAAGATGATTGCCAATATGTATTATGTCGGAGTCATTCAGCACCTTATCGGAATAGATCAGGTCGCCCTCGAAAAGGCAGTCAATCGGCAGTTCAAAGGAAAGAAATCGGCCGTGGAGGTCAATCTCAGAGCTATAGAAGAAGGCAGAAAGATGGCCGAAGAGGGCATCACATGGGATAGTCCACATGCCGTTGAAGCCCGGCAAAAGAAAGAGGGTACATTCCTCATCGACGGGAACGAGGCTGCCGCACTTGGATCGATCTACGGAGGAGTCAACATGCTATCTTGGTACCCCATTACCCCCTCTTCGTCCCTTGCAGAGGGCATAATTCACTGGCTCCCACAATTGAGAGAAACCGAAGACGGCATGTCTACATGCGCCGTGGTCCAGGCCGAGGACGAATTAGCAGCAGCAGGCATGGTTCTCGGAGCAGGCTGGGCTGGAGGCAGGGGGATGACATGTACCTCTGGTCCAGGCATCTCGTTGATGTCCGAATTCATTGGGTTGGCATACTTTGCAGAAGTTCCGGGCGTTATCTGGGACGTCAACAGGGTTGGGCCCTCCACGGGGCTGCCAACAAGAACGCAACAGGGGGATTTGAACCTCCTTAGAGAGGCAAGTCACGGAGATACTGAACATATTGTCCTGATTCCAGGTACTGTCGAAGAATGCTTTGAGTTTGGATGGAGGGCCTTTGACTATGCTGAGAGGTTCCAGACCTTAGTTTTCGGTTTCTCAGACCTAGATCTGGGAATGAATAACTGGGTCTGCAGTGGTTTTGAATATCCAGACGAACCGATAGATAGGGGCAAAGTCGTTCGATCAGCAGAACAGATGGCTGCAATTGAAAACTATGGCAGATACAGGGATGTTGACGGAGATGGGATTCCCTACAGAACACTACCAGGCTCGGGATTGGATCCCATTTTATACAGGGGGACCGGTCACGACGAGGATGGGATATACAGCGAGGATCCAGAGGTGTATCAAAAACTGATGATGCGCCTGAAGAGGAAATTATTCAACGCCAGAAAACACCTTCCTAGCCCCGTGATCCGCGAGGAAACGCAAAAAGATGTAGGGATCATCTACATGGGATCGATGGAAAACTCGATACAAGAAATCGACGACATCATTGAAGAAACTGGCCTGAAAGTGAGCCAATGCAGAGTGAGGGCAGTGCCCCTCCACCCCGACATCGAGGCGTTCATTGAACGACACAACAGGGTGATAGTCCTGGAGATTAACCGAGACGGGCAGCTATATGGTGTCTTAAGAAAAGAGCTCCCGATCAACCTAGTGCCAAAAATATCGAGCGTAGCCTACTCAGACGGTATGCCGCCCAGAGCAAGGATATATGCCGACCTAATACTAGAAGTCCTGAAGGAGGGGGCACAATGAGCAAAGTGATCAAACTCAATGTGATAGACAGGCCCAAGAGCGACTACACAGGGGGGCCATCATCCCTTTGCCCAGGTTGTGGACACGACCAAATTTCCGGAGTCATAATCCAAGCGTGCTGGGAGAATGGCATAGAGCCCAGCAGAATTGCAAAGATGAGTGGGATAGGCTGTTCATCCAAGACGCCTGCATATTTCCTTGGCCAATCGCATGGATTCAACACAGTCCACGGAAGAATGCCATCGGTTACCACCGGTGCCAACATGGTCAACAAGGACTTGGTCTACCTCGGTGTTTCGGGCGATGGTGACTCTGCAAGCATAGGTATCGGCCAGTTCATCCACGCCATACGCAGGAATCTGAACATGGTTTACATCATCGAAAACAATGGCGTCTACGGCCTGACAAAAGGGCAATATTCCGCTACAGTCGAGAAGGGATCAAAGAAGCGAAAGGGCGCACCAAATGAGCAACCTCCAATCGATATGTGCAAGTTGGCCATTAATTTGGGCTGTGGATTTGTAGCACGCTCCTTCTCTGGAGCGAAGAAGCAGCTTACATCTTTGATGAAAGCCGCACTGAGCCACAACGGCATGGCTGTGATCGATGTGATCTCTCCGTGCGTCACATTCGCAAACAACGACGAGTCTTACAAATCGTACGGATATGTCAAGACCCAATCCGAAGAGTTGCACGGCGTCGATTACATACATCATTTCCAACCCATGAACGAAGTGGATATTCCAGAGGGTGGATTTGAGGACGTAGAGCTATTCGATGGTAGTGTGTTGAGGCTTGAGACGTTATCTACGGAATATGACTACACCGACCCTACCGCAGCAATAGCGGCACTCCACGCGGCGGAAGTGGACAAGAAGCACATTACAGGATTGCTCCATCACAACACGGATATGCCAACCGCTGACGAAGATCAGGGCCTCGTCGATACGCCTCTATGCGACCTAAGCGAGGACATGCTGCGCCCCAGCAAGGAAAGGCACGAAGAGATAATGGCCAGATTCCGAGCATGACTGGGACTCACTGACATGGGTTCGTTGAAATACAGAACCACTCACCGACTACCAGAAGTCCCGTAGTGTAGTGGTCCATCATATGGCACTCTGGATGCCATGACCCTGGTTCGAATCCGGGCGGGACTACCAAGATCCTTCCTCGAATACCTTTGGCATTTGAGAAAGAAATCCTGGGTTGCCGATGGACTCTCCACCGACAGCAGGGTTTCATTCCCCTGGTAGTCTAATGAACGGAAGTTCTGTGGAAGTCGCGGCTTCCATGGTGTCCACGGTGATCAAAGGAGTCAATTTGCCGTTGAAGACGCCCGATGCACCGACGTAAAGTGAGAATTTAATGGCCATCTCTTCGGATGGCAGGTTGATGATCATCATGAAGTCCATTTCCCCATAGCACCAGTAGTATGCCTCCAAGGAGCCTCCCATGGAAGCGGCAGCTTTCTCGGCCTCCTCGTGCCTTGCCTTGCCTCCATCATTTAACAGCCCAGCAGCACCCTTTGAGGTGTAATTTCCTGAATACATGTATTTCGCCATGACCCCCCCAAGGGGTTCCCTCATTTCTTTTTTCCCTCTCAACTCAAAGGGTTCTGTAGAGGAATTGGGACACCCATGAGATCATTATCACTATCATGAACCAACCCAGGGTCAACCGCATCACTCGATTACGTTCTCGTTTTGGTGGAAATGGATCTATCCCCAACCTCATAGCCTCCGCAATTAGTTCTAGTTCCTCCTCGATTGTTTCTGGGTCCCTCTTGCTGTTCATGGCTCCACCGTCGGGTCCCATCCAGAGACATAATTGGAATCTAACTCATTCATCTCATCGATTATTCCTGAGAGATCGACATCCATGGATTGGAAGTTCTCAAGCTGTCTTCCGGGGTGGCTGGATTTCGGGATTACGACTGCCCCGTTATCTATACACCACTTTATCGCTGCCTGAGGAGCTGTGAATCCCAAACCCTCGCACATGGATTCCAGTCGTCTATCCTGTGCCTTTTGCCCCCTAGCTAATGGGGAGTATGCCATCGTCAGAGCTCCGATATCCTTGGTTGCCTGATGCAATTCTTTCCTCTGAATCCAAGGATTCAATTCAACTTGGTTTACAGATGGTAAAATGCGAGCATAACTCTTGAGTTGCTCCAGATGGTGGAGACCGTAATTGCTCACCCCGATTGATCTTACCATCCCTTCAGAAAGAAGATCTTCCATCGCCCTCCAAACGGGCTCTCTGGCAGTAGGGTCCTCTGGTGGTGCGTGGACTAGGTAGAGGTCGATTTGCTCCAATCCCAACAATTCCAAACTGAGTCTGCAATGTTCGATCGTAGATTCATAACCAGTTGCATGCACTCTCCTCAACTTTGTGACGACAGTTATTTCTTCCCTCGGTACGCTTGAGTCCCTTATGGCCTCTCCAACCTCTTTTTCATTACCGTAAGCCCTGGCGGTATCGATCAATCTATAGCCGATTGATATTGCATTTGTCACCGCTTGAAGGCACTCACCGGGTTGACTCATCATCCAAACCCCAAGTCCAATCACAGGCATGTCTATTCCTGAGATTCCCTCCTTGGTATTCGCATCATGATTCACTGCTCTCAGTTCGGCCATAATAACCGGAGGAAGTGATCAGTTTTAGCGCTACGGAGTGAGGAAAATTGTGTTTATGTCAATATTGACATGAATTTCCAACCCCCCAGCGCCATCAATGGACATCCCAACGATGTCAGGCCAACATACATTGCCATAGAGGGGAATCCGGAAGAGTTGCCGATCTCAACTGTTTGTAATGCGTATGCGGACATAGTCGTAAATGAGCCAAGTAGGCCGATGCCCAACAAATGTACGGTTTCCTTCGAGGCATGACCCATTGAAAACCCAGCCATAAGTGCCCCCAGACCGAATGAGCCGATCAGATTTATCGATAAGGTAGCAGTCGAAATGTTGGATGTGGGGAAAATTGATTCCGAAGACCACCTAAGGACCGCTCCGATCGCACCCCCAAGGGCAACGAGGAGTACGTTTTGCATGGCCAAATCTAGTAGACTAGGAAAATAGAAGTTGTCGCAAAAAAATGAAGATGAAATAGATTTGTGGGGCATTACAGGATTTCATTTGGGGGTGGTGTCACAAGGTGGTGTGGATTCACAACACAGTTCACCGGATAATCGGACGGGAGAAAGTTTCCCCTCCTGCCTCAGAGATGACAGTCAATCCTCTCCCAAGAGATGGGTCTTCCTCCTCTACGACCAACTCAACCTATCGTTGATACCCTTCCATGACGAACATCCAACTGAAACTGGACTCATTCTCATCGAGTCAATTGCAAAGGGCACTAGTCGTCCTTATCACAAACAAAAGATCGCAGTGTTGATTTCAAACATGCGTCATTTTGCAATTGAGGCCCAGAAAAAGGGTCACCCTGTTTCATACATCATGACGAAGGAGGATTATTCAGTCACACTCCAAAATCTAGGTGGTTTAGGAACCATTCACACAATCAGGGCCGCCGAGAAGTCTACGCGAGATGAGTTATCCCCCCTGATTGATTCCGGACTGCTCATTGAGCATCCCCACAATGGATGGATTACGCCCATCGATTGGTTCACAGAGGCCCTCGGAACAAAGCCTCCTTTCAGAATGGCACCCTTCTATCAAAAATTCAGGCAGGAAACTGGCATATTGATGCATGATTCCAAACCTATTGGCGGAAAATATTCGTTTGATTCGGAGAACAGGTCCCCATGGGACGGAATGCATGATCTACCCGAACCTCCATCCTATCGCAGAGATAACATTGACCTAGAAGTGGAGGAACTTGTAAACTCAAGATTTGAAGAGCATCCAGGCTCAGTTGACCTTTCTGCTCAGCCAACGACGATCAGCCAGGCGAACGATGCGTTGGACTATGCAATTTCAGTACTGCCTTTATTCGGGAAGTATGAAGATGCCATGACTACACAGTCTAGGGGTCTATTTCACAGCAGGCTGGCCTCAGTGCTAAATCTGAGTAGGCTGCTCCCCATGGATGTTGTTGACAGGGTACTCTCCACGGACGCCCCAATAAATAGCGTTGAAGGCTTCATTCGACAAATTGTCTGGAGGGAATACGTCCACCACATCCACGTGGTGACAGATGGCTTTCAGAATTTGGAGGTGAACAGGACCCTCAACACCGAGAACGACGCCGGGTGGTGGAAATCTGAACGTAAAGGCGTTGATCCAAAGCATAACCCCAATCACCTGAGTCAGAATCGTAAACTTCCAGTTGCTTATTGGGGTGAGAAATCAGGATTAAATTGCCTCGACCAAACTGTTCAATCAGTCATGGAAGATGGGTGGACCCACCACATTCCGAGGCTGATGGTTCAAAGTAACATCGCTAGCCTACTAGATGTGAATCCCAGAGAGCTTACCGACTGGTTTCACGCATCATTCATCGATGCATACGACTGGGTCGTGGAGCCAAATGTAATGGGAATGGGAACTTATGCACTGGGCGATTCAATGATGACCAAGCCCTATGTATCGGGGACTCCTTACATAAATCGCATGGGGGACTATTGTAAATCATGCTCTCTTGACCCAAAGAAAACTTGTCCCATATCCTCGCTTTACTGGGCTTACCTGGAAAGACATAGGAGCGCGTTTGAAGGTAATTTCAGAATGTCGATGCCACTAAGGACGCTCTCTAAAAGATCGGAAAACAAGAAAATTGACGATCGCATCGTGTTCGAATCCGTATACGAAAGCCTCTCTGCGGGCAGGATCTGGAGACCTGACGGAAGTCAGACGCTGTGATTCTTTTTTCAGTCATAGTGATTAGATACCTCCGTAGGCTCGGATATAGTGTGAATGGCTATTCAAATCGGCTTCCTAAGGAGCCTCGGCTTGCTTCGAGCGCAGTAATCACTAGATATGTGAACGGAGATGTGGAGATGTTGATGGGACTAAGACACCCAGAAGTCCCCACCTTCCCCGAATTTTGGGCCTTTCCCGGAGGGGGTGTTTCCCCCCAAGATAGAAAATTTTCGGACGACAGGATCTTTCTAGCGGGTCGGAAGGAGGGGGCCTCGATCGTGACGCTTTTCAGAGAACTGGCGGAAGAAACTGGGTTTGTTCTCGATACCGGTGGTGAATGGGTGGTTGTGAGCGATTCTATCAGAAAAAGGCTCTGTACAGACAACACCGCTTGGGCCGAGGCAATCGATGAGGGTATTTTCACAATTGACGAAAGATTGGCTTCCCTTGTCACCGAACGAACCACGCCCCCTCTAGCACCTGTTCGCTATACGAACAGATTTTATCACATACATTTCGGAGGGGCCGACATAGAACCGAAGCACCCGCCCGGGAGAAGTGAATTTACCCAATTCAAGTGGTGGGCTCCTAAAGAACTGCTATCTGAATGGCAATACGGCCGAGCAAGGATGGCCCCCCCACAAGTCACCTTTGTTAGGGACATTGTTGAACAGAGTATCGATGGAGAAGGGGTTCTTTCGACATTGTCCAAGATGTCAAAGATCCCCCCGATGGGACGACATAAGATAGAATTTGCACCGGGTGTCGAGTGCCTGCCAATACCAACGGCCACACTCCCTCCCGCCACCCATACCAATTGCTTCATCATCGGCAGGGGCAAAAAAGTCCTGATCGTGGATCCTGCGATTCAGAACCAGGAAGGTTTTGAAATCCTCAGAAGGAGGCTAATTGAGTTACAAGGAGAGGGTAAAACTGTGATGGGGGTGTTATACACCCATAAGCACCCGGATCACATTGGCGATCAGTCAATGATCAAAGTGTTGCTAGATGGCCAGATCTTGGCCTCTGCTGAGACTATCGAGGAAATAGGATGTGGCACTGAGATAGCGGATGGTCAGGTAATTGACTTGTTGGATGGATATCCATGGACTGTAATCGAGACTCCTGGGCATTGCCCTGGCATGGTTTCGCTGGTCTCCGAGATGGGGGTTTTGTCAGCTGACAATGTGACAATGGTGGGCACAATCCTTGTTCCCTCGAAAGACGGTTCAATGACAAAGTACTTCCGCAGTCTTGAACGACTCAAGGCCCTCAGACCCAAGCTTCTTTTCCCGAGTCATGGCCCTGTTTGCGCCTCGCCAGATAGGCTGCTCGGAAGAACTATCAATCATCGTAAACAGAGGCATGAGAGGATTTTGAAGGCCATCCAGAGTGGCATCCATAGTCTAGCTGAGATAACTCTGGAAGCATATCAAGACTCGCCAGGTGCTCCAGTCGCGCTATCAAGGGACCAAGCGCTTTCCCACATCAATGGACTGATCGAGCAACGCCTAGTGATAGAATCAGATGATGGCTACCGTGCCCTGAGTCAATAGTAGGCCAAGGTTCATCTCTTCTTCGGTCTTCCGGGCCCACATGGATGGCGCTACAATCGCATTACTGGCCGGTTCGAGTTGTTTTGGGATAGTCCTTTTAATCACTCTTTTTTGGAGCATAGGGCTCTACAACAGGATAGTTCGAAAAGAGAACAGAGTCGAACAGTCTTGGTCCAACGTGGATGTCGTCCTCCAACAACGATATGATCAGTTTACCAGCCTCGTTGAGACAGTATCAGGATATGCAAAGCACGAAAAGGACCTTTTCATGCAATTTGCAGATGTACGAATGGCCGCCTCTGGCGCATCAAAAGGCGGCGACGTCGGAGGTGTTTCTAAGAACGAAGCCCTATTGGGACAGATGCTACCAAAAATTTATGCCGTTGCAGAACAGTACCCAGACCTCAAAGCAAATGAGTCCTTCCTCCAGCTCCAAAATCAAATAAGTGAAATCGAGAATATAATCAGCGACAGGAGAGAATCCTACAATGCTGAAGCAACCAGTTTCAACAACCTGATCGAGGTTTTCCCAAACGTCATCATTGCCAATTGGATGGGCAAATCTGAGATGGAATTGTTCGTGATGGATGACCTAGACCAGAGGAAAAGGCCTTCTCTCGAATTCAATTGATCGTGGCAGGTTTGTGTTCGAGGCGTGAGAATTGTGGACGATCCTTGGAAGTCCATGCCGAAAAACAATGGCTTTGAATCCGAATCCAGAATGATAGAGATGGATGATGGATGGCAGCTGCGTGTCGTCATCTGCTCGCCTCAATCAGCAGTTGATGCTCCTCCATTGGTAATGGTGCCTGGTTGGAATAGTGTTCTGGAGGGCTGGCGAGAGATCGTCGAGACCTGGGCACTCACTAGGAGAGTGTATTACATAGAAACCAGAGAGAAAGGAAGTGCGCAATCCAAAGGGAAATTGAGAAAGTCAACACTATCGATACAACAAAGTGTCCAGGATCTCTTGACTGTGATTGGGAATTTCCCCGAGGTCCAGTCAGAATGCGATTGGTTCGCCTCATCTCTGGGTGCGACCGTCTTGCTAGAAGCATTGAATCAGGATGTTTTCAAAGCTAGGAGCGTGTCATTATTAGCCCCAAACGTCAGCTTCGACTTTCCATTATGGAGCAGGCCCTTGATAAAAATGCCCAGTATCTTCTACCCCCCACTGATCAGGCTAGCAATATTTTACCTGAGTATCAAATTGAAGGAGGAGGGTCAGAAGGTACGTTATCGAAGAACATTGCTCTCATCCAATGTTAAGAGGCTTAGGCTAAGTGCATTGTCCAATGGATCATACAAAATGGATATTGACCTCTCCAAGGTAGTTTCCAGAGTGGCTCTAATCACTGCAGAATCAGACAAATTACATGCAGATAGCGCGATAGCCTTTCTTATGGAAAATCTTCCCCGGGTAG
Organism: Euryarchaeota archaeon UBA487; assembly: GCA_002505695.1. Lineage (GTDB taxonomy): Archaea > Thermoplasmatota > Poseidoniia > Poseidoniales > Thalassarchaeaceae > MGIIb-N1. The sequence continues at coordinate 142,224 of DAVU01000020.1, forward strand.
CCTTAATTGAGGTCCCAAGTAATCAATTTGCCCATAACCCAGAAGTCATTCCAATTCTGGAGGCTTTCCAAAATGGCGATCGCCCACCCAAATAGTCCTCCAGCGACACATATCGAAGTCGAGATTATACATGGTCTGCATCATAGGGAGTATAGATATGAATTACGGTAGGGCGAAAAGCGCCATTTTTCTATCTTTCTTGATCATCGTGATGGATGCATCAGCTGGAGCATCAATGGTGAATCAAAACTCATTCTCGGGGGTCGAGGAATGGCCCTCCTATGAGATCCCCTACGACGCCAGTGACCCGGTCGAGGAGCCAGGCTGGTGGTTATCTTTTGGATACGATACCAATTCGAATGGCATGGATGATCGATTGGAGGGCATAATCTACGGATCGTCGGAGTCAATCTCTCCAACATCTGTGGTAGGCCCAGATGGTAGAAAAACTGTCGCAGTGGTGATAAACTACGCTTGGCACCCAGGGGAATCGGACGCGGATTCTCTGAATTCAACTCTGTTGGGCCATGGTTGGACCCCGGAAGGATCCTTTTTCTTCATAATGGACATTTTGGATTCAATTGTGGTTGACAGAGTTCCGGTTTCGGCATTGAATGACATACTTTCTTTGAGTGGAGTTGTCCTCGTTGAACAACAGAATGTGCTGGAGCCCTACCTAAATGTGGCCACTAAGGGCTCCAAGGTACGGTCCAGTGATTTTTACCCTGAGTCTTTCTGGAGCAACGGTTACATGGGCGATGGTGTTGTAATCGCTGTTCTGGACACGGGAGTTGATAACGAGCATTTCTCACTGGACGACTTCTCCGACGCTAACCAAGACAATCAGAACGAGCCCAGCGACCTAAATGACCCGAAATGGGTAGCTGGATGCGATGCAACCTCCAGCAACCAAGTAGAGTGTTCAGATGGTAATTTCGATCCGGATGATGGAGATGGCCACGGCACCCATGTGGCAGGAATCGCACTGGGCACCGGTGATTCGGATCGTGACAACATAGGATACTCCCCGGGATCGTATCTCATTGACGTTAAAGTTCTCAACGACATTGGTACAACGAACTCTCAGGCAACGCTACGTGGCATAAACTGGGTGGCGAACAACGTCAATACAGACTGGGGCAACAACGAATCCAGCAGGGGTATCGATGTGATGTCTATGTCTTTTGGTTCAATCAGCAACCCCGGAGGTGACGATCAAGGGGATGATGGCCAGAATGCGGATGCAAGGGCAGTTAATGCTGCAGTAGATGCAGGCGTGGTAGCTGTAGCAGCCATAGGGAATGATGGAGCCAACAGAGTGACCTCCGTTGGTGCTGCCGACAAGGCGATTACAGTTGGCTCCATAGATGATGATAACTCCATAGAGAGGGATGATGATGAAATTGCTTCCTATTCCAACTATGGGCCAAGAACAGACGATGGCGATGGAGATTCTCTGGATGAGTTGAAGCCCGACGTAGTAGCACCTGGAAGTGGAATCATTTCTGCTCAATATGCGGCCCCAAACCCACTTCCTGTTGGCGATCAACCCAGAGCCTCTGACGATTACACGAGTAAAGACGGAACAAGCATGGCCTGCCCCGCAGTTGCTGGTCTCGCGGCACTGATACTCTCATATGACAATACATTGACACCAGAGGATGTCAAAAACATCATCAAACAAACCGCCGAACAAAGAGGAGCCCCCAGTAGCCCTTCGATTGATAATAGGTGGAACAATCAATACGGATATGGCATAATCGACGGCGAGACTGCATTCCGTTGCCTGATCGGGGGCGAATGCACCCAGATCGTTGGCGGGGCGGAATGGGTTCATGTTCAGTCCCCTCTTGAGGGAGAATGGGTAGCTCAGGGAAAAAACTACTCTTTCAGTGGCATACTCAACAAGAGCGATCCGGGCATCAGCGGGGTCGACGCAATTGAAGTAAGTGCTGAGCTAACCTACAGAAAAGAGATGCCGAATGGTAAGATTGAATCATTCAAGACCATGGTATTGAACGAAACGAATATCAGTTTAGTTGAAGGAAGGTGGACCACGACTGTATTCGTTCCTGAGATAGATGTGAATGACTATTACAACGCAAATCTCAGACTATCTGCCACGGCGACAAATGAGTCAGGAAGAAGGAGCCAGACCAATCAAAGCACGCATCCCATTGGAAATATAGAGGTAGGGATATCAGCGCCGGAACAGGACTCGGTCGTTTCGGGTTCGATGCCCGTCGAAGGATCTTATTCGACAATCGATGGGGGGTTCTTGCGCTGGAAGATAGACAACGGCGATTGGGAGGATGGGCCGACTCTGTCGGAGCAGAATATCAATCGAGATGGGTACACAGGTGAGTTCCAATTCTCAATAGACACCCAAGACTACGAGGAGGGTGAACATGATCTCTATCTCCAGGTGATCTCGGGCAAGGGTCTGAAGAGCGAAGTTGAGCGCAGAACGATTGACATCGATAACCTGCCCCCAAGGCCTAACCTCATATTGATGGATGGGGTGCAGGTGACTGACTACGGGATTCCAATCAGGGATTCCCAGGTTGGATCATTTCTCGAGGTACGAGGAGAGGTAAGAAACGAAGGAGACGTTGGCGCCAACGACATACTGGTTTCACTCTTTGAGAACGGGCAACGGAGGTATGAGACCACCATAGAAAGGGTATCCGTTGGCGAGCAAGTTCCCTTCACGCTCTACTGGAGCCCATCCATTGCTGGTACCAAGGAGGTCAAAGTGATAGTTGACAATACCAACTCCATAGAGGAATTGGACGAGGCCGACAACACCGCGTCGATCGACTTTGAAGTCAATTCACTAGCGGAGGGAGTGGATATCGTGGTTCTGGAAGGAGGGGTATTTGCTTCGCCGGCCATCCCCACGCCCGGTGATCAGTTCATACTCAGCACGATGGTGAAAAATCAAGGATCTGAAGATGCATCTTCCGTTGAGGTCACATTCTACTCGATGAGCTCTGGAGGAGTTGGTTGGTTGCCGGTTTCTTCCAGATCCTTGTCAATGCTTCCATCGGGACAGAGTGTGATAATTGAGTTCCCAGTCCAAGGGAGTGACTCCGGCGTAATGAGATATAGATTCACTGTCACTGGACCGGAGTTGATAGACGAAGACTGGTCAAACAACGAGCTCGAGGGGTCGATTGTCGTTGAGGACTCCCAAGTGAATACGAGGTTGACTTCCATCGGAGAATTGGAACAGCCCCTTTCGGTAATTTCATTTCGAGAGACGGGTCTAATACTCACTTCTGAGGGCACTCAAATAATCATGCACAGGATTGAAGCGAATGGGGAGATAATAAGGTGCAATACCCCACTTGAGAGATTTTGGAGTGGATCGATTTCAACAACTGTTGATGACAGAAGTATTGCACATGTCGTTTGGACTCGGAGACTCGTGACTGGAACCGGGGTATTGAGCGAGACTGTCTCATACGCCACAGTTGATGATCAGTGCTCCTCGACGGTCCCACAAGACCTCATGGATCCACTCCCGAGGAATATAGGTGATTATTTCGGTGTGGATTTGGACGAGGATGATGGTGAAATCGTAATCGCAGGGTATCTCAGGGATATGCTGAGTGGCTCACTCTTCGAACCCTCAGAGTCCATCTTTACCCTTCGTGGAGAAAAGCCACAATCAGCAAGTGAGTGGGATCTGACTGAGAATGTGATACGGGATGTTGACGCGATGTCACTAAGCGAAGCGCCGATAGAGGTAGAGATTGGAGAAGAGTTGATTCACATCGCCTATGTATCATCCAGAAACGACACGTCCTCGGGCCCCGTCCTGGGGCTTTGGTACGCACACGGCGTTCAGGGGACTGATTCATGGTTCTACAAGAGGGCAATTGCCGTTCAGGCATCCTCTCCCTCAATGGCTGTGACTAGCGTGGATGGCGAAGATAGGGTGTCGATGGCATGGTTAGAGGGAGAATCAGACAGTTCTGTTCTAAAAATAGTGATTGTGGACGAAAGTTTCAGCCTGCCGATTGGAGTATCAACAACCATCCTTGCCAGAGGAGGAGAATATGTCAAAATCTCTCAACGAGGGGATTCCCTGTTTGTCGTGTATGACTATGTTAGCCCGGTCGGACGTGTGGTGAGCATAGGGGTGATCGACCCAGAAGAGGGTTGGATCGGAATAGGAAATAGGGTGTCATCTGGAAGAGCCTATGCAGCCTCGACCGTTTCGGACGGCCTTGTTTTTCCTTTCATGGTCCAGACTTCTTCCGGCGGTTGGGCCATCATTGAAATCACAAGCAATGGTGATTTGGATGACGGCCCGACGAATATCTTTGAGGCTGCAAGATTGGCACTTGGATTGGAAGAGACCGAGTTCAATTTACTGTTAATAGGGCTCGCGACTGCAATTTTATTGATATTGCTCTCCTTGCTCGTCGGGACCGTTAGACAGGGATTCTCGAATATTAGAGACAGGAGGAGATCTGCTTCCGTGGTAATTGAAGCTGACCCTGAGGATGCACTTGAGATTGATCAGGACGAGGTGGAGGAGGTAGCCCCAAAGGTGATACCCCCACGACAAGAGTTGGTTGTTGAAGCTAAACCTGTTCCCCCTCCGCCAACGGACCCAACTAACCCGTACAGAACGGTGATGTGCAGTGTTTGTCACGCACGTTTTGAACTGCTGAAGGAGATAAGAAAAACCACTTGTCCATCTTGCGGGGAGCGGGTTGAGGGCTTCTGATGAGAGTCATCCTGGCTTCCTCCTCGACAAGAAGGAGAGACTGGATTTCAAATCAGCATTGGATGAACGGGCACCAAATAGAATTTAGATCAATGGACATAGATGAGTCAAGGTACTCAATCGAAGGGGATGTCCCCGCCACTGTCAGGAACATAGCAAATGCGAAGGCTAGCCATGCTGGTCGTAGTCTCGGAGTGAAGCGGGGGGATTGGGTTGCGTTGGTTTCGGATACATTGGTTGAGGGCCCAGCCTCGAAGGTTGCATTGGGAAAACCGCTTGATGCTCTAGAAGCGGAGAATATGCTCAGAAGCCTCTCAGGGAAAAGGCATTACGTCCACAGTTGTACGGGTTTAATCACCTCCAGTCGAGAGATTACATGGGAGTTGTTTTCAGACACATGCGAGGTACACATGCGGCCATTGAAGGATAGTGATCTGGAGGAGTTAGTTAAGACAGGTTCATGGAAAGGGAAAGCTGGTGGCTACGACATAAAGGGACTTGCAGCTAAGCACCTAGAGATATTTGATGGCGATGAAATTACAGTTTTGGGGTTCTCGTCGAAGGCAATGGAAAGGCTGCGCGAAATTTTGTCTGTAGATATCTTTGCATCAGGCGAAAGTGACTCCCCCGTGCTCTAAGACAAATTCCCTCTGGATCTCTGTGAACCAATCAAGCATGCCTTTGTTGAATCTGACGCGTGAGATTTTCGGGTCTGCCAGCAAGTCATCTTGTATGCCCTTCAGTGTGCCCGGAGCAGCACCACAGGAAACGCAAGCTCCGTCAAGATCTATAACCAGTGATAATGACTCCGCCCCTGCCTGGTCCTTGGTTATCGAATGGGAATGTAGTACAAGTGCACCACCATGTCCAATCAGCGCCGCCCTCACAATTCCCAATCGTGCCATGAGCGCTGGGACAGTATCCACGGACGAAGAGGAAACTAACTGAATGATATCCAAATCCAAGAGTCTTTTGTCCTCCTTTGGATCAACGTGCCTATCGATGCGCTTTTGTGATTCTTCAGTCATCATTGACTTAATCTGTGATCGATAGAGGTCCTCAAGATCGTCGGTCGGGCGGGGGCTCGAAGGGGCGGACATATACACCCCAAAGCAAAGAGGATTATGTTATGTTTGATCTCATGGACGCATAAAGGGGTTGAAAAGCCGTGGCTTCAAGGGTATGGCAGGAGAGCGTCTAAAATGTCGGATAATCAACCCGTCTTGTCGATTAAAGACCTTCACGTTGGCATTGAGGGCAATGAGATTCTCCACGGCATTAACCTCGATATCGCTCGAGGAGAAATTCATGCTATCATGGGAAGAAACGGTAGTGGAAAGACAACTGCTGCAAGTACCATCATGGGACATCCAGACTATGAAATAAGTTCGGGCAAGATCTCTCTCGATGGCGAGGACCTCCTTGAATTAGAAGCATGGGAAAGAGCGAGAAAAGGAGTCTTTCTCTCTTTCCAGTACCCACAGGCTGTCCCGGGTCTGCAGGTCGGGCACTTCTTGAGAAAGTCCGTCGCATCTATCAGAGGAGAGGACTCCGCAAAGGGACCCGTGTTTAGGGAGGCGCTCAAGTCGGCCATGGAAGAGGTCTCTATCCCCAGATCCTTCCTCTCAAGATACGTAAACGACGGCTTCAGTGGCGGTGAGAAAAAAAGGTTCGAGATACTTCAATTGATGCTTCTAAAACCCAAGCTTGCCATTCTTGATGAGACCGACTCAGGGCTAGACATAGACGGAATTAGAGTCGTTTCACGAGGCATCAATGCTGCCATAAGGGGGTCAGACTCTGGTGCCCTAATTATCACCCACTACAGCAGAATTCTCGAGCATGTTAAACCCGATTACGTCCATGTCTTGATAGAAGGGAAGATAGTCAAGAGTGGTGGGCCTGAACTCGCCCTTGAACTGGAAGAAAGAGGGTATGAATGGCTCGAGTCTGGGAACAACGGAGGAGAGTGAATTCATGGCAATGGAAGAGGCAAGAGAAGCAGTCGGGGACTACGATCTAGGATGGCATGACCCGGAGCACTCAACAATTAGATTCGACTCTGGACTGAGTGAAGAGGTCGTAAGGAAAATATCCGCGATCAAGAACGAGCCCAGCTGGATGACGGAAATCAGGGTGAAAGCATATCACCATTTCGTGAATAGGCCGATGCCGGGATTCGGAGATCGAGAGGCCTTGGAAGGAATCAAATTCGACGAGGTATGTTATTACCTACGTTCATCCGACGCAACCGAGAAAGACTGGGACGATGTTCCAGATGACATTAGGAACACATTTGATCGGCTTGGTATACCAGAGGCAGAGCAGAAATGGCTGTCCGGCGTCACGGCCCAATATGAGTCTGAGGCAGTTTATCACAGTATCAGGGAGGACTTAGAGGCCCAAGGGGTCATCTTCTTGGACATGGACAGTGGTCTTCGGGAATATCCAGAACTCGTCAAAGAGTATTTTTGCAGTGTGATTCCATACCAAGACAACAAATTCTCCGCTCTGAACACCGCGGTTTGGTCCGGAGGCTCATTCATCTACGTACCCAAGGGGATCAAGGTGGAGATGCCTGTCCAGGCATACTTCAGAATAAATGCCAAAAACATGGGTCAATTCGAAAGGACCCTCATCATAGCAGATGAAGGTTCCAGCATCCACTACGTCGAAGGCTGTACTGCACCAACTTACTCCACAGACTCACTACACTCAGCAGTAGTCGAACTCATAGCATTGGATGGCGCCCACATCCGATATTCGACCATCCAAAATTGGTCGGCTAACGTGTACAACCTCGTCACAAAAAGAGGGATAGCCCACGAAGATGCATCCATAGAGTGGATTGATGGCAACATTGGATCGAAATTGACGATGAAATACCCATCAGTCATACTCAAAGGAGAGGGTTCTCATGCCGAAGTGATTTCCATCGCCTATGCAGGAAAGGGCCAGCACCAAGACGCCGGTGCCAAGGTTCACCACTTGGCTTCCAACACAACTAGCAAAATTCTCTCTAAATCCATATCCAAGGACGGGGGAAGAGGGTCCTACAGAGGGATGGTGACCGTCTCGCCCAAAGCAGAGAACTGCAAACTGAATGTTGTTTGTGACGCCTTGATTCTGGATGATGAGAGCCAAACTGACACCTATCCTACAATGGAAGTAGCCAACGCCTCTGCCCGATGCGAACACGAAGCCAGTGTATCGAAGGTCAGTGATGATCAAGTATTCTACCTCATGAGTCGTGGCCACTCAGAGGAGGAGGCATTGGCAATGATCGTCAATGGGTTCTTTGAGCCATTTACTCGCGAGCTCCCCATGGAATATGCCGTCGAACTAAACAAACTAATGGCCCTTGAAATGGAAGGTAGCATCGGTTGATATTGCTCGAAGGTGAAAGTAATGAATGCCTCAGAAGAAGCATACCTCTCATTGGAAGAGCCCCCAAGATCCGATCATCTCTGGAGGTACACCCCCTGGAAAAGGGTTCATCCCACCGGAGATCCAAGTGAGATACCCGATGAAATTTCAACCCCTCAAATCGGCCTGTCAACAATCAATGGTGGAGAAGCATCGGGCATAAGCATCGAAATGGGGAATGCCATATCTATTCCATTCGAAGGATCGCCTGTAAGTAACTCATTCCTAAGTGCCCTCACAGATGGCAAAGCCATCCGAATCTCGATCCCCGACAACTGGAGGAGTGAAAATCCGCTAATCCTCGACGTCAAGCCAACTGGTGGATTAGATGCAATACACATCCACGTAGAGACTGGGAAATTCAGTGAGGCCACGATATTGACAAGGGTTCAGGGCTCGTCCAAATGGTTGGGCATCCTTAGGACAGGTCAAACTGGAGTTGGTTCCTTCCTCCAAGATGTCTTCGTCAACAAGGCCCATGATGGCAATCTCATGAGAGTCGATGCGCTAAGATTGGGACGTGACTCCTCCGTGACAGCTGGTACCGTGAGTGCTGGAAGCACGTGGACAAAGGCTGACATCAGATATCACTTAGACTCTCCCGGATCCAACCTTAATGTCCTGGGATCCCTCCTGTCTGCAGACCAGATGCATCTAGATCACCACATAGAGATCAGCCACATAGCCCCCAACACCTACAGTCGCCTGGGATGGCACACGGCTTGCGGCGGCAATAGCACCTCAGTGGGAACAGGAATGTTGCGTATAGAAAAGGGGGCGAGACAGGCCGATGCCGGTCAACTGTTCCACAACCTGTTGTTGTCTGAAAAGGCGAAAGCGAACAGTATACCTGAACTGGAGGTCGAGGAGAATGACGTGGTCGGATGTGGCCATGGCACGGCGAATGGGCCGGTTGATGAAGACCAGCGATTCTACCTCATGGCAAGAGGGCTGTCCGAACAAGAGGCTGAGGATGCACTAGTGGCTGCTTTCCTAAACTCAACACTCTCACAGATGGGGAATGAGGATGTACATGCTTGGCTGATTGATGCGGTTGAAGACGCATTAGTTGGTTTGAACACCTGAGCAAGACTAAAGCCCTGGTTCCCCTAAATCATCCGTGGATTCAGACCATTGCAGAGGCATATTCTGTGAATGTGGCTACAAGGGGGATGCAGTCCCAATGAAACAACATATGGAATGCCCCCGATGCAGAAGGGTGGTAGAAGCCTGCTGTGAAGGCGTCCCTAGGTACTAATCAACCAGTTCTGTCTCTATGGCTGGCCATCAGGGCCGTGAGCAATACTCCCATCAGTATCCCAAAGATTCCACCGGCAACTTCTCCCTCTGTTCCAGCCAAATCCCTGAATGCAAAGAACATAGATGGAACCATTATCGGTCCGTAAAGAGCCAATCGAAGCAATACTTTCCCTCTGGTGGGGGGAGTTCCAGTGGGACGTAAGACCACGGTTGATTTTGATTGGATTATTTGCCATTGAGCCCGCTCGGCATCAATCTTCAATCGCTGCAATACAGCAGGCCGGATGTTGGGCGTCGAAACCTCACTTTCCCAGCTATCCTCTCTTCCAATTACAAGTCTCAACCTTCCCAATCTAGTTCTGTTGTCCACCAGACTCTGTACCACAGACACGGCAATTTCTGGGCTGAGACCAATTAAGTTCAGAGTGATGACTCCGCGGATTATCTGAATTTTATTTTCTGGAATCCATTGGTGCGCTAACCCCTCAGTCGTGGACATCAATACATTTTGACTCAGGCCTATCAAAAACTGCCTGGTCTCCTCTTTGTCTTCTTTATTCCTGGGATTGGTCGAGATGTACCTCAATCGAAGCAAAGTGAGGAAAAGAACAATCGCAAATGTGAAAATTCCTGTCTGGAGTCCAATGGACAATGAGTCAAAAAGAACCCATTCGCCACCCTCTTGGCCGATGAGTGAGAATATGGTCACAACCAAGGTAGCCATGGTCGCAATGACAAAAGATGCGATCAGGGCATCCCTCAACTCCACGCGATTCATGGTTTTCGAAAGGGGTTCGTCTCATCAATGCGATTGAGTAATGTTGATACAACTACGCATTCGTTGAGCCTTTGTGGAGCGGAATGGTGCGAGTTCTAGGGTGAGAGAGAAAAAAATTGGTTTCAGGATGGCATTAGTTGCGGGGACCTATACATTACTTGTTTTCATCACCCCCATGACCTTGGAGCCGGGTACTGTACCAGAGCTTTCTGGCCGCGCGAATTTGATCGACTACGCAACAGTTGATGGATGGGGTTCGTGGGGGAACAATAACCATGGTGAGGATAGTGAACTTGGACACGATCAACTCGCAAAAGGTGGTGCTTTCGCCTGGATGGACCACGGTCCATTAGTTGCTTTGGTATATTCGATCGGCGATCTGAATTGCCATCAAAAATATGAGAGGGCCTTCATGATAAATGGAAACCAAACTGCCGTGTGTGCACGTGACATAGGAATCTTATTTGGATTCGTGGTGGGTGCTTTGGCATGGAGTAGATTTGGTTTGAATAGGTATAGTATACGAGACTCCTTTCTCTCCCTGTTGCCGGACTCGTGGACAGAGCCGCTATATCGTACGGACAGGAGGCTGATCGCGATGTTTGCCATATTGTTTGTTGGAGTTTTACCAACAGGTATCGATGGTTTCACACAATTGCTCACCGATTACGAGTCCAATAACGCACTCAGGCTGATCACAGGGTCCACTGCCGGGGCTGCCCTAGCATGGCTGGTCGGTGCCACCATAAGCGCTCGAGCGTCTGATTTTGACAGCCTCGGAGAGGTTGAGCTCCCTGCAGGGGCGAGCCTCAAAATTCGTGAATAAGATTACTATGCCACCATGCTAAGATATGGTCTTTCTCCGACTGTCCTTCTCCTCTCAAAATAGTCGGGTAGAGCAGGTTTATTCTATCGGAGACTGATTTCAACTGTTCATCGTGGGCTACGATGTCTAGAATGCCATTGATCATGTGTTTGTAACTGGTCTTGGGGAACCTAGATCTCCATAATCTCACCTTGGCTCTCAAGGGGCTCAAAACGAGCATTAACTTCCCTGCAGCCTCACCTTTCTTTGTTATTCTATAATGGCTACCTTCGTTCCTTGATCCGGAAGATTCACGAATCCATTTTCCGGTTGAACATAGATGTCGGATTACCTTTGTGGCGTGTCCCTTTGAGACTTGCCTTGATGGTCCCATCGCGGCAGAGATTTCGTTGATGTCGCCTGAAGAAATCAAGGTCATGGATGTCATAATTGCATAAATTGACCTAGAATGTAGTCGCCGAGGAGCATTTTCAGTGGAGTTTTCTTGGCTTGCTTTTTTGTATGATCTTTCCATATCCCTGATCAGCTCCCATGGCCTGGATTTTGTCTTGGGATCTTTATCTGTCTCGTACCCTGGTAATTTGGTTTGGCCTGAATTCCATCGAATTATGGTTCTGATCAATTCTAAGTCAACATCATGGACGTATGTATTTCTTGGCTTGGGCCTCAATCTGAGGAATTTTCTCACTTCTTGGGCCACTTCATTTGAGAATCTCTCAACAGTCGATTCATTTCTTATTGGGCCCACCACTCGAACCGTGTCAAAGGAAGTCCCAGTCGGAGATTGGCCAGACAATACAACTTCGTATCCAGATCTGATTTTCTTCTGGATTTCTAGAGTTTCAAAGTACTCTGATTTATGTGGTGAAGCTTCCCTTAGACTACCACTCCTAATCCTCATAATTGCAATTTCTGGGTCACAATCAACCCACACACAAAGATCAGGAATCAGGGCCCCAGAGTTCAGAAGTCCGACATTCTTCGTCCCTAATCCGCCTACGATTCCCTGGTACACCAGCGAGGAATGTATGTTCCTGTCACAAACCACCACTGAACCTTTACTCAGCCTTGGTAGCATCCAATTCAAACCATGATCAAGTCTGTCAAGAGCGAAAAGTTTGGCTTCGTGTTCAGGGGTGTGCTTTTTCTCCTTTACAGCATCGATGGCTGCTCTCCCTAATGGGTGCCTCCTTCTTGGCTCAGCTGTGAGTTCTACAGATGTGAAACTGCCGTCTCTTTCGAGCAACTCACATATTATCCTCGATGCAAGGCCTTTACCACTCCCATCCCCGCCTTCTATTGTTATCAAGTACATGTCAATCGACATCCCCTGGGTTGTGAACAATCGCGACTCGAGTGGGTCTCTTGTGGAATTGTGATTTTGTAGAGGTGATTATCGCCATGCCGAGTAGTATAAACAAAGGCCCAATGAAAACGCCGCCTCTACTCCAGAGTCCGAGAAATGCAAAAAATTGAGTTCTGCGATACGCTTTACCCTGATATGCAGATATAGACGCTGAGATTCCGGCCAATCCAGTTAACATGGTGCCCAGGGCGATTGCGGTTCCCAGTAAGGCTGAATCATCCAAATGGCTATCTCCCCTCAGATCGATGACATTTGCCTCCCCTTGCCCTCTCTCCATTGAGATAACTAACTGAGAGGAGTCTCCGGGAACTATTAGGCGATGCTCGGATACTCTGCCTTGGACATCAACCTCCAAACGAAGTTCCACCCTAGAAACACCCTCGAAGGAAAATCTGCCGGCAGAATTGGAGAATATAGGTCCTGCAAGAAGATCGCCTTCTAATGTGTATAAGGTCAATGTCGCGTTGTCTATGGGCTCACCACCCGATGTCTCGCTTTCCAATGACTCGATTACCATGCCGTCCACATCCGCTGTATTGGCAGAAGTTCTCTGGCCATCCAGAAGATCGGTTGGATTGACGGCTATCAACAAAAATCCAAGGGCTACTCCAAGACAAGACCCGATCCCGATTAGGAAAGCTCCTGCCTTTCGAGCACTTGGATCATTTCGCAACTGGCCGCGCCACTCCAAGGCCCCTTCTCTCAGCGCGTCTCGGACCATGCTCATCCCTCGTCGTTGTCGATGATTAAGTCTGATGGAGATAATTTGGAGTGGATCCCCATGCCAACTATGAATGAAAATATTGTGATTAGAATTATGCCTCCGACAAGGGTTGGTGTTTCATTCAGCGAGTTTTCCGTATTTTCCGGTGCATTCCCGCCCTCAGAAAATGAGACTAAGTGCATGTATGTCCAATTCTTCCCGGTGATCCAATATCCCTCGCTATCTTCGTCCCATGCAATGCCATTCATGACTTCATTCCGGTCCCCAGAAGTACCCGATGGGAGCGCCGATAGGTCTATGCTGGAAAGAACTTCTCCGCTGGATGCTGAGATGATATGGACGAAGGGTGTCATCCACTGATTTGCCAAGATGTGGTTTCCATGGCATTCTAACTCATTCAAATTCCAGATTTCGTCCTCTTCTCCCACGACAAGACTCCCAATAGGATCCAGCGTTTCCGGGTCCCTGACAGAAAGTACGTTAGTGCCGTTGGATATGAATAGACGGTCGTCAAAAGAGCAGATGCCCCATCCTTCCCCTTCAAGAGAATGTTCATCGACTTGAGTAAAGTTATCTTTTTCGAACTCGAAGATAACACCGGATTTCCACGTTAGAACCAATATGGTTTGCCCTGTCACTGTGAGGCCCTCCCCGAAAACCGTCGACGGCAGGTCTACAGATCTGATCAATGATCCATTTGTTTTTGATATCTCCCTGAGTTGAGAGTACCCATACAGCCCTGTTGATTCGTACATGATACCCTCATCAATTTCGAGCCCTTGCGTAAAGGCTTGAGGATCATGATCAATACTCTTTATCAGATCATATGTGAATGACTTTGATGCCATGGAAGAAGAAAGGGGAAGAGTCACGCTGCAGACAACCAAGGCAATGACGGTCAGTCGCATAGTTGCCATGACGTACGAACGACGCTCCATCGATGTTAAAAGTCGTCTCTGAAGGCTACAATCTAAACCAAGGGGGAACAAGACGGTGTTGGGATACTGGTCAGGGCGCCATTCATCGCTCTTATTGGTGATCCTGCTACTTTCCTCGACGGTCATATCTCCCTTATCCACTGCGGATGAAGGCACAACATTCGATGAACCTCCACCAGAAGTAGAGAGTTCCGAACAAATCAGATCATATCCAGGCACGGACAATGAAGTGTCTTCTGGCTATGTTCAATTAAAGTTAGATTGGATCAACGACGGTTTCCCTGGAAGGGTCGATGCCCTCCAGATTACTCAGTCGAGAACAGCAGCTAAATCGTGTTCAAATGCATACCAAGAGGGTGATTCAGTCACCGTTAATCAAGGAAGTGATTCAACGCAGGCGACTGTCGCCAAGTTAGGATCTGGAATAGCCGTCTTGGTGGAAGTGGGCGTTTCAATACCTCTTACTACGCTCAATGATATTGCAACTACCTGGGACAACACTATAGAACCTACAGTTACAAATTACTTTGGCTCCATACCTGACATTGACGACACCTGCACAGTCGAGTTGCTGATACTTGCGATCGACGGCGGGGGCGGCATTGGCGGATATTTCAATCCGGGATTGTCCTCCTCTCGAGAGATCATATTCATGGATTCTGACGACTTGTCTTGGAGGAACACAATAATTTCTCATGAGTTCGCACACTTACTTCACTCTGCAAGAGACCCTGGCGAATACCTGTGGATAGACGAAGGTGCCGCAGATATGGCTTCGTACCTGACATTCGGCTTGACAAACACATTAACCGGCCATGCAAATAGTTGGACTGAGTCGTCAAACCTATCTGTAAGGTGGTGGAATCAGAGAATCGGCGATTATGGAGCAGGCTTTCTCATGATGCTCTATGTTGTGGATGCTATGGGTGGCCCAACCGCATTCCAACGGTTGATTGCTGACACCGCAAAGGGAGCGCAAGGCATAGTGAACTTGGCCTTGAATCCTGAGCCGAGCGCGACGCCAATTGGCACCACATTTTCTGATATTTTTGCCAATTTCTCGGCAGCTGCGACATTAGACAGCAACCAACTAGGATTGGGTTTCAGTAATATAGACCTCGCATTTGGTTGCTCTACGACTGTCTGTAGGGTGCAATACAGTGGCTTCAACGACACATGGTCTCAGATGGCCACAAGTGGGGTCCAAGAAATAGAAGGCTGGGGAATTCGCGCATATAGATACACAGGCGGCACCGGTGCCCAACTTAGCATCAGGGTTCAACCATCAGAATCTGGGTTCAGAGGATCACTACTGGAAAGAGACTCATCGACCGGGACTTGGTCGATTTCTGAGATGGTAGTCGATCCTGCTACATCAGACTTACTTGCATTGGTA
This sequence comes from Euryarchaeota archaeon UBA487, assembly GCA_002505695.1. Taxonomy (GTDB): domain Archaea; phylum Thermoplasmatota; class Poseidoniia; order Poseidoniales; family Thalassarchaeaceae; genus MGIIb-N1. The sequence goes on from DAVU01000020.1 coordinate 157,679, forward strand.
GACTCCTTCGGTGGCGAAACAGATGACGTCTGGGTTATCGTGAGGTTTGAAAGCGCCATTGGGGACTGTGATTACTCGTACTCCAGCTGTGGCCCTCTCCCTCCCGAGGGGTACCCAGTTGCCTCTGTGGAGGTTTTCGCCCAGCTTGTCACTGATCCTGCAGAAATTTCGATTTCTGACTATTCCACCTTTGATCGTGACGCGGATGGGATCGATGACTCGGTAGAGATGAGCTATCAGGTACTTTCCCAAGCCTTCTATGAAAGGGTCAGCGTCCAGATCGAGGCTGTTGGGGTCGATGGGGGGGTAATATCCACGATGTCGAACAATATGATCGTGGGTAACAGCGTGCCCGTAGAAGCCAAGTTTTGGTTCACCCCCCCAACCGATGGTGACTGGACCTTCAGATTGAGCCTACTGAATACTGAAGGCTTGGAAGTAGATCAGAGCATTGGTTTCATCCCTGCCTTGGGGAATTTGAGGCCATCCGCTCTCGGATCGTCTTCGACAGATAACACACAGCCCTACCTCCAGATTGCTTTCTTCGGTTCTGGACTTGACAATTGGGGGATTGGCCTCCAGAATGAGACTTACTCCAACAGTGAAGCCCCCTCTGGATATTCATGGGATTTCGGTGACGGCTCCACATCATCACTGAAGAACCCTTACCACGCATATTCGCAGAATGGAAACTACACCGTGACTCTGGTCGTTATCGACCAAGGGGGGTCAAGTTCGGAATTTGTTACATGGGACATTTTTGTCAATGATTCTACTGATCCAGTTCCTGCAATATCAATCGAAGGACTGGCTATCGAAGGTGGAATATCTCTACTCACGGGACAGAGGGTTGCCTTCTCATCTAGACTGACTCAAGACAATATCCCACTCGATTTGCTTTGGTTCCAATGGGACTGGGGTGATGGTGTTGTGGAGTCTGGTTTTGGCCTGACTGAGGTGAGTCACGCCTGGAATGATGGGGATTCCGACGGAACTGTCTACACTCTGGCACTGACCGTTGATGATGGAATACACAGAGTTACTTCTGATTACCTGATTACGGTGATGAATAGGCCTCCATCAGTGATACTCTCGCAGCCTCTTCAGACATTTACCCTAACTCCTCTGATCTTGCCTGACGTATTCGAGGATGTTGATGGGGCTATTGTTTCTTGGACTTGGGATTTTGAGATCGGTCAAGAGGGCGATGGTGTGAATGTTGGAGGGACCTCACTGTCTCTAGGCTCTGATTTCACCCAGACAAGTTCCGACCTAAGGAACCCTCGTGTTGCTTGGAAGACTCCTGGCATTCGAAACGTAACCTTGGAAGTTGAAGATAATGATGGAAATAGATCCTCACATACATTCTACGTTATGGTTCTCAACCAGAGGCCCCTTGCTGTCATGCCAAGGCCGGTTGATGGAGAATCTGGCCAGCAATACGTGTTCGATGCAAGTGCAAGTTACGACCCCGACGGCTTGGTGTCTGATTTAACATACAGATGGGACATCGACGGTGAAATAATCGAGAATATCTCAACTATCTTCTACTCATTCGAGGAGCCAGGCACTTACTCAATTTCTTTGAGGGTGTTTGATGGCAACGACGAGCCATCTGGGCTCAAGACCTACACAATCGAAATCAGCAACCCACAACCCATCCCAGAGATTGAAGCACGCATAGCGACTGACGGGGATGCTCCAATCACCGGCATGCTAGAGCCAAGTGATCCCAGCATAACCTGGATGGTACCACACATATCAGACGGAGGGATATTTCTCGCACCCAATCAGCCACTTTACTTGGACGGCACCAAGAGCAGAGACGGAGACGTCGAATATCTGAATGGCAGCTCAACAAATCCAGAATCAGAGGATTGGACTGGCATTGTCGCTTGGTACTGGGACTTTGGCGACGGCAGCCCGATAGTGGAAAGTGAGTCCATCTGGCATTCTTGGTCTCAGCCTGGTGCTTATAGCGTCACATTGACCGTCAGAGATGGGTACCTCACCGGAGATGTACAAAGCACCACCATTGAGATACTAGTGTCCGAGCCACCCGTCATTCCTACCCAGAGCATTGTCAACACAGACCAGATAACGGAGGGGGATGTAATCGAAATATCCGCAGACTTCTACGACCCAGACATAGAGTCGGGAGTTGAGGCGTGGTTGGACAAGGATGCCTTTGTAGATAGCGACTTGGATGGCCTCGATTGGAACGATAGACAGTGGCTATTGACTGGGGAGCTTGAAGTCTACTGGGACACTGACATCCTGATCGACCTAGACGAGGATGGGGATCCAGCAAACGATTTCGACTGGGATGAAGGCGTCTGGTCCGAAGTGGGAGAGAGGCAGGTTCTGTTGAGGGTATGCGATGGCGTCGGAATTTGCACAGAGAGGGTGTTCGTTGTCACGGTCTACAGTGGCGAGGTGACTACGGATCCGAAATCACTCGGTGAGCTAACTATCGATGATCTGCGTCCCTCCGAAGAAAACCTCGGAATTCTAGCACTTGTGGCTCTTCTCGCCACACTCTGGTGGATGATACTTCGTCAGAAGGATGAAGAAGAGGCTGAGGCTGAAGAGTTTGATCAGACCTTCGATGTTCCAGAGGTCGAACGTGAGGGCGGCCTCCAAGGGATGGACCAGCATGTCGCACCTCCGCAGCCGAAATACTTGACATTGGAAGATAGGCGTGACGAGGATTCAGGATACATTAGGCCAGTAAGGTCTAGGAAGTGATTAATTGAGGTCGAAAGCCGTCGCGTTTCTAATCGCGATGACGGCTGCCATTAACATCCCTGTGATGCAAACATCGGCCCAACAATCCTCATGCTCCGTCGGGGCAGATGTGGGGCTCAACTCTTCTCAGGTTGACTTAATTCCCGCGGGTGGATTTGGTTTCTTTGACGATGATTTTTTTGACGTGTATGATGACGGCGTGTACAACACCAACTACGATTTGGAATCATTGACAGAGGACCAATATGCAGAGGTCCTCATTCCATCTGACGATGCAATAGCACTGAGGTTGGACCTTGTCAAGGGGTACAGATATCGATTTTGTGTGACATATTACAACGACCCGACTGAAGAGGTGGTTCCCGGGCCCCCGGTTGGGGATGTTTACCTACTTGCCAGTGGTGATTTTGACATATACAGAACTGATTATGACACGAGGATGGAGACATGGTGGTCAGAGGGCTTGGAACAGATACCCCTTGAGTGGAGGGACATGGCCACCTGGCTTCCCTTCAGGGATGTACACGCATATGAAAGCATACAACAAACCGAGTTTACGACTTCCATAGACTCCGAGCAAGAGGCTTTCATAGACTGGTTTGGGAATGATCCCGAGAATTACATGTACCTCGTACTCGACAATTGGAACTCATCCCGACCAGGCAGTCAATCCCAAGCGGGTGTGGGCCTAATTGCGGAGGTCACCATAGATGTAGAGAAGCGAGTTATGCTTCCAGCCATAACGGCCTATGCAATTGTCTGTCTACCCCCCATTCTCTTGATCGCCGCCCCAGCAGCGATCCACTCTAGATTCCACGGATGGAAGGACAAGAATGCAAAGGAGGAAGATTTTGGCAGGTCCGTACCGCTAGTTGAAGGGGATCTAGGGCTAGAGAAGAATGGGGATCTCGAGTAAATTTCCTCGGCCTGGCCTAGGCATACTCCAACATTTCCCAAGCAGAAATTAATTCAGTGGTGTTTATTTGACCCGAGGATGTTTCTCTAGGGTCAGATTCGCTGGTTGTGTAAACCATGCTTATACCGAGAACCGGGGCATGAATTCTCGTCCAGTCTCCGGCATTCCCTAGCCCCATGATTGTGTAGTTCAATCCCTCTTCTTTCAAGCCCCATGCTGACTCAAATAGGCACAGACCGGATCTCTTGCCACTCGTTTTGTAGCATAGTTTGACAAGATCACCGAGCGAGCTCATGTCCTTTACCCGGGAAACGATCTCATCGCTGCCGTCAGGTTCTCTATCGAAGTGCTCTGAGCAAATGATTCGAGTTGTTTGTCCAGCGAGATTTACAAGTTCTTCTCGGACGTTCTTCTTAATATCCATCTCCAAGTCAACCCATGAGACCCCTGACTCAATTGCTTTCCTCAGTATGTCACACCTCTCCTCCTCGGTACCTGGGAAGTGACCCCCCTGTCTAGATGGCCTGCATGTGAGGATGACAGGTAGTTCAATTCCAGCCTCTAATAGAGAAAGTACTTCATCGATTTCAAAATCGATAGTGTCTCTTTCTTGGAGCTTGATTTCTGTCTTTCTGATTCTGGATCTAGCATCACTTTGACCCTGTTCAGATTCTACCGCGACCTGATGCATGTACAGCATGTCCAACCTAGCTTCAACAACATCTGCCCCCGCTGCGGTTGCACGTGCGGCATCGGCAAGCATGTCATCCACAGTTGTGCCGCTTAATGTCGCACATATCTGTGGGAGAGTCACGTCTTCGCGCTAGGGCGTTTGGGTATAATCGTGACTCTCCCCTTGAGATATTGGGAAGGCCAATTTACAGCATAAAATGGGTCTTATCGTTGCGGTTGTCAGGATGTTTGATATACCGCCGGCGTTAAGTTTCAACGTTGGTAAACGAAGGTTCCCTACGGGAACCTTCGCGGGATGGGAATTATTTATGGAAGAAACTTATGATGCATCGAACATTCAGGTCTTGGAGGGACTTGAGGCAGTAAGAAAAAGGCCAGGGATGTACCTCGGTGACCCTCATGACGGATCAGCCCTCCACCATTGCATTTGGGAAGTTGTCGACAATTCAGTCGACGAACATCTTGCCGGACACACTAACCTAATTGAGATCTCACTCCACGAAGATGGATCTCTCTCCGTGAGAGACTATGGAAGAGGGATTCCCGTAGACACCCATGAGGAATACGGAATATCAGCCGCGGAGGTCATTATGACAAAACTACATGCGGGGGGCAAATTCGACAACAGTTCCTACAAGGTTTCCGGTGGTCTACACGGAGTTGGTGTCTCAGCGGTCAACGCGGTATCCGAATGGATGGAAATGACAATTCACAGAGATGGGAAAACCTATTTTCAGAGATACGAAGCAGGCGTCCCTGTAGAGGCTTTAAGGGTCACAGGGGATAGTGAGGCCACAGGTACGAAGATATCATTCAAGCCCGATCGCTCGATCTTCACAGAAGTTGTTGATTTCAATTATGAGGAGGTGGACACTAGAGTCAGCGAGACCGCCTTCCTGAATGCTGGCTTGAAGATCACAATCGCAGATGAACGTGGAGAGGAACCCCATGCCTCGGAACACCTGTATGAGGGTGGGCTCTCGGAATACGTTACTCAGTTGAATGAACGAAGGGAAGTCCTGCATTCGGATGTCATACAAATCACTGGGGAGAAGGAGATTGAAAAGGGCACTGTTGAGGTTGAGTTGGCGCTTCAATGGTCAGATGCATTTAGTGAATCCATAAGGTGCTACACGAACATCATCAGAAACAAGGATGGGGGGACCCATATGTCTGGGCTTAGAACTGCTCTAACGAGTTCGGTGAACTCTTATGCGAAAAAGAAAAACCTGTTGAAGGGCGATTCTCTATCAGGAGACGACGTTCGAGAGGGTCTGGCTGCAGTAGTCAGTGTGAAGCACCCTGATCCCTCCTTCTCCTCACAAACAAAGGATAAGTTGGTCAGCAGCGAAGTGACTGGAATAGTCCAAACCATTGTTTATGACAAACTAGGCGAGTTTTTCGAGGAAAATCCCTCGGTTGCAAAACTGATAGTCGAAAAGGCTCTGCTAGCCTCGAAGGCAAGAGAAGCAGCAAGGAAGGCCCGTGATCTAACCCGTAGGAAGGGTGTACTTGAGGGAGGGGGGCTCCCTGGGAAATTGGCAGACTGCCAATCAAGGGACCCAAGCGAGTGCGAGGTTTACCTGGTAGAGGGCGATTCAGCGGGCGGCTCTGCAAAAACAGGGAGAGACAGGAGGATTCAGGCCATACTGCCTCTCAGAGGCAAGATTCTCAACGTCGAAAGGCAGAAACACAACGCAGCCCGGGTTTTCCAAAACCAAGAAATCCAGACGATAATTCGTGCTCTTGGTGCGGGGGTGGGGAACAACATCGAGGAAGAAGGTGCCTTCGATTCCACCAAGCTTCGATACTCGAAGATAATCATAATGTGTGACGCAGATATTGACGGCGCCCACATCAGGACGTTGATGCTGACCTTCCTTTGGCGGTTCATGCGGCCCGCCATAGAAGATGGTCACGTGTACATCGCGCAGCCCCCCCTTTACCAGCTGACCAAGGGCAGGGTGAGCAGGTATGTCTACTCTGACGAGGAGCGGGACGAGGTTATGTCTGAGTTGCAGGGGGGCAACCCTAACGCAAAGATCGGAGTGCAAAGGTACAAGGGACTGGGAGAAATGAATCCAGAGCAACTTTGGGAGACCACCATGAACCCACAGACTAGGACTATGTTGAAAGTCACAGTCAAGGATGCCGAGGACTCAGACAGGCTATTCGAGATCCTCATGGGGGAGGATGTCCCAGATCGAAGATCGTTCATAGAGACGCACGCAAAGGAGGTGACGAACCTTGACATCTGAGGGAAGCGACGAGAACGATTCTGCTCCCGCCGCAGGGAACATCTTGAATCACTCTCTCAACAAAGAGATGAAGACCTCATACATCAACTACGCCATGTCTGTCATCATTGGCAGGGCTCTTCCTGACGTTCGAGATGGTCTAAAGCCAGTCCATCGGCGTGTCCTATATGGGATGCATGAGGGTGGACACACCTCAGAGAAAAAGTACAGCAAATCTGCTCGCTCCGTGGGCGAGGTGATGGGTAAGTACCACCCCCACGGGGATTCCTCGATATACGACACCATGGTCAGGATGGCCCAAGAATTCTCACTCAGGTACCCCCTGGTAGACGGTCAGGGAAACTTTGGATCAATTGACGGAGACCCCCCTGCCGCGATGAGATACACTGAGAGTAGGCTCGATAAGATCTCAAAGCACATGTTGGAGGACATAGAAAAGAAGACTGTCGATTTCCAACCGAACTTCGACGACTCGGAGATGGAGCCGACAGTCTTGCCCGCGAGGCTACCCAACTTGCTCCTGAATGGGAGCGATGGTATCGCCGTCGGAATGGCGACCCGAATACCGCCTCACAACCTCAACGAGGTGGCGGGAGCGTTGAGGCTGCACGTTGCGAGGATCCTAGAGGAGGGAGTGGCAGATCGACGTATGCCGATCATTCCAATTGATGAATACATGGAGCACATCAAGGGGCCTGATTTCCCAACTGGTGCGACTATACATGGCTTGGATGGGATACAGGACATGTACTCCACCGGTAAGGGAAGGTTCCACGTCCGATCCAAATGCGATGTTGAGGACGATGCTAAGGGAAAGCGAATCCTCATCCACGAGATCCCATATCAAGTCAAGAAGTCGGATATGCTGGTCCACATAGCCGACCTCGTTTCAAAGGGATCAGTCGTCGGCATACGGGACATAAGGGACGAGTCATCCAAGGAGGGGATTCGCGTCGTCATCGAAGTAAAGAACAACGCAGATCCCCATGCAGTCCTCAATCAACTCTTCAAGTCGAGTCGCCTGCAGGAATCCTATTCTGCCAACATGATGGGCATACTAGATGGGCGGCCAGTTCTTCTTACCCTCCCGGTGATGCTCCACACATACGTGGAGCACAGGGAAGCTGTGGTTGAAAGGCGCGCGGGGTACGAGTTGGAAAAGGCTGAGGCTCGGGCCCACATCCTTGAGGGTCTCGTCAAGGCGCAAGATAGGATCGCTGACGTCATCAAAGCCGGAAGAAACAGCTCCAGCAGAGAGCAATTTGAGTCCGTTCTCCAAGGTCGGGAGGAGATCTCGGGCATTATGGCCTTCGACTTCACAGAGGCACAGTCCAAGGCCATAGCCGAGCGGAGGCTTTACCAATTATCCCGGCTCGATGTCGAGAAAGTCAAAAGCGATTTCGAGGAACTGAAAATCAAAATAGCCGACCTGCGGGAAATCATCGCCTCTAGGGCCAGACGCCTGGAGATATTGATCGAGGAACTCGATGAGATGACCGAGCGGCATGGAGATGATCGCAGATCGACCATTGACCCGATGCCGCTCTCAATGGACAGAGAGGATCTCATCGAAGAGAGGGCGATCGTGATATCGCTGACACATGAGGACTACATACGACACCTGCCAGTAGAAGCCTTCAGGCTCCAGAACCGTGGGGGGAAGGGGATGAAAGGGGTCTCAACGAAGGACGAGGATGCCCCTGCAGCCATAGTGACCTGCTTTTCAAAAGACAGATTGTTGATTTTCACGGATCAAGGTCGTGTTTATGGCTTGAGAGCCTGGGAGACCCCCTCCGCCAGCCGCTACGGGAAGGGGACGCACATACGAAACCTGTTAGAGGGGATAAGGGAGGGGGAGAAAGTCGTCTCGATCCTCCCTCTGGACAGGGAATTAATTCAGAACCCCGAAGGGCACTACATCATTTTCGCTACAAGTCAGGGAAGGATAAAGCGAAGCCATCTCTCGGATTATGTGAAGATCAACCGCAATGGAAAATACGCACTTAAATTCGCCAAGGACAGCGATACCCTGGTGCAGGTCAGGCCAGCTACCGAAGAAGATCACGTAGTCCTAGTTTCCTCCATGGGGTATGCATGTAGGTTCCTGCCCTCCGAGGCCAAAACGAGGGTCGATGCAGCCACGGGAGAGTCGGCAACAACCCATACCGTGAGAGTCCAAGGGAGAGTTAGCCAAGGAGTCGCGGGCATGAAGCTGCAGTCCGGGGATCGTGTCGTCGGGATGATCGTCACTGATGACTTTGATACCAGCGTGCTCACGATTTCGAAGCATGGAATGGCAAAGCGCAGTAGATTGGGTTCCGGTTCAATGGTTGAGATCAAGCTTGAGGATGGAACGACAGCGGAAGGAGATGACGGAGAGCCACTGATGGAGAGGGATGGATACCGAAAAACAAACCGAGGTACAAAGGGGGTGAGGACCATGGCATTGTCAGCCGGAGACTCCATCATCGGAGTTAGGCAGATCCCAGACCTGTCCGATCAATTGTTCATGCTCACAGATAAGGGCATGATGATCCGCATGCCAGCAACCCAGACCAAGGAGACCCTCGGCAAGGTGACGAAAGGGACCAGAATCATGGAGCTTCGAACGAAGGACAAGAAGTCATATGCCGACGAGATCGTATTCGTCGCCCGACTTCCATCGGACCTCGTCGAGAGAGGGGATGTCGAATCGGAAGGCGAGGAAGAGTGACAGGAACCGCTCGGCTTAAGCCGGGACCTTGGGTGGCAGGATTCCTGCGGCAGTCGCATAGCCTGGCC
>DAVU01000005.1:0-52868 GCA_002505695.1 Euryarchaeota archaeon UBA487
CAACTGCATGAAATCGGCTACTTCTCAGATGGGAAAGGAGGAGGAGTATACCCTGACTGCTGGGATGAAGTTGATGATAATTGGTCCGCGCTCCCGGACTTGAACCGGGGACCCCCTGATGGCTGCCTACAACCAAGTGTTTCCAGTCTACAGTCAGGTGCTCTAGCCAACTGAGCTAAGCGCGGCTTGTGTCACCGGAGTCGCCTAAGCCTTATCTCCGTTTCCGGAAAGAGGCATCATCGGAATGCCCGGTTTCTACTGATAATCGGGCTCTGAGGCAAGTCCGGCCCCTCAAGCATTAAGAAGCCCAGCAAAGCATTTGCGCAGTATCCCTTTGGAAGGAGAGGTGCTTGATGACTAGCAGTGGTGTGCCAGTATGGGGGGTCTTGGGTCAGCAAGGGGCCTCTACAGCACTCACTGATGAACAACTTGAGTCATTCGGCCCCCCGGACCCTCGGATATTGGTTTGTGGTTGTGGTGGCTCAGGGAACAATACCATGAACAGGATCACACACATCGGAGTGGAAGGTGCGATAACAGTAGCCATTAACACGGACAAGCAACACTTAGACAACACAAGGGCTCAACAGAAACTTCTCGTCGGCAGGCACATCACCAGGGGACTTGGTGCTGGCGGTGACCCTAGGATGGGGAGGAAGGCTGCAGAGGCAGGCAGGAGCGTTATCACCAAAATCGTCAATGGCGCTGATCTGGTTTTCGTGACAGCGGGCCTAGGTGGTGGCACTGGAACAGGAATTGCACCAGTGGTGGCAGCTGAGGCGAAACGAGTCGGGGCGTTGGTCGTTGCGATAGTCACAACCCCGTTTGCCGTTGAGCGGAAGATGAGGATGCAGCGTGCGCTAGAAGGTCTTGATCTTGTCAGGGGGGCAGCCGATGCAGTTTTGGTTTTAGATAATAATCGACTCCTGCAGTTCGTACCTAACCTCCCTTTGGAGGAAGCATTCAGCATAATGGATCAACTGATCGCCGAGATAATCAAAGGGATTGTGGAGACTATCACAGTACCAAGCCTCATCAACCTAGATTTTGCAGACGTGCGGTCTATCATGAGGGGAGGTGGGGTCACTATGATGTTGTATGGTGAGAGTGACAAAGGTCCAGAGGAAGTCGTACATGAGGCCATGAACCATCCACTTCTTGATGTCGACATTGTGGGTGCAACTGGTGCCCTGATCCACGTGACTGGTGGATCATACATGACTTTGGAACAAGCCAATCAAGTTGTGGAGTTGATGACAGCAGAATTGGCACCTGATGCACAAGTCATCGTGGGAGCTAGGCAGGATCCCGCATTTGGCGACACGATCAAAGTTATGTCCATCATCACTGGTGTTGCGGGAGACAGGCTATCTGGTGGGTCAATGGCCGCCGACCTACTTGGAGATGCGCTCAATATCGCGAGAAAGGGATCTCGTGATGAGGACGGACTTCACAGATTTGACGCCTAGAGTGCACAATGCCCCCATAGGTTGAAATTCTTCGCGCTTACCAATTAGGATATGATAGGTAAGAAAGCCTCTGGAATCGCTCTATTGGTGATTCTGCTGACCTCGGTCACTGGTGCTCCTGCCTCGGCCCAGGCAGCAGATGCCAAACAGCCCTCCGTGGATAACCCTCAAATGCATCTCTGGGGGACGGATAATATTGGACAGTGCTGGACTCACTTCGATGCGAATGAAACCACATCCGCAGTTGATGGCTATGGCGAGAAGGAGTTTGCCCAGAACCAGCAGGTGGATGTCAACTTCAACTGCGCCATGTCTGAGTCCTTCAAAAGTGACATGTACCTGAATCCCAATGGCACGATCAGAATCGATGTGGGAATCTACGTCCAATCTGGAGACTGTACGGACACTGCGGAGTGCCAAGAATTGCGAATTTCTCTGTTGAAGGGGAGCACTGTAGTTGCCTCGAATGAATTCGCAACCAGTTCTTTCGAGGATGAACAAATAATTTGGGAGATACCCGTCGAAGACAACATGACGAGATGGAACAAGAGTTTCGAGGAGCCACAACTTCAATTTGAATATTCTAAACCCAATCCTGGTGGTTTGGAATGTATTGTATTTGACTGCACGGGCGTGTTTAGAGTATATTATTCAGACAACCAAGACGGGATGAATACAGAAATGCTGTTTCCGGTGATCAATGCATCTGACCCGATAGCCGTTGGGGGCGACAACCCTCCCCCTTCATCGACCGACTCAGGACTCCTACCAGGGTTTGGTCTAATGGCCGGATTGGGTGCCATGGCGGCGGGTGCCATTGCGTCCAGAAGACGCCTTGTGTGAAAACATAACTTGGCGATCAGGCTCAGAAATCCTTTGAATCGTATTCAGTCTCGATGCCCGTTGGGACATCTCTGAGCTTCACCTTACCACGAGACCACTCCTCAGGGAGGATCATCACAAGTCTCTCTGCACCAACTCTATCTGCGTGTTTCAGCGCCCATTTCATTCTCTTTTGCTCAAGAATGAGATCCACTTTCCTCCCAGTCGACCTTAGTCTCGAAGCTATCGCCATGGCATCAATCCGATTCTCTTCTTTGAGGCAGAATACAACGTCTTCAATATCGGGCTCTAGGTTTGGTAGAATCTCTTTCTTCCTCAACAATTCCATGATTACCATATCACCAAATCCGAATCCGGTCGCGGGCATGTCCTTTCCACCCAAGGTCCCGATCAATTTGTCATAGCGACCGCCTCCGCATACGGCTCTGAGTTCCCCCTTTCGATCATGGGCCTCGAAAACGGTTCCTGTGTAATATGAGAGACCTCTCACGACAGAAACATCCAATTGTATCCATTCTTGGATTCCGTATGAGGCACACAAGTCGAAGAGTGCCCTCAATTCTTTGACTGCAGGACTCTCGTCACCCAACATTGATGCCAAGTCGTCGAGATCATTGACTCCCATTATGGATAATATCTTCGAGATAGCGTCGAGGTTGATTCCCGAATCTGTGAGCATTTGCTTGATTTTCTCTTCAGGGACCTTGTCGATTTTATCGATAATGACACATGTCTTGGTGAATTCTTCCCCTTTTATCCCGAGGTCCCCCAGTGCCTGCTCAAGCACCTTCCTGTTGCTGATCCGCACAATTATGTCTTCTTCGTCTAGGCCTAGGGACCTCAACAGGTGGATCATCACAGAAAGCAGTTCGACATCAGCTCTGATGTCGCTCATGCCCCAGATGTCCACGTTCCATTGGTAATGCTCCCTTCCACGCCCCCTCTGGGTCCTCTCATATCGCCAACATTGAGGTATTGAGTACCACTTTATCGGGGTTGGCAGAGTGCCAGATCTAGCCATCACCATGCGGGCCAGTGATGGGGTCATCTCGGGTCTCAGAGATACGCGGCGGCCCCCTTTGTCCTCGAAGCTGTACAACTGAGAAATGATCTCGTCGCCAGCCTTTCGAGTGTAGATTTCCTCGGTCTCCAGAACAGGTGCGTCGTATTCTTCAAATCCGTGTGCTTTGGCAGCATCGTGGAATTTTCCGAATAGCCAATTTCTGGTCCTCATGTCCCCGGGATAGAAGTCTCGAGTACCGCGCACCCCACCAGACACGCCCCATGGTCTTCGTCAATGCACTTCAAGACCTACGCCGGATTCTGGTTAGTTCCATGCGTTCTTTCACGGATATCGAGCCATCAGAGACTGGGAAGGCTACGAATCTCAATGCGAGGAAGGAGGCGAATCCGAAGGCGAGTGTGTTCATCGCCCACACCAGGATATGGTTGTACCCCATCGTATCTGCGAGGAGGGCTTGGGACGCTGTGGATATCACCAGCAGAATCGAGTAGATCGCCATTGTCAACACTAGGCTCTTTCCGTATGGAGACAGTGACTTGAAGGTAAACCACCTGTGCATTGTGTGGGACAAAACGGAGCTAAGCAGATATGAAATGGACCACGATGCTGCTGCTCTGTATTGGATGCCCTCAAACATGGAGTATGTTGCTACGTACATCAGGAAGAAGATGGCGAGATTGAAGGTTCCGACCGCACAAAAAAGAACATACTCCTTGAAGAGCGTCTTGACTTGGTATCCGTGTCTCAGATCATTTGTCATGCAATCTCAGCGTCCATCACATTGGCATGGTGCACGCCGAAATTTTGAGGTGTTGGGTCAGGTGGACTTTCGCCTACTTTGACGATGTATGGGTCCAACCCTCCGGGTAGCGTGTCGATCGGTACTTCAGCTCCATCGGGCACGTTTCTGAACAATGGCCTCGGCTCGAGTATGTATTCTTGGGTCAACAGGCAGAGGGGGAATCCGGAGTTTCCGGTTGGTACCACCCTGTTGACCAGCATCAGTCTGTTCATACTCATGAATAGGCCCGCAGTTATTCCCCAGAAGATCAGTATGATTGTGATACCCTTGGGGTTCGTTGGGTTCCAGGGGTCCTCCACAGTTGCAAGTAGATCGATGAAGAAGCTTCCCATGAGCGTCACGAACATCAATGGGAAGCCGAGGTATAGGATGTAATCCCACCATTTTCCGATCCACCAGTCGTTGTCCCCGGTATTGATGAAGTCATCTCGGAATGAGGAGACGCCGTGGTCAAGGTAATCCCTGAATGAAAATCCTCCAATTCCATTCTGGGCCTGCCAAACCTTGTACCTCAACCATCCATATTTCCAAATTGCAAATGCGATGAATAGTCCACTGAACATAAGTCCATACCCCCAGATGTGATCCTGCACCTCCAAAAACTGGGGAAAGGCCACGCCAGTTGAATCATCGACTAGGATCCAAGTCGCAGCACTTGGTATGCCAAACAAGAATATTGCAATGCTCGTGAATCCGACCGCTTTCTCCCTGTCGACACCATGATCCACGAAGTTCCTGACACACAACTCAACGGTGGAGATCATTGAGGTCAGCGCGGCGAAGGAGAGTGCCAGAAAGAACATCGCTACCATTGCGAGCTGGACGAAGGGGCCACCAGGTGCCTGGGCAAATACCTCTGGTAGAACCAAGAATGTAATCGCACTGCTTCCCCCGCTGACTGCCGACAATGGGTCATCTACGACGGAAAACACAGCCATCATCACGGTAAGACCTGCTATGATGGATATGCTGTTATTTGCGAGGCACATGGTTGCCGCATTCAAGGTGGTGTCCTCGTCCTTTCTCATGTAGACAGAGTATGTGATGGCCATCCCCATGCCGGCGGAGCAGGACCATGCGGATTGGGAGAGGCCGTTGATCCATGTCTCTGGTTGGACTAGGTACTCAGGCTGTATGCTAAACATGTACACGAAGCCATCGAGAGTACCGTCACTGAGGTCCATTATGAATGCCAAGAACAGGGCTGAGAATAGGAGAACGAACAAAGAGACCATTAGGATCACGTTCACTTTTTCTATTGCTTTCGCACCCTTCCAAATGGCTCCCATGGTAATCACGACTGCCAGTGCTTGGAACATGACAACCTCGCCGGGGGCTTGGAGGAAGTTGTTCCAGACCTCGGTGGTATCGACGTCAGATCCCAGGCCTCCTCTGAGTGCGGTCTGGAAGTAGTTGATGCACCATCCTGTGACTACAGCGTAGTAGAACCCTATCGCAGTTGAAATCCATGCGGTCCAAAGGCCCATCCACGCGAATTTAGGGCCATTGAAGATTCGAAACGTACCCACTGTCCCGGTTCTGGACCTTTTGCCCATCGCAAACTCTGCTATCACGAGGGGTATTGACCACAAGAAGAGGAAGATCAGCCATGGAACGAGGAAAGAACCTCCGCCGTTTGCCCCGACCATCCTCGGGAATCGCCATATGTTGCCGGTACCTATAGCAGCCCCAATAGTCGCGAAAATCAGCCCCAGCCGGCCACTGAACTCGTCGGAGGATCCGCTCATTCAGCGTCCTCCGGGGGAAGGGAGAGGACTGGGGCGTCTTCATCTAGCATCACCCTGAGCAGGAAGGCTAGTCCGCCCCAGACGATGGTTGCGATGAAGGCGAACATGAGAACGGATAGGATCGCGGACCCGAAGCCCGCGCGATAGGGCATCGTTAATTCGTAGTAGTTCCCTCCGTCTTCGAGCGTTGGATAAGTGAAGGGGAATGCCCCATTTGTGGTTCCCAGTTGAGCACGATATTGGAGCTTCCCCACCGAAGTATCTGGTATCGGGACACTACTGGTGAGTATTGTCCCATTCGTTCCGTCCTTCAGCTCGCATGATTCGCCCTTAATCGTGAATGCTGCCTTGTTCCAGTCTACGAATCTCCACTCTGTGGGGCCAAAGTCGTCCTGTTGTCGCGTGGGTTCAACGAACCTCCAAGACAGGAATGAGCTGTTTTTGTTGATAGAGAAGGGGAAATATTGGTCCAGGCAGAGATCGAAGTTGATATCGCCCTTTGAGGGGATATCCACCTCGGATGGAGTCTGGAGCCAATGCCTGGCACTCATGTTCTCGATTCCGTGGACGGCTCTGAAGCGGGGGTCATCAGCTATCTCTATCATGTACCACGGAACTCCGATATTCCTGACTGATATGTGGGCAATGTCTTCTGGGTATTCGTGAAACGCATTCCCTATCTCCATGGTGTAGCAGTACGAATTGTGAACCCCATAGTGCCAATCGCAGAAATCTCCCGTGGTTGGATACAGGTCTGAGGACTGCATTGGTGCGTATGCAGTCATGTCACCCATCTTGTATCCATGGTATTCCAAGAATTCCTGATCGGGATTATCGCAATCGGTGCAATGGCCCCATGGCCATAGTACGAGCTCTGAGAATGAATGCCAGCTCAGTGTGGCCTTGAATTCGGATGCCCCGTCCCCGTTGTCATCATTCATCTCAGTTAGGTCCTGTATGAATTTAGTCTCAGGCTCTGAGTTTCCTCCCAGCCAATCCTCATCAATTTGGCCATCGGCATCGTCGTCATTGCCATCCACGTGGTCTTCATTGACCAGGCCATCTCCATCATTGTCCTCGTAGTTCACTGGTCCGTTGTAGACATCGTTGTTGGGTCCTGATGAGTAGCAGGCACCGGGGAACAGGGGGCCTGTGGCTCCCAAGGGGGCTCCCCACTCGAACTGGTAGTTCCTGTTCAGGTCAACCCCATCGCAAGACGGGTCGACCTGTTCGTCCGGATCTGGTATTGGAGTGAGTCCGGTGACAGTATTGTCTCGAAGATTTTTCCTCCAGCCACTCTGATAGCAGGTCTCCCAGGCGAATTCGCCGCAGTATACCTCCCTGTCAAATCTGACTCCATCCACGTTCAACATGGGAATCAAGTAGATTTCTCGCGTGTTAACCATGTCCGTGATGAATTGCTCAGAGAAGTCCTCATCTACTCCCAGATCGCCTGGTCCACAATTTATTCCATCCCCATTGTAGTCCTGATTGGAGGAGTTCAGGCTGAGACAGTCGCCATCATTGTCAATTCCGTCCCATCCATCCTCGTCGATTCTGCCATCGCCGTCGTTGTCGATGCCAGCACTCCCATAGTAATGGGTGAGTTGCTCCAAGAAGAACATGGGCACCTCGAATGACATCCATTCTCTGGCGTGGTGGTTCCCCACCAGCATGACATCGGGCCTGTCAGCATAGTTCCCATAGTCTCCGTTAAAGTGGTTGTATTCGCCTCCACCCACATCGGCGGTAATTTTCATCCAAGGGCTGGGATGGTTGTAGTACCACCCCTCATATTCCGTCGCACTCATCTCCACGCCTCTTGCGTTGACTCCCCCGAGGAGACCCTCATGGTACTCAAGGAACTCTGGATTCTGGTCCGCTAATGCCTGCATCCTTGCCTTCATTGAGAAGTAGTCATGGTATTCGCGGAACTGTAGTCTGTCGTTAGATTCGGGTGCCCACGGGAAAATTTGCGAAATGTACTCCTGTGACCAAATGTCCTCTGGGGAGTTCTCTGTTCCTTGATCTTGAGCTGCGACGGGTGTGATGACAGATACTGGGGCCAGAACTGACAGAAGGAATGGCATCAAGACAACCGCTAAACGAGTTTTCAGGCGACGGTTTGACTTACGAAGCCTAACTCCTGACGCGCTGGTCATGACATAACGAACGGGCCACTGTCCTTCAATCCCTCGGACATGAGTCAACTTTGATGCTGGTTGTGAATGGAGGCGCTTTTATGAAGAACTGCAATCGTGGTCGTGCTATGGGGCTGCAGGTGATGGACGAGGGGCCCTTCTCAGATTTCGGAATTGAAGCCGAGATCATCGGATTCTCATTGGGAACACTCGTTTTGGTGGTTCTAATTGGCTTTCTTTCTCTACTTCTTGGAAGATTTGTCAGGGTTGCTATTCTACCAGCCTTGGCCTCGCATTTTCTCGGAGAGATAGAAGAATCAGAAGGGGTTAGGGGTTCCAGAGCCCTCTCTTTGGGGATCTCACTTGTCCTGTTTGTTGAGATGACAAGAACCGTGGACGATGCCGTCGTAGAAATGGTGTGGGATGAAGGCCTGGTCCAAACCATGCTCTCCCTGCTCACCTCGCTTTACATCCTAATCTTCTTGTTTGCCTCTTACAGGCTAGTCGGTTCAATAGGGAAGGTGCTCTCTGACGATGGTGAGAGCCCGGCTTCACAGAGATCTCTGGCCAGCATGGCTGAATCGCTGGGCAGGATGGCCGTCTTCGTAATTGGGGCTTTTGTGATCGCTGGCGTGGTCGGGTTCGACCTAAACGGGATAATCGCAGGTCTGGGGATAACAGGACTTGCTTTGGCTCTCGCTGCGAAGGATACGGTTTCGAACATGTTCGGCGCAGTGTCAATAATCATTGATAGGCCATTCAACTTGGGTGATTGGATCAAGGTTGATGGAATCGAGGGGGAGGTGGTCGATATTGGACTGAGAATGACTGTATTGAGAACCGGACAGGATACCATAATTACTGTCCCAAATGCCAATCTGGTAAATTCCCCGATCGAGAATTTCTCACAGAGGAGATTCAGAAGAGTGGTGATGCCCTTCGAATTTGAAGGTGAGAGCGACACCGACTCTCTGCAGCAATTTTGCGAACAAATGCTTGAGATTATCAAGTCGGATGACCGCACAGTGAATGAGGAATCCTCATGGGTCAAGATCCAATCGATGGGGTCTTCCAGCATATTAGTCCAAGCAAACTTCTACACTCAGCAATCCTCAGACATACAAAGGGCGATGAGTGAGTCCACGCTGGTTAATGCCAGAAATTTGTCTAGTAAACTGGGTTTAAGATTCCATGAGCCAAGATTGAGACGGTCCTGAGATGGTGTCGATGGGAACGTTGGTGTTGATTCGGCACGGCCAATCAATCTGGAACGCAGAAAATAAGTTCACAGGGTGGGTTGATGTCGGCCTCTCTGAAAAAGGGATTGAAGAAGCAAAAGACGCGGGGAGGTTGTTGCAGGATGTTCAGTTCGATGCCGTATTCGCAAGCGGGCTGATCAGGGCTCAAAGAACTGCAGACATAATCCTGAACATAAACAAATCATGGGATGGGGAACAGGTCCGCCATGACAATAGACTGAACGAGAGGAATTACGGGGACCTCCAAGGACGAAACAAACAGGAATGCCGAGAACAATTTGGTGATGAACAGGTTAGATTATGGAGACGGAGTTTCAAGGGGATGCCTCCCGGTGGGGAGAGCCTGGAGATGACTGCAAACAGAGCCTTGCCTTGCCTATTCGAGGAGATCGTTCCTCTTTTGGAAGTTGGTAAGACGGTATTAGTCGCAGCTCATGGGAACTCCCTTAGATCGCTGGTGATGGAGATCGAAGGATTGTCTCCCGAGGCCATTGTAGAGCGGGAGATTCCCACTGGAACACCAATGGCCTATTCGTTGACATCAGGTGTCTGGTCTAGATTGGATCTCAACTGAAAACGGTCTCGGGCCGGGGTGCCATCGCGAAGTAAAGCAACCTCATACCAAGGGAGAGGATCAGGCCAAGTACACCAAAAAATGGACTTAATTGGTCAGGATCATACGTCCCGACAACCAGGCAAATTGAGCCTCCGAACAAGCCAATGATCGATAACAAGGAGAAGATTCGGATGGTGAATAGTCTCCTCTGTATCGAAGAGACTCTGCTCAGGATTTTGTTGGAATGAGGTGATGATTGAGTCCCAGCGCCATCTCTTGGTATGTTGCTTGAGAGGGCTTGCTCGTATTCCCATATCGCCAAACCACCGCCAATAATCTCCAAGCTCCTGCTCGGCCTCGCCCCATCAGTCCTGAGTTTTCCTTGAACGCTCACCCAACTGTTGATTATGGCCGCTCTAAGCCTGGTCTTGACAAGATCGTCGATTTTGCCCTCGGAAATCAGGCCTAAATCTCGAAGTAACGAGGCCAGATCCCTGGTTGCCGGCCATTCTATGCCCTTGGATTTGGCGACCGCGTTTATCTGCCCTGAAGAAGTTGGTCTGATCCGGATTTTACCGTCGGATGACTCAGAAAAACACTTGATTGGCATATTTCCAAAAGATAGGATCGTATTCATCCCAGGCTTGAATGGCGCCCTCCAAAGGGTTCTGCTGTCTATCTCCTCCTCCATCTTCGCCAAAAGGGAGTTCCATGATTTTGAGTTCGGAGGGCCACTCCACACACTCGACAGCGCCTCATGGGCTGAGCCAAGAGCGGATGCGCATCTCGTCAGAAGTGCTTCTGCGGATTCTAGATCTCCGAAGGATAGGTGGCTTCTCAGCACCTCGTCGGCGTTCATTCGTTCTTTTTCAAGCGGCCATATTATCAATACATCCAAGCCGTCGCTGGATAGCCCCCCAATGGGCCATTCCACATCGTCGCTTTCAGACCTTGCTAGTGCCCTCATGCTCGAGTATGGATGTTTTATGGCCTCACCGACATATTCGGAAGACTTTGTTTCGATGGTGACCGTGTTCCCGTTCCACTCTACTTTTTCTACCACTCTTGGAAACTCGCCCCATTGCTCAAAACAGTCAACGAATTTGGTCCATTCATCATTGCCGAATTTTTCCCCTTTTGTGACGAATTCCCGGATCTCTGCTCCTAAGACTTCAATACTCGTTAGTGACCATGCTGTATCTTCAGTGCCCCCTCCACTGTCAACGGTCATGATATGCTGATCAGGTCCACCCGTATCATACGAACGGTCAGAACATTCAATCCTGTTGAACCACTGGCCAGATCATGGATAACGAGGCCCAATCATATCCATTGGCTGTCGATCTCGATGGGACCTTGATACTAACTGACATGAGTTGGGTCTCTATCAGGAGGGTAATTCTACCCAGGCCATGGAGGATTCTAGGATTTCTATGGCTTGAATTGACAGGTCGTAGAGCAGTTTGGAAACAAAATTTAGGCAAATTGCTGAGCTTTGACCCCGCGGATTTAGTGTATCATGCCTCTTTCATGGATTGGTTAACTGGCGAATACGCTCGAGGCAGGAAATTGTACCTTGTGACGGCATCAGATCGTCTAATTGCAGAGTCGATTGCAGCACATGTGGGAATTTTCAATGACGTTATGGCATCAGACGGAGAGGTCAACCTCAGAGGCACAAAAAAGGCTGAGGCCCTCGTCGCTAGATTTGGTAGCAGAAAGTTCGGCTATGCCGGAAATAGTCATGTTGATCTGCCGGTCTGGGAATCCGCTGGACAAGTGATTGTGGTTAATCCAGAGCGGGGTCTTGAGGACAAGGTAGGAGACTCCGCAGATATTATCTTCACCTGAGGTGTCTTATTTGGTCGGGAGTAGGCGCTGGCTGGGTCGAGTATTGGATCGCACAGCGAAAATATTGCTTAGATTCAGGTTATTCAGGGGCCCAGCGAGGTATCTGGCAAATTCCAGATTTGCATGGAGCATCGTCAGTCGGATCGACAGAGTCAGGGGTGTCAGGGCAAAATCAAGGCTACTTTCATTTGATAGGTCCAGATTACCAAGTCACATCTCGATAATAATGGATGGAAACAGAAGGTTTGCTTGGTCGAATTCAATGAATACTGTTCATGGGCATTCGGCAGGAAAGGAGAAGTTGAAACAGGTAATGAGGTGGGTGTTGGACCTTGATGTGCCTTACCTCACCGTCTATGCATTATCGAGTGAAAATATCTCCAATAGGCCTGAGGATGAAATCGATGTCCTCTATGATTTATACATCGAGGGGTTGAATGAGATCGCGCATGATCCCCTGATCCACGAGAACAGGGTTCGTGTGAATGTCGTAGGGAGGCTCGATCTCTTACCCGCAAAAGTCAGAGAAGCGATAGAGGTGGCAGAGATGGCCACACAGAGTTACAAACGGTTCACGTTTACGATCTGCCTCGCATATGGTGGTAGGGAAGAGATAATCGATGCGGTTAAGTCACTGGCCAGAGAACATGCAGAGGGAGGGTTGGAGCTTGACTCCATAGACGTGAAAGCAATTTCGTCTAGGCTTTACACGTCCTCACTCCCGGACCCCGACCTCGTGATCCGCACAAGTGGCGAGGAGCGCATATCCAATTTCCTTCTATGGCAGATCGCATACTCCGAGTTCTACTTCACCGACGTTCACTGGCCCTCTTTCACTAGGCAAGACCTATACTGGGCAATAGAGGACTATGTGTCGAGAGGGCGAAGATATGGTTCCTGAGAGATGCTCTGCATGTGGCCATGACGGTTACAGATCTCCCTCGTTGACCGTAGATGCAATAGCAACGCGAACGACCAAACGTGGCAAAGAGGTTCTAATGATAAGAAGAGGCCGTAGTCCACCAGAGTGGGAGAATCTCTGGGCATTTCCTGGAGGTTTCGTGGATTATGGGGAAGACCCACTCGACGCGGTCATCAGGGAACTTGTGGAAGAAACCGGCATAGTTGGTTGGAACCCGGTTCTCTTCAGTGTGCTAGGGTCTCCCGGGAGGGATCCACGCAAGCATTGCGTCGGTCTATTCTACACCGTTGATGTGGACATGGAAACGGATCCTCTTGCGGGAGACGATGCGGTTCACTCAGAGTGGGTTAGAGTTGAAGACTTGAATAGAGAAAACGTAGCGGGAGACCACATTGAGATAATAGAAAGGATTAGGAATCCGGTTTGATGTAGGGATACAGTGGTAATATGCGTGTGAAACAATCAATCGATCTTGGTGGTATGCGATTGGCTCCCTACAGCCCTTGTATTGTGGTGGGCGATCAGATTTGGGTAGCTGGACAGATAGGAACTGATGGCGGGGAGACCCTCCGGGAGCAAGCAAAAAGAGCTCTGGACAAGATTGAGGAGTTGCTAGTCCAAGCCGGGTCCTCCAAGAGTGATTTGGTCAAGGTCACCGTTTTGCTCATCGACATGAAGGACTTCTCCGATTTCAATGAAATCTACGGCAAATGGCTAGAAGGAACGGTTTTGCCAGCCAGAGCCGCATTCGCCGTGAAGGAATTGCCTGGTCAGGCCAAGGTCGAGGTCGTGGCTGAGGCTGTCCTCGGAAGTGGTGGAATTTGAATGCGAAGACCGTAGCGGAAAAAGGGTCTTTGTTCACCCCTGTATTGATTGTAGGATGCATAATAGTACTTGTTGGGTTTGCGATAAGGGCCTCCTTCGGCGTCTTCCAGATTCCTATAGAGGAAGAGTTTGGCTGGCCAAGATCTGAGTTCAGCCTGGCAATCGCAATTCAGAACCTTGCTTGGGGATTTGGGGCGCCAATATTCGGTGCCTTCGCAGAGAAGATTGGAGATCGCAAGGCGATTGTTTTGGGTGCTGTACTTTATGCAGCTGGCTTGGTATTGACGACAACCGCTACCTCCCCGCTCGCAATACAACTGTACGAGGTTCTGATAGGATTCGGAATTGCAGGGACAGGATTCGGGGTGATTCTAGCAGTAGTAGGAAGGGCAAGCAAACCAGAGAACAGGTCCATGAGTCTCGCTATTGCTACTGCATCCGGTTCCGCAGGCCAGATCGTTGGGCCGACAGTTGCGGTCTTCCTTTTGCAGAACATGAATTGGCAATCTGTCTTCATGATCTTTGCGATTTCAATAATCCTGGTGCTCAGTCTGTTGCCGTTGATGAGGGCCCCCGAACGAGCCCCGAAGGAGGAGTTGGAGGAAAGCCTGGGGGATATATTGAGATTGGCTGTGAAGGACCCCTCATACATGATGATCTTCGCTGGATTCTTCTCATGTGGGTACCAACTGGCGTTCATCACTGCTCATTTTCCCGCCCTCGTGACAGAGATGAGCGCCCCGATTGATCCGCTCGGGTGGTGTGGGGATCTGGGCATAGAGACCACAGCCGCTTTGGGCGGCTTCGCGATCTCCGTCATTGGGGGGGCGAACATCATTGGAACTCTAATGGCCGGTTGGGCCGGGAAGAGGTTCGGTAAGAAGTGGCTCCTATCCGGGATCTATGCAGGCCGCTCAATTGCCGCGGCCTGGTTCATCCTCACCCCAATCACAGCCAACACGGTGTTGATCTTCTCGTTCGCCATGGGGTTCCTGTGGTTGGCGACCGTCCCACTAACGAGTGGCTTGGTCGCCCACATCTATGGGATCAGATACATGGCCACGCTGTATGGTATTGTGTTCTTCTCCCATCAAGTTGGAAGTTTCGTTGGCGTATACCTTGGAGGGGTTCTCTACGACATGTATGGGAGCTACACAACAGTATGGTGGATCGGAATAGCCGTTGGTGTATTCTCTTCACTGATTCACCTGCCAATCCGAGAGGAGGCTAGGCTATCACCCAAGAGCCCCATGTTCAACAAGGCTTAGGAATGCCTGCACATGTTAGAGGCTGTGAGCGCCTTCAAAGCCTACGACATCCGAGGGATCGCAGGCGTGGATATCACTACTGATTTCAGTCGGAGGCTGGGCAGTGCGATAGTCGAATTCACACAGGCGACGTCCATTGCGGTGGGAAGGGACATCAGAGCATCAGGGGAGTCCCTCAAGGCCGCATTGATCCAAGGAATAGTCGAGTCGGGTTGTACGGTCATGGATCTAGGGATTGTACCAACCGGTGTTGTCTACAGGTCGACCGTTGATATGGATGTCGATTCTGCAATAGCGATTACTGCAAGTCACAACCCACCAGAATACAATGGATTCAAGATCATGCACGAAGGGTTGCCAGTTGCAGGTGGGGATCTCCAGCGACTCAAGGCGATCTTCGAATCCCCTAGCCAAGGAAAATCCAATTCTCCAGGGACAATCCTCAGTAAGTCAGAGTACCACCACACTGTGATCGACGCGATTGTGCAGGACGTTGGCCCACTATCGAGAAGAGTCAGGGTCGCTGTCGACTCCGCGAATGCTGTCCCTGGGCCATTCATGGTGGAACTGTGTGACAAGCTGGGGGTCGACTTGGTAGATTTGAACTGTTCATGGGACCATGAAAGCCCAGCACACCCAGCTGACCCAACAAGACCCGAGAATATGACTCAACTATCGGATTTGGTGGCTAATTCCGATTGTGAATTTGGCATAGGTGTCGATGGAGACGGTGATAGGATCGGCGTCGTGGATGAAAATGGGGATTTCATCAACCCTGACAGGCTCATCGGGATTTTCGCCAATGACGTACTTGCGGATCGGAAAGGGGACTCCTCCGAGGAGGTACGAACAATACTCTTCGACGTCAAGTGCAGCATGGGCATCCAACAGGCCATAGAGGCTTCTGGAGGAATTCCGAAAATGGTGAGGACCGGTCATTCTTTCATGAAAAGGGAGTTGTCGGAACGGCCGGATATAATGTTCGCAGGGGAGATGTCAGGTCACCTATTCTTCAATGATCGCTGGAACGGTCACGATTGCTCGCTCTATAACAGCGCCCGCTTGATGGAACTTGTCGCGAGGAGGGTCGGCTCAACCCACGGATTCGAAAATTTCAGTGACCTGATATCCATTGTTCCCTCGTTTCCTGCCACGGGGGAGAACAAGATACCCTATTCCGGTGACAGGGTGGAAACCATGATGTTGGTTGAAAAGGCGTTCTCCGACATGGAGTGTCTCAAAATCGATGGGGTCAGAGCGGTGTATCCTGACGGTTGGTTCCTATGCAGACCCTCCAACACCGAACCAGTCCTCATATTGCGTGCTGAGGCCCACACAGAAAGCTCGCTGGCAAGACTGCTTTCCGATGTTCACTCCAGATTGGCTGGAATAGTCGATGTCAGTGAGTTGAGTTAGTCAATCGTCATCGAGGTCATTACCATTCATCAGAAGCGGCAATGCTACGATTAGTCCGCAACATACTGCGCTGAAAGCGGTGGCCGCAAGTCCGAGGCTTGCCAAGGCACCGCCTGCTCCGTCGAGTCCCGTTTCAGCTCCGATCATGCCGAGAAGGATAGAAGCAAGTACACCATCTACCACATTGATACCAACAGCGCCGAATCCCATCCAAACGCCCTTCTTCTTGTAGTTCCATAATAGGAAACCTGCATACACAAACAATCCAGACGAGGCGATGCCCAGAAGTGGAGAAACGTAGAACCAGAAAGAGTATGCAGTCTCATCAGCACCCCACATAGCTATGTTATCTCCCGCGCCTACCAACTCAATGAGTGCCATGATGACCCCCAGAGCTCCGAGGAGCATGGCGAGAGCTCCGAAAACCCTTGGCCCACCACTTTTCTGGTTGGCATAAACAATTGTCGTTGAGGATGGTGGGAGTGAGGCCTCGCCTTCTATGGTCATGGTGCTGGTTGAACCTTCAAGATCATAAGTTTGATGCCGTAAATATGTATTTCAATGTTCAAATCGATAGACTTGAGTTGCACTCGTCCACCGATCTACTTAACCGATCTGATGGTCTGGAAAAAACCATCTGCCACTGTAGCTTAGCCTGGTATAGCGTCTGATTCGTAATCAGAAGATCGGGAGTTCGAATCTCCCCAGTGGCTCCATCAGCACAAGAGGCCTTTGTCGGAGAGGGTTGCTCGACTGATGCCATATGACTCAATCAATGATCTGATCACCGGCATCTCTCCATCAGAAAGCATCGTCAGGGTTGCACCGCCCCCTGTGCTGTTATGCGTGACTTTCTCAACGACCCCCCGTGCCTCCACCAAGGCGCTAGTATGGCCCCCGCCAATTATCGTCATGGCAGTGGTCTCGACGCACATGTTCAGCACCTCGATCGTTCCAAACGCAAAATTCTGCTTCTCGAAGTAGGATGCTGGGCCGTTCCACAGCACACAGGATGCCCCCATAATGATCGGTCGCAATGTTCTGAGCGTACTCAGCCCGACATCGTAAATCGGATATTCTGTCGGCAGATCCCTCAGTGAGATCTGCTCCCTTGAGTTGTTGACCTCGATTGCGATGTCTTCGGGCAACATTATTCTCTCCCTGAAATTTCGGAGCATCTCCTTGGCGATCTCAAGTGCCTCCTCCGCGTTGGGTTGAGCTTGGTTCATAGCGAAATCCGTGTTGATCTTACCGATATCGTACCCATCGGCGACCAACATGAAATTCCCCACCACTCCGAGGAAAGCCACACAATCAACCAGGTTTTTCTCCAGCAAGTTAGATGCGACGCGCAGGGAATCGTCCGCCTTTGCCCCTCCGAGAATCGCAACATAGGGCCTAGGGGGGTTCTCGATGGCAATCGAGAGGGCATCGATCTCATCCTTCATCAATGATCCAGCCACCGAGGGCAGCACCCGGGTAAAGCCTGTCAGGCTTGGAGAGGATCTGTGAGCAGCTCCGAAGGCATCGTTTACGAAGAGGTCGAAATGTGGCCGCAGCACTCTGACGATCTCTGACTCCTCCTGATGTTTGATTTCTCCTTTCAAATTGATCTCGTCGGGATGCATTCTGATATTATCCAATACGAGTACGCCCCCGGGCTGCAATGTTCTGATTGCATCCACTGCGACTGGTCCGCATATGTCATTCACAAATTCAACAGGCCTGCCAAGTATCTCGGAAAGCCTAATCGCATGTTGACTTAGGTCTGTGAAATCAGCTCTTCCAGGCCTTGATTGATGAGCCATGATCACAACCGATGATCCCTCAAGCTTTCGAAGAGAAGGGGCCATTTTCTGCAATCTTGAGTCATCTAGGAACTTCTTGCTGATTGGATCAATTGGTAAATTTAGATCCCCACGAAGGAGGACCTTGAGGCCTTCAAGGCGAACCTGATCAAGCCCTAGGACCTTTGGCACGTTTCGACCGTGTGGAGTCTTGGTTTTGACTATGTGGTGTGATTTGGGTCAACGAACCATCTATTCGCAAACACTCTGTCGAGGAGTTATGGACTTCGGGGGCGATGGTCCGGAAGATCGGGATTGGCGGGTCCCTATATCAGAATTAGAGGCCCGCAGGGAAAGGCTCTCTGAAGCATTGTTGGGCCTAGATGTCGAGTGTGTGATAATCGAAGACCCAGTTGAGTTGTATTGGCTCACAGGGGGACGACAGAATGGTATGTTGGTCATTGGTGCGAAAGATTCCGAAGTCGAGACGACGCACTGGGTAAGAAAGTCCCTGTCGCGAGCGAAGTGGGAATCCGGTGGATCTGACTCCCCGAATGTCGTGTCGAGTCAACCGCGATCATCAGACATGGAAGAAGCATTGAGGAAAATAGGAGTCAGTGAAATGCCCGGCATGCTCTGCAACACCCTCCCTGCGTCTCGTAGGGATTTCCTTTCCACCCGTCTCTCTGGGTTTTCTGATCCAGTTCGAGACGTCTCTGGATTGATTCATGGGCTCCGAGAGACAAAATCTGATTGGGAGATCTCCATGATGGAGGAATCTGGACGGATAAATGAGAGAATGTTCAGAGGAATACTGGAAGAAGGAGGAAGCGGAATGTCAGAATTGGAAATTGCCTCCATCGCAGAAAAAGTAAGTCGGATAGATGGATTCGGGGGCAGGATAAGGATGAGAAGATGGCCAATGGACTGTGACAGGGCTGTCGTTGTATCCGGACGTTCGGGTGGCATCCCCTCTTTCTTTGATTCAGCAGTGGGCGGGTCGGGATCCAGCCCCACCTCACCATTGGGGGCGGGCCACAGGAAGATTCGCGATGGTGAGCCAGTCTTGGTTGATCTAGTACATGTCCATCGTGGATACGTATCAGATTGCACACGTATGTTCAGTTCAGGTGCGATGTCCAAGGAGTGGGCGCAGAGGTTAGAAGATATGGCTCAAATCAGCGATTTAGTTGTATCGAAGTTGGGGGCAGGGGGCTCTTGCTCGGAGGCTTGGTATGAGGGTAAGTCCCTGTCCGCAGAGTTAGGTTATGACCATCACCTCATGGGGATGCCCCCCCATCAGGCTAGGTTCCTCGGGCATTCCGTCGGATTGGAGTTGGACGAGTCACCTGTCGTTGCAGGTGGTTTTGACAGACCGATGCATACTGGCTGCACCATGGCTATAGAACCAAAGGTTGTATTTGGTGATGGCGCCATTGGAATAGAAGACACTTGGGTGGCTACCAAGGACGGTCTGAAGTGCTTGACAGGAGGCACTGGACTTCCCCCACATATGGAGTGGTGATTTGAATCCCAAAGCCAAAAGGAATGCGATGAAGGAGGCTCATCGCCTACTTAGGGATAGGACAGATCCTCATGGCTACCCGATTAAATCTGAAGACATACTCAAGAGCATAGTCATCACAGATGAAGGGGGGGTAAGTCTGAGAGTAAGGCCCAGGATGCCACACTGCCCTTGTTGTCTCTTTGATTTATCCTTATTGAGTAAGGAGTTTCTATCGAGTGATGCGATCAAGTCAGTGGAGATATTAGTGGTTGAGATACCCGGTGCTGCGGATTGGAATAACGCCCTTTCCACCAGAAGTAGTGGGCTATGATTCAATCTTGGCCTCTTTGAGGATCCTGATTTGAATTGCCATCATCGATCTTGAGATTGTTGTTCTTTTTCCTGGATTTCCTTTCCTCGATGACCTTGAATTTCATTGAAAGCCGACTGGCTAGGAACCAAATGAAAATTGAAATTCCTACTATGTCTATGATGATAATCGCGATCAGATTTGGATCCTGTAAATCAACCATTATTATGCCTCACAAGGGTGGGATTATGTCGATCTCGATATCTCCGATAGGGGGCATGCAACAGGCTAGAATTCCTCCTTGACTAATTAGGAAATCATCGATTCCCGGTGGAAGTGACTCTGGAATCTCAACCTCTCCTGAAATCAGTCTAACTAGGCATGTCCCGCAGGTACCAGATGTGCAATTCGTAGGAATAGTCACCTCGGCTTCAATTGCATGTTCTGTGATTGCATCGATAGTATCTGATTGGGAAGTGCCGATCGGCAGGGATCCGCGGAAGAAGCGAACCGTCGTTGATTTGTCTAAATCAACGGCTCTTTCCCTTTTCAGCGGTCCTCCCATCTGGTCCACTTCCCGGACTGTTTATTGAAATACAGCCCAGCCTTCTTCATCCACTTGTTGAATTTCGTCGCGCCTGCTCCAGTGGCGATAATGAAATTCTCACGGTGCTCCTGGGCCTGTATGTACCCCTTTTCTTTGAGTGTCTTCTCAATCCAATCATCGATCTCCATTAGGGTACCAGAAAGCTTGCTGGATTCCATTGAGGCAGAGATCTGACTCGCAGAGGCACCGGTTGCCTCGATTTCCCTGGTCACGGACTCAGCCACTGAATCAGCACTTGATTTGGATGGAGGGGCCACGATTGGATCTCTGGGCCCCTTCTTCGGATCGATGGTGATCCATGATGTGGAATCCGTGTCGGATATCCTTTCAGTGACAACGGTAGCGAGGCCGGCATGAAACTCCTCTTCGCATTCCCAACACACAAATTTGTAATCTCGGGCGTCTTCTATCACAGACGATCCCCTGGGATCCATCTCGTCTCCGCAGTGCGGGCAGGCATGAAGGCATAGGATTGGAGCTATCTTCCTTCTGAAGTCCACTATGTCCTGTGGGGTCCCATCTAGTTCGAGCATCTCGTGGTCACGGGCCGCTTCGAGTCCCCTCGTTTCTAATTGGTCTTTAAGTTTGGATCGCTGCTCGTCTTTAGCTTCTTCATCGAAAATTGTCTCCAATTTCACGATCAATTCAACCGTCTTGCCGAGCCTATTCATGACGAGTTTCTTGTTTCTGAAGGACTCTACTCTAGCGACCCTTTGTTCCTCCCTCTTCTCATTTAGCTGCTGAAGAAGGTCCTTTTGCTCCCTCTTGAATCGCTGCTCTTGGATCCTATCAACTTTCTTTGGAGCTCCTTTGGTAATTACGTCTGCGATGAATCTCTGTCTACTGGATGCCCTGGGGCCGGATTTCACTGATTCAATGACCGACTTTGCAATTTCTTTCTTTATTCCGTAGTTGCTGACCAGCTTTTCTTCATCGAGTTTCTTGAGGTCTCCGATTTTAAGGCCGGACTCTGACAGTAACTGTGACGTGGTTTCATCAATACCTCGCCTAAGTAGTGCCAGATAGGTGTCCTTCTTTGCCATTTTATCCCCTCACCGAAGAAGCGCAACCGCCGCATCGACGAGTTCTCCGAGTAGGGGTCCAGATTTCAAGTCACGGTCATACTGGAAGTTCATCGTCATGGGTAATCATCCTAGTAAGTAAGACCCAACTATCAGGATCTAACTCTTCGGGCCTCTTCTGACCCAGCTCAGTGAAGTCCCTCGATTTGCCCTCTAGTGTCGTTAATCTTTCAATCCAGTCCGATCTCGAGACTGCCCATGTCCTGTGTACGTGATTTGGAGCCGATCTCAATGAATTTCTGATTTTCCTCCTTCTCCTGCCAAAGCACCAAGAGGCCAATCCTTTGATTGAGAGGCGTTCTTTGTCACTGATGTGATCCCTGGAGATCGGTTTCAGACCAATGACGGAGGAATCAACCTCTGGCTGTGGACGGAAACAAGAGCGAGGGACTTCCATAACGATGCTGCAGTCGAAATCTAACCACAGAGAGATTCCCAGCGGGCCTCGATCCTTGGGAGGCGTCTTCATAGCCATCCTGTTCCCAAACTCCCGCTGAACTAAAAGACAGATTCCTTGCAGCGGAGAGTTCTGATGGTAATCTTGGATTTTTGATAGTATTGGACTGGATATTCCATACGGTATGTTGGCGATAACGTGTGTTAAATTATCTGGCCATTGGAGGGCCAGGGCATCACCATTTACGAGGCACAAGTTAGGGTGGGTTAACTCCGTGGCAAGGAAATCACAGGCATCAGAAGATATCTCGATTGCCGTGACATCTGCCCCTGTGTTCAATATCGCACTCGTTAGGGTTCCGGGCCCAGGACCTACCTCAAGGACATTGGATCTTTTTCCTAGGCCCAATGTCTCAGAGAACTCTACTGACTTTTTTATGGGGGTCTCGTTGATCAGGAAGTTTTGCCCCAATGATCTGTCAGTTTTGATGGCAGAGAGATACCTTCGAACGATCTTTGATGGCGGCTCGGGTTCTCCACGGGCAATGCTCAAGCTCAAACCCCAGCCCTGACTACCAAGTCAATCAATCTTGGAGATTGCATCGGATCGTCCATTTCCTGGACGTATCGCTCTGCGAGCAAGGAGGCTGCATCTTGACCTATGGCATCGGTGACGCCTTGTAGATCATGCCAGCCCATTGAGCCTCTTTTCTGCACCCATTGTTGGGCTGATGACTTTCCTATGCCAGGCAGCAGTTGGTATGAATGCATCTTCAGAGTGATGGGCTGTGCCCGGTTGAAAAAGGACAGATGTACTGCCTCGTCCATCGATATGGATTCTCTCACTATCTCGACAAGCGATTCTTGTGCCTCCGCAGATAGGTCCTTCTTCCTGATTGGGGATAATGGGCCCATGCGAGGATCGTCTGCCCCAATCCAACCTTCTTTTTCATCTAGTGCGGGGTCTAGCAACTTTGACCTGATGAGGAAAAGGCCGGGATGCGTTATTCCGTGAATCTCCTTTCCAGTGGGCCTTCTATCCATGATTGAGATCACGCGGACAGATTGCTCGGCCATCAATTCGTGGTGTTCCTGCTCATCCTTGTTCTCGCGCATGGCTCTACCTCTGATTGCGGGATAGGTGTTCAGTTGATGAATCGCTCTGTGAGAATGATCAAAGGACGTGTTGCCGAACGATATCTATGATTTCTTCGATTTCCGATGTATCCATCGCTATTCTCTTTGAGGCGATGATGACACGCATTGATTGAACACTCATGGGCATCAACTCGGAAATCTTGGCGCAGACATCTGGATGGTCGGCGAGTTTGTCGTTTGATTGGAGTGCTTCGGATAGGCTCTGGAATACCTCAGAGTTAGTTTTGATTCCACCTCGCTGCGCGCTCGCTGCCCACTCGGAGTGCTGCAGAGCCATCTGCTGTTCATAGGACAGCTCATGCCTCCTTTCCTGGGCCGCAAGAAGTAGGTCCCTGACTTTGGCATAATCAACATACTCGGATTGATCGGACAATTAACTCACTCCTCCTCTTGCTTTGATTTTTGGAGCTGTCTTTGGACGAACTCTGGTTTCGGCCTGCCATCTGCTGGCCTCATGTGTTCTGGTCGGACGACGAGCGTCTTGGCCATGTTCTTGTCCTTCACGCTGACGACATATGCTCGTCCCTGGCGAGCTTTCACCGTGCCAGTGGCACCTTGGAATCTGCGATGTGGCATTCCCTTCTGTTGTGCGCCGTCTATTACGATGGAAACCTTGTCACCATCGGAGTAGGAGTGCATGACTTTTGAGATGTTTAGTCGGCTTCGCTGGGATTTGCTCTTCGATAGAATCGAGCGGGTTCCTTGTCGCGTTCCATGGCTTCTCTTCATGTCTGTCCCCTCCCTGACAGCCTAATCGGCGAGCAGGCGACCTGCCTGTTGCGTTTAAGTGCATCTCCCGTCAAGATATTTAGTCTGCATGAACATTTTCAACATCTAGCCATATTACTTCGCATGCGGTCTCCAAGACGCCGGCTACCGATGGGTTGGTTCTCCCCTCGTCAGAATGAATGAGTTCCTTGATGTATGTTCCAGCCTCGCATCTGAGTGTCACCTCTATCTCTTCCCCCTCAGAACTTACCTCATCTACTGAGATTATTCGCCTTTTCCGATTTTTGTCCGCTCTTCGATGACTTACTCGTTTGGGAGTTTGTTGTTCGACAATCTCCCCCGAAAGAGACAATATGAGTGATTTTGCCTTTTCCTTGTCAATTGGTTCTTTTGTCTTGAATCGAATTGTGTAGGTCTTTTCTGACCTTGTCTGTTTTATCCTTGCCACCTCCTTCCTATCTGAGAACCTGAGTGAATTTACTTCCACTCTCCCATCGGATGTTGAGGATATTATTGATTCATAGTCAGCGAGTTCAGGCGATCTGGATCTAGGTGATTTTACCTCTAAAACGAATGGTCTCCCCTCTCCGAGGCATCTAACGTCGATGTCTTCCCTACCCATGCCGTGGAATGCTGTGTCAAAAGCCCCCATTCCTGTGACGAGGGGTCTGCCGATCAGGTCTTGGACTGAGTCCGGATATTGTAATCCACTTGATTCGCAGGCCTCGCAGCCGCCTTTACGGCCTCTGCAGGACCTGCACGGCCATCTCGTTTGGGGAATCTCCCTCGTGTTCTTGATGTATCTGCCATAAATGAACACGGGCCTGACGTCCACTTCCACCCTGAGCGTCAGTGTGTCAATCAGTATCATTATGTCGGGCCTCTCTTTTACGAATTCGATGTCAGTACTGCCCGCTTGTAATGTGGCTTGTATCTCTTCGACAAAGGTGGCTTTCAACGGACTGCTCCCGGGAGCACCATATCTTGACCTGACCGCATCTTCTTCTTCCATGAGGTCCTTAGGAATGTGGACCCCGATTTGCATTGTTTTGAAATCAATCCCTTGACAAGCATCGGATATGATTTCCGAGATATTATTGACATCATCCATGAGGTCTTCACATGTTGGACAGTGATCCATTGACTCTATCTCTTGCAGGTCTGAATTCGACTCGATTGCCTGTTTACGCAATTCTTCTCCACCCAGTGAGCCGGAATTCTTTGTTTTCTTGCCTGCGAGTCTGTACAAACAGTGATTGCAACACCCAATGCGTATGAGATGCGCCACACCAAGCGGCGCAGGACACGGCGGAGCATCCCACTGTGTAGATGGATCCTCGTCGATAGGGCTGTCATCGTACCAGTCCAAGTCAGAATCTGGATTCTCCACTGGCACCACGTCGTCCCACGGATCATCCTCTGCTGAGCCGTATCCAGCAGACGAGAAAGATACCCATGCAACATCATCTTCATCCTCGTTGCGATCCCCGCTCATATGATCACCTGACTAGGGTCGGCTAAACCCTGGACACGTGAAACCAACGCGGAGTAGGGCAAATATCATTGTTCCCACTCATTGCTGAGATTTTTTCTCGGCAATTTCACGTAGGATTTCAAAACTAAAAATACCGCTTGAGCAGCCAGAAGGCCAGAGGAACTTCAAGCCATAGTGACCTACTACCTCCACGCTTGGTTTCTCCATCCTGAGCCTCGCGATTTCTTGCTGGAATTCAAGCATCCTCTGGTTGTTTTCCCTTCTGGGTTTGCAATTTGCGCATGGGCAGTTTAGCCTCAAGTTTAGATAATCAACGTTGAACGTTGCCTCATCACTGAAAGTCATCTCGCAACTCTCTTCTCTCCTCAGCAAGTCAACCAACGTCATGTTTTGACCCGTCCAATCGGTTCCGTCCACTTTATTCAATTTGACCTAAATGTGCTGACGAATTAAACATCCCTTCATATCACAACTGGTTCCAAGATAACACTATGGTCTTGATGGGAGGTAAACAGAAATTGGTTCCGAGTCTGGAGGACTCATACGCCATGTGCAGAGAAATCACTAGGTCAGCATCTACTTCTTTCATGAGATCCTTTAGGCACTTACCCCATGAGAAACGAAACGCCGTTTACGCCCTCTATGCATTTTGTCGCAGAGTTGATGACATTGCAGATGGGGACTGGTTACCAGACCTATCCAGTTTGACTTCTAAGCAAATCGAGGAGTTGAACGACAGGGCAGAGGACAGGTCTATCCTTCTCTCAATCGACAAGCAATCCGAGGCATCGAACCCAGAGCCTGACCACACTCTGAAGCTCCGAGGGTTGGTCTATTACAGAGAGATGTTGACCAAGGCATCTAGGGGACAGGACACCAATGATCCGATTTTCATCGCACTCAAAGACGTTTTCGCTAAATTTCCAATTAGGCTCAGCGACCTCCATCAACTCATCGACGGTATGGAGGACGATCTGTATCCAACGAACTATTCCTCTTTTGAGGACATGAGGGGCTACTGCTACAAGGTCGCTTCTACTGTTGGCCTTGCTCTCATCGAAATCTATGGCTATGAGAATCCCGATGCTAGAGAACATGCTGAAGAAATGGGAATTTTCCTTCAGATGGTCAACATACTAAGGGACATACAAGAGGACCTCGAACATGGTCGTGTGTACCTACCTAGAGATGAGATGAATCTTTTTGGGATATCACAGGTGGACCTATCAGATCCCAGCCTACCTACCACTTCGAATTGGAAGGAGTTCATGAGGCACTACATATCTAGGGCCAGGACTCACCAGAAGAACGCCATGAGGCTCTTGCCGCTCATAAGCATGGACTCAAGATCGAGTCCCTCGGTCATGGCATCGGTATACGGTGAAATCCTTGCAGAGGCTGAAAGGAGGAATGGTGATGTGCTTTCACGCCGCCTGAGTCTTGGTTTCTTTCGTAAGATTGGTTTCGCCCTTTCGACGCTGGGCGTCTGGTCCATCGGGAGGGATCACTGAATGGCCCTCGCTCGTCCTGAAAACTCGGATCCTGACGTCACCATCGTTGGTGCCGGCCCAGGGGGACTTGCAAGTGCTTTGCTGTTAGCTTACTCCGGACTCAATGTAGTCATCGTCGAGAAATCAAGTGAGGTGGGAGGAAGGACGAAAATAATCGAGCAGGACGGATTCAAGTTCGACCGTGGTCCGACATTCTTCCACTATCCGGAAGTCATTGAGGAGATTTTCCAAGCCATTGGCTTAGATGCCCACAAAGAACTAGGTCTGATACCTCTCGATCCATCATACAAGTTAATTTTCGGACAAGGAGGTTCCATTGAAGCGACCTCAGACCTCGATGAGATGACAGAGCGGGTCAGGGAGTTGTCTGGTGATGAGAACGCCGAGGGTTTCCGAAAGTACGTCAAGGAAAACCGGCGTAAACTATTACGAAGCAAGTCCAGCCTTCAGTCGCCTTGGAAGGGGCCACTTGATCTTCTGAGCAGGAAGGCTATGGAGGCTGTCAGTGTGCTGAGGCCTTGGTCTTCCGTGGCGGGAGACCTTGAGCGATTGTTTACAGATGAGCGGGTCAGATTAGCGATGTCGTTCCAAACCAAATACCTAGGGATGAGTCCGTTCCATGCACCTTCCCTTTTCACGATCCTGGCGTTCTTAGAGTATGAACATGGGATTTTCCATGCCAAAGGAGGCCTGGGGAACATAACAAATCGTATGGCAGAAATCGCTACCGACCTCGGGGTGGACATCAGACTGGAAACCTCGGTTGAGGAGCTTTTGCTCGATGGTAAGAAGGTCCTAGGTGTCAGGACTAATCATGGTGACATCCTTTGTGATAAGGTTGTGATGAACGCAGACTTCGCCAATGCCATGACTACTCTCGTCCCAAACCGAAAAAGGAGGAAATGGAGCGATGAGAAACTCGCGAAGAAATCATACTCATGCTCGACCTACATGCTCTACCTAGGCACGGATCGTACATGGGACCAGCCGCATCACCAGATCTATGCTTCGTCAGAGTATGAGTCGAACCTAGAAGACATCACAAAGCACAGAATCACCTGGGAGGATCCCTCTGTTTACGTCCAGAACGCATGCGTCACAGATCCCTCGTTAGCGCCCGAAGGCTGCTCTACGCTCTATGTCCTAGTACCTGTACCCAACGTTCACGACTCCATTAACTGGAACGAAATCAAAGACGACTTTAGGGAGGTCGTCTTGGATCAAATGGAGAAAATGGGCTATGAAGATGTGAGGAATCACATTGTGAGTGAATCCATGGTCACTCCCGACGACTGGGGATCCTCCGACATCTATAGAGGGGCTGTTTTCAATCTCGCACATGGCTTGGATCAGATGCTCTTCCTGAGGCCGAGAAACAAGTTCGAAGAGTTCCCGGGCTTGTATCTAGTTGGTGGGGGCACTCACCCAGGCAGTGGTCTCCCCACCATCTTCGAGTCTGGCAGGATCACAAGCAAGATACTGCTCGCCGACATGGGGATACACCCAGAGTGGAACGGAGTGGACAATTGGTTCCCATACTCCAAGCACCCGGTTAAGAAGGCTACAAATAGGGTTCCAACATCTCCTTCTGGGTTGATATCATGATCAAAAATGGAATACTACTCATCTCCATCCTCTGTCTGTTATCTGGATGCGTAGCCCCAGACAGGGCCATTGAGGGTTCCACAAACGACGAGCAGCCTATCGAAAGGCTCACTTTCCAAAGTCTAACCTACACATGGGATGAGAGTTCCAGTGTCTCCGACCTCAATGCGATCTCCGGCAATCAATCGACCCTCTTGTTGTGGGTAGGAGCATCTTGCAGAGGGTGTCATGACTGGACAGACATGCTGCGAGAAGGGATTGAGAATGGTTCGCTTGAGGGTATTTCCGTCGTAAGCATTCACAGATATCCGGCATTCGAGCAAACTGATGATGTTCTGGCTCGCTACGTTGGCAATGATTCTGAATACCCAATCAAATGGTCCATGATGCTGCCAAGTGAGGATGTGGATGTAATCAATCTAGACTCTGGGTTGATATCTGATTCTGACCTGTATGATGCGTTCCTGAATCCCTCTACGCCCACGCTCCAAATTTACCACGCAGACGGGTCGATAGTCCCAATCGATCATTCATACTGGGCTAGTTGGGAAGAGTTGCAAGACATCTCGACACAGATGGGGCTCCTAAGTGGTGGTCGCTAGATGGATGTCTACGATTTGAGTTTCTTTCTGTCCACTTTCTGGGTCGGCCCATTCTGGTTTGCGATGCTAGTTTATCCGAATCACCACTTGACTCACAAGTTTATGGACACACCTTGGTTTTTCATCGGCCCGATTTTCATCTGGTGGGCGATCATGATTTCAAATCCGATTTCTCTTGTCGAGTTTGGAGTCGACTCTCTGGACCCTACGAACGTCCTTGCAAGCTTGGCTGAGCTCCTAGCTACACGAGGAGGGGCCTCGGCGGCATGGGCCCATTTTGTCGCAGGTGACATAGTGGTGACGAGGTGGATGTGGAAGAGGTGTCTAGACATGAATGTGCATGCACGCACCCGATTTCTATCGGTATTCTTCGGTGTTATGTTAATGCCGGTGGGAGTGATGCTTCACCTGATATTGACTAGAAAGCATGGAAGAACGACTTCACATTGAGAGTCTCACTTCTATCCATCCCTCAGAATCTCTGACCTCATGGATCTCCAGTGGTCTTTCCTTTCGCATTTTTGCGAGCATCCTCCCATACATGGGCAGGAGTGGAAATGGGGACCATTCTTTCACATCGCCGGAACAGATGTCGTACTTTGATTGGTGCAATGGGCAAGTTATGCAGTCTCCTTCTATCTTTCCGCCCCAAGCCAGTGGCCATGCCATGTGCTTGCATAGTGCCCCGGTGGCATGTAGACCGGTTTCAGTTCTCGCGATCATGATGTTTCTACGCCTTTTGAGGCCCGTCATTTCTTTGACAGACCTCATTTTCTTCTGGCCGATCTTCAATCTCGAACTCTTAATTACCCTAGACCATGGATTGTTTTCCTCTGCAGACACGATTTGACCCACCATTGTATAGGATATTAATCGATGTTGGACTGTCAGGGGCCCAACACCATGGCTAGTATTTTACTATCGAGATTTGAGATTGGGACGGATTTTGGGTCTATTCCCTCTGAACAGGTCCCTCTCCACACCGATACACGAAGTTCTCTGTGAGACAATTGGTGTGATATCTCGCCGATTTTCTCCTTTGCCTCGGTATCTACATTCCCCATTGGTGGCCCCCATAGCCCTCCAAATCTGCCGTTATTGTCCCTCCTTGTAAGAAAAGGCAATCCCGAAGGATCAACCATGACAAGGGCATCAATGTATTCGATTTTCTTCCTGTTCTTTTTCTTCTCAGGGAAGGATTCTGCGTTTCCCCGTCCTGAACACTTATTGCTGAGTGGGCAGGATTCGCATTTCGGTTTTCTTGGCTTGCAAACCAATGCTCCTAATTCCATAAGGGCCTGATTCGAGTCGCCGGGTTTGTCTCTGTGCAGTAGTGACTGACCCCATGAGCGTATGGCCTTGAGTGAGGGATTGGGGTCTGCCAAGAACCGCGAGGCTACTCTGTTCACATTCCCATCGACTACCGGGACTGGGGTGTTAAAGGCTATTGAGGCTACTGCAGCAGCAGTATACGGCCCTATTCCCGGGAGCTTGACCAACTCTTCGTACTCGCGTGGTATGATTCCGTCATACCCCCCCTCGGCCTTATCCGTTGACACTATCACTGCAAGTGCGTGTAGCCTACGAGCGCGGGAGTAGTAGCCTGCACCCTGCCATAACAGAAGCAACTCATCGACGTCGGATCTCGCCATGGACTTCACTGTCGGAAATCTTTCTGAAATCCGCTCCCAATACAGAATACCACGAGACACCTGTGTCTGTTGGAGAATGACTTCAGAGAGCAAAATCAACCATGGGTCCCTCGTATTCCTCCATGGTAAATCCCTCTTCTCCCTGACATACCAATCAAGGAGGGAGAAGCAAAGTTCGTGATCAATCGATGTTTTCGCTATCATCCCACCACTCTCCCATATCTGAAGATCCTGTCGATTTGGATTCGGGTCGAGCCGATTCTTGAGCATGATCATTGAGATTGGAATTAGGTGGTTCGTAGGCAAACACACTCTCGTCAGGCAAGGGGGAGCCTATGAACAGTCCAAAGATGAAGACTATTGTACCTACCAGAAACCCACAACATGATAGCAATCCACTTAATCCTGCTATTGACAGAGAAGATAGTTCCCCGGCAAGGGAGCTCATGAATGCAATGGTTGACGCGTCGCTGTCGTACAATGTGAAGGGAACTTGATTCCCGCTCCCATTGTACAAAGTGATCGTGTATCTCATTCCGACTTGACAATTTTGGGGATCGTCTCTGAACGTATGACAGATATGACCAATGTCCACCAGCCCATCATCAGCATCAACCTCTTCTGATGAGAGGTTCTTGTCAGAGCTGCAGTAAATCTCCCCGACATCGGACTCTGATAGATTCTGGCCCTCTTCGTTGTGAACAACTAGAACTAGATCTTGACATGCATCCAGGAAGCCGTCCCCATCCTCATCGGAATAATCTCCAGGGACCATCAATATCCACGGTAGGCTGCCCTCGCCATCCTCATCGATGTATTCAAACGTAAATTCATTGGTGCTGTTTTTCGAAATTATTGAGTCGTAATAGAAAACTGAAGTGTCAAACTCAAGTCCCTCAAGATCCTCCACCCCCTCATTTGCTAACAGCGCCGTAGGTATCAAGAAAATTAGCGATAGTGCGCACAATACAGCTCCGGTGGTCAATACGGCTCTATTGCCCATGATTGTAGTTAGGTTTGATTTTCAATTAGACTTTACGCGCTGATTCCGAGTCTTCGAACGACTTCCCTAGCAGCATGGTCGGCAGACTTGATGGCGCCCTCCATGCTTCCGTGTGTTGTGTGATCTCCACAACAAATGATTTCATCTTGATTGAAATTTACTGCACTTGATGTGTTGGATTGGCTTTCACTTGGCGGCAGGGCGTTTTTGGTGTGAAAGACTTCAATCGTTTCCCAGGTATCAGATTTCTCGAATAAGTCCCTCAGTTCCAATCTGGCTTGATTTTCAATTGATTCATCTGAGTCTAAGTCCAATGCTTTCGCTGCATCGCCCACAATAGTGACTGCAACGAGGGATTTTCCACTCGGAGAGTATGTGGGTTGGATGTTCGATGGTACCGCAATGTGGGCTATGGCATTCTTCCCGACCTCATAGTTCCCGTTGAGTAGGATATAATTTCCTTTGATCGAATTA
This sequence comes from Euryarchaeota archaeon UBA487, assembly GCA_002505695.1. Classification (GTDB taxonomy): domain Archaea; phylum Thermoplasmatota; class Poseidoniia; order Poseidoniales; family Thalassarchaeaceae; genus MGIIb-N1. The sequence continues at coordinate 32,043 of DAVU01000005.1, forward strand.
TCTGGAGCGCTGAAATACACTGTCCACACTGAGTTCATACAATCCGCGGTCTTTCTCTGGGGGTGTGCAACAACCACTTGGTCAGTCTTAACCTCCCTACCTCTCAGAACAAGAGTAGTAGTATCGACGGGAGTCGCGAGGGTTGAGAGTTCAATTCTCTCCCTTCCGATTCTATCTGCGATTAGATTTGGGTACGCCTGAATTCCACCTCTTGGTAGAACCATGTCCCCCCTCGCCATTGAGGCGAATACAAATTTAAACATCCTCTCACTTGTTTCTAGTTTTGATTCAAGGAAAATTCCAGAGAAGAGTGGTCTGAGGAATTCACTAATGAATGGTTCTGAGAATCCAGACTTTCTTAGATAGGACTCTGTAGTTCCATCGCTTCCTTCGAAGATTTGGTCGGGGCTCTCAAAACCGAGGGAGAGTCTCAGTTTTGCAATATTGTACAGGTCTGACCATTTCTGGGTGAATAGGGCCGATATTGATGAAATAGGGCTTCGAAATGGATCTGACAGCACGTATTGTTTGGCTTTCCCCGCACTTGATTTGACGATCTTTGCTCCAGGGCTAAATCTTCTGGCACCCAGTTCTTTGAAATCGATCTCCGCCTTGCTGTGAGGATAGCCTGTTTGCATCACATGAAACCCATGATCCAAAAGAAACCCATTTTTTTCCGTTGTTCGCATTCTTCCGCCAATCGAGTCAGACATCTCAACTATCTTCACCTCGATGCCACATTGAAGTAGGTTCTCAGCACATCTGAGGCCGGATATTCCTGACCCAATTATGTGGACAGTGGGTTTCGTCATACTTTCCTAGTCTCCTGTGGTCGGATATTGCTAAGTCCGCCGTCCACAGGTATCACCGTACCCGTCAGCCAGTCAGGAGCCTCGGATACCATCCAAGTTGCGGTCGATGCAACCTCCTTTGGCATGCCAACCCGTCCAACTGGATGCATGTTTTCGGATATGGCCCTTGAATTCTCATTCGCCAACAGATGGGCTGAGAGGGGAGTTTCAGTTAAACCGGGAGCCAAGACATTTACCCTGATACCTCTCTTCGCGTAATCGGCAGCCGCTGCCATGGCCAATCCCTCTAGGCCGGCTTTAGCAGAACCGATAGACGAGTGGTTAGGCATGCCAACTTTCGCGGCAACTGATGAAAAAAGCACGATTCTTCCTCCTCCGGACCTCATCATTATGGGGATGCTGTACTTCATTGCGATGAATGCTGAGGTTAAGTTTAGGTTAATAGTGTCTTGAAATTGGTCTAGACTAGTTGCATGGAGGGGCCTGAGCAGGATTGATCCCACAGCGTGAACCAACGCATCGAGACGACCGTATTCGGACTTTATTTGATTTGCCGCATTCCTCATTTCAATCTCATCAGTAACATCCACAGGCAGGATATTGATGCCCTCAATCCCAGAGGTTATCCGTTCCAACTTCTCACCATCTCTTGCGGAGGCAACGATGGTCCAACCTTGATGGGCAAGTAACTTCGCGACTTCAACCCCTATGCCTCCTGATGCCCCTGTGATCCAAACTACTTGACTCATGGAAAAAGCCTCCAAGAAATCCAGCTTTCTCCTTCAGGATGGATGGCCCATCTATCATGCAATCGGCCTTCGTGCCCCTGCCAGAACTCCCAGTAATCGGGGACGAGGTGAAAACCAGACCAATGGGGGGGCCTCGGTACATCAGATTTGAACTTGTCAGAAAATTCTTCCACAGACTTCAGCAAAGCATCCCTCGATTCCAGAGGCTGACTCTGTTTAGAGGCCCATGCACCGATTTTGGATAGCCTGTTTCTTGAGTGAAAATACTCATTGGCATCGTCCTCAGATACTCTATTCAGCTTTCCTTGGGCTCTAACTTGCCGATTTAGTCTTGGCCAGTGGAAGGCCACCGAGGCAATTGGATTTCTAGAAATCTCATCTCCCTTTGCCGAGTTTAGATTCGTAAAAAATCTGATGCCAGCTTCGCTGACACCCTTGCAAAGAACGAACCTCGTTCTGGGGCTTCCTTCTTTACTCAGGGTTGATAGTGCCATGGCTGTCGGTTCATTTTCCCCCTCCTCCTCAGCATCAATTAACCACTTTTGGAGCCACAGCCATGGATCAAGTTCTGGTTGCTCTGCAAATTCTGGGATTTTCATACGACCATGACTCCTTCGTCTATGGGCAGCCCCCTTTGGAACTCATCGAGATACGGGCCCATGGAGGAGATTAAGCGGACTTGTGGATGGGTCCTGATGACCAGTCCATCTAGGTACATCAGAGCCCGGATTATTGGGAAGGCTTCCTCTCCGAATTCCGCACCGGCTTTTTCCACGGCGCATCTCACTGTTTTCATCATTATCTGTGTTAGACTCTGTTCCCCCACAGTCTTCATTTCGAAGTCATGGTATATCCTCGCCATCTGGCTCATGTATGCAGTTGTGTCTTTCTTATGCAGTTCCTTTTCAGAGAGGCCAAGAAGAGCAGTGAAAGCCTCTTCAAAATCATGATCTGAGAGGTGTCTGAAGAATGTGAATAGGGACCTGTTAACATGTTTTGGGGCATGGCATATGGCACCATTGTCGATGAAGACAAACTTTCCATCTTCGTCAATTATGCAGTTCCCGGGGTGTAGGTCCCCATGGAAGGTACCGATGCCAAACAAGTAAGCTCCATGGATTCTGAATAGCTCTAGCAGGGTTGACCATGATAATGATCCAGCCTCAATTCCGTCTTCCAACGAGTCCCCTCTTACGAATTCTGACACGAGTATGTCTTTGTTGGATAATTTCTCATAATATTTTGGGAATCGAAGTAAATCCATTTGGAAGTTACCACTCACATCTTCTTTGATTCTCGAGAGTTCCTCTGCACCTTTGATCTCGTTCCGTAAATCCAGCTCCCTGGTAGTGTAGTCAGCAACGTGATTCAACAAGGCAACTGGATTTCCGACCTTTCTGAGCTTCGGCATAAAGATGAGGAAGACCCTCAGCCACCTGCGCATTCGATTCACGTCGCGCCTAAAGGTCTTCTCGTTCTGAGCCTTGATAACCTTGATCACTACTTCTTGACCGTCCTTGAGTCGTGCTCTGTGCACTTGCCCGACTGAGGCAGCTGCCAATGGGACATCGTCGATGTGGTCGAACGCGTCCAAGAAACCCTCTGGTGCCCTTTGCTCTATGTTTCGAAAAACATCTTCTGATGGGATGCTCGATGCATGTTGGTACAGCTGCTGCAGCTGCCTGCATTTCTCGACGGATATCAGATCACTTCTGAGTGCAAATATTTGTGCGAGTTTTACTGCAAGGAGGCCTTGGGATTGGATCCAGTCCAAATCAGCGGGGCTAGATTTTAGTATCTGCCTCATGAATCTGAGGAAGGTGAAGACCCTCATGGGCGAAGAGGCTATGCTTGATGATATAATTCACCGTTCATCATCGCAAGGCAGTTATACTTCAATCCGTTATATTCAGGGTGTAAATTAGGTTCCCCTCTGAGTCCATTTCCCTGTGAACAGAGGCGCCTGTTGTACCCTCAAACCTTGCCCTCAGAGCGCCTTCAATTATGCCACCGTCCAACTCATCGAGAGGCAAGGAGTCCTCCGAAGTCGAGTCTTGAAGCAGAATTGCCTTGATATGGAAATTCGGATCTATACCATATGACAACTCTCCAAGGCCTGCGTGCTCCCACCAATCCATCATCTCGTTTAGAAATTCGATGTCGCCTTCGATAGACCTCAATGAAAACGAAAGCTCTTCGCCGATTCTCATTCCTACTTGACTGAGGATATCTGAGAGGTTAATTCCAAAGGAGGAGATTTCCAAAATCCCCCCGGCAAGAAGTTTCTTCCTCGCTTTATTGATCTCACCACTTGAGGCTAGGAAAGCATCCGGGTTGAACGGAGTGTCCTCTTCGGGCAAATTCTCGTCGATCTCAAGGACTTCTCTGAACCTATCAAGGAACGAGCCTCCCTCCAAGGTGACTCTCAAAGGATCTACGATTCGGTCTTCCGTGAAGCGCTTTGATGCTGCTTCGAAGGAAATTGCCTCGTCCCAAATAGAGTCCACCAAATTCCTTTGGGAGACGCCAAATGGCTCCGATTCCACAATTAAAGCAGCATCATTCTTACCTCTCCCGACAGGATTCTCTTCCATGTGAAGATATTGAATTGACTCGCTGGAATCCATTATCGCCCCCTGGGCCTCAAGGTCCTTCGTGTGTCTGACCTCAACGTCCTCATGCAGTTGCGAAAAGAATCTGATTGTCCTTCGGTCCAACTGGGCCAAAACGCGGATTCTGACTCCCCTCTCCGACGCATCATTCACGCTGTTGAGCGCTGAGCTTCGGCATAGGTGCAATATTCCAAATCTACCTAGAACTAATGTTAGTTCACTCTCTGCCTCATTAGCCATTTTGTCAATCCTGTTCATAATGTGAGTTCTTTCTTTTAGAACCGCAAATTTAGGGTTGGAGAAATCGGATGTTTCATCATTCGTCTGATCCTCCCCCGGGTTGACTGATTGTTTCAGATCTTCGTAGCCGGTCTCTATTTTCTGTAGTTGTTCCCTACGGATATCAATGAGATGTGACACTGCTTCATGGACGGGAGGGCAGGAGAATCTCATTGGTCTGTCTGCTATTGTTTTGACAAGCCCAATTGATTGAAGTCTCTCGAGAGAGTTGTATGCGTCCAGCCTTGTAGTTCCTAGTTCTTTTGCCAACTCACTAGCCTTGAGGCTGGATTTGGTTGAAAGCACCATAACTGCATTGACCTCGCGGTCAGACAAGCCCGCATCGGACAGAACTTGCCTCCACTGCATGTGATCTACTCCGTGATTGATGACAATGAGTCCAAGATTTTAGCTACGTGGTGCCTTGGCCTGAATTGCCAATCATAAACATGCCTGATTACTCCCTCCGGGTCTATTACGAACGAAGACTTGGCGGGGAATCTGCCAAGATGGACCGGTACGCCGAAGGAGTCTGCGACTTTTCTGTCCTCATCTGATAGTAGGGCGAATGGCAATTTCAGCTCTTCTTTGAATTTCTTGTGGTCTTCTGCTGTGTCTTGACTGACGCCGACTATCTCAACTGGAGGTTCCAGTGATTTGAATAGGTTGTATTGCTCCTTGAAACTTAGGCAACCTCTCTTACACGTTGGGCTACCGTCTTTCGCATAGAAAAACAAGACGTACCAGCTTCCTAACATATCTGAGGAAGAGAATTTCGTACCCTCACTCGAGTCCAAAGAGAACTCTGGAGCTTTGGTACCAATCATCGTAGAAGTAGGCATTGTTTGCACCCAAAGGGATGTAGCATATGGTTCATTCGACATTAAGGAGATGCCCCATTCGATGTCTTTTTGTCGAAAGGTAGTCTACATTTCGGGGGCCTACGCCGCTTTGGTGCTGTAGTCTTTGCTTGACGATTATCCCGTTTTCTTGCAGGCCCTTAATTTTCAGAGGGTTGTTGGTCATGAGCCTAATTTTCGTTAATCCCAGATCCTTCAACATTTCCGCGGCAATGTCGTACTCGCGGCCATCCGCGGGAAGTCCGAGGAGAAGATTAGCGTCAAGTGTATCATGACCTTGGTCCTGCAGAGCGTAGGCCTGGATCTTCGAATATAGCCCTATGCCGCGCCCCTCTTGCCTCATGTAAACCAGCGCTCCATTGCCCTCCTCTTGTATCCTCTTCAACGAAGCCTCTAGTTGAGGGCCACAGTCACACTTCAATGAGGCAAAGGCATCTCCTGTTAGGCATTCAGAATGAATTCTAACCAGAGGAGGCTTATCGGAATCTGAAAGATCCCCTGTGTAAAGAGTGGCATGTTCTTTTCCGTCTGGTCCCACAAAGGCGCGAATTCTGAAATTCCCGTACTCTGTGGGAAGTTCGGCATCTGACATGATTAGGTCATCATTGGAGTCTATTTGTATCGTCATCCAATTAACATCCCTACGAAAGTAGGTTATGAAACGGTGTTTGGAAAATTCACATTCTCAGAACAGCCGTTCATATCTGAGATGCGGTTGAATTCCCATGTGACCTACACGCCGAAGGCAAAAGGATCTCGCTTAGAGCCGAGGATCCGAGTCCTCAGGGATCTGCCGGTAAATCTCGACGGCGACTTCGTAGTTTATTGGATGACTGCGACGAGGCGGTACAGATACAATGCGGCCTTAGAAAGGGCAGTCGAAGTGGCACTGGAAATAAACAAACCACTTCTTGTGGTCGAGGGAGTTTCAATCCGACATAGGTGGACATCTGAGCGGGTTGTCACATTTATGGTTCAAGGGTTGGTTGAGAACATAGAAACCTTCAGGGATCTTCCTGTGAGTTACCTGCCTTGGGTTGAAAATCACAAGGATTCGGGGGATGGCTTGCTAAGGAGGATCTCCGGAAGGGCTGCAGCCATGATCATAGACGACTATCCAACTTACCTCCCCCTTTGGGTTCAGAAGCGTGCTGCAAAAACCACCTCTGTTTGGCTGGAGGCAGTAGATTCGACAGGCATCCTACCAATGCAGATGTCAGAAAAGGAATTCTCAACAGCACATTCGTTCAGGAGGTTCATCCAAAAAAATCTCTTGACAGCATTCGAATCGTCACCAAAGGAGAACCCGCTTGAAGGAGTCGAGAAAAATCTTGAGGTAGATGATGATCGTCTGGCCGAGATTCAGAAAGATACCAATTTCGACAGCACCCCACTGGAGTGGATGTGGAGGGTCGCCCAAGGCGGTTCGATTGGAAGGAATGCATTGGCACCCCTTGATATTGACCATGAAGTCAGAGCAGTCCGAACGAAAGTTGGAGGTTCCAGAGAAGCCAGAATACGCTTGGATTCGTTCCTGCGTACGAAATTGAGTCGATATGACGTTGGTAGGAACGATACTGATGACGGAGCGGCCAGTGGCCTCTCACCTTGGATACATTTCGGACACATCTCACCATATGAGATTCTCTACTCCATCCTTGAAAGGGAGGGTTGGACTCCAGGTGATTTGGATGAGGAATCTACCGGTCGAGGATCCAGAGCAGGGTGGTGGGGACTCTCCCCGGGCGCCGAGGCATTTGTGGATCAGTTGATCACATGGAGAGAGCTAGGGTACAACTTCGCCTTTCATCGAGAGGATCACTACTCGATAGATTCCATTCCAGAATGGGCCAGCAACACACTATCAGATCACACGGATGACAGGAGGCAATCGTACACTTTCGAGGAGATCGAAGCCGCTGAAACCGAAGACGAAGTGTGGAATGCGGCACAAAGGCAATTGAAAGAGGAGGGCCTCATCCACAACTACCTCAGGATGCTGTGGGGGAAGCGTATCCTAGAGTGGGCTCCATCCCCCAGCGATGCTGCGGATTGGATGATCAAACTGAATGATAGATGGGCCCTTGATGGCAGAGACCCAAACAGTTACACCGGAATATTCTGGGTCATGGGCCGGCATGACAGGCCATGGGGCCCCAAGAGACCGGTTTTTGGAAGTGTCAGGTATATGTCCTCTGCGAACACCAAGCGGAAATTGAAGCTTGATGGCTATCTTGAACAGTGGTCGGTAGACACCAGCGCATGGAGCGGAAGAAGATGAGCACTTACACGCACAGAACAGAAACAAAAGCCCCCATAAACACAGTCTTCAATTGGCATGAAAGGCGAGGGGCGTTTCACCGTTTGACACCCCCCTGGGAAATGGTGTTAGAAAAAAGGGCTGATCCGGACATACCAGCAGTAGGCTCGGAGAGGGTGATGAAATTCGTGATGGGGCCCGCCAAGATGACCTGGCACGCTAGGCACACAATTTACGACCCACCTCACTCATTCGGGGAAACTATGCTCAAAGGGCCTTTTTGGAAATGGGATCACGAACACATCTTCGAGGAGAAGGATGGTATAACGACCGTGATCGACCAGATAGACTACAAAGTTCCATTTGGGTTCCTCGGCGAGATCGTGGACAAGGTCCTGGGTGGACGCTTAGTCAAACAGAGGATCGACAGGATGTTCAAAGCCAGGGAGATCAGATTGCAAAGGGACCTTCTAGCGCATGAGAAATACAGATCCATGCCGAGAAAGAAAATATTGATCGCCGGTTCTAGTGGTCTCATCGGTACCCAGCTTGTCGCATTTTTAGACACCGGTGGACACGATGTTTACCGGTTGGTAAGGAGGAAGGTGGAGAACGACCTCGAGATTGAATGGGACCCCGATAATGGAGTTATCAACGCAAGCGACATAGAGGGCTTTGATGCCGTGATACACCTAGGTGGAGAGGGGATCGGAGATAAGCGTTGGTCCAAGAAGAGAAAAGAGAAAATACTCACCTCAAGAACAGGAAGCACTGCTCTCCTCGCGAAAACTTTGTCTCAGATTGAAAATCCTCCAGAAGTTTTCATGGTAGCTAGTGCAGTTGGGTATTATGGGCACAGCCATGAGGAGAATCTGACTGAGGACTCTGAATTGGGCTCAGGGTATCTCTCTGATGTCTGCTCGGCCTGGGAAAAATCCGCTCAACCTGCGGTTGATGCAGGCATCAGGACGATTTGGTTGAGAACCGGAATAGTGCTATCTGGAATCGGCGGGGCATTGGGGAAGATGCTCCTCCCCTTCAAGATGAATGCAGGTGGTCCAGTGGCCTCCGGCAAACAATGGATGCCATGGATTTCGATGGATGATCAGATCTACTCTATGCATGAACTCCTGATGAATGAGAGCGCATCTGGCCCCTACAACCTCACTGCTCCCAATCCAGCGAGTCAGAAAGAGTTCGCCAAGACTCTTGGAAGGGTCCTCAATAGGCTGGCCATAGCCCCACTTCCGACATTCGTGGTTCGAATACTGTTCGGAAAAATGGGGGTAACCTTACTCACAGAAGGGCAACATGTTATCCCCTCTCGGCTACAGGATATGGGGTACGAGTTCACTCATCCTGATCTTGAGGGGGCTCTACGTGACACCCTTGGGATGTGGAAAAAGGAATGAAGAACCCTTTTGACATACTGACGTCAATCTTCATCGATAAGCCCAAGATATGCCTCTCAATCGGACTAGTTGGGATACTCACGATCAGTTCGATGGCGATGTTCATTGAATTCGACAATTCAGAAGATGCCTTCTTCCCGGACAATGAAACTGTCAGATTACTAGACGAAGTCGAAGGCGAGTATCAGGCTAGTTTGGATTTCGTCAGAATAATTGCAAGAATGCCAGATGGGGGGTTAGACAGTTCTGATAACTGGGTACACCTTGCTGCGCTAGAATCAATATTACTTGAGGATCAGAATCTTAGTGAGTATGCATATCCTTTGTTTGGCTCAGCACCCAACAATGGTCCGGCTAGCATCGCACTGTCATGGGAGAGACACAATGACCCGCTTGTGACTGAAGGTTGGTCCGACCCTATTGAAATTGCATTGGAGCAATTAGATTCATCCAATAGCCAAAATGAGACACAAGATGCCTTGGATTCATTGATTTTTGCGATGCAAAGAATACCCAGCCCAGCGGTTATTGACTCTGTTATGCTCAGAGGATGGGAACCTTCCGATCCTACAATTTGGTTAGACAGACTGGTATCCGGGCAAAACTCAACTGGAATAATTGAAAGAACGATGTTATCGATCTCAACCATTGACCTTGGGGATGAGAATTTCAACAATACTCGCGATGCTTCGATGGCCAAACTAGGTGCCTTGGCTGGAATGCAGGAAGTCGATTACGCATCTGCACTCCGGAGTACTCTCCCTGTCGCAGACCATGGGGATTTGTCGTCAGCGGATGGACCAATGCTGATCTCGTTTGTGGTAACCACGGAATCTGATGCACACGGTGGTGTTGCATTAGGTGAAATCCAATCAAAGGTGAACACCTGGACAGGATCGATTGAAGTTGAGATCTCCGAGACTGGTGATGAGACCTCTAGTGTGTTTTCATATTCTCAACTTCTGCTTGGTCAAAATGAGAACCTAGGACGTGAGCTGGGGATACTAAACTCAGTCTCATTGCTCATCCTCGGAACTATCCTTTGGTTTTCGTTCAGGAGTAAACGAGATACAGGTTATGTGTTGGGCTTGACTGTTTTAGGAATCGGTGCGACCTACGGGACCTCGGGTGCTCTGACGGCGATTGGGGTGCCGATGACGTTCAATGCAGCAATGAACTCAATTCCAGTTCTACTCCTAGCGATAGGTGTTGACTATGGCTTGCACGTAGTAAAGAGGGTTAGGGAGGAATACCAAGTAATCTCATCATCCACAGATAGGAGTGTGGAATCTGTGGGTGCGATGGACCAAACAAGCAGAAGGGCTGCAATACTTAGGGGCACAAAATTTACGTCCATCGCCTTATTAATCGCTATATTCACTGATATGGTTGGATTCCTTTCGTTTAGGCTATCGAGTCAGGAGTTTCTTGTGGTATTTGGGACAGTAATTGCGATTGGCTTGTTTTACATATACGTGCTAAGCATCACTGCCCTACCCGCTTTGATGGCACTATTCCCGCCGAAGGACATGCTGATCAAGAAGACCGTAAAGATCGATGAAAGCTGGCTTTCTAAGAAGATTGGTGCATTGACAAGATTGCCCATAGGGGTTGTCTCCGTAGCAATCCTGGTTTCCCTGCCTGCAGTCATGGGGATTCAAAAGCTCGAAGTCGGATTCGATACACGAGATAACTTCGATGAAAGTGTGCCCGTAGTTTCTGACTTCATTCTGATCTCAGAGCAGTTCCAGAGTAGTCCCTCTCCGTTGTATGTCGTGCTTGATGGCGATGTAATCTCCCCTGAAGGCAGAGAGATGGTTGAGAAAGTGATACAGAAACTTAGCGAAGATGATCGTGTCGCATTAGTCACATCTGATTTGTGGTCTACATTAGAATCCGAGAGAGCATACGAGCCTGAGCTCGACATAAAAATGGATCTAATTGATTCTGGCAGTCCTGGTGGATGGGAGGAGCTCTCCAACTGGCTGTTGAGCACTGATAAGGGACGAGACTTGAGTTCAGGTTTATTCTCAAGTTCTGGTGATCAAACTGTAATTTCTTTTCAAGCCTCAACGTTGGACTGGACTGCTACAACTGTGTTCCAAGCCGACATGACGGAGAGTATCAACCAAGCTACCTATGGTTCTGCATTTGAAGCGAGTCTTAGTGGAAGGTCATTGATACTAGCCCAAATCACAGCAGATGTAGCCGAAGCCGCAGTGGTTTCCACCAGTGTGGTGGCAGGCGTGATACTTTTGATGTTGTTAGTGATTCAAACGGGTAGGACTGGTGACCCTTTGAGGGGGATTAAGCGGGGTTTCGTAGCATGGCTTCCTTTGATGGCGGTAGTCGCGTGGGTCTTCGGAATTATGGGTTACACTGGATTCCAACTCAATTCCCAGACTGTGACAATAGGAGCTCTCACACTGGGATTGGGCGTAGACTACGCGATACATATTGCAACTAGGCTCGAGGAGGAGGCGGAGCATGATCCGCTGGCTGGTCCAGAGGTCTGGGTATCTAGGGCGGTTTCCACGACCGGTAGAGCCATGGGAGCCGCTGCTATCACAACTGCCGGCGGGTTCTCCGTCCTGAATTTATCGTCTCTTGTGCCTCTGCAACTCTTTGGGCAGGCATTCGTGGTTGCCATAACGCTGGCCTTGATATCCAGCCTTTTCGTGCTGACCCCTTTGTATGCCAAACTCCTAGAGGGAGAGATTGCTTGATTCATGGGTTGCAGCCTGGCTGGACGTCATCGACATGGTCCTCAATGCTGCAGGCGCTAGCACCATGCTTGCCACAAGTGCTAGACCGATCATTACAGCGCAGAATAAGCCAAATGTGGAGAAGAAGCCCATGGAGGATTGCATGATAACCAAGAAGCCGGCGATGTCAGATAGAGCACTTCCGACGAGGGCGAGGCCGGAGGCTCCCCCTACTGCTCTTATTGACGCAGAGGGGTTTGATGATTGCTCCATTTCTTCCCTGAACCTCTCTATGACGTGAATCACATAGTCAATCCCTACTCCGAGTGATATCGCCGCTATTGAAACAGTGATCATATTCAGCCCATAGCCAGTCAATTGAATCAATGCATAGAGCCAAACGATGACGACTGCAATTGGGATGGTTGTGATACATGAGAGTAGGAATGCAGTGCGGCCCCAAAGTAGGCTAGCGATCAACGAGAGCGGGAATATTACTGGAATGTAGTTCCATCCTATGATCCATGAGGATATCATTGTGAATGCGCCTGATGCAATTACTGAGTACACTAGATCCTTGCTTTTGGGTCTGACCTTTGCCCTTTCTCTGATCCCGCCATCCGGCCTGTAGCCCCACCATAAAGTTGCCATGCAAGCTATGAGTCCTAGGGCTAATGTTCCCTGCATCTGATCTTGCATTCCATCTGCAGCTACGAAGCGAACCACTGGATCGCCCGTAGGTATCGCCCAAGATATGGGATGCAATTCATCATTCAGAGCATCAGAAATCGAGGCTCTAACGTGAAGAGGGGTTGTGGATAAATTAGCCAGAGGTTCCATGTCTAGAACTAATTGTTCCAATGCTGGCTCTATCAAGGGGAACTGTTCGGGGTCTGATAGTCCGAATCTCATGGACATTCGAACATAGTTGGGAGTACCCCCCTCCTTTGTCCGCCAATGGGCATTGGGATCCAGTTCATCCTCAGTCTGAATGAACTCCGTTACTAATGGGGCTGGTATCTCGGGGTACCCTCCACTGGCAGGGACACCGTAATTTAGCACATACCCATATATGAAAATAAGACATTCACGATCATCGAGCTCAGGTAGCCTGACTGACTTGCCCTCAAATGGATTGTAGACGAATGATGTGTTGCAACCCACTCCTCCATCCTCTAATGCCGGATCCCACCCCTTTTCCTGGTAGGGGGTGATATTCCATGCCATCGCGGCCTTCGTTCCAAGAACTATCTGGTCCAACCCTAGAAGTTCCACTTGGCCTGTTGGAGTTCTGGAGATCTGATCGGGGTCATCCTCACCATGCGAGTTTATGTTACGTCTCAATTCTTCTATCGCCTCCAACACTAGGGGGTTTGCAATGTCGCCTTCAACGAGAATGTACCCTGGCTCACCATCTGCGAATCTCTCGCTGGCAAGGTTGACTCCCCTGGCGAAATCGGATTCAGGATCAAGGAAATCATCGATTTGGAAATCACCTTCTAAGGCTGCCATAGGGCTTAAGGCCATCAATGTCAGAATCAAAGTGATCCCTGCAACTAAAGGAGCCTTTTCAAACGAAAAGGAAGTTGTGTTAGAGAGCCAATTGCTCGGGACCAGATGTACCAAATCTTTCTTTTCTTCCATCAATTTCCCCCTTCTATCTAAGTGCCTGTCATAGTCCAATCTTAGCAATGGGACCCACAGCCCCGTGAGTACAAATGCCGAGAACACGCCGAGGCCTGCCTCTACGCCAAATGATCTCAATGCGGCTATATTCGAAGACAAATTTGCCAGGAAGGCTACTATGGTGGTTAGGCTGGTTAGCATTATTGCTCTCCCGACCTTTGATATTGACATGTGAGCGGATAATAGAAGATCGGCGCCGTTTCTTCTCTCCTCCTTGTACCTATGCAGGGCATGGAGGGAATCATCGATGCCCAGTGCTAGGACTAGGATCGGCAATAGATTTGAGAACTGAGAGCGTGCGATGATCTGATATCCAGTCCGGTCACCGATTATCCAAATCCAACCGATTGAACCTTGCATCCACAGCAATGCCAATGAGAGGCCGGCACCGACGATCAAGACGTCTGAAACTCGCCGAAGGCTCATCCACAGCAGGAAAACGACGACTACGCCCATGATGCCAACAAGGAAGGAGCTCGAGAGTAATTCTCGGTTGATTTCTACATTCGGCCCTTCGCCAAGTAATACTGTGACAACTTGCTCATCTGTGGCCCTCAGCTCTTCCTCGATTGCAAGATACAACCATTCAACGGAGCAGGGGGCTAAGCCGCGCTGAGATTCCTGTTGGCATTGCTCCATGGTATATTCTATCGGGTCTGTAGAGAATGACAAGCCGTCCCTCTCAAAACCAAATTCAGGCCTAGCATCGATCCATGCGAAGGTCCAACCATTGTCCACCATTGCCTGCCTGTCTAAGTTCAATATCATCCAAACAGAGGTCGCTGTCCATCTGCCTGGGCCCCATTGATCGGCAACTATTGTGCCATCCTCCTGCAAAGTCCCACCATATGGGCCAATCACGGGGCTGGTTGGGTCAGGTAGGAAAGCTCGATCGATAGAGAGGTAACGTAGAAACGATCCTCGTGTATGGTTTGCCATTCTGTGTGCGGCAAGATCAATATGAGCTTGCGTCAATTTTGGATCATCGAAAGAAAGACATTCCAATACCCCGCAATCGGTCCAGTTGGTGGGTGCAAGCTCCCACTGCAGGGTGAAGGGGTTGATTCGATCGCGAGTGACGAGCGATCGGTTGTCCATGAAAACTCGAAACTCATTTGGGAGATCTAACACCCCCCTCAAGGGTATCCCTGAAATGTCAGACGAGAAGTTGAGGTAGTACATCGAAACATCGTGACTCTTCAAGATCTCGGCCTTTGAATCGACCTCTCTCAGAATGGACAAGTTCAAAACTCCGCCGATTGGATTGTTCAGTCCCCCTGATTTTCCGGGAAATGGCTCTATCATTGATATTCTCGATGGATCCTCGTCTATGTGGACCGGATCACGGACGAATATGCCGAATCCCCAGATATTGCCGGCACCGGAGAACTCCTCCCTCATCACGTCATTGGCTTCTAATTCAGGAGAGTCCATGTTGTAGGCTTCTATGTCAATTGGGGTGAGTGATGACAAAAAGCCTGGAATCATGAACGCGGTGATTACGATTACTGCAGCGTGGACGCGTTTATTGTGGTTGATCATAGCATCCGCGATCTTAGAGAAGTCACGCACGGTCCACTAGCATAGATCGACTCTTATGAGGAGTTGTAAGGGTGTCAAAGGCCCTCTTCCCTGAGGCGCTCAAGTACGTCTTTCTGTGACTCTGTGAGGTCAGTGTTGTCCTCTAGGACGAACTCAATATCAAGGTCTGCTCCCCCGAAACTCATTTTTGGAATTCTTCTCCTATCGCCTATTTGTGTCCCAGCCTTCACATCGATCCTGATTGAATCACCGGATGGGGTGCGAATATTGCATTTCCCACCTAGCATAAGTGTGCTGTAGGGTATCCTCACAGATTGGATAAGCCTTCCATCTTCCCAACGCCTTCCTTCCTTGGCGTCCACTCTTATCGTCAGTATGAGGTCTCCCGATTCCCCTTTAGGGTGGTCATGCCCCAAGCCTCTCATTCGAATTTTCTGACCATGTTTCGACTTCGGTGGTATCTTGACGACTATTGTCGAGGTTCTCGATGTCACGCCTCTGCCGTCACAGTTCGTGCATGAGCGCGTGGAGCCGAATGATGAGCCTTCGCATTTCGTACATGTTCTGAGTCTTCTGTGGTCAAATTCTAGTTTACATCCCATGTCAGCATCCGAGTAGTCCATATCAATACCCGAGGTTATGTCTGAGCCTCGATAGGTATCTGTTTGCTGTCGTCTGTTAACACTCTGGCTGCTGTTTTGTGGGCCTCCGAACATCTGAGAGAAAATATCTGGGATATCAAAGCCTGAAAATCTCGTGTTCCTTTGATTTGGATTGCTGCTGAAGAAATCCCCCATCCTTCTGGATTCGTCGTATTTCCGACGTGCATCCTTGGTGCCTATCGCATCATAAGAGGATTGAATGGACTTGAATCTCTCTTCAGCGGCTTTATCACCGGGGTTCCTGTCAGGATGATATTGTCTTGCAAGTTTCCTATACACACGCTTTATTTCCGCATCTGTGGCATCTCGGCCGACGCCAAGAACCTTGTAGGGGTCCTCAGACATGGTGTTTCGCTGTCTTTGTTTATTTCTTGAATTCTCTCCAAAGCAAAGACGTGAAAGCCACACGCGTTTCCGTGGGACTATGCCATTGAGTTGGGCTGTTTTCAGAAACTATGATGCACATGCCAAGGAAATCGGCGGGGATGTGACGGACTATCCTCGATTCTTCCTGATGCCTGAATCGTGCCATTCTGAATCTGATTCCGAGGGGATGAACGTGATACGCCTTGGTCATCCCACTGACCACGTTGACCACGAGGTTGAATTGGTTGTCAGGCTGGGAGAGGAACTCAAGCCAGATCTAATGTGCGTGGGGTGTGATACCACCAATAGAACTCGTCAGGGCCTTGCCAAACAAAATTCATGGCCTTGGCTAGAGGGAAAATCCTTCGTTGGGTCTGCTGTTCTAGGAACATGGACTGAATATGACCCTAGGCCCAAGAGAATCACTTTGTCAGTCAACGGTGAGCTAAGGCAGGACTCTAACACCAGCCTCATGGTTCATTCCGTGGATGATCTGATCGGCACACTAGCAAGTTGGTACGGGGCATCTCCGGGAGATTATCTATGGACAGGGACTCCCGTCGGAGTTGGAAAAATGAAGCCTGGTGACTTGATTGAATGCACAATGGAAAACACTGCCGGTTTAATGGTCAGCAAGATGATTGGTAAATGTGTGATTTGATACTACACAATGATAAGTACGAGGTCGTCGGACACCTTCATGGACGTATCTCTTGAATTCGGACCTTCATTTACGATGGCAACTGCACACCTGAAGCCTGGTGATTCGATCAAAGTTGAGCCGGGTGCGATGGTATCGCAATCCATGGGTCTTGAGATGAAAACAGGGATGAGTGGAAAGGGGGGCGGCCTAGGCGGATTCCTGAAGAGCATGGCAAAGAGTGTGTTCGGAGGCGAGTCCTTCTTTCTGAACACATTTACCGCAGGCTCCGGAGGGGGTTGGATCTCAATGGCGCCATCATCTCCAGGAGACATCAAAACCCTAGAGATCGAATCTGGGTCAAACATATTTATGCAAGGTGGAGCGTTTTTGGCCTCATCTCCAAACGTAAGTTATGATCTCAAGTTCCAAGGAGCCAAGTCGCTCTTTTCGAGGGAGAGCATGTTCTTCCTAAGGGCCTTCTCAGAAGGAGGACCGGGGCAGATTTTGTACTCTGCGTATGGTGCGATTAAGGAGATTGATGTCACCCCCTCGACCCCCTTGAAAGTTGACAATGGTCACTTGGTCGCATTTACCGACGGTGTACAGTACGACGTTGTCCCCTCCGGTGGCCTCAAGACCTCCCTCTTTGGAGGAGAAGCTTTGGTGTTGCAGATACAGGGATCTGGTAAAGTCTGGATTCAGACTAGAAATATAGAGGCATTCGCATCTTCGATTATCCCATTCTTGCCGGAAAGAAGCAACTAGCCTCAGTCATATCCCCTTAGGAATTCTTTGAATCAAGGGCTTTGTTGTAGCTACGACCCCGAAAATGCACGCAGTCACCAGGGCTATCATCGAACCACTGCCGGTATTCATCTCAGCCGAGAGGTACAGGCCAATCAGCACCGAGGCCATGCCGAAAAGCTGGCTTAACAGCAAGCAAGATCTGAAGCTTTTCCCAACTAATTGAGCAGTTGCTGCTGGTGTCACTAACAGAGCCGTGACAAGAAGAGTCCCCACGACCTGCACCATGGCGACTACGACCGATGCCGTGATAACACTGAACAAAAGCCCTATTCCTCTGACCGGGATCCCTTGAATTAGCGCAGCAAGTGGGTCGACACTTATCGCAAGCAAAGGTTGTGATATTACACCCAACAAAAATAGGGAAATTAGGCATATTGTGGTGATGAAATTCAAATCATAACTATCGATTAAAAGCAAATTTCCGAATAGGTATCCCTCTATATCCATCGTTATTCCGCCTCCTGAGACTCTCAATATAACGAGTCCGAAAGCGAGCATTCCTGTCAAGAAAATTGCAATCGATGCGTCGCCTGTCAATATTTCCCTTGATTGTAGCTCGTAAATCATTATGGATGCGACTATGCTGAAAACAAGTGCATAGGATAGTGGTGCCGTGGCGCCGAGGACTATACCAACGGCGATTCCACCGAATGAGACGTGAGCTAAACCGTCTCCGATCAATGACAAATTTCGAATTAGAAGAAAGCAGCCAAGAAAGCCCGAGACTACTGTGACAACCATTGATGCCAACAGGGCTCTTTGAAACATCTCCATCGTAAAGAAGAACGGAAAAACTTCACCTGGTGCAAATTCTCCTAAGACAATGAGGATTGGCGAAACCAATTCCAATAGTTCGACTCCCAACCCGTCAAAAGAGAAATGTTGCATCCTTTATTCCCTCCCTAATCATCCTGAATTTCGTGTACATGTTCGATACCCCTCAGGCTAGCAAGCTTTTCGAGATTTGGGAAGTCACTCGTTGGTCCATCAAATCTGATTGTTTCCTCCAAGAATACCATTCTGTGAGCAGTCTGGCGTATTGCAGTTAGATCATGTGATACCATGATGATTGTTTTTCCTTTCTCATGGCACAATCTATCGAGAAGTTTGAGCAAAGAATTTCTTGATTCACGGTCTATTCCGACTAATGGCTCGTCTAGCAGGATTAGATCAGCTTCCGTGGCGAGAGCTCTTGCAATAACCGCTCTCTGCCTTTGGCCTCCCGACAACCTGCCAACGTCTATATTTTGAACGTGCTCTAATCCAGTCATCCTGATTGCTTGGGTTGTTTTATTGCGTCTTGAATGACTGCCAAAATCATATAGATTTCCAGAGTGCAGGGTTCCTAATTTCACAAGTTCTCGGACCGTTAACCTAACGTTCTTCGGCAAATATGACGCTGCTTGTGAGACCCACCCTATCTTTTGGCGAATCATTCTTGACATAGGGGGGTGCCCGTAGATTCTTATCGTTCCAGAGTTAGACTTCAGCAATCCCAATACGGCCAACAGGAATGTGGATTTCCCAGAGCCATTTGGACCCACAATTCCCAGAAACTCTCCTTCATCTACCGTCAGACATACATCTTTGATTACTATCTTTCCAGATCTCACGACGGACAAATCACAGACGTCAAGTACCTGTCCAGCCACGGTTTACCCTCGCTGAAACATGTCTCCCCATCAAAAGAATGTATTGGATCGCATTGATTGAGGGGCTAGTTTTGCTTCCTCGCTCTAAGATACTGATAACCTAAATTCATCATAAGAATAACAATCACAGCCCCCGAGAATACGATTGGTAGGAGGTCAACTATGTGCATTCTTCACCCCTCCTCCCATTACATACGAGAGGTTGTCAATTAACAACCAATACCCGCAATCATGTTCTGGACATTCTTATTCATCATTGAGATGTAGTCATCATCGCTGTCACTGGGCCTCATTTCCATTGTGTAAAGGATCTTGATCTGGACTCCTGTTTCTTCCACTATACTCTGAACCGCAGTCTGGTCAGTGTATTCCTCGACGTAAAGAACAGTAATCCCCTCTTCCTTGATGTGGTCTACAACTTCTGCGACCTCGGCTGGAGAAGGTTCTCCTTCTGGATCCAAGCCATGGACAGTCATAATGTCCACACCATATCTCTCAGAGATATATGAGTAGGCATTGTGGTTAGCAACAATGGAGGGGTTCAGACCTGCTGCCGCACATGTTCCTTGGTCTCCGAATGCGTTTACGAACACTCCGTGCAGTTGAACGAGTTCCGTTGAGTATGCAGCTGCATTTGTCGCAAAAATCTCTGCACCCTCTGGGAAGGTCATGGTTAGTTTCTCTTTGACTAGGTTCAACTGTTCGTTGAAGGACAATGGGTCAAGCCAGCTGTGCGGATCGTAATCGAATGCTTCCTCATCTTCTCCTGCTTCAATCTCACTCTCTCCCTCATCACCGTGGTCATCGCCGTGACCACCATGATCATGGTCGTGGGCACCGGACGATTCTTCAGCAATAGGTTCTACATCTGCGCCAACTGAGTCTTGGAGGTAGTGCATATCCCTCTCGAACTCGTATGGGCTGTGAGCCGTGAAGACAGCGAACCCTGCCATGCCCTGCGTGTCCATGACCCAGGATGAATCGTCGCCTTCTCCTACGTGGAGCTCGAAGCAGCTTCCATTCTCAGCGATAGGAGTCATAGTACCTCCATCCTCGAGTATGATGCATGAGTCCCCTTCGATCATATCTCCCGCCGAGCCCTCTAGCGAGTGCATAGTTGGTTCATTTGGAGACTGGGTGGGTATCACGACTACTCTCATAGAAGGATCCGCGTAGCCCAATGTACCGTCCTCTCCCGCGACTGCCTGCATGTTCCAATTGTGCGTGCTGTCACTTGATTCGAAGATACCTGCCCACTCATAGGGCGCGGCTGGCTCAGTGAGGATGAAGAAATCCACATCGTTTGGGAATGCAAAGCCATAGTCGCCCTCTTCTTCGATGTGGATTGAGAGGTATCCAGTATGGTGGTCCTCGTCCCCGTGGCCGCCTGGTCCACTGTTGGCCGCCGTCCACATGAGACCGGCTCCCGTACAATCTGCCTCGTTGTCAAAGGTCTGATTGATTGTATGAGTGCTCATGTCGTAGCAAACCATGTCCTCTGGGAAGGATAGAGTGTGAACAACACGATCAGCGTGTATCTCAGGTAGGTGATTGTCTTCATGACCCATCCAAACATGGCCTGCAGCCGCGCACTCTTCCTCGGTTGCATCATAATTTGCATGAGTCTGTGTGTTGTGACACATGTCGTGGCCGTGGTCATCATCACCCATCCACATGTGACCGGCATTCGCACACTCCTCCTCCGTTGCATCGTAGTTCTCATGGGTTTCTGTGTTATGACACAAATCATCCCCATGGTCGTCGCCGTGGTCGTCGCCG
>DAVU01000005.1:53198-53805 GCA_002505695.1 Euryarchaeota archaeon UBA487
GTCGTCGCCGTGGTCGTCGCCGTGATCACCATGATCATGGGCTCCACCGCCTTCCTGAGCAATCGGCTCGATATCCGTTCCAGCTGAATCCTTGAGGTAGTGTTGGTCCCTTTCAAATTCGGTAGGGACGTGTTGAGCATACATTGCCATGCCGGAAACCCCTGCAGTATCCATCGAGAATGTAGAATCGTCACCAGTTCCTACATGAAGCTCGAAACATGACCCGTCTGATGCTATGGGGGTCATGGTCTCGCCGTCTTCTACCACTTGGCAGTCTCCTTCCATCAGGGCCTCGACGCCGTCTTCCAGTGCGTGCATGGTTTCCTCGGTAGGTGTATCCGTGGGGATCAAAACCAATCGCATAGTTGGATCAGCGTAATCACCACCGACCTTTTGCATGGACCATGTGTGAGTAGCATCATTCATCTGGAAAATACCAGCCCACTCAAATGGTCCATCCCCATGGCCGTGGTGGTGATGATGGGCATGCCCGCCCAACATCTTCAGGGCTGCCATGTTGAAATCTTCCTCGTGATCTGACTCAAACTCCAAAACATGCTCTCCTTTTTCCATGTGGAACACCTGAATGGTGGTTTCAGCAGGGCAC
>DAVU01000007.1 GCA_002505695.1 Euryarchaeota archaeon UBA487
ATAGCAACCGTTGTCCAATCTGACATATTCTAGCAAACCGATGTGATGGGGCAAGTGGTTCCCATTCAGATGAGAGTCGGTAAGACCTCCAAATTCGATTAATAGGTCTGATGAAAGATCTGCAACATGAATATTTCCATAGTCAATAGGGTTCAAGGCGATCGAATATAGGCCCGAAACTCCCAATCCGTTTACACTCATACCCGTATTGCGGGGGAGGTATTTTTCCTGGCAAACAAATCGTTCGATAGCTCCTGTAGCATTCATTACATGATTTGAATTCTTACTCAGCGTTCTAGCAACAGATGAAAGATATTCTGGAATTTTGGTAGTACAATGTAGTAGTATGACTCCATTTTCATCCCACACAACATAAGGTGCATCTACCACCCTACCATTTGAATCGCATACAACTATCCTATCCGTTATATTCTCGCTATTTAGGACAATTTTGTTTGTTGATAACTTGGATATCGCTTCTACAGCCGTGTCGCCCGTAAGTAGGGTTATTGGCCTGGGGTCTCTGATTAGCATTTTATCTCAACCAAACGACTGGCCACAGCCGCAGGATTTGCTTGCATTGGGGTTCGTAATCTGGAATCCTCCGCCCATCAGAGTATCCTTGTAATCCAAGATTATCCCATTCAGTAAATCAGAATCTCGGTTGTGTATTAGAATGGACTTTCCACCGATCTTAATTTCCTGGTACCCTTTGTCAACTGGTCTTTCTATGATTTTCATGTCATATAGATAGCCCGAGCAACCGCCGGAGTCAGCACTAATTACCAAAACATGATTTTCGTTGTCATCGGTCATGGTTTGTAGAATGGCTTTTTCTGCTGATTGGGTGACTGTGATATCAACATCGACCACCTCTATCTCTACAGCCATTGGCAGTCCTAGTCCATTCCCGCCCAACAGGCTCATGGTTGTCTGGCGGTCTGTTGATATTTGAACCCGTTTAGGGATGATCACCATGGAAGGACATCACGATGGCAAAAGGCCAGCATGGATATCGGTCGATTCTAGGGTTATCGGGCGACAAGATGATTCCATTGCAAATTATAAAGCTCCACTAGAAAATCCCCTGAGGATAGTCCTATCTGGTAATCTTAGTCACGATCTCGGAATATACATGAGGACACCGGGTAACGATCTGGAATTGATCACCGGGCTGCTCTACAATGAGGGTATAATCAATGGCCACGAAGACATAATATCAACAGAGATAGATGGTGAAGTAGCCACAGTACTGTTGCGCGATGTAAATCCACAGTCAATTACACCTAATGATAGGCCTTTCTTGGTGACTGGGTCATGTGGAGTTTGTGGAAGGGGAGAGTTACACGACCACAAAATGGTTGACTCGGAGGAAACAGTTTCACAACATCGTCTCCACGAATATCACAACACCGCAAGGAATCATCAAAGATTGTTCTACCATACAGGAGGTACTCATGGGGCCACAGCCTTCGATGTAAACGGATTCATGATCTCCTCTATGGAGGATGTAGGACGTCATAATGCAATGGATAAAGTCACTGGACAATTGCTAATTGAGGGCAAATCTCCCTCCGTATGCGTACTCTCAGGCAGGATATCCTATGAATTAGTACAAAAAGCTCTGAGGACGGGCTTCAAAATAGTATCGGGAGTCGGATCCGCGACCTCATTGGCGATACAAGTGGCAATGGAAAATGATCTGACCCTGATCAGTTTTTCGAGAGGTGATCGTATGACTGTGCTCTCGGCACCTCGCAGAGTTGTGTGATCCCCCCGACTATTTTCAAAACCACCAGTTTTCTCTGAATCAGGCGGTTTCTATCAAACAGGCCTATAGGTCAACCATGACCATGGTAGTACATGGGTCGAGGAGTCTCAAGGATTGGAAGGTCGGTACACAATACTCCCACTATCACTTCCGTGGAGGAGACTGCGGGGGGTATGCCCGCTGTGATATCAGCATGGAAGCATGGTGTTTCGAAAATGGGGCTCGTCGGTTCCGCAGTATCATTGGGTAAAGCCAACCAAACAAATGGATTCGACTGTCCAGGTTGCGCTTGGCCGGATCCGAAACATAGGTCGCCCTTCGAGTATTGCGAGAACGGTGCGAAGGCTATTGCTGACGAGGCCACGATCAAAACTATACCAGACACATTTTGGGAGGAGAACTCCATACATGCCCTAGGGAGAAGATCCGATCGATGGCTAAACTCCCAAGGGAGGCTATCTAGGCCTTTGATTTTGGAAAAGGGTTCGAATCATTATGTCCCATTAGACTGGGACAGAGCCATAGGGATAATAGCAAAAACACTGGATGCTCTAAAAGACCCAAATGATGCTTATTTTTACACATCAGGAAGGGCCTCCAATGAAGCCGCATTTCTATGGCAGTTGCTGGCCCGGCAATTTGGTACAAACAACCTGCCGGATTGCTCTAACATGTGCCATGAAAGCTCGGGTGTGGCGTTGAATGAATCCATAGGGATTGGGAAGGGAACTGTTAGGTTAGAGGATTTTGATAAGGCCGATCTCATAGTGGTAGTGGGGCAGAATCCAGGCACGAATCACCCTAGAATGTTAAGTGCACTCAAGTCCGCAAAAAAATCAGGCGCATCCGTCCTTAGCATCAACCCTCTGAAGGAGACCGGTATGAGGAGGTTCCGACACCCGCAAAGCCCGATTGACATGTTGGGTGCCGGCACCCCAATATCAGATGACCATGTGGACATAAAAATAAATGGCGACATGGCACTATTCAGAGCCATAGGATCGATAATTTTAGACAAAGGTGTCCATGACGTGGATTTCATCAACCTGAACACGACTGGTTTTCTAGACTACGCCAATATCGCTCAATCGGTAGACTGGGACTTGACTGAGGATCTAACTGGACAGAGTCGCGATAGAATCTACGAAATTTCAGATTATTTCTGTAGATCGAAACGAACTATTGTGTGTTGGGCCATGGGAATTACCCAACACAAGAATTCGGTCAACACCATACGAGAAATCATGAATGTTTTACTCCTAAAGGGAGATATTGGGAGAGAAGGCTCGGGTCCATGCCCCGTCAGGGGACATTCCAATGTGCAGGGCGACAGGACAGTAGGGATAACCCATGCACCCGGGAAATTCTTTATCGAAAAGTTGTCAAAGGAATTTGAAATAAACATTCCCACAGAGCATGGCGCTGACTCTGTGAATGCTGTAATGAGAATGAAAAAGAGGGGTGGTATATTCCTCTCGCTGGGTGGTAATTTCTTATCCGCAATGTCTGACACTGAGTACACCGCAGAAGCATTAGAGAATTGCAACTTGACAGTCCAGATATCTACAAAACTGAATAGGAGCCATCTCATAACTGGTGACGTTGGGATAATTCTCCCATGCCTAGGGAGAACAGATCAACAGATTACATCCCATGGACCCCAATTATTGACAGTAGAGAATTCAATGGGTGTCGTCCATGTTTCCAGAGGTCACAATATTAGGTCGACGATGGCGATCAAGCCTGAGCCGACAATTATCTCATTAATCGGGACTAAGTTTCAGGAGCTTCGTGGTGGCTCGATACCATGGAGAGAGTTTGGATCGGACTTTGATAAAATTAGGGATTCCATAGAAAGGGTGGTGCCCGGGTTTGAGGCCTACAATACTAGGGTTAGATCGGAATCTGGTTTTGAGTTGCCTAACCCACCTAGGGATAGTCGAAGATTTGATACTGACTCAGGTAGGGCGGAATTTTCATCACACAAGGTTGATGGATTTCAACCCAAAAACGGAGCATTTGTTATGATGACAATTAGATCACATGATCAATTTAACACTACGATTTACAGCAATAACGATCGATATAGGGGCATCAATGGTTCCAGAAATGTAGTGTTGATGTCCTCGGTCGACATGAATAGGATGGGATTTATGACTGGTGAGCAGGTAGGATTGCGAACAGTGCATCATGGTAGAAGAATTGTATCTGAGGGTTGGTATGTTCTACCATATGATATTCCAACTGGCTCCATCGCTACATATTTTCCAGAGTCCAATCGCCTTATTCCAATCGAGTCTGTGGCGGACTACAGCAACACCCCAACCTCAAAATCGGTGATGGTAAATGTCACCTCTTCGAAGCTTTCTTCAAGGCCTTGACCTGTTTGATCATGTTCTTTACAGATTTCTTGTGGTTTTTATCTTGATTCATCTCCAATGACCTGTTTAAACACGCTACAGCATCCTCATATCTGCCTAGGTGTATGTATGAATTACCCATGTTGTAGACTGCGGCGTAGCCTAATGAGTCGGGGTTGGTTTCGAAGATTTGCACGTATGCTCGTATAGCCTCTTCGTGTCTGTCAAGCGCTGAATAAGAATCGGCTATACCTATCTTGGCACTGATCCTTAATTCGACAGTATCTTCTGCCTTGGTGTACAGCGTTTTTTCGAAACACCCTAGGGCCTCAAGGGGTCTTCCATCCCTTAGTAGAGATATTCCTTTGTTATACCATTCGATACCCTCATTGACGGTTTCAACTCTTGATGGTGAGTACGATGTGTTGGATCTGACAGATTCTGCCAGTGATTCCAGGTCAACCCGGGCTACGGTTTCACGGGCGTCGCGAGTTGATGATGCTTTAATTCTGGCTTTATTCGCCCTGTTGCTATAACCAAGGGCGTCCAGGCATTCTGCGAGGCCGTTCCACCGTCCACTGGTCTCATTTATTTTGATTAGTTTGGTCCAAGCCTCCATTGCTTGCTCATACTTTCCTGTTGACATCAACAGAATCGCATCGGTATCTTCAGAATATTCCCCTATTTTATCCGGGTTTTCAGTTTCATTAATGCCTAACAGATCATCTCCGTCGTTCTCTTTTGTGTCCGTGAAATCTTCTGACGTTTCCATGACCACTGGCTCGTCCATTTGAGGATTGGTTGAAATTAGTTCTTGGAGTGTAGTGTCCGAACTGATAGGATCGAGAGTATGTTCGTTGGTTTCTGAAAAATCTTCGAATGTAATCGTTGAGAATGTCTCAGTTTCCTCTACGAAGTCATTGTGCTGTGAATCGGACTCAGCCGTATCCGCAGTCGATACGCCTAATGGATCACCGTCGATTATGGGGTCGGAATACTCAGATTCTGGTTTGAGCCCTTCGCCATATGATATGGATTCTTCACCCTGCTCTTGGAAGCCTAGTTTCACCAATGCTTGGCCTATCAGAATCCATGCCGCGCTGTTTGCAGCAAGATCTTCTTGGACTCGGGTACGAAGTTCGCTGACTATCATAGCTGGGTTGTCATCTAACGAATCAGCAAGTTGTTGATACCCATCGAATGGTTCCATAATCCAATCCGAGACAGGGTTCTATTTTGAAGGGTGTCTATGGTTGCACAACAAAAATAACCCAATATGCATACGGGCTACCTATGGATGTAATGATCTTGAGTGGCGGTTACGGCATCGAGGGCTCTTGTGGAGTTGTAGTGAACGAGGTTCAAGCCCGGCTTCAGAAAAGGGGAATGCGAGCCAGTATCTTCAGAAATGACGTCACGGCTCCGCCCATCATCGGGACCCCAGGGTGTTGGGAGTCGGACGTTGTTAAGCAATTGAGGGAAATAGCGTCAAGGAGTCATGCATTAGTGTTGATTTCACCAGAATACCATGGTACTATGAGCAGCACCATGAAGTTACAGTTGGATTGGCTTTCCAAGGAACAGCTCGCAGGTAAGCCTGTCGCACTAGTAAGCCTCCTAGGTGGCAAGTCCAATACCTCTACTTTGAATCACATGAGGCACGTATGCAGGTGGTTAGGAGCCCTTTGTATTCCTGACCAAATAGCAATCCCCCACGGAAAAACCCATTTGGAGGGAGGGGTTATTTCCGATTCCGATCTTTCTGAGAGATTGGATTCTGTACTGGAATCACTTTTGGATATTACACAAAAACTCCATTGATCAGGTGATGGGAGGAGGATTCTCAGACCTAAGTCTGTCTTCCCTCTTTTGTCTAGCTACACCTGAAAAGTAGGCTATCATGGGGACTGCTAACATCATAGTAAAGCAGCCTATTAGGGAAGCAATTCCGTACAGAGTCTCAACAACGGGGTCCAATCTAAACTCCTCGACAGTCATGAGTTCGTGTTGTACAATTGTCAAATTAGGGGCCTCTGAATTATTTAGAGGTTGGCCGTCCACTTGAAGTGATACCGTCCATGTATTGATGTTCGTAGCATCCGTGATTTTCCGGTTTGCTTCATCATTGGCATTGTCTATATCAGTTGCTTCGATATATCCTACACCACCAAGTGGAAGGTCCACAGCAACGATAGATTTGAATTCTATCTTACCATCTAATTCCGTGGCGGTATGTGTAAATGCTACAATACAAGACTCGACGATTAATTCAAAATCCTCATTGATATCCTTACACGTGAACATCCTACCGTCGTTATCGGAGCCTAGAAGTTCGCTGTGGTGGTAGGGTATAGAGGAAGAGGAGATCGTCAATACAGAGCCGTCTGGTAGATTATCGACGGAGACGTTCAACCAAGATATGGCATAGTTTGTAGTGGAAAACCAGGTGCCCGCGTCAGATTTTGTTAAGGTCAACTCTGACTCCTCATTGGTTGTCTCAAATCTGTAATACTCGGTGTCCACTGTGTTTGAATAAACGGCATATCCCAGCAATAATATCAGAGTAAGCCCCAATCCAATCATGGTTCTTAGCATGTTGGGGTTCCTCGATAGGGATTTCTTCATTGTTCATTTACAATAGGGTGACTGTTTTGAAACCTCGTTATTTGATTATGCTATTATGAGCAGTTATACGTTTACGTAAGTCCACACGATTAAATATGAACGGAAAGTCGGCGGCTTGCCCGGTGTAAGATATGACAACCGTACACGACATCCCCGCAGACCTAATGATTAGCTCATTGTCTGCTAAATTAGAGGTCGATGGGATAGTCAATCAACCTGAGTGGAGCACATTCGTCAAGACCGGGATTCATCGCGAGAGGATTCCAGTTCAAGAGAACTGGTGGGCTATCAGAAGCGCTGCAGTGCTGAGGAAAGTGGCGATTAAAGGACCCATAGGTGTAAACAGGCTTGCCCACGAATTTGGTGGCCCAAGAGACAGGGGCGTTAAACCAAACGCAGCCGCATCCGGCTCTAGAAAAATTATCCGCACGATACTCCAACAGCTCGAGGGCCAAGGACTCGTGGAATCTAGGAAATCTCCAGGAGGAAATGTGAACCTAGGCAAAGTTATCTCATCCAAAGGACAATCATACGTCGATGCCGTTGCGCATGAGTCCAGAGCCGAAGCAGAATCGCGTTATCCCGAGTTGGCTAATTATTGAGGTTTTTATCATGGCTAGACACAAACCATATGCCAAGAAGAAGCGACTCATAAAGGTCACAAATCAGAACAGAAGGGTCCCTGTGTGGGTTATGATGAGGACTGCACGAAAAGTGACAACGCATCCAAAGAGGCACATGTGGCGTAGATCCAAATTGCAGAGGTGAGATTGATGACAGAGGTTAAGGAAATGACAATCCCACTGAGAGCCGCTTGGGCAGTCCCTAGAAGTCGCAGGGCTAATAGAGCCATGGCAGAGATCAAAAAACACGTACATAGACACATGAAGGTCCGTGAAGAAGAGAAAATATGGATTGATGAGGAAGTGAACCACGCAATCTGGGCACGAGGGATGCAAAAGCCACCGAGGAAGATAAGAGTTGTATGTACTCGTGAAGAGGGCTTCCCCATAGAGGTCAAGTTATCGGAGTGATACCATGGGAAACATTAGGCCGTCATTCATCAAAATCAGAGCTCTCAGGTTAATTGAGAGGTATCCCGACCAATTCACATCCGACTTCGACGAAAATAAAACCCTCGTTGAGCGATTTACAGACGTAGATAACAAGAAGATGAGGAATTGGATCGCCGGCTACATAACCCGGTACAAACAAAGGAAAGTAGATTGATTACACGGATCATTCATCTGATCAACCTATATCCCAACTCATGGGCAACAGGAGCATGGGTCCAGCACCGAATTGGTCTAGCAACATTTGCATCATCTTAGTTAGGCCTCAGAATGAGGGCAATATAGGAGCAGTGGCACGATGTATGATGAATTTTGGAATTACTGACCTGAGGATAGTTGGTGACTTCCAAGAGATAACCGAAGTTGGAAAGAAAAGGGCCAAACATGCCCAGAGCATTTTAGAGTCCAAATCACATTACAAGACTCTAGAGGGATCCTTAGAAGATTTATCCATATCAGTCGGCACCTCTGGAAAAAGAGAACTAGGAGAGAAGACAGCACACCGACATTTTCTTCTCCCAAATGAACTGCCAGAGAGATTCTCTGTTGACCACGGAAAGATAGGAGTGGTCTTCGGCCCGGAGGGGAAGGGTCTCTTGAATGAAGAACTCAGACTCTGCGACCTACTCGTGACGATACCTACTTGGGAAGGATACCCTATCATGAATCTAAGTCATGCTGTATCAATCATCTGTTATGAGTGGTATAATCAATTGGAATCGTCCTCCCATCTGACCGGCGATCGTAGACTGGACCCAAATCTGAAGGCAAGGTTCAGGCAGGAAGTAGCAAGACTGGTATCCAACATTCCATTGCAAGAACACAAAAAGAAGAGCATAGAAGACACAATGAATAGGATTGTCTTGAGGGGGCTACCAAAAGATGAGGAAATATCCAGAATACTGGCTGTGATTACTGCTTCAGCGGATTCCTTCTCGAACTAATTTATCGATGGTGTGATTGTTCTGAACAATGATGGAAGCTACATATCTGAATTGTCCAAATCTGTAATAGGTGTTATGAATGATATCGAGCAATTCAAAAAATTCGATCTAAGTGATCTCGCCTCTATCAATATAGGCCTCTTGCGATCAAATTCCACAAGGAAACATGCTGTTTGCAGGTACAAAAAGGGTGTAAGAAAGGAGGAGAGGAGAGGGCCAATTGATGTCAGCAGAATAGACATACACCCTTTTGTGTTATCCAAAAGGTGGGAAAATTATGCTAGGTACTTACTCTTCCACGAGTACATACACGCATTAGGATTTTCTAATCACGGACCGAGCTTTAGGGCTCTTGATTCCAGTTGGCCTAATTCCGATGATAGGGATCTCGGTAAGAGATTCTATCTTTACCTATTGAAGAGAAATGGAAAATGGATCTGGAGATGTCAAAAGTGCGATTTCTTTTCTCTTCGAACGGTCAGGTGTAATGGTAGGTACCTCTGTGGGAAATGCATGTCCGTTCTGATAGACGTCCCAAATCATTTGGGCTCAAAAGAGGCCCAGGATTTCGGCGTTTCCCTCACATGAAAACACCGCACTCTAATCTGATTTCCGTATGCTGATTTCATGTGCGGCTCGACTGTGTAATATGCCCACTTGGCTAGGTTTTCCGCCGTAGGAATGAAGGGTAGCTGCACAATCTTTTGGTTTTCGATCATTGAGAGTGCATCTATAACTTCTTTATCGCCTTCGTAAACCAGGAATGCGTGGTCTACGACATCGTGGATATATTCCATTAGTATGGATTTAACATCCGAGAAGTCCATCAGCATACCTTCATCGGATGTTCCTTTATCTGTGACGATGGTTCCTTCTAGTTCTACTTCCCACCTATATCTGTGGCCGTGTATGTTTCTGCACTTGCTTTTGTGATTAGGGACTCTGTGACCTGTGTCAGTCTCTATCCATCTTCTAATCTTCGTTATCATTGTCCCCTCTCTCCACGAATTCCATAGATGCTGAATTAATGCAGTATCTTTCACCGCCGTGTTTTATCGGGCCATCGTCGAAAACATGTCCCAGATGAGCGTCGCAATTACTACATTTCACCTCAATTCTCTTCATTCCGTATTTGTAATCCGGTATCCTGGCTATTTCGGCTGAGGATATCTCGCTGTGAAAGGACGGCCAACCACATGAGGAATGGAATTTCATTTCTGAAGTGAACAATTTCTCGCCACAGCAGATGCATTTGTAGTATCCTTGTCTATCCTCCAGGTAGTGTTTTCCAGAAAAAGGCGACTCAGTACCACCACGACGTGTGACTTTGTATTGTATTGGAGAAAGGTTTTCTTTCCAAAAATCATCATCTAGTATGCGCTCAGTCCTCATTGTTCTCAATCCACTCTTTTTCGACTTTCAAAGCATGTTTTAATGCCGATTCCCAACCACCAGGATAATCTAAAGGATCAGGCCGACCAACTGCATGGAATGCTAGAATTCTCTCTACGTCCGCCCCACTTCTTCCAGAGGGCCTACCTTGCTCATCTGGGTTGTATGATGTGTTTGTATTTTTGAAAACGGTATCGAAATCAAGCCCCAGGTGATCTGTGTTCTTGACCGAATCCTCTAGGATGGTCTGCTTGTTACCTTGAATGTAAGGCAAATAAAGTGAGATATTTTCACTCGACCAATTTCCTATTGTGAAAGCCTTCTCTAACGCTGTGTAGAATTCGGGCCTGCAATCTGGATAAATTTCGTGGTCCCCACTGTGGACTCCAAGCGCCACAACCACGTTTGAGTCATGTTCCATGGATTCTGATATGGCTAAACCATACAATATTGAGGCGAAAATCGCATTTCTATTCGGGACAACTGTCTGTTTCATTTGATCCGCTTCATAGTGACCTTCTGGAACATCCAGTTCATCCCTGGTGAGGGCGGAGTGGAATAATGACATTGCTGAGGTCAGATCTACGATTCTATGGCTTACATCATGACCATTAATCGATAAATATTGTATGTTTTGTTTGGCCTTTTCCAACTCTATGATGTGTTTTTGGCCATAGTCGTAAGAAATGCAAGTGACCGCATAACCCTCGGATATCAATCTGATTAACAAGGCTGTGCTGTCCATTCCCCCGGATAATGCCATAACTGCCCTCATCACAATACCCCCATCCATTTGTGTGTCTGTAAACTAAGCCGCCACTCAGGGTTTTCTTTGACAATGGACTCAACCAGTTTGAAAGATAAGCCATTTTCCTCTACAGTATCGGATTCTATGTAGCATGGTTGTAGATAATGATGCTTGAATCCTGTGCGCAGCTCATCATACATGGAAAGATCCTGGCCGCAATAGACCACTTTCAATTCATCTCCAGATCTTTGTCTAATAGGAGCATTTGGGTATAATTGATCTTTAGGTGAAACGCAGATCCAGTCGATGACAGGATCTATGGGTATGGTACCATTTGTCTCTATTGAAAGGTGGAAACCAGATCTCTTCAATTCTCCACCGATGGTAGCTAGGTCTTGAAGTGCTGGCTCGCCCCCCGTGAAGATTATTCTTTTGCAGTTGTATGATTTTATTTCCTTCAATATGTCTTCAAGATCCATAGTATTGAACTCCAGGAACTCCGTATCACACCATTCGCATCGGAGGTTGCAATTCCCAAATCGAACAAATACATGGGGTACTCCAGTGTGAAAGCCCTCGCCTTGCACTGAGTGGAATATTTCCACAATGGGGTATGTGTTCATCTGATTCATCATTCCTTGATTAACTGCATAAGTTCATTTCTGGCTTCCTTGTTTTCGAAAAAGGCGCCTTTCATCGAACTTGTCACCATTGTTGAGTTCTGTTTCATAACACCTCTACATTTCATACAACCGTGACTCGCTTCTAAAATGACAGCAGCACCCAAAGGTGACAAATGATTAACGAGATCTTCTACTATATCTTTAGTTATTCTTTCTTGATTTTGGAGCCTCTTCGAATGAGCGTCCAAGAGTCTGGCTAGCTTGGATATCCCGACAATTCTGTCAACGGGTATGTATGCTATGTGACCATGGCCAGAAAAAGGTTGGAGATGATGTTCACAAGTAGAATGGAATTCGATGTTCTTCAGAAGTACAATGCCATCGTATCCTTCCCCATTAAAGGTGGAATCGAGTATCTCGGATGGATCTTGTTGATATCCAGAGAATATTTCATCGAACATAGAAATGACCCTCTCAGGTGTTTGTTCAAGGCCTTCCCTTGGGGGGTCTTCTCTGCTGGTCTTCTCTATGTAGCTTAAAATGGTCCTCACTGCTTCTTCTGCTTGATGTCTATCCATAGTATCACTTCTCGATGTCAATTCTACCATGTCGGCGATCAATTAGGTCTAGTTGATCCAACATTTTCCTGCATGCCGTTCTGATGGCATCGGCAACGCTCACGAATTTTCTCTCATCTCCAACGTGATTTTTCAGATCGTTGAGAAGGTGCTCTGGAACATCTAAACTTACTTTGGGCATGATGTCGCGTGATCAATATTACCTTAATATGTTTCCAGTATTCGCATGGTATTACTATTTAGAAATTGTCTCAATTCTGAGTTTCACTGAGTCAACATGTAGTTGGATCTCGTTTTTGGGCGCACCATGATCTATCATAGCTAATATAACGTCTATACCACCCTCTATTTTACCTGCTGATAGGTATGATTCATTGGATATGGCCCCCGAATCTCTACCCTCGACTAACCAGTTAGAGAGTTCCAATTTGAGATTTTTCAATTCATTAACATCGATCTCAGATCTAGATAGAGCCTTGATAAGGTCTGGTATCATGAGCCCTGGTAATTCCTTTGGTTTTTCATGATTGCTTTTGTACAATTTCGACCAAAACTCCCCCTGTGCTGGATGGATGCACGAAAGCAATCAGTGAGTTGTTGGCGCCATACATTGGTTCTTCATTTACCATTCGAACATTATTCTCCTTCAATAGTGTAATCAAGCCAGCAATATCATCTGTACCCAAAGCTAACTGTTGGATTCCCTCTCCGTATTTGGAAATAAATTTTCCAACTGGGGTGTCAGGTCCTAGTGGTTGTAGCAATTCGATCTTAGGTTGGGGTGCAACATCCCCTTTCATGAAGTTAATTTTGACGCCTTGCTCTTCGTTTTCGTCAGTACCAGATTCAGCAAATCCGAGTAATTCCCAGAATCTCTTGGACACTTCGTTGGCTTCGCACGCTATTCCTATGTGATCGATCCAGATCCCCATTCATATCCCTCCTGGCGCCGCCCATGTACCCATATTTTCACGAAGTACCGCGCAGATCTCTCCCAATGTGGCTTTCTGTTTGCAGGCTCTTCTTATAGGGTCAATCAGATTCGTACCATTTTCTATCGATTGTGCGATTGTGAAGAGGGATTGTTCAACTTCCACCGGGTCCCTTTGGTTCTTGAGCGAATTTAGCTTAACAGTCTGCGCTTCTTGAGTATTGTCGGATATTTTCTGACCGGCTGGGTAGTTTGATTCCTCTTCTGTAAAAACGTTCACTCCTACCACCGAACTTTCCATATTTTCTAGTTCTTGTTGTTGTTTCCACGCACTTTCGTGTATCATTTGGATCTGTATGCCCTTTTTCACTGCCTCGACGGAACCTCCCTCAGATTGGATTCTTTCGAACACGTCTTTGCCCTCATGGACCAGTCTTTGGGTTATTTCCTCTATCAATGGAGACCCGCCCAGTGGATCCACATGATTTGTAATGCCGGTTTCACTTGCGATTATCTGTTGAGTCCTGAGAGCCAGAGTGGCGGATTCCTGGGTTGGCAAACCCAGTGCTTCGTCATATCCATTTGTATGCAGGGATTGGGTCCCCCCGAGGACTGCCGCAAGTGCTTGAAAAGCCACTCTAACAACATTGTTTTGTGATTGCTGGGCAGTTAAGGTCACTCCCGCAGTTTGTGTATGGAACCTCATTCGAGCGGATTTCACATCATTGAAGTCATATCGTTCCTTCATCACCTGATACCAAAGTGTTCTTGCGGCTCTAAACTTACATATTTCCTCGATGAAGTCGTTATGACATCCAAAGAAGAAGGAGATACGAGGGCAAAAACTGTCAATTTCTAAACCTCTTTCAACTGCTGCATCGATGTAGGAAATAGCATTAGCGATGGTCAATCCAATTTCCTGCGGAGCTGTAGAGCCTGCCTCCCTAATGTGATAGCCGCTTACAGAAATGGGGTTCCATTTGGGAGTTCTTATTGAGCACCATTCGATAAGATCTACTGCAAGTCTCATGGACTGATCAGGCGGATAGACATAGAGGCCTCGCGCCATGTATTCTTTCAGTACGTCGTTTTGTATGGTGCCAGAGATCTCCTCAAGAGGTACGCCATTTTCCTCAGCGACAACGGTGTATAGTGCGAACAATACTGCTGCTGGTGCATTGATTGTCATTGATGTACTTACTTTTCCAAGATCAACACCGTCGAATAATTCTCTCATGTCCAGTATCGAGTCGATAGGGACGCCCACCCTTCCGACTTCTCCCATGGATAATGGGTCGTCGGAGTCTAGTCCTAGTTGGGTAGGGAGGTCAAAAGCCACGGATAGCCCTGATTGTCCTGATGAGAGTAAGGACTTGAATCGAGAATTAGTGGATTTCGGGTCCGAAAATCCAGCATATTGTCTCATTGTCCAAATTCTATCTTGGTACATATTTGGATGAATGCCCCTAGTAAACGGAGGCTCTCCAGAGGGAGGTGGGAGGTCATAATCCATCTGAACACCAATTAAGAACGGATAATCATCTCCTGACTGTGTAATCGTCTATTAGCTTGATAAGATGTGAAGCTTGGTCTTGATTAATGATTCCTTCTTTGATTTTAGTTTCCACGAATTCCTTTGCGTGAGCCGCTGTTTGCCTTTCTCCCTTCGCCCAGACTGATCCGATTAGTGAGGATCTGTGCTCTTCTGGAACCGAAATTTCAGCCAGTAGGCCCCTCATTTCATACTTATATTCCATATGTCTTGCTCGATTTAGTCGTTTTTCCCTGGCTGCGGGTTGATAGGTTTTGCTTTTACCCCGACTCGATGTTTTCTTTTTCTTTTGTCTTAGAGGTGGGGAAGAAATAGCCTTTTTGGGGGTCAATTTTGCTTCCTCTGATCGTTTTTTTGCTCTATCGAGTGCTTCTTGGACTTCCATGTCAATGGCACTTACATCCTCTTTTTCCTCGGAGGTTTTTTCCTGATTTTCTTTTTTCAATCCATGAGTTTTTCTTCGTGGGGTTCCGAGGATCTGTGATTCGACGACTTCTAGATTCTCTTCTTCCTGAGTCGGCGTAATCTCTGGTAATTTTTCTTGAGGGGTTTCGACCTTCGCTTCTTTTGGGATATTTTTCAGAGGTTGTCGTTGTTTGATTGGCACAGGAGGTGCCGAGGGTGCTGTGATGGGATTTGTTTTCTTGGGTTTCTTTGGTTTTTGACCGCCTGCGAATACATTTGCAGGTGCTGCTTTGGGCTTCCGTCTCCTCTGCACTATCTAACCAACCTAACCCTGCGGAAAAAGGGCGTCGAATAAGGATATGGGATGCTATGCCCACAAAATTGGTGTCATGTCTGTCCTCAGTGATGGATCTATTCCACTATCTGACAGCTTTGTGTATATTCCAGCATCGAGCATTCTTCTCCCTAGTTCGGCTATCATGGTCCCGTTATCAATGCACAGACGCCAATCAGGCCAGTATGCTGATCCACCCCTTTCCGATGCCATAGTTTGAGTCATTTCGCGTATTCTCTTGTTGCAAGCAACTCCACCGCCGAGTAGGATCTCCGACTTGCCTGTTAGGGCCATTGCTCTTTCCCCGACCTCCACACAACTGGCAAAGGAGATTTCTTGTAAGGAATGACAAACAAGACCATGGTTCTCACCTTTCTTTGCGTGGGCTATTGCTGCTCCTAGAATCCCACTGAATGCCATATCCGTGCCATGAACAGCATACGGGAGGTCAAGTATGTGGTCTGAGCCGTTCTCTTCTATGTATGATTGGGCTCTTCTTTCGATTTCTGGGCCGCCAGGAAATGGTATCCCAATAGCCCTTCCAAACTTATCTAGCATGTTACCTATCCCTATGTCCAGTGTCTCTCCTAATACTCTGTATCTTCCAGAAGCACGTGCAATTACTTGTGTATTGCCGCCGCTAACATATAGCAACACAGGATCAATGCACCCTGTCATCCTTCTTCCAATTTCTATGTGTGCCACACAATGGTTAACGCCAATGAGGGGAACGTCCAATGCCATGGATATGGACCTCGCTACAGACCCACCGACCCTAAGGCAGGGGCCTAGGCCGGGCCCTTGGCTGAACGCCACGGCGTCAATATCGGATTTGGCCACGGACCAGTCTAGTATTGCCCCTTCAAGGAGTGTCCTCGAAGACTCGACGTGATGGTCCGCAGCCTCACGTGGATGTATTCCGCCTTCCTCAGGTCTGTAGAGGGAGGAGTGTGATGCTAACACATCTTTCCCATCAGAAGATACCGCACCAAAAGAGAAAGTGTGGGCTGTGCTCTCTATGCCTAGGATAACGCCCATGAATACAAGAGATAGCCCTTAGAATTAGAAATTACGGGTCAAAACGATATGTTCATGCTTTTCCCATGACACATGGCAGATCACATTCTAGTACACAATACTGGAGAGGTTGCTACCTTGAATTGCGGTAAAATGGGTGATCCGCTAAGAGGTGCCGACATGTCTGATCGAGACCTGCTAATGATGGAAAATGGTACAGAAATACTATTTTCAGATGGCATAGTATCCAAGATAGAATCTGGAGGAACGCTAACCAGCGAGTGGGAAGGATCTGGTGAGACTCAAATGGTCGACGCCCGAGGGATGGCGATAATCCCTGCATTCGTTGATTCACATGCTCATATGGTTTGGGCGGGGGATAGAAGTAATGAGATCACTATGAGAGCCGAGGGTCTTGATTATTCTGAAATATCAAATCTAGGAGGTGGGATAAAAAAAACAGTATCTCAAACTAGGGATGCAACAAGAGACAAATTATCAGATCTATTTGTTCAAAGGCTCAGGTCTGCCAAAACACTTGGCACAGGTAGAATAGAATGCAAATCTGGATATGGTCTGGATGTCTCGAATGAGATCCGGGCATTGGAGGTTATGGGTATTAGCAATCCTCCAATATCCATAGACAGGACGTGGTTGGGAGCCCATGATATTCCAAATGGCGTAAGTCGTCAAAAGTATCTTGAGGAATTGATTGATGACCAACTACCATTAGTTTGTGATTTGAAATTGGCAGAATATGTTGATGTATTTTGCGAGCCAGGTTGGTTTACCAAGGAGGAGACGATGCAAATATGCGAGGCCTCGACTGAAAGAGGGCTCAATGTCCGTTTACATGTTGATGAATTCCAAGATGGTGGTGGATTGAGATTGGCTACAGACCTAGGGGCAGTATCTGCAGATCATGTTGCGAAGTCATCTATGTCAGATAGAGAATATGCTAACGAGAATGGAACGATGCAAACCTTCCTGCCCGGTACTCAGTACGTTCTAGGTAATCCACTTGATCTCCCTCTGAAAGAATGTGAAGAGAGGGATTTAGCTTTTTCAATGGCCTCTGATTACAACCCCAACTGTCCATCATTATCCATGCCGTTTGTCGGGAGCCTGGCAGTTCATAGGATGGGACTGAACCCTATGACAGCATTAGTTTCAGTGACTAGAAATCCCGGGACTACGCTATCTCAGGATAAGGAAAAACACAACGGTACGATAGAGATTGGCAGGTCTAGCTCAATCCTGATTTTGCCATCAGAAAATGTTGAATCATGGGTATCGTCCTTTGGAACGATGAACAATCTACAAATGATTAACTAATATATATAGAATCTAAACTATAACATTGCTTAAATAGATGTTAATATATGATTAAAGTTTTTTCAGGAGCCAATGAATATTCTGTGAGACCCTGAAGGATAATTTCACATGATATCCTCATCGATTGGGGGGCCGATAATGCACATTATCAGCCCTTTATTGACGATCTAGTGTTTATTGTAAGGCGCAGTGCATCGATTTCTCAATTTTCACCCATTTTAGACAATTTATCCCCTATTCGAGGTGAAAATCATATATCGCATCAATAGTGGGAGGATTGTGAGGCTCACGGCATTCTGCATGCGTTGCAAGGCGACCGTGACACCAGACGATCACAAGATTGTCGTCATGGAGAATGGCAGAAAGAGGATGTCTGCGATATGCCCCAACGATGGTTGTGACGGAAAGCTGTCTAAGATTGTTGGATGATTCTAAACCTGAACATCAGAATGTTTCATGTGTGACAGGTATCTCGCACGCCATAGAGGGCTCGTGGTCTAGGGGTTATGACGTCGCCTTGACATGGCGAAGATCGCAGGTTCAATTCCTGCCGAGCCCACCAATAGATTACATTCTATCATTATTACTTAATCAATAAGTGAGAAGTTTACCCTAAATGTCCCCTTCCCCTTGTTCTGAACCTTGTCAACAACTATGCCACCGATAGCTCCTGTAGACGATAGATGAGTACCAGCACACGGACATAGGTCTATCCCCTCAACCTCAACCATCCTCAGCTGTGGGTCATCACCGCCGACCCTGTCTATAATCCGCTCAACGAACCTCTTGTTGCGCACCCTCTCATCTGTCATTATCTGATCGCGGCCCCATTGGTGTACATTGATGCCGACATCCTCATGGACCCAGTAGTTAGCGTCCTCAGTCAGTTGGTCCTTGTCAAACAACTCCCTGTTCTCGAACTTGAGATCCATCCTAGAGGATTCCGTGTTCAATTGGTTGCCAACCGTAATTGCTCCCCATCTCTCATTCGCCACGGCCGACACTATGTGGGCAGCGCTGTGCATCTTCGCTAGGCTGTTTCTCCTATCTCGGTCTATGACGCAAGTGACCTCGTCACCATTCGCTAAACCCGACCCCAGCAATGGGTGAGTGATGGACTGCGCTGCTGTGACCTCGCCAAAAGCGATTGACTTGCCGTCGATCATGAAGGTTCCAGTGTCCCCAGGTTGTCCCCCTCCCCTAGGATAGCACCAAGACTCGGAAAGGATTACCCCTCCTTCCTCAGTGACCTCCTCTACAACCGCCGTGAACGACGGTGGATTGGTGCCAGGATGATGTTCAAGATGTCGTCTGGTCTGACTCAATTCAAACGCCCTCTTTGAGAATTCTCTTTGCGAGGGCCATGGTGTCACCGGAGAGGGACCTATCACCCACAATAGGTGCGGAGACGGTTCTGACCCATTCGTGCAACCTAACCACACCGACTCCGGGCTTCTCCTCCCTGAAATCCAGAGCAGCAGATGCAATGATCATCTCATTGGCCAAGACGCAGGCCGCTAGGTCACAGATTTCGATGAGCCGCTCGGAGGCTGTGGACCCCATTGACACGTGATCTTCCTTCTCAGCGGAGACTGGGATGTTGGTCAGTGCTGCGGGACTGGCGAGTAGCCTTATCCTGGCAATGGCAGAAGCGGATACGTACTGTAGGATCATGAGTCCGCTCTCGAGTCCTCCATTTCTTGCAAGGAAGGGGGGTAGGCCACTCCAATGAGGAGTGAGCACCTGGTTGGACCTGCGTTCGGATATTGAGCACAATTCGTGTAGGGCGGAGGCGAGGGAATCCGCTGAAAGGGCCAACGGCTCGCCATGGAAATTGCCACCACTCAGGACGTCATAGCCACCCTCGCCATCCGGCACTATCAGCGGGTTGTCGGTTGCACTGTTCGCGTCTGATACTACCACCTTAGTCACGTGATCAAGAACATCGCAGACAGCACCATGAACTTGAGGAGCGCACCTGAAGCTATACGCATCTTGTACCCTATCGCAATCTGCATGCGACTCCTTGATTTCAGATTCCTTGAGATGTTCCATTATTCTGGAGGCGCTCTTGCCTTGGCCTGCCTGATGTCTAATTTCATGTATCCTAGGGTCGAAAGGCGTGTGGGAGCCCGCGATTGCCTCCACGCTCATTGCACATGCCGCATCTGCCGCATCGCACAGCTTCGAGGTCAGGGAAGAGGCCTCTGCGAGGTAAGAGCACATCTGGGAGGTGCCGTTTATCAGCGAAAGTCCCTCTTTTGCCTCCAGTACCACTGGTTCCCGTCCAATGTCGGAGAAGACCGTCTGGCTGTCCGAGTCGACCCACTGGCCTCCAATCTTGGATTGGAATCTCCCCTCACCGATCAAGGACATGGCCATGTGCGCCAGTGGAGCAAGGTCCCCGGATGCGCCGAGAGAGCCAATGGAAGGTATAACTGGTGCATGACCGTGATTAATCAAATCCAGTAGTGTCTGGACGACCTCTACCCTGATTCCGGACGCGCCTTTTGCCAGTGAGTTCGCTCTAATGGCCATCATCCTCATGACGGATTCTGGACTCATGGGTGCCCCTATTCCACACGCGTGACTGAGCACAAGGTTTCGCTGTAGCTGCTTCAACTCCGGGGGTTCTATGCTCACGTTGGAGAGGCTCCCGAAACCGGTATTGATGCCGTATACCGTTGTCCCACTATTGAGAATTCGAGCAACATGATCCCTGGACCCCTTCATTCTATTGATCGAGTCATTCGAAAGTTTGATGTTGACACCGTCAGATCCTATCTCCATGATCTCTTCGATCGTCAATTTGTTGCCGTTTAGTGTAATATCCATTATTCCCGTCCCTCCAAAACTCGATCAAGGATGTCTGGATCGACGGTGTTTGGCCTTGTGACCTTCAGCCTTGGGTCGTTGGTCTGGGCCCTATCGATTGCCCACATTGCGCCTTCGTTCCTGGCCCATGCTCTCCTGGCGACTCCATTGTCAACGTCCCATTGGAGCATTGAGTCAGCGCGCAGAGCAGCATTTTCTGAACCATCTAACACCATCCCAAAGCCGCCGTTCATGACTTCACCCCATCCAACTCCTCCGCCATTGTGGAGGCTTACCCATGTGGCCCCCCTGACTGCGTCCCCGACGAAGTTTTGAACCGCCATATCCGC
This sequence comes from Euryarchaeota archaeon UBA487, assembly GCA_002505695.1. Lineage (GTDB taxonomy): Archaea > Thermoplasmatota > Poseidoniia > Poseidoniales > Thalassarchaeaceae > MGIIb-N1. The sequence continues at coordinate 20,853 of DAVU01000007.1, forward strand.
AGTGAACCTCGATCCATCCCTAATGTTGGATGTTTCCCGATACGGGCTATCCGTCCCAGAGACGTCGTGGTGATCCCTGCCTAGGATGACAGGCGCTGTGATTCTCCCGCTGGATACTGCCTCGTTGAACCTCTGGGCCATGATCCTTCTACCCTCGCCATCTGCATACAATATCCTAGCCTTGCTGCCGACGACTAGCCGGTGCTGGTCTGCCTCCGATATCCATCGAATGTTGTCCATAATCTGTCCCCTGATCTGGGGTGGGGCATCATGGAGCTGTTCATTCAGGACTTCTATCGCTATCTCATCAGTGGCCCTCAGGTCAGCCGCATCTCCCGATGAGCAGACCCACCTGTAGGGCCCGAAGCCATAGTCGAAGCAAATTGGTCCCATGATGTCCTCCACGTAGGAGGGATACAGGAAGTTACCATCCACACCGACGTCTGCACCAGCTCTTGAGGCTTCAAGGAGGAATGCATTGCCATAGTCCCAGAACCTCATTCCCCTTCGAGACAGGCGCTTTATGACTGCGCCATGATCAACCAAGGTCTGCCTGACGAGAGACCTAAATTTATCTGGGTCCGATGAGATCATTTCCTCTGCTTCATCGTAGGATAGACCGCGTGGGGTGTACCCACCCAACCATGGATTGTGTAAGCTCGTCTGATCGCTACACAGGTGAGGGACAACGTTCGCGTGTTCGAGGGACTCCAGCAGGTCGACGATGTTGCCTACGAATCCTATTGACACCGCTTCCTGGTCTGCGACGGCCTTCTTTGCTCGGTCGACCACGACTGCTACATCGTCACTCATCTCGGTCAGCCAGCCCTGCTTGTGTCTTTTCTCAACGGCGTGTCTGTTCGTGTCAGCGATGATCCCCACTGCACCCGTGATCACAGCAGCCTTTGCCTGGGCCCCCGACATGCCGCCCAATCCAGATGTGACGAATAAGACGCCGCCCAGATTGTCTTCTGGGGCCTTGCCCAAGTACATTCGAGCTGCGTTCATCAGCGTTATCGTTGTTCCATGAACGATGCCCTGTGGCCCTATGTACATGTACGATCCAGCGGTCATCTGGCCATATTGGGTCACACCTATCGCATTGTGGTACTCGTAGTCATCCTGTGTGGAGTGATTCGGTATCATCATTCCATTTGTGACGATGACCCTCGGAGATCCAGGGTTCGATGGGAACAAGCCCAGTGGATGGCCGGAATACATGACGAGTGTCTGATGTTCCGTCATGCTGCTTAGTAACTTCATGGTCAAGAGGTACTGACCCCAATTCTGGAAGACAGAGCCATTCCCTCCGTATGTTACCAGTTCATGCGGGTATTGAGCGACTTCTGGATCGAGGTTGTTCTGAATCATCAGCATGATTGCGGCAGCGTCCTCAGTCTTGCATGGGTATTCATCTATTGGCCTTGCCATCATCGGGTATCTGGGCCTGAATCTATGCATGTATATGTGGCCGAATGTGTCTAATTCCTCCGCGAATTCCGTAGAGAGCTCTGAATGCCACTTCTCGGGGAAGTATCGAAGTGCATTCTCGATTGCTAGTTTGTAAGACGCTGGATCCAGAGATAAAGGGCGAGAGGGTGCGTGGTCCACGGTGGGGTCGATGGCTCTCTTCGGAGGGAGGTTCTCCGGTATCCCCATCGCTATCTCTAGTCTGAATGAGTCCGTGTCGGTCATCATAGGCCTCCACCCTCCGTGATCATTGGGATTACATCCATGAGGCCCATTCTAACTTCTTCATGCCTGGCTTTTACTCCAACGGAGTCCTCGTCAGAAAGGTAGGGAATGTTGGCTTTGACGTTCTTGGAGCCGATGATGGCTGCTGTCTTCAATAGCAGGCCACTGGATATGAGATCGCTGTGGGCGTTCTTGTTGTGTAGGCCAAACAGCCCCTTGCTCAATAGGCTAATCTCTAGGGCGGCCTCCATCAATTCCAAGGGTACCTCAGCTGCGAGAAGCGACGCGGATTCTATGCCCCTCTGTCTCTCTTGGTTTTCTTCCGGGAGCTTGTAGGCATTGACGACCGATTCATATGCGTGGCAATCGGCGTCATAACCAACCGTGGCACGAGACTCGAAATCTGCGGTGGCATCTAGAATGGTCCTCGAGGGATCGTGGCCACCCGACCATTTCTTCGACTTCAGCGTTAGGTTCGAGACCATCCGGAGAAGAGCGGTACCTTGTCCTAGGACTATCCATCCAACTGCCCCCCCTCCAGGTGTGGGCGTGCCATCGGATATTGACTTCAACATATTCTCTACATCCATTTTCACTCCTCCCTCATGGCCCGGAGGGCCCACTCTATGATTCTGGTGTTCGGGTCAAATTCACCTAGGCTATTGAGCCCTAGTCCGTCGATGGCTTTCTTGACGAGTGTCTCATGGTCATCATCAGACCCGTGATACCATCTCCCCGCTTCCAACATGGAATCGAGAGGAACCAGCCCCACGATCTCGCTTCCGCTTACCTCGACGCCCATGGGCTCGATGATCGACCTGATGGTTTCGTAGGCAAGGTGTATGCTCGTCTGATCCGGATCGGAGAGGTTCATCGATACTTGGGATATACCATGTGATTCCAACGGCACCCCCATGCCCTGTACGGATTGCAACAGGCCCCTGACTCTGATTTTTGACCCTGACCCGGCCTTGATTGGGAATCCAGATGACCTGATGACCTTCGCTGCGACGGAGGAGGCCATTGGAGCTTCTTCTCTAACATTCACATTGTAGGCGATAAGGACAGGTCTGACTCCTATCGCCATGGCTCCGAATTTCTCGTTGATTTCGGTCCACTCACCATTCCAGTTGTCAGGGTGCCTCGTCTCCTCGTTGTTCCATCTCCCACCAAGGAATCGCTCTTTGAGGCCCTCATACCCTCCCTTTCTCAGGTTAGGCAGTCTAGACCTAGATGGCATCTTTGCGGAGTTTCCGTACCTGAACATGAGATGGGTTGATTCGAGTTGCTCATACACCTCATCCACAGCAATCTGGGCTTCTTCCGTTTTCGTTTCCCCAAGGGGTACGAATGGCATCACATCTACTGCGCCCATCCTGGGGTGGTTGCCCTCATGGTGCCTCATGTCAATGTGCTCGGATGCCACGCGAATGAGTTGTACGCTAGATCGCACAACTTCATCATGCGATCCGACATAGGTTAGTACCGTCCGATTGTAATCAGCGTCTGGCTCTATGCCAAGAACCGTAGAGCCGCCGGACTCGATAGCCTCCCTAGCGGCTTGAATCACGCTTGGATCGCGGCCCTCGCTTATGTTTGGAACTGCTTCTATGAGAGTCATCGCTAGGCCTCATTGGTATAGGGCATCAGGGTTGGTTTTAGTCGCCGAAGTTCTCTCCTTTAGTATCCTAGCGACTCCCTCCTCGAAATCTGACCTAGATACCTGTTTCCCGCCTGATGATATGGCGGACATGGCAGCCTCGGTGACTACTGCTTTTATCTCGGCCCCACTAAAACCCTCACAGTTTTTGGCGATCTTGCCCAGATCAACGTCCTTCGCCAATGGTACCTTCGCTGTGTGGATCTCGAGTATGTCCTTGACACCATCCTTGTCGGGCGAGGATATCGATATGATCCTGTCAAACCTACCGGGCCTCAGTAAGGCCTTGTCTAGCAATTCCATCCTGTTGGTGGCGGCTATGACACTAATGCCCTCGCTGGAGGAGAAGCCATCCATCTCGGAGAGCAGTTGCATCAGAGTTCGATGTACTTCTCTATCCCCTGAGGTCGTCGAGTCCAGCCTCTTGCTGCCGATCGCGTCGATCTCGTCGATGAAGATGATTGATGGGGATCTTTCTCGTGCCATGTCGAATAACTCTCTCACGAGCCTGCCTCCCTCCCCTATGTACTTCTGGGCGAGTTCCGACCCCACGATTCCCAGGAAAGTTGCCTTGGTTGAATTCGCAAGTGCCTTCGCTAGCATCGTCTTCCCGTTACCAGGGGGTCCTGAGAGCAAAACACCCCGAGGGGGGTCTATCCCGAATCTCTCAAATGCCTCGGGGTTTGTCAGTGGCAACTCCGCTGCCTCCTTGAGAGAGGATATCTGCTTGTCCAGACCACCCAGCATCGAGAATTCAACATCCGGCTTCTCGATGATCTCAGATGCCGCCACGAGTGGATCCCATCCATCGTTCAGTACCTCGATGATGGATAGTGTATCTTGGTTCAGGGTGACTCTCGCTCCAGGGACGAGGGTACTTGCTTCCAACCTCGGGTTGTAGGTCACGAGGAATACAGTACCGTTCGAGCTTTTCACTATGGCTCTATCATCAACGATGTCCTGAACGTTCCCCACGACCAAGGGTGGTGACTTCAGATGCCTGAGGTCCTCCTCCAACCTACTCGCTCTCTTTGAGAGCTGAGTGACCTCATTCTCCAACAGCAGTTTCTCAGTGAGGAGTGTCTGGGTTCGATCCGCCAGTCTCTCGAAATCCTCCCTGAGCAAGTCTATATCTCCCTTTTTGGATGGGTCCTCGGCCAGGGTTTCATTGGAGCTTTCCTCCCTCGCCGCGCGGCTGGCCATAGAGCGTGGTGTGTATGGGCAGTTAGGAAGGCTTCGGCTGGGTGGCATTGATCATGGATGGCCCGTTCCCTGTGACATGGGCGTGTGCGAGTTATGTGGGAAGGGGAGGACCTCAGTGTTCACGATATTCGTCTCAGGGGCCAAGGTCGCAGCTTGCGCTGCATGCAGCGAGAAACGAGGTGTTAGCCTACCCAGCAAGACCACGGGAGCGCCAGTCAAGTCCACCATTAACCACAAGAGGACGAGAAAAAACGACAATAGGCCTAAGTTTGAGGTTGCGAGCGATTTCCATCTCAGGATAAGGAAGGCAAGGGAGGCGCTTGGAATCTCGGTCCAAGACCTGGGGCGTCGATTGAACATGCGAGTTCAAGACCTCCAGAGGTACGAGGGCGGTAGCGTCCCACCAGACAGCGTGGCCAAAAAACTTGAGAGAGAGCTCAAAATAGATATCATGGTCGAGACGGACACCGACAACTCCACACCCGTCCGCAAAGGAAGTGGGCGAACGGTCACTATCGCCGACATGTTCGATGAGATGATGAGGGATTCATCCAATGGATAGATCCCGGCGACTTAGGATCGAGGCCATACACCTAGACCAGGATGACCCAAAAAAATGCACAGCAAAAAAATTGGAAAGAGCTGGGCTGATCAAATGCAAGAGCAGGATTTCCATGGCCCCAAAGAGGGGGATTCTACTTGACCCACTCACCGACAGGATACTCTCCCCATCCGACCTCGGTTTGATAGAGGGGGGATCCATAGTCGCGCTAGACTGTTCGTGGAAGAAGATCGAGGATTCGATCAGGATGATCAAGAGGACAACACGACTGGAGTCCCGCATCCTCCCGATTCTACTGGCAGGTAATCCCGTCAGTTGGGGCAAGCGGGGCAGGTTGTGTACAGCAGAGGCGCTATCTGCATCGCTCTACATTGTTGGACTCAAAGAAGAGGCCCTCGGACTACTAGCCCCCTTCCCCTTCGGAGACTCATTCATGTCACTGAACCAGCAACCTCTCGATGCATATGCGTCTTGTTCCAATGAACAGGAGGTTTCCGAGGTTCAGTGGGAGTTCTTCGACCCCTAGGCCAAATCTTGCCATACGATGGAAGATTTGGAAATTATCATATTCCCCCATCAAAGATTGCTTCCATGACACCGGAAAACGCAAAGCGCCTACTGGGCTACATGCGGAACGCGGGTCGTAATCTGGAGGGGAGGCTTCCAGACTCGATTGACCATCCAAGCGGAAGGAATCCATATGCACACGTTGCCTTGTGCGTGAAACGAAGATTCGGCGCGTCTTACAAAGACATAGACGATTCCCTGTTGGAGAGTGTGATGGAGTACATAGACCAACTCGTCGAGGACCCCCGGTGAACAGCCTGAGCACAAACAGAGGGATTCCAAGGGCCCAACTGGAAACGTGTTAGAAACCAAATTGTGGACTGACCTGTATTAGCTGCCGGCATGAAATTTATTACCGAAACTTACAAGAAAATTCAACGTGAGAGAATTGCAAGACTATCGCATTCCAACAAGCAAGGTTAGGGTCATTCTCGTTCTCGCTGTATTTTTTTCATTCCTCTCACACGGCGTTTCTGCTTCCCAAACAATTGATGACTCCGAGGGCGGAGGGGACGAAGACAGCGCAAGTCATGCGGAGCCTGGGCTTGGATTCGAATGCGACCAATATGAAGGGGATCTCTCGGAATACAGACCAGACATGCCGTCTGGTGATCTCACAGTTGACCTGCGATGTTGGATTGAGAATCCGAATGAATACAACATAACAGTGAGCATTGCCGCACCCTCCTCTGCGAGTGTTTATGACTGGAATTATGGAGTTTGTCGACCCACTCAATACGAGGAAGGGTGGCTGGGGCCTTGGTGGTGGTGGGACACCTGCAACTCGGGGAGCTGGGTGATCACCAATGGCGGTCAACACGAATACAATCTGGGCCCCAGTGAGATCCTAGATCTGAACTGGACGATTAGCATAGAGCATGGCGTTGCTCAGATGGCCCCAGGAATCCACAGCACCGACATATCTGCGAAGGTGATGGAATATGGAGACGATGACACACCCTGTTCGGAAGAATGCCCCACGATTTTGCAGTCATCCATCCACGAACTCGGCTCATGGTGGAGGATGGAGTGGTGGGGTTCATTCTCGAGTGGGGGGTCTGCTTGCGATGATTATTGGTACCAATGGAATATGCCTGACGAGACGTACGTTTTTTGCGATCTTGACCTGGTTGGGCTGGATGAGGACGTGCCCCTGACCGATATCATGTACTTCTGCAGGTCGGATCCGTTGTACGGATCTGCGGGGTACTATCTTGGAGCATATGGGGGTGAGCAATGGGTGACCATCTGTGAACCAAGTGTGGAAAGCACTTGGCAGACCTTTCTCCAGTCAAGCGAGCTCGATCAAGCGTTGATGATACGCGATGATTACGACATTTCACACCTAGGAGTCGATATAGATCACATTGAACCGGGGGACTGGGATTATCTAGAATGCCCCGAAGATTCACTGGAGTATACGGTCTTATCAGGATACCAAGGGAATATCCGGCCCACTGGGACATGGCAAGTCGGTGTGTTGGTCCATGGCTACAATTTCACTGAATCCTCCTGGGAGACGATTCTTGGATCTGTCGAAGGCCTAGATCTACCTGACCTATCAGAGGGAAATGAGGCCCGCACATCACTCGAGTTCAATCTGACGCAACTACTGGATTCCAGAGACTACGACTACGTCTTTGTCGAATGGGTCGTGGGAAAGGGAGGCAATGAGTTCACCTCTGGCATAGTCGGGGACTGCCTAACCACCTCGGGTGCAGCATCAATAGAGGAAATTGTAGAGGACGCCAGATTCAAATTAGGTATCAGTGGTAGCCTTAATGACCGGATTGTGAACAGTGTGAAATTATCCATGGAAATCCATGGAAGGGGGCCGACCACCTTCGTCCTCCTATTGGCCTCAGGTCTCATGCCACTGGTGGTCGCGATACCCTACATT
>DAVU01000012.1:0-31618 GCA_002505695.1 Euryarchaeota archaeon UBA487
CTCGGCATCTGTTGGGGCTCCATACGTGAAGGAGGCCATGGAGACACCGAAGTGAACACCCGACAAGACGGTCATCAGCAACTGTTCAACCGCTGCAGTGGAAGTTGACCATTGAGGATTAATGGCGACAGTGGCAACGCCCAGAACGGTGGCTGAGAGCGAGGCCAAGACTGCAATGTGCATGAACACCGCGTTCTTCTCTGGCTTCATCCTAGAGCCTAGCGCAGAGAAAACCATCAAACCACCGAAAAGCGCTGGGATCAAAGCCGTGATGTATCCAGTGAAGATCCAAAACACAGATCCTAGGGCAATCAATAGGTATCCTATCGCTGCTGTCATTTGAGGCATGTTCAAACCCATGAAGGTATAGCGGGTCATAATTTGATGGGCTCACCAAGAGTATATTATGGTCCGTTCAAGTCAATATAAAAATAAAATCGATACTCACGATCCTAATGCACTCCGATTTTTGGGAAAAGAAAATATAATCAGGGATAGTGGAAAATTCATGCAAAGTAATAGTGGACAGAAAAATGCTGCATTTGTTATGACCGTCATGGTCTTGTTGGTTTCCTTGTCCTCGATGATGTCAATGTCGGAAGTTGAGCTAGAAAATCAAACAAGAAATTACACTTCATCGGACACTGGCTCTGCGATACAATACACTGCATCGCACACCACCGTCATGGTTGGTCCAGCGGATCGGACAGCCGTACTCGAAATGCCCGGAGGCCATGATTACTCACGGCCACTTCCACTCGTTGTGGCCCTGCATGGATTCGGAGGGTACGGACAAAGAATAGTAGATAGAATGGTATTGACCGATAGCGTTCATGAAAATGAACATCTTCTACTCAAGCCTGATGGGCTGAGGCACATGCAAGCTTTCCCACTCCCTCGTTTTTGGAACGCTACAGATGCTTGTTGCATACAAGGAGGATCATGGGGGCCCACATACACAGACGACGTGAGTTGGTTAGAATCACTTGTTGACGACGCTGTTCTGAATTACGGCGCTGACCCCGAAGGGATCATCTTCATGGGTTTCTCCAACGGTGCTTTCATGAGTCACAGAATGGCATGTGAAAGTGGTTCAATGGTAAAATCGATCGTCGCATTAAATGGGGTGACTTGGAATGATTTCAACAAATGCCTAAACACAGGGAGTCCAGATATCTTGCATGTCCACGCTACTGACGATGACTACGTCGATTACGATGGGGCCCCCCAAGTCTCAATGGCTGGAAATCCGATAGGGCCCTCACCCCACCCAGGGGCAAATACCACTCTTTCCAACTGGGCAAACAGGTATGGGTGCGATCAGAATCGTGTTTTCCAAGGCAGTCTAGATCTATCAGCATACTTGCCCGGAGTCGAGACAGACGTGTTTGATTATCCCAACTGCGGAGCGGGAGAAAGAGTTTCTCACTGGAGAATAAACGATGGGATGCACAATGATTTCTTTCCCTTTGATGGGTCCGACGTATGGGCAGACGAAGCTTTTGAATGGGCCATCCAGGGTTTTATCCGAGACTCAGACGGTGATGGGTATCGCGATGACGTGGATGCATTCATCTACAATCCAGACGAGTGGCTAGATGCTGACGGAGATGGGGTTGGCTCCAACACGGATGAGTGTGACAACGACCCGACTGATTGGAGGGACAGCGACGGTGATGGGTACTGCTTCCCCCTAGATGTATTCCCAAGCGATCCCAACGAGTGGTTCGATACAGACGGTGATGGTGTCGGCGACAATGCAGATCTGTTCCCAGAAGACCCAATGGAAACCCTAGATTCAGACGGTGACGGTGTCGGCGACAACGCAGACGCGTTTCCCCTGTGGCCGGGGGAATGGGCAGATAGCGACGGTGATGGGATCGGTGACAATGGAGATGCCTTTCCCAATGACCCATCGGAGACGATAGATACTGATGGTGATGGAGTAGGCAACAACGCCGACGCATTCCCGGGTGATCCATCTGAGACAGCTGATACGGACGGGGATGGCTACGGAGACAATGCGGATGCATTCCCCACAGATGCCTTGGATTGGCGTGATCGCGATGGGGATGGGGTCGGAGACAACAGAGACCTCTTCCCCAATGATCCTTCTGAGTCGATCGACTCCGATGGAGACGGCGTTGGCGACAATGGCGATGCATTTCCCCTCAACCCATATGAAACAGTTGATTCCGATGGAGACGGCGTCGGGGACAACGGCGATGTCTTCCCGTATGATGCGACTGAGACCGGAGACATGGACAACGATGGCGTAGGGAATAATGCTGATGCGTTCCCAAGCAACCCACAAGAGACCCACGACACGGACGGAGATGGATTTGGCGACAACTCGGATGCTTTCCCAGATGACCCGAACGAGACCACCGACTCGGATGGCGATGGCGTCGGGGACAACGGCGATGTCTTCCCGTATGACCCGAACGAGACCACCGACTCGGATGGCGATGGCGTCGGGGACAACGGCGATGTCTTCCCAGATGACCCCAATGAGTCCTCTGACAGAGACAGGGATGGCTATGGTGACAATGAGGATGCTTTCCCTGAACTCTCCTCGGAATGGAAGGACACTGACGGAGATCGCGTGGGTGACAACAGTGACAAGTTCCCGATGAATCCTGATGAGTGGAAGGACTCGGATCTCGATGGAGTCGGGGATAACTCAGACTACAGGCCGTACGATGGAGAAGTACAGACGAAGGAAGACTTGGAAAGCTTTCCTTTCTTTCCTGTTATTGTTGCCGTTCTCGTTTGCCTAGGGGCACTATTTGTGCTACAGACAAGACTCGGGAAAAACAACAAAAGGCGACAGGGGAAGCGTAGGAGGGTAACCTACTCTGATGACTACGAGTACGAAGAAGAGGAATACGAAGATTACCACTACGAAGAAGAGTGATCGATCGGCACCTCTCAACTATGGCGGACCCACCGCGATTCGAACACGGGTTTCCAGCTCCGGAGGCTAGAGTGATATCCAGGCTACACTATGGGTCCTGTTCGTGAGAGGGGATTCTCACAATTAAATCGGATTGTAGACCAGTGTTGCCTTCCATCTTTGTGAAATTGAGGTTGGGTGGCGGACCCACCGCGATTCGAACACGGGTTACAAGCTCCGCAAGCTCATGTGATATCCAGGCTACACTATGGGTCCAATATGCAGTCCATCTCAGAATTTGGTATAATGTCAACGGTGATCAGAGACTAAGTGGAAGTAGTGTTTTCCACCTCGATTCGGCTAACTTTTTGGCATTCGGGCCTGTTCTCGGATTCGGATTTTTATGGGTTAATACGCCGTGCATGCCCGTCACGCCGAACTTGACCCTCAGTTCGATCAGCCTGTCTCTCTCAGCAACGACATACTCCTCGTCGCTCAATTCGATATTTGCTGGCTCTATTGATTTGCCTGCATTTTCTATGGATAGTATCCTACCCTCGATTGATGCTCTGGGTTGGAAGTCGTGGTCGTCGGGGTGATGCATCCATACCTCAGAATCGATGATCAACCTCTCTCTTATTGATGACTTCGTGATTTCTATTGACTTGACCATGTTCGGCCGAAAAGGCTGTTGTACAAAGGCCTTATCACGCCGATATCATCAACACCTTCAACCTCGTCGGAGGCATATGGAGGGCTTTTCAGGTTTCAAGGTCCTTGGTTTCGACACCGAGACCACCGGTCTCGACCCAAGAAAGGACAGGATTGTGCAATATGCGTTCGTGGGAGTGGATGAAGATGGCGGAAAGATCGTCATTGACTCATTAGTAGACCCATGCATGGCGATACCCCCTTCCTCAACTAGCGTACATGGAATAAGCAACAAAGATGTCGAGTGCTGTCAACCGTTCAAGGATCAGGCCGGTGTTATCTCCGAGATCATTAACGGGGCCGTTATAGTCGGACACAATGTGAAGAAGTTCGATTGGAAGTTCGTGGAAATGGAATACATCAGATGTGGCCTTCAACCACCAAGACCTCACTCCATAATCGACACTCTTGAGCTTGCGAGAAAGTTTAGGATACCCGGGAGACACAAACTCGGTACGCTGTGCAAAAAATACGGGATCGTCTTGGATCGAGCTCATAGCGCGGATGCTGATGCCGCGGCAACTCTTGTTCTTCTATGGAAAATGTTAGATGAATACTCCGATTTGATTGGAAATGATGTGGCGGGTCTATTACGATCAAACCAGAGTAACGATGGTTTTGGTTCAGACAATGGCGAAATTGGGGATGTTGCAATAATATCGTTTGGAAAGTATTCTGGCTTGGCATTCCCTAAGATCATGTCTTTAGATCCGAAATACAGTGATTGGCTCTTGTCAAAATCAAGCCCGCTCACAGAAGAGCGCCGTTTGCAACTCAAGACGCTGTTTCTTGATTGACGATGGTGCTCTTTAACAGGGGTTGCCAAGGAAGTATTTCGCTCCAGTCGCCCAAGTGAAGAACTTTGCTCGTTGTTCTGGCACTCCCCATGAACAATGCTCCTTCGTACCCATCTTCCATCAGACTATCGAGTTGGTGTTTTGCTTGATCTTTGACTGTGAATCCAAATCTCTTTGGCGATGGCGCGACTGTTCCCTTCTCATCCACAGGGGCCATTCTTTCCAACAACCCCGCTCCACCATCCGAGTCATATCTGATAATCCTGACCACTTCGTCCCTGAAGGTACCATTGCCAGCAATGGTACCATCTGCGATGGCTGACCACCAATCAGGGCACCATGCCTTCCATTCGCAGAACCCACACGCAAATTCCTCTGGGGTTCCCTCCAAGGGGATGCTTGTAGGCCTCATCCCCTCCCACGCTGCAAAGGCATCATCGATCACATTGGGACCTGTGGCCTCATGAATGGTCTGATTGGCTGAATACCAGCCTTCTGCCCTAATCTTCGGGTGTTCTGGATTGTTCCTTTTTATCAGGTCGCGATAAAAACGGAGTTGTCGGCTGACCTTGGGGTCTAGAACCCCTACCGGAGGTCGCCCTGTCTTGAGGTCCGCAACGATCCATCCCTTTGACTGGCCTGCCGAGTCTAAATCCGCGACTAGTAGATCCAATCTCCCCATTAATCTGCCACAATCGGAAACCAAAGTTCCCTCGTTTGCCAAAACTATGGATTGGACATGCCTCCAGTCCTCGATTGTGAGTTCCGATAGTTTTGTGGTCGAAAGATTTGATTTCCCACAAAGTATATTCAAAGCACCAACAAGCCCATCATGCGCCTGTGTTATGAGTTCCTCTTTCCATCTCGGATGCCTAGGTGTAGCAAGAAAAGACTCTTTCTCAATCCTCCAATGTCTATCAAGTATAGCCTTCGCGGTTGGCGTCATCCATCCAGATTCATCTGGATCCCTCTCACTGAGATCCAAATTGCAAATGTCTTCTACAGAGTTGTGCACTGCGTTGCCCAGTGAGGCTGGCATACTTGCTTTCCGTGGCAGTTTTTGCCTTGACAGCCAATATTTCCTTGGGCATTGCTCGTATCTATTCCAAGAAGACGGCGACAACTGGTGTGCACGGAAGTTTTCGTCCATCTCTGCCCCCTCGGCCATCCCAATGGTTATGTCGGTCTCCTAGTCATGGCACATCATGTCATCGGATGTTAGCATCGACCTCATGGATCAATCAACCAAGCCAGGGGCACTCGTCATTGTTTGTTTCCCGGGCCCGGGATTCGTTGCAAACATCGTCGGACAGCACCTCATCGATTCCTTGGAATTGGAGCTAATCGGAAGTGTAAGGCACGCCGATTTACCTCCGGCTTGCATTGTAAAAAACGGACTTTCGATGCCTACCATAAGGATCTATACTGGAGAACCTGTTTGCAATCATGACATGTGTGATAATGTCATGTTGGTTGTGTCAGAGTCTCAGGTGCCCTCTAATCTCGTGCAATCTATGAGCGAAGGGATCGTCGATCTGGCCATTTCCGAGAAGGCCGGGGCTATGCTGATTCTAGACTCGTACTCCCCAACACTAGACACAGGCCACACTATCGATGATAACGATGATACAAATGAAACAATGAAGGGCGCAGCATCCACAAGCGGGGCACTGGCAACCCTCGAGGGGATGGGGATCGAAAAAATGGTACAGGGCGCTATCGGCGGCCTGACAGGAGTGGCCCTATCCGAGTGCTCTAGAAGGGGATTCAACGCCATGGCGCTTCTCTCTGAGTGCTCGGGGCCCATGCAAGGCATGGGGCCCGATGCCCGCACTGCTGCCAGAGTTCTAGGTTGCCTTGATAGCTTATTGCCTGCAATAAAACTCGATCCCGAGCCCCTACTTGAGGAAGCCAGAAGAATCGAGACTCAAATTAGTGAAATGATGGCAGGCTCTGTTAACCAACAACAGCAAAGCCCGGTCAGTGGCGGAAGCACGTCTATGTTTGGTTAGTACTCAAAGAGGCTCCTCTGAGTCTCACTGGTGACTTTGTCAACTTCTGGTTTTTTAGTTTCCAGCATTGAGAATAGATCTGTTTCGTCGATTACAACGATGTCTAATCTTTCAGCCTTCGCCAATTTAGATCCAGATGAATCTCCTGCAATCAGATAATTCAGACTCTTGGATACTGAACTCGTGACCTTGCCGCCTGATGACTTGATCAGGAGTTCTATCTCCTTCCGGGGGCGGGTCAGGGTACCCGTAATACAGAACGTTTTGCCATCTAATGGGCCCGTGCCCTCGGATTCGAGGATAGTTTCAGTTATGTCCAAAATTGAGGCGAGATCCAATGTGCTCTGCCATGTAGATGATACTCCGTCCAAGAATAACCTGGCGACAACTTCCCCAATCCCGTCAATCTTGACTAATTCTTCCAGTTGACGATGCGAGTTATCGTCATTGTCTGTCCAGGATTCTACCATCACCTTCAGATTGTCGATTGTTCCGATTCGTGACGATATCAGGCTTGCTATCTCCGGGCCTATTCGAGGCAGCCCCAGTGCTGCTAGGAACTGGTGGAGTGGCATTCGGGTCTTTTCATGTATCTGGGTCATGATATGGCCAGCTGACTTTCGTCCCATCCGTTCGAGAGACGTTATATCTTCAATGGTGAGTCTGTAAAGGTCGCTGATGTTTGTGACCAATTTACTCTCAACCAGCTGGGCGGCCAGCTTGTCCCCTACCCCGTCTATTTCGTGGAATCTGCACCAGTACAGAAGTGATCTTATCACCCTCGCAGGACAATTGGCATTGCCACATTTCAGAAATGCCCCGTCGATGTACAGGCTTCCGTCACATCTGGGGCATTTTGATGGGATTGGGACAGTTGAACTCGGCGGCAATGGCTCTTCAAAAGGTTGGCCGTCCGAGTGCTTACGACCCATTAGATCGTTTTCAGAGGCTCTTCCCACCACTTCAATTATTTTTGGGATTACGTCCCCCCGTCTGACTATCTTCACCAAGTCCCCGATCTTAATGCCCAGCCTTTGTACTTCTCCGGGGTTGTGGAGTGTCGTATTTTCTACAGTCACACCAGAAACGGTGACGGGGGCGACTCTAGCCACTGGCGTGACATTCCCAGTTCGACCGGTTTGCCAGTCGACGCTCATTACGACTGTGGTCGATTCCTCAGGCGGAAATTTCCATGCAAGGGCCCATCGAGGGTGATGGGCAGTTTGGCCGAGAAGGGGCCTTTTATCCAATTCATCCACCTTAATCACCAGACCGTCAATCTCCCAAGGCACATTTTGTCGATCGCTGGTGGCCTGTTCTGTACTTTGTACTAATTTCTCAATTACAGCATCTTCCTGTTGTGATTGGATGACGGACCTTCCCGCGGGTTCGATGTCCAGATCCGTTATCCACTCTAGGATCTCTGAATCATATCGTTGGTTTGGGGGATCTTGACTTCCCTCATTCCTGTTACTTGCATGTGGGAATTTAACGTCATAAGCATAGAATCTCAGATCCTCTGCATTTGCTTTCCCGGATTCTAGGTGCTTCTGACGTAGTGCGCCTGCAGCCAGATTTCGAGGGTTTGGAGCCACATCAGCGTATTTTCGCGAATATGTCTCTAGAAGCATTACTACCTCGCCTCTGACAAAGCAGTCCCCCCTCCAATCCAGTCTGGACGGAACGTTTGGAATTCTCCTTACGTTCCTAGTCACATCTTCTCCACGTGTGCCACTCCCCCTAGTAACCGCCCTGACCAACAACCCCCTTCGATACTCTAACGACACAGCAGAGCCATCCAACTTTGGTTGGACTAGGAACCTCCTCGTGGAGGCAGTTGTGGAATTAACAAAGTGGGATATTTGCTCAGGAGTGGTGGCTTTATCTAAACTCAACATTGGAAACTCATGTTCGACCTTCACCGATCCAGGGGGTGGATCAGCTCCAACGGCTTTCAATTGGGGATGGTTTGGATCGAGTTTCCTCAGTTTCTCAACCAGTGCATCAAATTCTGTATCGCTTATTTCCGGCTCTGCAAAGTTGTAGTACAATTCTGAATGCCGGCTAATCTCCAATGCAAGGCGCTCGGCCTCTGAGAGCTGGTCGGATCCATCGGACACGCTACTAGTAAGCCCAGACAGTGTTTCAAGGATACGCTGCAACTGTGCTCTGGTGGGCCTGCCAGGATTTGAACCTGGGTCTCGCGACCCCCAGCCGCGAAGTATAGGCCAAGCTAACCTACAAGCCCTCTGTACTCACGCCTGGCTAATTGCTCAAAGCCTTGCCGATAAAGTCAGTTATCACGGGGTAGGCTGAACGGGGCTATGTCATCGATTAGATCGATGTGGCCTACAAACATCCTTCTACAACAGTATCGCCGGAGTTTGAGGTCGTCCAGCACTTCCTCGGGATCCTCTCCAGCTGTTGTCCTTTCTGTGTAGTTCTTGTACAAGTGGGCAACTACCTTGCCACAACTCCAACATCTAACGGGTATCAACATCTTAATTCACCTGTATGATTTCTGCCATTTCTTTCTGGCCCCTCTACCCATTTGATGCTTTGGTTCTTTGCGTCGAGGGTCGTTGACCAACAGCGTTCTGTCGAATCTGAGGAACTCGTCTCTAAGTTCTTCATCAATTCCCACAGCCCCGTCATTAAAGTGTACTAGGCCTCGGGCAATCGCTGTCCTAACAGCATCCACTTGCCCCATTATACCGCCACCTGCGACGTCTACGTTGATATCGACTGTCGATAGCCTGTTCATCGCTTCGGCTATCTGAACAGGTTCCAACGCCTTCCTCCGCGCCAATTCAGGCTCCATGATGTGGATTGGCTTTGAGTTGACTCTGATTCTACCCTTGCCCTCTCTCACAGTGGCTCTCGCAACTGCTGTTTTCCTCTTGCCACTGGTCTGTACTGCCTGTTTCTTACGCCTCTTTGCCATCATGCATCACTCCATCGTGAGGTTTTGGCCCCCAAGTGCTTACTTATGTCCCCGAGTCTTACAAAACTGTCAGGTAGTGGACGATCGATTTTGGTGGTGTCTCCCCATTCATGTCCCTCGGGAAGATCTTCGCCTACTAAGTTGCTGGGGGTTCCGATCATGACCCTCAAGTCCTTGAAAGCCTGCCTGCCGCTTGATTTCTTCTGGTAGGGAAGCATGCCTCTTACGGTCCTCTTCAGGATCATGTCCGGCATTCTCGGGAAAAAGGGACCTTTCCTTGGATGATTGAGCTTGTATTTCTGGTCGTAGTCCGCCAAAACCCTGTCTTTGGAACCGGTGACTATGGCATTTTCAGCATTAATGATTATGACCTTCTTGGGGTTTCCCTCTCTGCGGGTGACCAACAGGGTACTTGCTACGTGGCTGGCTAGTCGGCCAAGGACCTGGTCCTTCGCATCAAATACCAGCGTGCTTGTGCTATCCAAGTATCCTCACCCCTGTTCCTTTCGGATTGTCGTCCATTAGGTCACGGATTGTCATCACGCGCCCACCTGCAGCTTCGATCTTAGAGCGGGCACTGGCACTCACGCTGTAGGCGGCGACGTTTGGGGAACCAGATACATCGCCGCTGCCAAGGAGCTTGCCGGGGACGAGTATGGTCTCGTCATCGGCAGCTGTCCTCGACAGACGGCTGAGGTTCGGCTCAGCCCAGTTGCTCCGGCTGGTTTCCAGCCTGAGCGCTACGTCTCGCCATATCGCAGCACCAGTAGACCTACTCTTGTCCTTCAAATCGCCAATCAAGGCGATTAAGGCATCATTGGTCTTCTTGTTCTTTTTACTCATATGACTCCCTCGACGTTATTCGGGTAGGCTCGGCCACCTCAGGTCCTGTTAAGAACCTCTCGGGGGTATTTTCAGAAAAATTGAGCCCTCATGGGCACTTCAGTCTCCTCATATGTTGAATCCCGTCTTCTCATCTGAGTCATCTTGTTCTCCGGCAATTCTGACTTGGCCTTCGGAGTCCACAAAGGTACCAGCCTTGGTCGCTGCGCCATACATCTCCAAGCCCTCGGAGCGTATTCGACTGAGCATGCTCTCTCCCAATGATTTGGATAGATGAGTGATTATGTTTTGAAGTGCCGCTATGGCTCTATCTCTCTGGTCTGCTCCGATCTCATGGTCGGAATACCTGGCTTCCTCGAATATGCTGAAGAATTCCGATAGGTCCTCCGGGGGCGCTATTCCGCCGAGCATCTTGTTCACTGCATATTCGAATTCTCTGGTGGTTTCGTAAACTTTCTTCATTGCTCCTCTTTGTCTGAAGAACTTGACTAGGTCTTTGTAGCAGTTGAAGATGGTCTCGATATACGAATTTCGTCCCTGCAGGGCCCACAACGAATCTGTCAATATGCCCCTGAGTACCTCAATTCTCCTTCTTTCGACGTAATTCCTGTACATGTATGCAGCCAGCAATAATGTCGAGACTAGGATGAGTGCCAAGACTGTCATGACCCTAGCCGTGAAGAAGCTCTGTTGGTCTGAGTCAACCGGATCTGCGAGTTTTATCCTAGGAGTATTGCTGAGCTCTGAGCTAACGTATCGATAATCACCCTGGAACTCCACCTCTATTTTCCATTCTCCGTTCACTGCTTCAGGGCCCCCGAGGATGGCGGATTGTTCCCCTGGAAGATCCCGGCCTGTGTATTCGAAACTGAAATTGGCTGTACCCTGCTCGTTGGTGGTAGTGAAATAGACCTTGAAGAGCTCCCAGCCTGTTCCATTGTTGTAGAACTGAGAGAATACTACGGTCTGCCCTTCCACTGCTAAGTCGATTCTGTCCCGGAGTATTGCGACTGAGCCCTCGACAATCTCACCAACTTGATACCCTTCGGGGCGTGCCCATTGCTGGCTCAATAGAATATCGACTCTGCTTTGTACTAGAACTTCAACGTCGATGAAAGAGCCATTGATCACCGGGCTGTTTTCTATCTCACACCCTCCAGGGACAGATCTTGTGGGTTCGTAGGCGACTCTCACGGTTCTGAATCCCTCAAGCTGGTCGCCGCTTGGGTCTACTCCCCTTTGGCTTGGATTATCCTCTTTGTCACCTGAAAACCACTCAACTGAGCCTGTTCCGTCATTTGTCCTTGCTGTTGCGAAAGGTCTTGTGTTGGTCTCGGGATCGAGATATACGTTCAGGCACTTGCCACCAACTGGATTCCCATTCACCTGCGTGAGTCTTGCATCGAAATGGAACGATTCTTTGAGGTACAGAACCGGGAATGTGCTACCATTCGCGAACGTGTACGTGTCGACGTCATTTCTGAATGGGCCGATTTCAATCATCTGCAATGTAGAGTTGGAGTACACAGGGAATAACATGGTTTTTGTTGCGTTCAAGTATCGGTAGCGATCTGCATTTTCCCATGAGTTGTACATCACCTGTACTTTTGCTTGGCCTGCTTGAACGCCATCGAGTGAACATAATATCTCGAAGAATCCGTTGACGTCGGTGGTACCAGGAAGGCAAGTTCGTATTCCAAGCTGGCTTCCCAGCATCTCATAAGTGACTTTCACGTTTCGGAAACTTAGATTCCTCCCAAGTTCATCTACCAGTTGGCCTGTCACAGACATTGGCTTTTGGATAGATTCACCGGTTATGGGATCAGCCTCGGAGGTGTAGACTGTTTGCTCGTCAACACTCAACGATGTCTCTCCGAGGAGATAGAATCCCTCTTCTTGGAACTGAAGTACTCTCCTGTAATGATCATTGTAGATATCGAGAGTGCATTCGTCCCAAGCTCCAGCAATCTCTAGGGCGTTGGGACCCAGTGGGCCGCATCCCTCATGGGGAAGGTTTTCATTAAACCTGAGAATTACATTTACTGGTCCAAAACCATCTGGGAGGAATGATTCGGCGTCAGAGGTGAGTATCTCAGGGTCCAGGGTAAGTTGGTGTGTGATGGCACCGGCGCTCGGACAGAGAGTCTCCACAATTTTTCTGTGAACTCTGTCCTCGAAATCTAATCCTTCCAGAATCAAGGTGATATTTCCACCGTTTTCCCCGCATCCATCCAGTGCCTGTCCTGAATCCTTCGTAAATGCAGTTCGATTGTCATCGGTCACCTGGGCCGTGAAGAACCAGTCTTGACCGCTTACCAATGCTCCCGAGACGCTGGATTGTAGGTCGATGAAGGTTCGAGAAACGACCCAAAGTTCCGTCTGACCTGTCGAGGATTGATGGAAGGCGTCTCCGGTGTATTCGTAGGTGAGTGTGAATGCACCCAGCGGGTGATTCTGTCCGATTGAGAGATTGACCCTGAATATTCCATTTTTGTCTGTTGACGTCAGTCCGTTGGTGCCGTCTGCGTTCCATGAATATGTGACTGGGACCTCTCTCAGCGGTTGCAAGGAGTTGTCTACCAGTCTCACTTCCACGGTTCTGTTTACTCCACGATAAAGTCGAGAGTCCTCAACCGGTAAGAATTGGCTTGTTCCGATTACTGAGACGTTGACATAAGCGCCAGTGGCGGACAAAACAGATGACTGATTGCCCGTGAAGTAGAAGTTGGAGTTTGTGAAATCTGCCTTGATGCCGTATGTACCTGCTGCATACTGTGAGTACCATGTCCAGTTGTAGTCAAATTGTGCTTTGCCATCAACCATGTTTGGCACCCTAGCGAAACCAGTTTCTTGGGCTCCAGAGAATATTAGGTTCTGATCGAGATCGACCTGAAGGGCAATCGGGTCGCTTGACCATGGTACGAAGGTTCGATTGTAAACTTCCCCTACCACCCTAAGGGACTCGCCAGTGAATAATTCTGGCATAATCTCACATCGAGTTTGGCTGAATGGGTCTGCTGGGTTTGCAGGTCCACAAGGTGGGGCGTTGAAATCGCCCCCGTTTTGCATTGCTATGGACCAATGAGTCAGGTTAGCCGAGAGGAAGGGTCTCAGCTTGGCGGCCTCACCAGTAAGTCCTGCCGATGTTCCATTCCAGAGGATGGGGTATGGCTTCCCAATGCTGGCATTGTCAAAGGATATGTTTGCTTCTTGTAGTGATGGGGCGTGGAACAAAGCCCTCCATGCGCCGAAAGATGATCCGATAAATTGGGTGGCATCCCAGAAATAAACGGGTCTCAGTGAGGTCGTGTGTATGACGGCCTCGATGTACATTCTGTGCATTGAGCGTATGTAGAACGTCTCTGATTCGCTCCCGTTGAGGTATGGGAAGGGCCACTCGGCTCCTAAATCAGGCCTCGAGAAGCCTATGAACTCATAATCTCCGACCGGCAAGGATGTGTTCGTATATTCGTATCTTGATACGTACTGGTGTTCCTTTGCGTTGTCGTCCCACACAATTTCCTCGTATCCGCCGCTGGGTTGTCCCACTCCGTTATCCATGGTGGAGTTCCATCGAACCTGTTTCCAGAAACCTTGGGATCCCTGTTGTTGAACGAACGTGAGTGACACCCAACCGTTCGAGTCGGCTCTGTACCCGAATCCGTACCCGTCAAACAAAGTAGGTTCTGTGCGGTTTCCGAATGGGCCTCCAGCGACCGTGAATGAGACTGGAGCATGTTTTATCCTATTGTCGAATATGCCCCTCTGCCAATCTGCGTCATAATGTACCTTGAAATCCACGAAGAGGGGTTGCTCGTCACTTCTGAAATAAGTCCATGATACGTAATCGACGGTTGTGTTCCCCCTGACCTCGAGGGGGGCGGGGGTTGAAGATGACCCGTCGTGGGCAAACATCTCTATTACATCCGCACGGAGGTTATACCTTGAGGATGGGCCTACTTCAATATCCTCTGGGTAGAGGTATTGTCCAACTGTGAAGTTCCCCATTTCGTTGGTTAGTACCTCCACTGTTCGTAGGGCCTCAGTCGAGTTCCTTGCGTACTCAATCACTATTCTAACGGGTAGGTCTGCTCCGGGAACAAATGCTCCGGTTTCCATGTCGAGAACATCTACGCGGCCGGTGAAAACTGCAGGGAATTGAGCGTCTAACCATACGGTTTGGATTGGATTCAGCGTAATTCTGGTGGGTGGTTTGTCGTCTGCATCTAGTATGCAATCATTATCATTATCCCAATCGCTTGCAGGGTATTGAGCTCCGCTTGAATCGGTGCATAGTGCGTTCTCTTCAAAGTGGTCCCAGTCAATATCTGGGATGCCATCTGAGTCGTCATCTTCATCCTGAGCGTCTGGACCAGTGGATGCGTTTGTGGGATCATACAGCCCTGTCCCGGTTCCGTAATCATCATGATCCCAAGGATTTGTTGAATTGGAGTTGAATCTAGTTGGCCAGAGCATTACCTCGTCTTCGTCGTTCATGCCATCTTCATCGTCATCAGGGTCAATGTCATCTCGAAGGCCATCGTTGTCGTGGTCCCATGGGGCGATGGGATGGGAGGCTCCGCCACCAGCGAGCTCTATGGTATTAGACAAGCCATCACCGTCCCAATCCGTGTCTGCCCAATCTGGGATGCCATCGTTGTCGTGGTCCCATGGGCTCTGTTCTTCCCCCTGGAAGCAAATCAATTCCTGGTCGATGTCTAAGACTCCGTTGTTGTCGTCATCAGGGTCCTCTCCGTCCGGGACACCATCGTTGTCATTGTCAACGTCGTAGTATTGGGGGAAAAGCAGTCCCTGTCCTAGTCTGCCTCGATCCCAAACCGATTGGTACCAACCATCCCCATCGGGATCTGTATCTGTACCGTCATCGTCCTGATCATCGCAGTTGTATCCGGTGAAGAAGTTCCCCAGAGGTTCGGTATTGGTATCATCATCCAAGTCGTCGTTGACATCAACCTCAAAGAAGTCCCAAACGCCATTGTTGTCGTCGTCAACGTCCCAATGGTCAAAAACGCCGTCGAAATCGTCATCTAGATCGGCTGTATCGTTAACCATGCATGAGGGATTTGGAGTCCCGGTGACGGGAGCTCCACAATCGTCGTCTGGGTCTTCATTGTTATCCAACAGGTCCGCGAATTCATCTGGGAAGAGGTTCCCGTTCCCATCAGAGACCCATTGGAACATGCCAAAGTTGATTCCGACGTAGGCTGTCCACAAGTCCCTGTTGTTGATTATGTCCTCAAATGTCACGGCAGCGGAAGGACCTGCATCCGCAGGGCCGAGGAAATCAAAGTGGAAACAGTTGGTTTCACAGGTGAAGTCATTTATGCCAGCTGAATTTTCTCCATTGTACGGGCCATCGGTGTAGAGTGGATCTGGCCTTGAGGAGTATGGTAGGACGAATGGAACACCATTGCTGGATCTGGCTTGACTGAGTGGGAATCCGTAGAGCCATGCCAAGGCTATGCCGCAGCTAATTTGATCGTCGTCCAGACCCAACAGGAAAGACATGGACAGATCGCATTCCCCGTCATCCAATGAGCCACCATATGCTGGATCGTTCACATCCAGTCTCCCGTCGGAGCCCTCGTCCCTGTCCCACCAATTGGGGACGCCATCGGCATCTATGTCTACATCGATGCCATTGATCAAGGAGTCTCCATCCATATCGATGTCAAAGTAGTTGTTGCCATTCCATGGGCTCCATTTCATCATGACATGCCAGTACATCTCTGGGACGTTTCCATTAGAAACGATCGTCGGAGGACCAAGTGTGAAGTCATCTTGGTAGCCATTGTACGGAAGGACGAATCCATGATCTTCGAAAAATGGGCTAAAATGCCAGAACATATCCCATTGCAATGTCCCTGTGCCGGCATAGATTTGACTATCTGCGCTACCGTCTATGATGTCGCCGTCTTGGTGAGAGTACGAGTTGTCAAATTGATCTGTGGAATCAATGTCCACTACCCCACAATTCCCATCGTCTGGGTCGTATAGGTCGGATATTCCGTCATTGTCATCATCCCAATCTTCATCATTTGATAGGCCATCACCATCGATGTCAGTATCGATAGAATTGGGGCCATCGTCCCTGTATCTGGAGCCGTTGAGGAGATGAAGGTCGTTATCGTCGTCCAGATCGCAGTTTTCATCAATGTCCAGCCAGTCCAGTACACCGTCATTGTCGTCATCGACATCTTCCCAGTTAGAGAAACCGTCACCGTCCCAATCGTTGTTTCCTGTGTATGATTTTCTCTCAGTTAGGCACCTAGGGTCAGGGTTCACTGGATTCGGGTTCTGAAGTGACTCGCAGTTCCAAGTATCGATTATATCGGAGTGCACCAGGGGGTATGGATCGTCCTGATTCAAAATTCCATCATTGTCCAGATCATAAGGCAAATCATTCGGATCCAGGGATGGGTTACCAAGTAGGTTGTCAGCAGGATCTGCTGCGCCAAGATCTGTGTCCTTCCAGTCCCAAACCAAATCATAGTCCGAATCAATCGCTCTGTAGGCATCGTCGTCGGCATCCCGGTCATAGTCGATCTCACAATCAACTCCTGGTGTTTGGCCAAAGTATTCTGAAAAGCCGTCCATGTTGTCTTGCGGTTCCAGAACATTCAGACAATTGTCTGGGATACCGTCGTTGTCATCGTCTATGTCCCACATGTCTAGCAGACCGTCGTTATCGTCATCAGTGTCCGCGGAGTCAGGTGTTCCGTCATTGTCATTATCAGGGTCAATGAAATTGGGTAATCCGTCGCCATCAAGATCTCCGTCAACAATCTGATTGAATGCAGGATTTCGAGGATGCCAAAGATTTTGTTCCTTGAAGGCAAAGTCAAGCTTCTCCTTGCCATATGTGTCGAAGTCTAGGTTGAAGGCGTCAGGGAAAGGCAAGCCAGTTGCAGCATTTGTGGTAATTGTTCCATCCCCGACACCTAACCCTGCTGTGTCGGAATATCTTGTCAGACCCTCATTTTCAAACAAGTGGACGAAGGACCCGCCGGGGAGGATTGTGCCACTGTCGAATGAGCCGTCTGCTGCCGTCACGGTGTGGTTCTCAATATCGTCATTTGTCCACCTCACCGAGTCTCCAACCTCTATATCCAAATCAGGGATGGAGTACCCGTTTTCAGTTATGGATACCTGGTGGGTTTTGCTAGATGCCCATGATTCAGCGGCGCTCCAGTTCTGTGCTGTAGCAGTTATGTTTCGAGTTTCGGAACTGTTCCATGGATGTGTGTCCCAGATATCGATCACACCATCATTATCGTCATCTGCATCCCAGTAGTCCTGAAGGCCATCGCCGTCAAAGTCACAGGGCCAGACGAATTGGTCTATTCTGGCGTCATTATCATCGTCTTCGTCGTAGGACCCTTTTCCTGATCCATCTATGTCCTCATCGGGGACCCCATCGTTGTCGTGATCGTATGGATTCTGATCTACCAAGTATCCAGTTCCCACTGGGAGACCCGTCCAAGGGTGCGTAGTCTGGGGGTCCACGTATTGATCTGCGCTGACATTCCAAGGGTCTGTGCCCTGTGAATAATCGATAGGGCCCTCCAAAATACCGTCATTATCGTCATCAAAGTCAAACTCATCTTTCAATCCGTCATTGTCATGGTCATATGGGTCTGTTCCGAAACATCCATCAAAACGCTCTATAAGATCTGAAATTCCATCATTGTCATCATCCAAATCGTCAAGGTCGTTGATTCCATCATTGTCATGGTCCTCCGTTTCGGTCTCCTCAACCATGAATCTGTATCCCTCGGCCAAGAAGGATGTGTCAGTTATCCTCCCGTAGAGTAAGCCCGGGTCAGACCATGAGGCGTCATTGAAGGCTGGATGGTCGGGAAGCATCGCAAAATTGGGGACATAGTTTGTCGTAGTATCGATGTCTTCGGATTGAATCTGGATCTGGGGCGGAGACTCGTATGAACTGAAATTATCAGGGGTACCTGTGGTTGTAGAGACCAAAGTCGGCGTCTGTAGACTGGCTACCATCAGAACAACAAGGAAGAGGGATCTACTCACTTCTTTTTTCCTATCAAAATCTACTACCATGCCCACACCGGGTTGTCTCTTACCTCAGACACATATTTGAATCGCACCCGGAAACGCTGCATGTGGGTATCATGGAGGGAGCCGGAGTATCAAATCTGGCCCACTCAGATTGAATGTCCTCAGAAGGTAGTATCTAATGGCGTCGAAAGTGCTACTGAGCGGCAAAATTCATCGGGCAACAGTAACCCAGGCTGACTTGGATTATGTTGGGTCCGTGTCAATAGATGTAGACCTCATGGAGGCTGCTGGCATCATTGAATGGGAAAAAGTCGCGATATTGGATGTCACCAATGGTGAAAGGCTCGAGACTTACGCAATCAAGGCGCCCCGGGGATCTCGGGAGATATGCATAAACGGAGCCGCTGCACACCTTGTGAAACCAGGTGATCTGGTAATCATTCTCTCTTTTCTGCACGTGGATGTCGATTCTGTCCATGAGCACAAACCTAAGATTGTTATCGTGGATGAAAACAACGAGATAGCCGGCATCAGCGAAGACATAGGCAAACTGTAATTTGTTAAAGATTCACCTTCGGTGATATGGTAACCCTTTGTTTATTGTTGACGCTCGATATAGTTGCTCCAAGAGTACCACTGCAGCTAGCTCATGTGGCAAAGTAATCATACCCAGAGAAATCGATGTATGTGGATCGCTGGAGGGTCCAAATCCCCCTGGTGGCCCCACCACCAGATGGGTATCACAGCGGTTTAATGACCACTGCTTGAGCTTCTCTGCGTACTGTAGGCTATCCAATTGTTCGCCATCTTCCTCAAGAAGTATGATGTTGTGGTCTGGATTCTTATCAGCTATTTCCTTTAGATAGACATCTGGTTCTGTTTGATTCCTGTGCTCCACAAGTGTCACACCTGAGGTTGACAACCTATTCGCATAGTCTGATATGGAAGCCCTGAAAGAAGCGTCTTTTGCCCGTCCGTGAAGGTGAACAACTACCCTTCCCATGACGCAAATACTTCAACAAGTGACTATAGCCGTTTGTCAAGACGCGTGATCTGGTGACGTAATGTTCTGGGATTGGCTGTTTCGCAGAAAGGGAATGGACCACATGGATAATGACCCCCAGATGCTTGGTACCAGAGTTTGGCTGCAGGAGCTTAGGGAAATCTGTGAGCGCCACTTTGACAATCGGGCTGAAGGACAGCGGTTTGTGAGGGAGCTCCAAGTAGAATGGGAGGATTCATGGGGAAGGGAGGAGATAGATGATGCTCTCAAACAAGGACTTGACAGGCGGGCTCTGAGGTTGTTAAGGGCGACTGATAAGGAGTGGTCAGAATGGCTGGATAACGACCGTTTTTGGATGCCGGGATGGAAAGGGGATAGTGTATGATCGCATGGATAGCTTTCTTGATTGCGTTAGGTGGTGCTTGTTTTTACCTGTCCGGTCACCAGCCGTTCCCCGAAATTTCCAGACGGTTTTCTTACTTTGTATTGATTTCGGGTGCCTTCTTGATGATTTCTGAACAGGGGCCTAGGGACACAAGTCCAGAGGTGCCCGCAATAATTGCCCTTGTACTCGGGGCGTATGGCACACTACGTGGATCATGGGATATGTCTAGAACCTCGAAAGATTTCATTGTGGGCCCATTTGGAGGCTGCCTGTTGACTGTAGGCAGTATTTCGCTCATGGTAGGTTACTGGGACAGTGGGGGTACGCAGGAACATCTCTCTTCATTTATTCTGGCTTCGGTTTTGATCCTTATGGAAATCTATCTTATTTTCAAGGGCCTAATAATCGGAGTGCCGGGTATAGCATGGTCCAAAGCCGGGCTGAGGCAGATCCAAAGGGGACTTCTAGAAGGTCCCTCTGGTGCATTGGCGTACTTTGAAAATTCTTGGGACGCAGAGGAAGATTGGCTTGGAGCGATGAGTTATGCCGCAATAACAAAAATTTACAGACATCTTGGTCAAAACGATCTTGCAGATCAAAATGAGGACAAGCTGAATGAGCTCGGGGGATGGGATGCTGTTGATTCAGCATGGAACGAGGCTGTTGATAGTGCTCTTCAGAGTTTGAAAAATTCCTCATGGTCCAAACCGACTGATGATATGTGAGTAGCAGTTCCCAGAAGTCATGGTCAGAATTAACAGAGTGCATACGGGCGGAGGAGATGGTGGAGAGACACATCTTCTTGATGGGTCTCGGGTATCAAAATCAAATCCCAGGGTTGAATTGTATGGAACTATCGACGAGGCAAACTCATTCATTGGTATGATTCGAAGTGAATTGATGAGGGCGCCGACTGAGGCTCCGGATGGAGGCCCGCTCACCACATTCCTGACATCCAGAGATCGTGGTGAGGCCATGCTGGGAAGGGTGCAACAAGAGCTCTTCGACCTAGGGGGCGAATGCTCATGCCCACCAAATTCGCTTCCAGAGGCCATGGCTTTGTTGACTGACGAGGCCTGTGAATTGCTATTGCTGGAAATGGACGAAATGCTTGTTGAACTAGAGCCTCTAGAGAGCTTCATACTCCCTACAGGAACCGCTGTTGTATCCGCATGTCACCTTTCACGTACTGTTGTAAGAAGAGCAGAAAGATATGCCTGTTCTATAATTCAAGAGGATCCCGATGGCCTACGCAATACTGTGGTTGTGTATCTGAATAGACTCTCAGATTGGCTTTTTGTTCTGGCTAGGTGGTTTACACTGAAACAAGGTGAAGATGAAACTCTCTGGGTTCCTCTTGGAAAACGGAATGCTTGAGCTCACACCAAACCAATCTCAGCGACATATTGGCCTGCTTCACCCAATATGACCTTCTCTTGATCAAATGTGAGCTGTTCCTTTGCCCTGCTCAGATCCAACCAGAGGAAGTTTGTGTGCTCATGTGACAACTTGACCATGAACTCTTCAGTTGTTGCAAGATACCAGAACACTTGCTTCTTCATGGGTGAGCCACGGCGGGAATAGGTGTATTCGGTTCGCCTAGTCCATCCAGGGACTATGGTCAGCTCACTGATTCCTGTCTCTTCAAGCAACTCCCTTCTAGCAGTTGTATGGTGGTCCTCTCCATCTTCGACGTGGCCCTTCGGAAAGCTCCAGTGCCCTTGGGGGTATTGCAACAGAAGTACGCTGCTGTGATTCAGCAAAACAAAACCGCAGGATGTCTCCATGTTTTCTCCGATGATTCTTCAGGGATAAAACTCTTCGGAAGCGGAACCGATACATCCTATGGGGAGGTCCGGAGTGCATGAGCTGGCTATCAGAACTCAAGGTGAAGAAAATCCTCACAGATGGTGATCTCGACGGAGTTTTGTGCGGAGCGATCCTTCTAAGGGCATTTCCGGATGCAAAAGTTAAGTTCGGACATCCCGGAGCACTAAAAGACGGAACGCTCGACTATTGGATTGACTCAACAACCGCTATCTGTGATCTTCCTCATCACCCAAGTTGTGGGCTTTCAATCGATCATCACCTATCGAACAAGCCTTCGGAAAATGAACGGCGTGCCAATAGAATCTGGAGGTCCTTCCCATCTGCGGCAAGAGTTGCGGCCAATTTATTCGAAGATAGATTAGATCTGAGCGATCTAGAAAGCGCACTGTATTGGACGGATAAACTGGACAGCGGTGATATCACAAGAAACGAATATCTGTCTGATGAACCGATGGTTTGGATAGGCCGTTGTTTGGGTGTCTCAGAGGGTGTAGCCTTGAGGGTCCTGGAGTTTTTTACTGAGGGATACTGTATTGATGACATCGCTAGCGATGTGCTTGTTTCAGATGCGATATCCACTAGGAAAACAGAAAATGAAATCCTCGCGAGGGAGATTGAGAGTAGAATTGAGATCATCGACCGAATGGCAATAGTGAGGATGAATGACCTTGGAATGAGATCGAACGGCTACGCAATCACTGCGTTTGCAGGTGATGATTGTGATGCATGCATGATCATACATGGCTCATTAGATGGATCCTTTGACAATGGTTTGGAATATCCCGTCTCGGCCTCCTTTTACACAAACTCGTTTCTTCACAAGAATGGTGGACTATTCGACCTTACGAAATTGGCCACAAGTTTTGATGTGGATGGGGGTGGGCATCGAGATGCCTGTGGCTGTAGAATTAAGCCCCTAGAAAACGGCCTGCCAGTTGAGAGGCGAATCGAGCAACATGACATTGAGCAAAACATCATGGAATGGCTCAAGATATGGAATACCAGGATTGGCGATGACGACGATGTGTTGATGTAGGCCTCATCTCCGGAGCAACTTTGCGGAGCATCACAACATGGAATCTCAACTCCTTGAATGCCTAGAGGCACTGTCCTCAGCAGGTGATGATGAGAGAGCGCGATTAAGGAAGGTTTCTCGCACAGTTGGATATGAGGAGTTGCCGAAATCGTGGAGGGCGCTCGTGAGGATCGCTGCGGCGAAAACCAGTCCTAAGCGTCAAGACGATGGTGCATCAGGATTCAAGAAATCCTCTCGACGTGCCGGCAGAAGGGTTCGCCGATCGACCTCAGATCCAAGGGAAGTGATTATTGGAGACGAGAAAGAAGGAAACCCTGCTTTTCGGCTCTGCAGACACATACTGTTACAACCCGATGAAATAAAAGACGCGGCCGACGCCAATGATATCAGAAAGAGGTGCGATGAGGGGGTTCATCCAGCATGGGAGAGGTTGGCCAGAGAGGCTCCGATCTTCGCTGAATTGAGCAGGTTCCCGGTGCTGGAAGTCTCAAATGCGGAGTCGAGTATCGAAGCATGGTTGGAAAAGGCCAATTTTGATCCAATCGACCATCCCTCAATGTATGATTGGCTATCAATAGATCCTCCGATGAAGCTATCCTCGAAACAGAGGAAATCGCTCCTCATGTTGAGGCGTGAGTATTCAACGAAAGTGGACCCGCGTAGGGTCAAGAAGCAAATTGCAGATTTTGACACGGATACGGGTGTAGGATCCCTCTTTGTCGGCATAATGATGGCCTCGATTGGCGAAGACGCCGAAGCGTTATTCAGAACTGCTTCCGACGACCCAGATCTCAAGGAGATAGCCACACTGTACCTGACTCTAAACTCGTTCCGACATTCCAAAAGTGCAGAAGAAGTGGCCACATGGATCGAAAAAGAGCCTGAGAGTAAGCTATCCTACGCTTTGACAATTGAGGCCTGGGAGGCCGTGAGTCTCCTAGATTTGGATCTAGACCTCGATGCACTTACGGGGGGCGGGGACTTGTTGGACAGTCACGGTTCGGCCTGGCCGGCTAAGTTGAGTTTCATGATTGCATCGAAACTGATTGACGAAAATCGACTTGATATGGCTCGAGAAGTCATTCTTGGTCGTCCAATAGGGCCAATCGACGTGCTAACTGCAGTGGGAAGATTTTCTGAGAATGATGAGGATTTGATTGAAATAGCCTCCGAAAGTGCAAGAAAAGTAGAGACATCAGAGTTGATCGAGATACTATATGATGGTTCAAAATCAGTAAAAATCAGGACTATAGTGGCTAGGGAGGCCATTGCCAGAGGTCTGAAAGCGGCCCATTTGGAAGTCTTGTCCGACATAGCAACCGAAGGAAGCGAAATAGAGCTGTTATCCGAAATTCTTGTTGGAGAAGCGGTTGATAGAAATCCAATGCGGGGGTTGCTCGTATGGCACCTTTTGTCGGCAAGAATTGGAATCGGCAAAATGGACCGGATGGTTGACCTCAGAAAGAAATCGATAGAGGCCTTGGAGAGGATTGAGGATCCTTGTCTTTCCGAAGTTTCTGTGGCCTTACTGGCCGTAATAAACGGTTTCTCCCATGACCTCAATGCCCTTCATGATAGGCTTGGCACAACTGGGATCAAGGCCTTGAATCAAACTAGGAGGGCCCTGTTAGAGGACGGAACAGGTATAGTGAAGGAAAACAGCATAGGGCAATTAATTACCGCCGCCGACAATTCAAGCCTAGGTGACATTGAGTCTTCCCTTTTTGATTCCTTGATCACCTCGCTACGGCTGAACAGAGCTAGAATTGAATTACAAATGCAAGACGAAGACAAAAAGAGGTCGGCGACCGATACTCTCGTTTCGATTGTCAATGAAGGACGGCTATCATTACAATTGGTGATGTCGATCTCTGAAATGATAGAAGAATATCATATAGCCCTCCCTGTGATGGAAGAATGGTATCGAGAATACGCTCCCGATTCGTCCGGTTCACAGATAGTAAGAGCCGCTATCTCGATCGGTAAAGGAGACCATCTGAATGCAGGAAGATGTTTCTTGGAGGCTGCGAGGCGATTGGAGCCCCAGAGGTTTGAGAGAACGACTCAACTTCGGCGCATGGCGCTGATTCATTTTGCACACGCCAGGGCATGGAAGCAGGCTGTTGATCTAATTGATCGAAATGCTGAATTGATGGCTGCGATAACCCGAAGGTTTCAACTATTTCTCAGAGTTTGTAGTGAATACGACAAGGGCAGAAGCGACGTTGCGACCAATCTAGTGTTAGGATATGCCTCAGATATGGATCAAGAAGAAAAGACTCAGGAAATCAACGGATTGAGGACTTATCCAGATGAATTAGGACTTCCGAGTGATCCTTTCGAAGGCCGGGTAAAGGCGGCACTGAAGAGGCTTGATAGGCCCGGGCGCAGGAATGAAGATAGACTTGAGAGGCGATTAAAAGAAGAATTGATGAAGGGAAGGGACGTGCTTGAAATATCCTTAATTGCACAAGAGCAGGCTGAGAGAAAGCCACTTTCTGGATTGAGAATGTTCCAATCTGCGATTAATCACGGGGGTTTCGATGAGGAGGGAGTCAGAAGACTACGGCGATCTCAAAGGTCTATGTTCACCACATTGGAGTCTTCCATACCCATCAAGGACCGAAGAACCTTCAACATAACAAGTTTGAAGCCGCTTGTCATTGTAGACACCAACCTGCTTATTGACGCGTTCAAAGACGAGTTGATCAAGCGGGGTTCACCTTATGGTTTAGGAAATCTGGATTGGTCCCTGGAAAGGGCGTTTCAATGGGCATTAAGGAGGCAAAAAGACGCAGGATCGATCAAAACCTACCTACCAGAATCAGTAATGAGGGAGTTTTCCAATAGAACTCGCGACGTCTCTACCTCAAAGAGGCTTTTCCACGGCGAGTACCAAGACCAAGGCCTATGGTCATCCATAGAAAATGCAGGGATAGAGGAAATTCGAAATTATGTCATTGAGGTATTCAGTGGGGTCAATCTTGCATTCGAGCAGGACAATTCTATCATTGGTGGTCTTAACAACTTCCTCGAAAGCCACTCAAACATCTTTGCGAAAATAGATGAGAGCAAGCGGCAAAGAAGAGATGACGAGCCATCAAGGTCTGTGATTAATGGTAAAGCAATCTACCCCGAGGAGGGAGATCGACAGATAATCATTGATGCAGCTAGTTTGGCTTCTTATTCGAGCAGCATATCGCCGAAGCTCCGAGATGTTGGGTCTGTGTTGGTGGCCACGAGAGATTCAGATTTCCGAATGATAAGGAGGTCGCTCGAAGAACAGTACGGATTTGTGGTGGTTGAAAATGCCGATCAGATTACCAAGTCCGTCAATCGCTCTTAATTTTCGTTCGTCTCCAAGTCGCCCTGTAGCGCAAAACGGAACTATCATCGGACTGAAGCCTGATTTTCTTCAGGCTCATTTCACCGAGACTCGCGCCTATGGACTCGATAAATGAATGACTCAAAGGCCATGGTGGCCCAATGGTAAGATCTCCCTCTGTAGCATAGCGTCCAATACAGACTAAGAATCCGTTTTCTGACACCAGGGGAGCGAGTTTCTGTGAAGCTATTTTCCTCAGTTCGACGGGCATGGCTTGTAAGATATGAACTTCAACGACCAAATCAAAGTCGCCGCACAACTCTGGAGGAAGGTTCAGCAGGTCGGCTACCATCCAAGAAACAGACGTGTGGCTGTATCTGTCAGAGGACCATTTTATCGCAGTTTCTGAGATGTCGAAAGCCGTTACCTGCCATCCCTTTTTTTCAAGAAATGCCGCATCTTCCCCTAGTCCTGAGCCAACAACCAATGCCTTCCCCGCCGGTTGCCCGATCACCCAGTCAACTAACAGTGGATTGGGATTTCCATCAGACCATGGAATCCAGCTATCATCCCTATTTGCTTTGGAGTAGAGGTCTTCAAACCAGGAAAGCGGATTTTCAGTCCCAGCGGCAGCGTCAGAAAGTGCCAACAGTAGTTCCCTTGTATTGTCCATGACCGAGCGAGGCAAAAAGGGCCTATGAAGCGTATTGTTTAAATTCGACCAGTGACAGGTATTTATATAAGGTGGTTTTAGGGTTCACCCATGGATCTTAATCCATCCTACAAAAATGGCCTGAGAATGAGTGCCCCAATACTCGCCCTGATGACGCTGGGAGTACTGGGACTGTCCACTGCATCCGCATCGGAATACGCAAACCCAAACGACTACGAGGGAATGGCTCTGTTGACCTTCTTCCTCTTCTTCGTGGGGTACATTTCGATGGGAGCGGCGTTCATCTTCTTCGTCATGGAGCGAAACAGCGTTGCTGAAGAGTACAGGACTACAATGACGATTTCCGCACTAATTGTGGGTATCGCAGCGTTCCACTACTACTACATGCGCGGCGCCTATGTCGAAGATGGAATAGTTAGCGTTCACTACAGATACATGGACTGGCTCATCACAGTCCCACTAATGGCCCTCAAGTTCCCTAGCTTAGTAGGGAAGGGTGCTATCACCGACGCTAAGATCCCAGTAATCGGAGGATTCGCAAACGTGTGTTTCTTCGGTGCAGTTTGGATGATCGGCTGGGGATTCGCCGGCGAGACAGGCCTCATGGACGGCACATTTGGTGACTCCGCTGGTCTAATCTGCTTGATACTGAGCGGTGTGGGCTGGGCAATGATCATTGTCGCAGTCGGAGACCCATTCGGAGTGATGGAGCCCAAGGGTATCGACAACAGCAAGGTGAAGGCCGAACTAGAGTGGAGCCTGAACGCACTAAGGATGTTCATAGTCGTAGGGTGGGTCATCTACCCAATCGGCTACTTGTACAGCCCTGAGGCCAATCTACTAGACGGCAACCAGGAGCTAATGGGCGTTCTATACAACATCGCTGACATGATCAACAAGATCGGCTTCGGTGTAGTAGCATGGATGGGAGCCAAGAAGGCTACCGCAGCCATGGCTTGATTCAGTGAACTGAGTCAATTACCCCAGTAATACGCAACAAGGCGGTGGGGGCCCAACCGGGCCCTCCCGCCATTTTTTTATTTTCAAGTTCCCAATTTTCGAACGATCCTATGACAAAACGGTTCGCTAGTCGAACGTCAAGGTGAATAATCACATGTGAGAGATTATCGCATCTCCAAACTCACTACACCTTAGCAATTTCGCGCCTGGCATAAGCCTCTCAAAGTCATAAGTCACAGTCTTTGATGAGATTGCGCCTTCTACGCCTTTTACTATGAGATCGGCTGCCTCGATCCAGCCCATGTGGCGCAGCATCATTTCAGCTGACAGTATGATGGAGCCAGGGTTCACTTTGTCTTGGCCGGTGTATTTTGGTGCGGTCCCATGAGTTGCTTCGAATATTGCTATTCCAGTGTCATAGTTGATGTTCGCACCTGGAGCGATCCCTATCCCCCCCACTTGTGCTGCTAGTGCGTCTGAGATGTAATCACCATTGAGGTTCATCGTTGCGAGGACGCTGTATTCCTTAGGCCTAGTGAGAACCTGCTGCAACATTGCGTCTGCAATCACGTCCTTGATTACTATTTTATTCCCGGTTGTTGGATTTTCGAGCTCGCACCAAGGTCCTTCGCCTATTTTTGTGGCTCCAAATTCTTCGCAGGCCAATTGATATCCCCAATCTCGAAATCCTCCCTCAGTGAATTTCATGATGTTTCCCTTATGTACGAGTGTGACACTGGACTTATCCTCTGCTATCGCATGATTCATCGCTGCCCTAACTATGCGGGCAGTGCCTTCTTTGCTAACGGGTTTGATTCCGATCCCTGAGGTTTCTGGGAATCTTATCTTATCCACTCCCATTTCCTCTTGGAGGAATTCTATGACTCGCTTGGCACCTTCACTCCCGGACTCCCATTCGATTCCTGCGTACACGTCTTCACTATTCTCCCTGAAGATCACCATGTCAACTGCCTCAGGCTGTTTTACAGGACTTGGGGTTCCTGTATACCATCTGACTGGCCTGACACAGGCATAGAGGTCGAGCTTCTGTCTGAGTGCAACGTTCAGGCTCCTAATGCCCCCGCCTACTGGTGTCGTCAGTGGGCCTTTGATGGATATCAGTCCTTCATTCATCGATTGCAGTGTGTCCTCCGGCAGCCACTCGCCGGTCAAATCAAATGCTTTTTGCCCTGCGAGAACTTCATTCCACGTTATCATCCTAGCCCCGGAATAGGCCTTTTTGACACTCGAGTCTACTACCTTGATCATAACCGGAGTGATGTCAACCCCGATTCCATCGCCCTCGATATAGTTGATTATTGGATCATTAGGCACGGAAATTCCCGTGTTCAGATTTCGTATAGTCGACCCCATGGTACAGTCCCTATAACACTCACATGCATCCCCCTCATGAAGCCAACCCTCTTGACGGGACCCTGACAGGAAATGTCATGCGAGGCTCAGTGGCATGGAATGGCCATGGTTATGATGGACAGACGGAAGGCGGCAAAAGATTCTCAATTTATGACCAAGATTCCCCTAGTCCAATGGAGATGGTTCTGCATGCCCATGCTACCTGTTCATTGATCGACGTGATTGGAGGACTCAAAGATAGACGAGGGAACCTCAAGGAAGCTCGAGTAGAAATAGACTCATCAAGAGCTTCGGAATCACCGAGGGTCTTCGAGAAGATCCACTTCGTATATGTGATCAGGGGGGATGTCCCAGAAGCACTCGTTGATCGAATAATCCATCAATCTCACGAAAAGCTATGTTCAGTTGGCATCATGTTAACTCGAGGCGGAGTGGATCTCACTTGGGAACTGGATTTCAAATCATAGATTTTACAATTTCATGATTTTCTACTGGAAAACAACCCTGCACAATTGTAGTCTACCTAGGTTTCCCTTAGAGAACCATTAAACACCCTCCAGCGTCGATATTGAGTCCCTCGCTCTGGGTTATCGGGGCGGAGGGTGACAAGGAAGACGATACTATGCAAACCAGAACTGAAAAAGGAGGCAAGAATTCAGAAGGACCTATTGGAACCGGATTAGTCATTGAAAGACGGTTCACGACGGTCGGGGAAGACCCCTTCGATCAATTCGATTGGATAGAGATGGACGTCGAGATTCGGAATGCTGATGGGTCACTTGCACACAGAATAGATGACGTCAGATTGCCTTCGGGCTTCTCCGGGGTGGCAGGGAAGGTGCTTGCCCAGAAGTACCTCAGAAAAGCTGGGGTTCCAGCGATACTACGCAAGGTGAAAGAGAAGGGAGTGCCAACATGGTTACAGAGGAGCGAGCCAGATCATGAGAAACTACAATCTTTGGATCCCGAAAAAAGGTTCATTGGCGAGAGTCACGGTAGAGAACTATTCCGCCGCCTGGCTGGAACGTGGACATATTGGGGATGGAAGCATGGCTACTTCGAAGCCGAAGCAGACGCAAGAGCATACTTTGACGAAATGTGCTACTTGATCGCCAGCCAGCGATCAGCGCCAAACAGCCCTCAATGGTTTAACACAGGATTGCATTGGGCCTACGGGATAGAGGGGCCTGCCCAGGGTCATCGATACATCGACCCGTCAACCGGAGAGCTGATGACCTCTACGAATGCATATGAACACCCTCAGCCACATGCCTGCTTCATTCAATCTGTCTCAGACTCGCTAGTTGGCGGTACAGACTCGATAATGGGGCTCTGGAACCGGGAAGCACTATTGTTCAAATACGGATCAGGAACTGGTTCAAACTTCTCAAACATAAGAGGTTCAGGGGAGCCGCTCTCAGGAGGTGGCACCTCAAGTGGACTGATTTCATTCCTTAAAATTGGAGATAGGGCTGCTGGTGCTATAAAATCCGGTGGCACCACGAGAAGAGCTGCAAAGATGGTCACGTTAGACTTAGACCATCCCGACATCGAGGAATACATAGATTGGAAGTTATCTGAGGAAGAGAAGGTCTCCGCCTTGGTTATTGGATCTAATCTTCTACAAGGTCATGCCGATGCCATCATGGATGCAATATGGAGCTTCAAAGGCGAAGGTAACAAGCTTGACATGAATGACAATAGAGAATTGAAGAAGGCTGCCGCTAAGGCGATAAAGAACCATGTTCCAAATTCTCACGTCAAGAGATTCTTGGATCTTGCAGAACAGGGATGGAAATCGATCCATTTCGATAAGATGGATACAGACTGGCAGGGCGAAGGTTATGGCACCGTCTCTGGGCAAAACTCCAACAACTCCGTCCGTGTACCAAACTCATTCATGGATGCCCTAGAAAACGATGGTACTTGGAACCTCTATCATCGAACTGAGCTGAAAAACGCCAATGAGACTGGTAGGGAACCCGAGCCTTGTAGGTCCATGCCTGCCAAAGAACTCTGGGACAAGGTTGCCTACACTGCTTGGGCATGTGCTGACCCGGGCGTACAATTTGATACCACCATCAACGAGTGGCATACATGCCCAGAGGGTGGACGAATCAATGGGTCAAACCCATGTTCAGAATACATGTTCCTAGATGACACAGCATGTAATCTTGCGAGCATCAACCTGTTGCATTACTTCGACACTGATGCTCAGAAATTTGACATTCCATCATTCCAACACAGCGTGAGACTGTGGACGATGACACTAGAGATTAGTGTCCTGATGGCTCAGTTTCCCTCTGAAGAAATTGCGAGGAAATCATACGAATACAGGACATTAGGTCTCGGATATTGCAATTTGGGGTCTCTACTAATGCACATGGGGTTGCCATATGCGGATGACCGAGCTTACGCAGTGTGTGGGGCGTTATCATCGATCATGTGTGGCGAGTCCTATGCCACATCGGCAGAACTCGCAGGTTCGTTAGGGCCATTCCCGAAATATCACGAGAATGCTGATCACATGCTCAAAGTGATGAGGAACCACAGAAGAGCGGCTTATGATGCGAAAGGAAGCGAATACGAGGGTCTAACCATAACCCCCATGGGAATAGACGCAAAACGATGTCCCAGCGATCTCTTGGACGCCGCAAAATCTGCTTGGGATCGAGCGGTGCAAGGGGGGGAGGAATACGGTTACAGGAATGCTCAGACCACCGTCATCGCTCCAACTGGAACCATAGGGCTGGTTATGGCGGCTGATACAACTGGGGGCG